>NZ_JAJTBB010000068.1 GCF_021287135.1 Acidovorax sp.
CAGCGCGGGCTGCAGTCCCGCCACCCGCAGCGCCTCGGGGCCCATGGACGCGCCGCGGGCGCCGGCGCCGACGTCCGTCGGTGCGCCGATCAGGCTCAGGGGGCGCGGGGCGGTGGCGGAGGCAGAGGAGGGCGTCATGGTGCGGGCCTTGTTGCCGTGTGGGGCGGGGAATAAGCAGGTGGGCAGTCGGCGAATGGCCGGGCAGGCCGGCCGCAGCCGGTGCGGCATTGTCTGCGTGCTGCGCGGCAATGCAAAGTCAGACAGCTGCGCAAACACGCGCGTGCACTGCGCAAAGTGTGCTCCCGCGCTGGCACTCTGCACAGTGCCCGGCCCGCGCGACGAGAGCGCCAGGGCAAGGCGATAAACTTTGCCGCATGCAAGTCGCCCTGGCCCAACTCTCCCAGCATCTTCAACGGGGCCTGGCGCCGCTTTACGTGCTGCACGGCGACGAGCCGCTCTTGCAGCAGGAGGCGGCTGACGCCATCCGCGCCACCGCCCGCGCCCAGGGCTACACCGAGCGCAGCAGCTACACCGTGGCGGGCGCTCACTTCGACTGGAGCGCCGTGCTGGCGGCGGGCGGCAGCTTGAGCCTGTTTGCCGACAAGCAGATCGTGGAGATCCGCATCCCCTCGGGCAAGCCCGGCAAGGACGGCAGCGTGGCCCTGCAGCAGGTGGCCGACTCGGCCCGCGGCAACGACAGCACGCTCACGCTCGTGATGCTGCCGCGGCTGGACAAGGCCACCCGCACCGGCGCCTGGTTTGCCGCGCTGGAGGGCGCTGGCGTCTCCATCCAGATCGACCCCATCGAACGCGCCCAGCTGCCCCAGTGGATCGCCCAGCGTCTGGCCGCCCAAGGCCAGCGCGTGGTGGCGGGCGAGGAAGGCCAGCGCACGCTGCAGTTCTTTGCCGACCGCGTGGAAGGCAACCTGCTGGCCGCCCACCAGGAAATCCAGAAACTGGCGCTGCTGCACCCGGCGGGCGAGCTGACCCAGGCCCAGGTCGAGGCCGCCGTGCTCAACGTGGCCCGCTACGACGTCTTCAAGCTCTCCGAATCCGTGCTGTCGGGCCAGGTGGCGCGCGTGCAGCGCATGCTCGACGGCCTGCAGGCCGAAGGCGAGGCCGAGGTGCTGGTGCACTGGGCGCTGGCCGAAGACATCCGCGCCCTCAAGCGCGTGAAAGACGCCATGAACGCCGGCCGCCCGCTGCCCATGGCCCTGCGCGAGAACCGTATCTGGGGCGCCAAGGAAAAGCTGTACGAGCGCATCCTGCCCAAGGCCAGCGACGCCGCGCTGGCCCGCCTGCTGCAATCCGCGCACGTCGTGGACGGCATCGTCAAGGGCCTCAAGCAGCCCGACTGGCCGACGGATGGATGGCAGGCGCTGCAAAGGCTGGCGCTGCAGGTGTGCCGGTTGACGCAGGCGGCGCGGTGAGTTTGAAGGAGGGTGTGATGGGGGGCTCTGAGTACTTCTCGCTATTTGCGTCAGAAGGCGATTTTTCTGTCGAGGCACGGCTTCAGGGGGGTGGGGCAGTCGCAGGGCGAAGGGCTGACGCGGGTGTGCTTTCGAGTCTGCTGAAGGCACCGCCCTGCTCACTGACGTTTGACGACTATCCCCACGATGTTGTTCGCTACGAAATAGATCCGGCCAACAAGACGCTGCTGATCCACGCCCGTCCACAGGGTGCTGCCCTGAGCAAAAACCAGATGCTGTATGAGAGATATCTGGAACTGGTGCGCTCCGAGATTGAGGAGTTTGGGGTCAAGCCCACGGCTATCCCGCATCTGATGGGGCGACTGGGCGAGCTTTATTGCGCGTTGGCGGTGCGAGGCACCCTGGCAGATCTGACCAATCAACCTGGCTTTGATGTGGAGACGCCCGAAGGCAAAAAAATCAGCGTCAAAACGACAGCGCAAGTGTCTGGCTTTGTGTCTATTTCGGCGAGCACGTTGCAGAAGGCGGATGAGCTGATGCTCGTGCAATATTTCAACGGGCAGATAACCACGATCTTTTACGGGAGCGTGAGCAAGGCGGTCACTGGCACTCGCATGTACGAAGGCCGCTATGAGTTGGACATCGGTCGGGCCCGCAAGCTCGCCGCGTTGCCGGACTGAACGCGCCATCGCAGCCTTCTCGCCGAAGGCAGATCAGCCTTCGGCTAGCGCCCCCGCGCCTTCTCCACCCACATCCCCAGATTCGCCACCAGATCCTTCTGGCTGAACGAGCAGCTTTCTTCCGAGAACAGCGCGCTCGATTCCAGGCGGTCCAGCAGGTTCAGCAGCACCTCGCCGTAGCGCGGGGGCAGGGCGGCGAGCAGGGCGGTCTGCTGGCGGGCCAGGGTGCTCAGGGCGGCGGCGGTGTGCTCGCCGCGTTCAAAGCCCTGCAGTGCCTGGGCGAGGGCGGCGAGCTGGGCGGATGCGGTGTCGGTCATGGGCAAGGGCTCAGGGAGAGGCGGGGGACGGGCAAAACTGCAAGGGTAAGGCCAAGTGCGGCAAAATCGCCGGATGAACGCCCTCAACGTCGCCGAAACCACGCAAACCCTTGGCCTGCAGGCCAAAACGGCCTCTGCGCTGATGGCCAAAGCGCCGGCAGCTATCAAAAACAAAGCGCTCAAGGCGCTGGCCCGGCTGCTGCGCGAGCAGACCGTGGCGCTGCAGGTGGACAACGCCCGCGACCTGGAACGCGCCCGCGCCGCCGGCTTGGCCGAGCCCCTGGTGGACCGCCTCAAGCTCAGCCCCAAGGTGCTGGAAACCTGCGCCGAAGGCTGCGAGCAACTGGCCGCCATGCCCGACATCATTGGCGAGATCTTGGGCATGAAGCAGCAGCCCAGTGGCATCCGCGTGGGGCAGATGCGCGTGCCGATCGGCGTGTTCGGCATGATCTACGAAAGCCGCCCCAACGTGACCATCGAGGCCGCGTCGCTGTCGATCAAGAGCGGCAACGCCTGCATCCTGCGCGGCGGCTCCGAGGCCATTGATTCCAACAAGGCGCTGGCCAAGCTGGTGCAGCAGGCCCTGGCCGAGGCCGGCCTGCCGCAGGACGCGGTGCAGCTGGTGCAGACCACCGACCGCGAGGCCGTGGGCCAGCTCATCACGATGCCGCAGTTTGTGGACGTGATCATTCCGCGCGGCGGCAAGGGCCTGATCGAGCGCATCAGCCGCGATGCCAAGGTGCCCGTGATAAAGCACCTGGACGGCAACTGCCACACCTATGTGGACGACCCCTGCGACATCGCCATGGCGGTGAAGGTGGCCGACAACGCCAAGACCAACAAGTACAGCCCCTGCAACGCGAGCGAAGGCCTGCTGGTGGCGCGCGGCGTGGCGGCGGACTTTTTGTCGAAGATCGGCGCCGTGTTCGCCGCCAAGGGCGTGGAAATGCGCGGCTGCCCTGAGTCGCTGGCCCTGCTGCAGCCGGTGCCCGGCGCCAAGCTGGTACCCGCCACCGAGCAGGACTGGAGCGAGGAATACCTCGCGCCCATCATCAGCATCAAGGTCGTGGCCGGCGTGGACGAAGCCATCGCCCACATCAACCGCTATTCCAGCCACCACACCGACGCCATCCTGACGCGCGACCACATGCACGCCCAGCAGTTCCTGCGCGAGGTGGATTCGGCCAGCGTGATGGTGAATGCCAGCACGCGCTTTGCCGACGGCTTCGAGTACGGGCTGGGCGCGGAAATCGGCATCAGCACCGACAAGTTCCATGCCCGCGGGCCCGTGGGCATCGAGGGCCTCACCTCCCTTAAGTACGTGGTGCTGGGCGACGGTGAAGTGCGCGGCTGAGGTTGCTCATGTTTTGATAGCTGCTTGCGCTTGTCTGGAAAGCGCTGCAGCCCAAAACAGTCTCAAGCCGTGTAGCCCATGAAAATCATCATCCTCGGGGCGGGCCGCGTGGGGGAGACGGTGGCCGACAGCCTGGTGTCCGAGCGCAACGACATCACCGTCATCGACACCGACGCCGAGCGCCTGCGCGACCTGGAATCGCGCTTTGACCTGCGCGGCGTGGTGGGCAACGGCATCGAGCCCGCCGTGCTGGCCGAGGCCGGCGCGCAGGACACCGACCTGCTGATCGCCTGCGCCGCGCAGGATGAGACGAACCTGGTGTGCTGCAAGATCGCGCAGCTGCTGTTCAACATTCCCACCCGCATTGCGCGGGTGCGCTCCACGGGGCTGGAGGGCGACGAGCGCCTGCTGAGCGCTGAGGGCTTTGCGGTGGACCGCATCATTTGCCCCGAAGAATCGCTCACGCGCTACATCGGCAAGCTCATCGACTACCCCGAGGCCATGCAGGTGCGCGAGTTTGCGGGCGGGCGCGCCTGCCTGGTGTCGGTGCGCGCCCGGCTGGGTGCCCCGATGGTGGGCGACACCATTGCCGCGCTGCGGGCCAGCGCGCCCGACGTTCCGGTGCGGCTGGTGGCCATCTACCGCCGCTTTCCGGACGAACCCGACCGCTTTGTGGCCTGCGCGGGCGAAACGCGCATCGAGCCCGGCGACGAGGTGTTCGTGCTGGCGGCGCAGGAGCACATCGCGCATGTGCTGTCGGCCTTGCACCGGCGCGATGCGGCGCCCGCCGCGCCCGTGCGCCGCATCATGGTGGCCGGGGGCGGGCGCGTGGGGCTGCGCCTGGCGCAGCAACTGGGCCAGCAGCAGGGGCGGTTCCACCTCAAGGTGATCGAGTCCGACCCGCAGCGCTGCGTGGAGCTGGCCTCGGTGCTGCCGCCGGACGTGCTGGTGCTGCAGGGCGACACCACCGACGAGGACCTGCTGGGCGATGAGGGCGTGGAAGAGGTGGACCTGTTCCTCGCGCTCACCGACGACGACGAGGACAACATCATGTCCTGCCTGCTGGCCAAGCGCATGGGCGCAAGCCGGGTGCTGGCCCTGATCAACCGCCGCAGCTACGCTGATTTGATGCACGGCACGCAGATCGACATTGCGCTGTCGCCGGCGCAGGCCATGCTGGGCGAACTGCTGGCCTTTGTGCGCCAGGGCGACGTGCAGGCCGTGCACAGCCTGCGCCGGGGCGTGGCCGAGGCGCTGGAGATCGTGGTGCGCGGCGACCGCAAGACCTCGCGCGTGGTGGGCCGCAAGGTCAGCGAACTGGCCCTGCCGCGCGATGTGCACATGGGGCTCATCGTGCGCGGCCTGCCCGATGGGGCCCAGGCCGTGAGTGAAATCGGTGAAGCGGGCGAAGGGCATGAAGCCGCCCAGGCGGCGGGCCTGCCCGCGCCGCAGGTGATCATTCCCCGCAGCTCCACCGTGCTGGAGCGCAACGACCACGTGGTCTTCTTCCTGCCGCACAAGCGCCTGGTGCGCGAGGTGGAAAAGCTCTTCCGCGTGAGCGCCACGTTCTTTTAATGCACCCCCCTGAGTCGCTTCGCGCCTCCGTGCAATTGCCAGAGGCATCAGCCCTTCGGGGCCGTCCAAGCCTGCGCAGGCAGGCTCGGAGCCGCGGCCCTCAGCCCCCGCTCTCGCATTGCTGCGCAATGCGGGCGGGGAGACGCAGCCAGCGCGGCGGGGCGGCCCTTGCGCGGCTGCCCTCGTCTTGGCCGCGCCAGTTTCAGGCGCTGCATGCGGTGGATGCGGTGCAGCGGGTGGTGCGTGGTGGGTGGGAGGCCAGGCGCACACCATGACCGATATGTTCCCCGTCCTGCGCGTGCTGGGCATCCTGGTGATGATCTTCGCGTCGTCCCTGGCGCTGCCCCTGGCCGTGTCGTGGTGGACGCAGGACGGCCTGTGGTTCGTGTACCCGCAGTGCATGGCGGCCACGGCCTTTGCCGGGGGCTGGCTGTGGTGGAGCTTTCGCGTCTTCCGGCGCGAGCTGCAGCCGCGCCACGGGGTGATGCTGGTGTCGCTGGTATGGCTGCTGCTGCCCCTGTTTGCGGCCGCGCCGCTGATGCTGGGAGGGCATTACGCCGGCCGGCCGATGTCGTTCACCCACGCGTACTTCGAGGCCGTTTCGGGCCTGACCACCACGGGGGCGACAGTGATGACCGGGCTGGACACGCTGCCGGTCTCCATCAACATCTGGCGCACCTTTTTGCAATGGCTGGGCGGCATGGGCATTCTCATCCTGGCGGTGGCCGTGCTGCCGCTGCTGGGCGTGGGCGGCAGCCAGCTCTTCCGGGCCGAGGCCGCCGGACCGGTGAAGGACGCCAAGCTCACCCCCCGCATGACCGGCACGGCCAAGGGGCTGTGGGGCGTGTATGCGCTGTTCTCGGTGGCCTGCGCGCTGGCCTACTGGGCGGGCGGCATGGCGCCGCTCGATGCCGTCATGCACATGTTCACCACGGTGAGCCTGGGCGGCCTGTCGTCCCATGATGCGAGCTTCGGGCACTTCCAGTCGCCGCTGCTCGAAGCCATTGCGGTGGTCTTCATGCTGGTGGCCAGCTGCAACTTTGCGCTGTACTTCGTGGCGCTGCGCAAGGGCGACTGGCGGGGCTTCTGGCGCGACCCGGAGCTGCGCGCCACGCTGGGCACACTCATCGGCGGCGGGCTGGTGGTGTCGCTGCTGCTGTGGGCCAAGGGCGTGTACGAACCCCTGCAGGCGCTGCGCCACGGCATGTTCAACACCGTGTCGCTGGCCACCACCACGGGCTATGCCACGGTGGACTACTTGAGCTGGCCGGTGTTTGCGCCCGTGCTGATGCTGCTGCTGTCGGGCGTGGCCACCAGTGCGGGTTCCACGGGTTGCGGCATCAAGATGGTGCGCATGCTCATCCTCGTCAAGCAGGCCCGGCGCGAGATGACGCGGCTGGTGCACCCGCGCGCGGTGCAGCCCGTGCGGCTGGGCAGCAGCGTGGTGGACAACCGTGTGATCTTCTCGGTGCTGGCGTTCATGCTGGTGTACGGCGGCACGGTGATCGGCCTCTCCATGGTGCTGCTGCTGACCGATCTGGACCCCGTGACGGCGTTTTCTGCCGTGCTGGCCAGCGTGAACTGTGCCGGGCCGGGGCTGGGCAGTGTGGGGCCGGCGTCCAACTTTGCCGTGCTGACGGACTTCCAGGTGTGGGTGTGCACGCTGGCCATGCTGCTGGGGCGGCTCGAAATTTTGAGCTTCCTGGCGGTTCTGACCCCCGCGTTCTGGCGGCGGTAAGGCCTGGCCGATCCAGGGCAACGGTTCCGGCATTGGGATCCGGGCTTTGTGGCGCCGGCGCCATTGCGAACCCGGCAGTAGCCCCCATCTCCCGACATTCTTGTTCCCTACAATCGCTTTCCACTGTGTCCCCTGAGGGCTTTTATGGTTCCGCATCTCATCACGGCCCTCACCGGCCCGATCAACGAGCTTGAACAGCGCATTCTGGATTCCATGCCCGCCATCGAGCGCTGGTTCCGGCTGGAATGGATGGAGCACACGCCCCCGTTCTACACCTCGGTGGACATCCGCAACGCGGGCTTCAAGCTGGCCCCCGTGGACACCAACCTCTTCCCCGGCGGCTGGAACAACCTGACCAAGGAGATGCTGCCCCTGGCCGTGCAGGCCGCCATGGCTGCCATCGAGAAGATCTGCCCCGAGGCGCGCAACCTGCTGATCATCCCCGAGAACCACACGCGCAACACCTTCTACCTGGCCAACGTGGTGCAGCTGCAGCGCATCTTCAACATGGCCGGGCTGAACGTGCGCGTGGGCTCCATCAGCCCCGAGATCAAGAAGCCCACGCTGATCGAGCTGCCCAACGGCGACACCGTGACGCTGGAGCCCGTGGTGCGCACCAAGCGGCGCCTGGGGCTCAAGGATTTCGACCCCTGCACCATCCTGCTCAACAACGACCTCTCCGCCGGCGCGCCTGGCATCCTGGAGGACATCCACGAGCAGTACCTGCTGCCCCCGCTGCACGCGGGCTGGAGCGTGCGCCGCAAGAGCACGCACTTCAAGAACTATGAGGAAGTGGCCAAACGCTTCGGCAAGATGCTGGGCATCGACCCCTGGCTCATCAACCCCCTGTACAGCCAGGTCGACGGGGTGGACTTTGCCGAGGATCAGGGGCTGGACAAGCTGCAGGCCGCCGTGGATGCGCAGCTGACCAAGGTGCGCCGCAAGTACAAGGAATACGGCATCAACGAAAAGCCGTTCGTGATCGTCAAGGCCAACAATGGCACCTACGGCATGGGCATCATGACGGTGCGCGACGCCAAGGAGCTGGACGCCGTCAACCGCAAGACCAAGAACAAGATGTCCGTCATCAAGGACGGCCAGCCGGTGCACGACCTGATCATCCAGGAAGGCGTGCTGACCCAGGAGCGCGTGCACGAGGCCGTGGCCGAGCCCGTGGTCTACATGATGGACCGCTACGTGGTGGGCGGCTTCTACCGCATGCATGCCGAGCGCGGCGTGGACGAGAACCTCAATGCGCCGGGCGCCAGCTTCGTGCCGCTGGCCTTTGAGCACAGCACCCACATGCCCCAGCCCGGCGTGCGCCCGGGCGTGAGCGCCCCCAACCGCTTCTACATGTACGGCGTGGTGGCGCGGCTGGCCATGCTGGCCGCCAGCTACGAGCTGGAAGCCACCAATCCCGACGCCGAGGTGTACGACTAAGTCGCAGGTTCGGGCCTGTTCACATGATTTTTGCTTGGTCAACCTAGTGTGAACAGGGCGTGGCCGCCCCCTGGAGTGGCCCGCGGGGCGGCGCGTCTCCTCTCTCCGGGGAGAGCCGCCAGCCGTGCGACGGGCGCGCATGCCATGCCCGTGGCGGGTTGCCAAGGGCGAGTTGTTGCGTTGCAACATGGGGTTTTGCCTCCAGACGCTTGACCGGGGGCAGGCGCAAAATAGCGGTCTCAAACAGTAACGGAACCCTGCCAGGCACGGCCGCGGGGGTGGTCAGTGCAAAGCTCCAAGTCATCGCTCGCAGCGCTCACGCTGGGCGCCATCGGTGTGGTTTACGGCGACATCGGCACCAGCGTGCTGTATGCCGTCAAGGAAGTCTTCGGATCAGGCCATGTGCCTTTCACGCAGGGCAACGTCTACGGCATCCTGTCCATCTTCTTCTGGACGCTGACGGTCATCGTTTCGCTCAAGTACGTGGTGCTGGTGCTGCGCGCCGACAACCATGGCGAGGGCGGGCTGATCGCCATGCTGGCCCTGGCCTCGCAGGCCGTGAAAGACAAGCCCCGCCTGCGCGGCCTGCTGCTGGCGGTGGGCATCTTCGGGACATCGCTCTTCTACGGCGACGGGGTCATCACCCCGGCCATTTCCGTGCTGTCGGCCGTCGAGGGGCTGGAGGTGGTGTCGCCCCACTTCAAGCAGTACGTGATTCCCATCACCCTGGTGGTGCTGTTTTGCCTCTTTGCCGTGCAAAAGCGCGGAACAGGCGGCATCGGCCGGTTTTTCGGCCCGATCACCCTCGTGTGGTTTATCAGCATCGCGTCGCTGGGCATCTCCCACATCGTGGGCCATCCGGAGATCCTGTGGGCGCTGAGCCCGCACCACGCGCTGGGCTTCATGTGGGCCAACCCCGGCATCAGTTTCATCATCCTGGGCGCCGTCGTGCTGTGCGTGACCGGGGCCGAGGCGCTCTATGCCGACCTGGGGCACTTCGGCAAGCGGCCCATCCGCCTGGCCTGGTTCGGCGTGGCCATGCCGTCGCTCACGCTCAACTATTTCGGTCAGGGCGCGTTGCTGCTGGCCGAGCCCGAGGCCGTGAAGAACCCCTTCTACATGATGGCGCCCGACTGGGCGCTGATCCCGCTGGTGGTGCTGGCCACCATGGCCACGGTGATTGCGTCGCAGGCCCTCATCACCGGGGCGTTCAGCGTGACCAAGCAGGTCATCCAGCTGGGCTACCTGCCGCGCCTGAACATCCAGCACACCAGCGTGCGGGACACGGGCCAGATCTACATGCCGCTGGTGAACTGGGGGCTGTTCGTGGCCATCGTGCTGGCCGTGGTGATGTTCCGCTCGTCCAGCAACCTTGCGGCGGCCTACGGCATCGCCGTCACGCTGGACATGCTCATCACCACCACGCTCACGTTCTTCGTGATCCGCTATGGCTGGGGCTACCCGCTGGCGCTGTGCATCGCGGCCACGGGCTGTTTCTTCGTGGTGGACCTGGCGTTCTTCACGTCCAACCTGCTCAAGCTGTTCCAGGGCGGCTGGTTCCCGCTGATGATCGGCGGCATCGTGTTCTCGCTCATGATGACCTGGAAGGAAGGCCGCCGGCTGCTCAACGACAAGCTGCGCGCCGATGCCATCGACCTCAAGGTCTTCCTGGAGTCCGTGTTCATCAGCCCGCCCACGCGGGTGGACGGCACGGCCGTGTTCCTCACGGCCGAGACCGGGGCCGTACCCAACGCCCTCCTGCACAACCTCAAGCACAACAAGGTGCTGCACCAGCAGAACCTGTTCGTCACCGTGCACAACCATGAAACCCCGTGGATCGGGCTGGACAAGCGCCTGCAGGTGGAATCGCTGGGCCACGACTGCTGGCAGGTGGTGATCCACTACGGCTTCAAGAACGACCCCGACGTGCCCCGCGCATTGGAACAGCTGCGCGGCCGGGGCTGTGAGCTGGAGCCCATGACCACCAGCTATTTCCTGTCGCGCGACACCGTGATCCCTACCATCGGCAGCGGCATGGCGCCCTGGCGCGAAAAGCTGTTTGCCCAGATGCACCACAACGCCAGCGGCGCGGCGGACTTCCTGCACCTGCCCAACAACGCGGTGGTGGAGCTGGGGTCCAAGATCGAGATCTGAGCCTCAGCGGTCGGCGAGTTACCCATAAAAATAGCTGCCAGCGCTTGCTGAACAAGCGCTGGCAGCTATTGTTTTATGAGCGCCGCTCCATGCAGTGCATGCGATGCAGCGCCGGGTGGGCGGCCCGCTCAGGCGGCTTGCGCGGCCTTGAGCTTCAGGCGCCAGGCGTGCAGCAGCGGCTCGGTGTAGCCGCTGGGCTGTTCCTTGCCCTTGAAGACCAGGTCGCACGCCGCCTGGTAGGCCATGCTGGTGCTGAAGTGGCCGGCCATGGGCAGGTACAGCGGATCGCCCGCGTTTTGCTTGTCCACCTTGGCGGCCATGCGCTCGAAGGTCTCGCGCACCTGCGCCTCGGTCACCACGCCGTGCAGCAGCCAGTTGGCCATGTGCTGGCTGCTGATGCGCAGCGTGGCGCGGTCTTCCATCAGGCCCACGTCGTTGATGTCGGGCACCTTGGAGCAGCCCACGCCCTGGTCCACCCAGCGCACCACGTAGCCCAGAATGCCCTGGGCGTTGTTGTCCAGCTCCTGCTGCTTCTCGGCGTCGGTCCAGTTCGGGTGGGCGGTGACGG
Organism: Acidovorax sp.; assembly: GCF_021287135.1. Classification (GTDB taxonomy): domain Bacteria; phylum Pseudomonadota; class Gammaproteobacteria; order Burkholderiales; family Burkholderiaceae_C; genus Acidovorax. Next base: position 11,257 of record NZ_JAJTBB010000068.1, read on the forward strand.
GAATGGTCAGCAGGCCGGTCAGCAGGTTGTCGCGCTCGGCGTTGGCGTCGGTCTTCTCCAGCTCGATCTGGATGTCCTGCACGTTCACCTGGTGGTAGTGCAGGGCGTGCAGCGTGGCGCCCGTGGGGCTGGGCACCCAGGCGGTGTTGGCGCCCGCCTTGGGGTGGCCGATCTTCTGCTTGAGCATCTCGGCCATGAGGTCGGGCATGGCCCACATGCCCTTGCCGATCTGTGCCTTGCCGCGCAGGCCGCAGGAGAGGCCCACCAGCACGTTGCTCTTCTCGTAGGCCTGGATCCAGGCGCTGGTCTTCATGTCGCCCTTGCGGATCATGGGGCCGGCCAGCATGGCGGTGTGCATTTCGTCGCCCGTGCGGTCCAGGAAGCCGGTGTTGATGAACGCCACGCGGCTGGAGGCGGCGGCGATGCAGGCCTTCAGGTTGACGGAGGTGCGGCGCTCCTCGTCCATGATGCCCAGCTTGACGGTGCTGTCCGGCAGGCCCAGCAGCTTTTCGACGCGGCCGAACAGCTCGGCGGCAAAGCCGACTTCGGTGGGGCCGTGCATCTTGGGCTTGACGATGTAGACGCTGCCCTTGCGGCTGTTACGAATACCGTTCGCGCCATGGCCTTGCAGGTCGTGCAATGCGATGGCGGTGGTGATGACCGCGTCCATGATGCCTTCGGGAATCTCGCGCACCGCGCCCTGGGCGTCGGTCCACAGGATGGCCGGGTTTGTCATCAGGTGGCCCACATTGCGCAGGAACATCAGCGAGCGGCCATGCAGGCGCACTTCGCCGCCGTTCGGCCCCACATACACGCGGTCCGCGTTCAGGCCACGGGTCAGCTGCTTGCCGCCCTTTTCAAAGGTCTCCACCAGCGTGCCTTGGATGATGCCCAGCCAGTTGCTGTAGCCCAGCAGCTTGTCGTCGGCATCCACGGCGGCCACGGAGTCTTCCAGGTCCAGGATGGTGGAGAGCGCGGCTTCCAGCACCACGTCGCTCACGCCCGCGGCATCGCTCTGGCCGATGGGGGTGGCGCGGTTGATTTGGATGTCGATGTGCAGGCCGTTGTGCTGCAGCAGCACGGCGCTGGGGTGGGCGGCATCGCCCTGGTAGCCCTTGAACTGGGCGGGGGTCTTGAGGCCCGTGGTGGTGCCGTTGCTCAGGGCCACCACCAGCTGGCCGCCTTCCACGCGGTAGCCGGTGGCGTCCTTGTGCGAGCCGCTGGCCAGGGGCGCGTTGTCGTCCAGCACCTGGCGGGCAAACGCAATCACCTTGGCGCCGCGCACGGGGTTGTAGCCCTTGCCCTTTTCCGCGCCGTCGGTCTCGGGAATCACGTCGGTGCCGTACAGCGCGTCGTACAGGCTGCCCCAGCGGGCGTTGGCCGCGTTCAGCGCATAACGTGCGTTCAGGATGGGCACCACCAGCTGCGGGCCGGCCTGGGTGGCCAGCTCATCGTCCACGTTGGCGGTGGTGGTCTTCACATCGGCCGGCTGGGGCACCAGGTAGCCGATCTTTTCCAGAAAGCTGCGGTAGGCCACCATGTTCTGGATGGGGCCGGGGTTGGCCTTGTGCCAGGTGTCCAGCTCGGTCTGCAGGCGGTCACGCTCGGCCAGCAGGGCAATGTTGCGGGGGGCCAGGTCGGCCACGATGGCGCCAAAGCCCTTCCAGAACGCCTCGTTGCTGATGCCGGTGCCGGGCAGCACCTGGTCTTCCACAAAGCGGTACAGGTTGGTGGCCACTTGCAGGCCGTGGACGGTGGTGCGTGCAGTCATCTATGAAAAGCCTCGGTGAAGATGAAAAAAGCAGAAAAACAAGGAGCGGCGGGGCCAGGGCGGCCAGCTTGAAAGCCACTGTATTGCAAATTTTTATGCCTATAAATGGCCGAAAAATCTCAAAACCAGTGACTTTTACGCAAAGGTGGCGCGGGGCAAGGCGCAGGGTAATTCCGATTGCTTCAATTTTGATAGCTGCTTGCGCTTGCCCCCAAAGGGCTGGATGCCGATTTTGTCTTGAAAAGGCCTGGCGCTTTGCCTGGAGGCCCCTGCACCGGGGCGCCCGGGCCGGGCGCCCCCGCGCTCCATAATCCGCCCCATGGACAAACTCAAGGCCTTCGAATCCTTTGTGTCCGTGGCCACGCGCGGCAGCCTCACGGCCGCGGCCAAGGCCGAGGGCGTGGCGCCCGCCATCATGGGGCGGCGGCTCGATGCGCTGGAGGAGCACCTGGGCGTCAAGCTGCTGGTGCGCACCACGCGGCGCATCTCGCTCACGCACGAGGGGGCGGCGTTTCTGGAGGACTGCCAGCGCCTGCTGTCCGACGTGGCCAATGCCGAGGCCAGCGTGTCCGAAGGCGGGGTGAAGGCCACCGGGCACCTGCGCATCACGGCCCCGGCGGGCTTTGGCCGCCGCCATGTGGCGCCGCTGGTGCCGCGCTTTCGCAGTGCCCACCCCGACGTGACGATCTCGCTGAACCTGAGCGACCGCGTGGTGGACCTGGCCGGCGAAGGCTATGACTGCGCGGTGCGCGTGGGCGACCTGCCCGATTCGTCCCTGGTCAGCGTGCGCCTGGCCGACAACCGGCGCCTGTGCGTGGCCACGCCCGGCTACCTGCAGCGCCACGGCACGCCCCAGCACCCGTCCGACCTGCTGCAGCACGACTGCCTCACACTGTCCAGCGAGGCCTCGCAGACGCGGGGCTGGGCGTTCCGCCTGCCGCGCAGCCGGGCGCGGGACCCGGAGCGTCTGCTGGCGGACGCGGGCCTGCCGGCGGAAGGGGGATCGGAGGTGATGTTCCTCAAGCCCGGCGGGCCGCTGGACTGCTCGGACGGGCAGGTGCTGCACGACTGGTGTCTGGCGGGCTACGGCATCGCCTGGCGCAGCACCTGGGAGGTGGAGGCCGAGATCGCGGCCGGCCAGCTCGTGCCCGTGCTGGAGGACTTTGCCGCGCCGCCCAACGGCATCTTCGTGGTGTTTCCGCAGCGCAAGCACATGCCGCTGCGCGTGCGCCTGTGGATCGACTTTCTCAAGCACCACTACGCCCAGCCCGCGTTCTGGGGCCGTCCGGACCCCAGCGCCCCATGACCGACGCCGCCCCTGCGCCTGCTGTGCCTGCTTTGCCCGATGCGCCCGGCCCCACGCTGCTGGTGGCGGACGACCACCCGCTGTTCCGCGCCGCCGTGCTGCACGTGCTGCACGGCCGTCTGCCCCAGTACCGCACGCTGGAGGCGGCCAGCGCCGCCACGCTGGGCGCGGCGCTGCAGGAGCACCCGGAGGTGGAGCTGGTGCTGCTGGACCTGAGCATGCCCGGCACGCGCGGCTTCTCGGCCCTGCTGCACGTGCGGGGCGAGTACCCCGAACTGCCCGTGGTGGTGATCTCGTCCAACGACCACCCCCGCGTCATCCGCCGCGCGCAGCAGTTCGGCGCGGCCGGCTTCATCCCCAAATCGGCTCCGGCCGAAGCCATGGGCGAGGCCATCGAGACGGTGCTCGACGGCGGCAGCTGGTTTCCGCCCATGGCGGCCGAGCGCTCCGAGGCCGACGCCGAGCTGGCGGCGCGCCTGGCCCAGCTCACGCCCCAGCAGTTCCGGGTGCTGCTGTGCCTGGCCGACGGCCTGCTCAACAAGCAGATCGCCGCCGAGCTGGGCCTGGCCGAGAACACCGTGAAGGTGCACGTCACGGCCATCCTGAAAAAGCTGGCGTGCTACAGCCGCACGCAGGCGGCGGTGCTGGTCAAGAGCCTGGAGGCGGAAGAGGGCGGCGCCGGTTGACGTGTCGTCCCTGGGGGCGAAGGGCCGGGGTTTTGATAAAAAATGGCCTCCAGCCCTTGTTCAGCAAGCGCTGGCAGCTATCAATTTTGAAGTCATTGAGGCCACTTGCGCGCGGGGCTTTCTCCAGCCCGCCGCTCAGGAGGGCGGGCTGTCCTGCAGCCTCAGCAGCGTCTGGCTCACCAGCGCCCGCAGCGCCGGCGCACGCACCGGCTTGGCCAGAAAGCCCCAGCCCCGCTCGGCGGCCTGGCGGCGCAGCGTGGCGTCGCGCTCGGCGGTGACCAGGATCACGGCGGGCGCCTGGCCCCAGCGTTGGCACAGCGCGGTGTAGACCTCGGGGCCGTGGTGCCCCGCGCCCAGGTGCACGTCCAGCAGCACCAGCTGCGGCGCGTTGCCCGGCTGGGCCTGGGCCAGGGCTTCGGGCGCGCCGCCGGCCAGGGGCACGGTGCAGCCCCAGCGCTGCAGCAGGGCCTGCGTGGCGGCGCGGGTTTGCGGGTCGTCCTCGATCACCCAGGCGCTGCTGCCGTGCAGCGGCGTGTCGTCGGCCTGCTCGGGCGAGGCGGGCGGCGGCCCCAGGGCGGGCACCGCGGCCGGGTTGCCCAGCGGCACGCGCACCCAGAACACGCTGCCGCGCCCCAGCTGCGAACGCAGGCCGATGGCGTGGCCCAGCAGCCGGCCCAGGCGCTCCACGATGGCCAGGCCCAGGCCTGCGCCGCGGTCGCCGTCCTCGCCCTGGTCCAGGCGGCGGAACTCCTCGAAGATCTCTTTTTGCAGCGCGTCGGGGATGCCCGGGCCCTGGTCGTGCACCTCGATGCGCACATGGTCCGGGCCGTCGCGCCGGCAGCCCACCACGATGCGGCCGTGGCGGGTGTAGCGGATGGCGTTGGAGACGAAGTTCTGCACGATGCGCCGCAGCAGGTTCTCGTCGGTGCGCACCACGTGGTGCGTGGGCACGCAGGTGAGCTGCAGGCCGCGCTGCTCGGCCAGCACGCCGAAGTTGTGGCCCAGCACCTGCAGCAGCGGGCCGAGGGCCACGTCGTGGATGCGCACGTCCAGCTGGCCGGATTCCATGCGCGAGATGTCGAGCAGGCTGTTGAGGATGGCGTCCTGCGCGGCCAGCGCGCCGTCGATGCTGTCGGCCACGCGGCGGCCCGCGTCGTCGTGCAGGTGGCCGCGCAGCAGCGACGTGAACATGCGCGCGGCGTTCAGCGGCTGCAGCAGGTCGTGCACCGCGGCGGCCACGAAACGGGTCTTGTAGCGGTTGGCGCGCTCGGCCTCCTGCCGGGCGGCGTCCAGGTCGCGGGTGCGGTCGGCGATGCGGCGCTCCAGCGCGTCGGCCAGCGAGCGCAGTTCGCGCGCGGCGTTCTTGTAGCTGGTGATGTCGGCGTAGCTGGTGACGAAGCCGCCTTCGGGCAGCGGGTTGCCGCGGATCTCCAGCACCGTGCCGTCGTCCTTGGCGCTTTCGTGCAGGTGGGGCGTGCCGCTGCGCAGGTGCGCCAGGCGGCGCTCGATGGCGTCCTCCACGGGGCCGGGCCCCAGCAGGCCGCGCCGCGCGTTGTGCCGCAGCAGGTCGGCAATCGGCTGGCCCACGCGCATCAGGTCCGCCGGGTAGCGGAACAGCGCCACGTAGCGCGAGTTCCAGGCCACCAGGTTGAGCTGCGCGTCGATGATGACTACGCCCTGGGGCAGATGCTCCAGGCTGCGCGAAAGCCCGGTGTCCGTGCGCTGCGCCGCCTGCTGGGCGGCCTGAACGATGCCGTCCTGCGCGGTGCGCAGCTCCTGCGCGTGCTGGCGCAGCACGGTTTCCAGCTCTTGCCGGCTGCGCTGGCGCAGGGCGGCCAGGCGCTGGCGCTGGCGCGCAAACAGCACCAGCAGCGACAGCGCCAGCCAGCCGCCGGCGCCGGCGGCCGCGGCCCAGCGGCTGTCCGCCAGGCTGCCCTGGGTTTCATGCACCAGGTGCAGCTGCCAGGGGGTTCCCGGCAGGGGCTGGCTGGCCCACAGCAGGCGGCCAGGCGGGGCCGGCAGGTCCGGCGACTGCAGGCGCACCAGGCGGCCGCCCTGCGCCAGTTGGTCGTCCACGCGCACGTCCAGGGGGCGCAGCGGCTGGTCGGCGTACTGGCGCGTGGCGTTCAGCTCGCGCCGTTCCGTGTCGGACAGCGGCGCCAGCAGGCGGTAGCGCCAGGCGTCCTGGCTGGCCAGGAAGACCACGCCGTGGGCGTCCGAGGCCAGCACCGTGTCGGGCGTCTGCAGCCACTCGCGCTCCAGCTCCTGCAGTGCGATCTTGATGGCCACCAGCCCCAGGGGCTGGCCGTCCGGGCCGCGGATGGCCTGCGAGAGAAAGTACCCCGGCTGGCCCGTGGTCACGCCAATGCCGTAAAAGCTGCCGCGCCCCTGGGCCAGCGCCTGCTGCACGTAGGGGCGGAAGCTGTAGTCCACGCCCACGTTGCTGGTGGCCGTGCGCCAGTTGCTTGCCGCCACGGCCCACCCGTCGCGGTTGAGCAAGGTCAAGGTGGAGGACTGGCTGGCGCCGTTGGCCTGCTCCAGCTTGCGGTTGAGCTGTTCGACCTCCGCCGCGGTCAGGGGGCGGCGCAGCGCCTCCTGCAGCTGCGCATCCAGGGCCAGCACTTCGGGCAGGGTGCGGTAGCGGTCGATGCGCTGCGCTAGCGCCTGGCCGTAGAGCGCCAGCTGGCGCTGCACGCTGGTGTTTTCCGCCTGCAGCGAGCGGTGCCAGGCCCATTGGCTGGCCGCAAACATGCTGGCGGCCGTGCCGGCCAGCAGGATCAGCAGGGTGCGGAGTTTGCGCAGGCGCGGCGGGGTCATGGCGGAAAAGGGGAAAGGACGGCAGTGCGTGGCGGTGGGGCGGGGCGTGGTCTGGCTCGCACGGGGACTAGGTATTTTCCCTAGGTTGGGGCGGCCGGTGCCCTGGGGTGGGGCGTTCGTCTAATACCAATAGGTTATCGGCTCCAAAAGCGTGCAGCGGTACAAACGGCGCCTCGACGCACCCTTGGCGGTGCCGTCCCCTGATCTTTGGAGACCGTCCATGCATCCCCTGCCCGCCCCCACCGCCGCAACCCTGCGGCTGCCTTTTTACCGGCAACTGTACTTCCAGGTCGTGTTCGCCATCGTCCTGGGCGTGCTGCTGGGGCATTTCTACCCGTCCTACGGCGAGGCGCTCAAGCCGCTGGGTGACGCGTTCATCAAGCTGGTGAAGATGATCATCGCCCCGGTGATCTTCCTCACCATCGTGACGGGCATTGCCGGCATGTCGCAGCTCAGCAGCGTGGGCCGCGTGTTTGGCAAGGCCATGGCGTATTTCCTGTTCTTCTCCACGCTCGCCCTGGTGGTGGGCCTGGTGGTGGCCAACGTGGTGCAGCCCGGCGCGGGCATGAACATCAACCCGGCCGACCTGGACCAGACTGCCGTCAAAGGCTATGTGGCCAAGTCGCACGAGATGACGCTCACCGGCTTCGCGCTGGACATCATTCCCAAGACGCTGGTCAGCCCCTTCGTGGGCGACAACATCCTGCAGGTGCTGCTGGTGGCCGTGCTGTTCGGCGTCGGTCTGGCCCTGGTGGGCGACGCGGGCCGTCCCGTGCTGCACTTCCTGGACGCGCTGACCACGCCCGTGTTCAAGGTGGTGGGCATCGTGATGAAGGCCGCCCCCCTCGGCGCGTTCGGCGCCATGGCCTTCACCATCGGCAAGTTCGGCCTGGGCTCGCTGGTCAATCTGGCGTGGCTGGTGGGCTCGTTCTACCTCACCTCGCTGCTGTTCGTGGTGGTCATCCTGGGCTTTGTGGCGCGCCTGTGTGGTTTCTCGGTGCTCAAGCTGGCCCGCTACCTCAAGGCCGAACTGATGCTGGTGCTGGGCACGTCGTCGTCCGAATCCGCCCTGCCCTCGCTGATGGAAAAGATGGAGAAGGCCGGCTGCAGCAAGTCGGTGGTCGGCCTGGTGGTTCCCACGGGCTACTCCTTCAACCTGGACGGCACCAACATCTACATGACGCTGGCCGCGCTGTTCATTGCCCAGGCCACCAACACCGAACTGTCGCTGGGCCACCAGGTGGCGCTGCTGCTGGTGGCGATGCTGTCGTCCAAGGGCGCGGCGGGCGTGACGGGCGCCGGCTTCATCACCCTGGCCGCCACCCTGGCCGTGGTGCCGGAAGTGCCCGTGGCGGGCATGGCGCTGATCCTGGGCGTGGACCGCTTCATGAGCGAGTGCCGCTCGCTGACCAACTTCATCGGCAACGCCGTGGCCACGGTGGTCGTGTCGCGCTGGGAAAACGCGCTGGACCATGAACGCCTGGACGCCGCGCTCAACGGCAAGGCGCTGCCCGCACCGGCTGTTGCCACGCCCCCGGCCGCGATGCCCGAGGTGCAGGTCGGCACGCCGGCTGTGCGCACTGCGGCCTGAGCCGGGTCGCTGGCCTTCGCACAGCGCGCGCCCCGGGGGGCGCGCTTTCTTTTTTGCAGCCGCCCCGGGCGACGGCCCCTGCGCCCGCAGGCACGGCCCCGGCGCAACTCAAGCACAATGGAGCGGCCCGGGAAACCTGTTGCGCACAGCCCCGCAGAACCGACCCCCAAGGATGTATTGCCCATGACGCTTGAAGCCTTCCTCGCCGCTTTCCATCTGCTTGCCGTGCTGACCCTGGTCGTCTTCCTGACCAGCGAGGCTGCACTGTGCCGCTCCGACTGGATGAACCCTGCCGTGGTCCAGCGCCTGGCGCGGCTGGACCTGATCTACGGCATCACGGCGGTGGTGCTGCTGGCCAGCGGGCTGGCGCGCCTGTTTTGGGGGGTGAAGGGGGTCTCCTGGTATGTCTCGCAGCCCCTGTTCCACATCAAGATCACCCTGTTCGTGCTGATGGGCCTGCTGTCCATCAAGCCGACGCTTACCTTCCGCCGCTGGCTCAAGGAACTGAACGCCACGGGCGCGCTGCCGGCCGAGGCCGAGGTGCGCAGCACCCGCCGCTGGGTCATGGTGCAGTCCCACATCCTGCCCGTCGTGGCGGTGATCGCCGTGTACTGGGCCCGGGGCTGGTAGCCCGGGCGCCCTGCGGCACCGCCAAACAAAAAAGCCCGCCGGCTGGTGCCTGGCGGGCTTTTTTGTGGCGCAGCGGTGGAGACCGCCGCGGAGGCCTTACTTCTTGAGGCACTCGCTCATGAAGGACTTGCGTTCGGCGCCCTTGAGCGTCTGGGCCTTGGCGTCGGCGTTGCAGGTCTTCATCTTTTCCTGCTGCGAAGCGGGCTTGTTGCTCAGGCAGGTCTTCATGAAGGCGCGGCGCTCGTCGCCCTTCTTGTCGCCCGCCTCGGTATTGCAGGTGGCCATCTTGGACTGCTGCTTGGTGCGCGCACCGGCCGGTGCGGACGCGGGCGCTGCGGCGGCCGGTGCTGCTGCTGCAGCAGGCGCGGCGGCGGGTGCTGGAGCGGCCTTGGCTGCAGGGGCTGCGGCGGGCGCATCGGCTGCATGGGCTGCGCTGAACGAAAGGGCCAGGCTCACGGCAGTCAGGGAAAGAAGCTTTTTCATAGGGGCTCCAGTAAGTGGGAAAAACATCACAACAACCAATCCGGTGCGGATGGTAGGGTTTTTAACGGCGCTTGCGTGCGGCGCGCTGACAAAACCGCTATGGCATGCACTTCTGTTACGTTTTGTTGCCAAAGAGGCAGCAAAGCGTGTCGCGGGCATCGCCCAGGGCCGTAGGGCAAGGCTCCCTAGGGCACTGCGCGCCCCGCGCTCCGCCGGGCGCGGGGCCGCCCCGTAAAATCCGCCGATGCTCTCCGTCAAAAACGAACTGCTCGCCGCGCTTGCGGCCGAGCTGGAAAAACTCTCCCCCGGCTCGGGCGCCAAGGCCGCATTCGAATCGCCCAAGGTGGCCGCCCATGGCGACTTCGCCTGCACGGCCGCCATGCAGCTGGCCAAGCCGCTCAAGCTCAACCCCCGCGCCCTGGGCGAGCAGCTCAAGGCCGCGCTGGAGGCCACGCCCGCCTACCAGCGCTGGGTGGACGCCATTGAAATCGCCGGCCCCGGCTTCCTGAACATCCGCCTCAAGCCCGCCGCCAAGCAGGAAGTGGTGCGCGAGGTGCTGGCCGCCGGCGAACGCTTCGGCTTTCAGCCTGCCAACGGCCAGCGCGTGCTGGTGGAGTTCGTCTCGGCCAACCCCACGGGCCCGCTGCACGTGGGCCACGGCCGCCAGGCGGCGCTGGGTGATGCCATCTGCAACCTGTTCAGCACCCAGGGCTGGAACGTGCACCGCGAGTTCTATTACAACGATGCAGGCGTGCAGATCGACACCCTCACCAAGAGCACGCAGCTGCGCGCCAAGGGCTTCAAGCCCGGCGACGACTGCTGGCCCACCGACAGCGACAACCCGCTGGCCAAGAACTTCTACAACGGCGACTACATCGCCGACATTGCCGAGGCCTTCAAGGCCCAAGCCACCGTCAAGGCCGACGACCGCGAGTTCACGGCCAATGGCGACGTGGAGGACTACGACAACATCCGCCAGTTCGCCGTGGCCTACCTGCGCAACGAGCAGGACAAGGACCTGCAGGCGTTCAACCTGCATTTCGACCAGTACTACCTGGAGTCCAGCCTGTACACCAGCGGCCGCGTGGAGGCCACGGTGAACAAGCTCGTGGCCAACGGCCACACCTACGAGCAGGACGGCGCCCTGTGGCTCAAGTCCACCGACTACGGCGACGACAAGGACCGCGTCATGCGCAAGCAGGACGGCACGTACACCTACTTCGTGCCCGACGTGGCCTACCACATCGCCAAATGGGAGCGCGGCTTCACCAAGGTCGTCAACATCCAGGGCACGGACCACCACGGCACCATCGCCCGCGTGCGCGCCGGGCTGCAGGCGGCCGATGTGGGCATTCCCAAGGGCTACCCCGACTACGTGCTGCACACCATGGTGCGCGTGGTGCGCGGCGGTGAAGAGGTCAAGATCAGCAAGCGCGCGGGCAGCTACGTCACGCTGCGCGACCTGATCGAGTGGACCAGCAAGGACGCGGTGCGTTTCTTCCTCCTCTCCCGCAAGCCCGACACCGAGTACACCTTTGACGTGGACTTGGCCGTGGCGCAGAACAACGACAACCCGGTGTACTACGTGCAGTACGCGCATGCCCGCATCCAGTCGGTGCTGCGGGCCTGGCAAGAGGCCGGTGGGGGCGACGTGGCCGCGCTCAAGGAGGTGGATCTGTCGGCGCTCGAAGGCCCGCAAGCCCAGGCGCTGATGCTGCAGCTGGCCAAGTACCCCGAGATGCTCACCGCCGCCACCGACGGCGAAGCGCCCCACGACGTGACCTTCTACCTGCGCGACCTGGCGGCCAGCTACCACAGCTATTACGACGCCGAGCGCATCCTGGTGGACGACGAGGCCGTGAAGAAGGCGCGCCTGGCGCTCGTCGCGGCCACCGCCCAGGTATTGCACAATGGCCTGGCCGTGCTGGGCGTGTCGGCTCCGGCCAGAATGTAAGCAGTTACTATGAAGAAACAACAGACGGGCGGGACCATCATCGGCTTCATCGTCGGGGTCATCGTGGGCCTGGGCGCCGCACTGGCCGTGGCGGTGTACGTAACCAAGGTGCCGGTGCCCTTCCTGAACAAGGGCAACGGCCGGGGTGCCGACCTGGACGCCGCCGAGTCGCAGAAGAACAAGAACTGGGACCCGAATTCGCCGCTGTACGGCAAGAACCCGGCCCGTGCGCCGGTGGCCGCAGCGTCGGCGGCCTCGGCCCCGGTGGCT
>NZ_JAJTBB010000008.1 GCF_021287135.1 Acidovorax sp.
CGCGAAAACCGAGGATCGCGTGGTGCTACCGACAAGCCCAGGGTGGCCCCCTGGGCGCAGGAGGTAGTACCGCGCGAGACCGGTTTATCGCGCGTTGCAGCCGATGCTCCTTCTGCCGCGCAGACTCCTAGCTGCGGGATCCGCACCAACGACAACGGGGCCGCTGGCCCCGTTGTTCATGGTGCGTCCGGCGTCAGGCCCCGCGCGTGATGGGCACGCTGGCGTCGCGGCCGTAGCTGCCGTACTTGCCCAGTTCCCACTTGGCGATGGCGTTGCGGTGCACTTCGTCCGGGCCGTCGGCAAAGCGCAGCGTGCGTGCGTTGGCGTACGCGTAAGCCAGGGGGAAGTCGTCGCTCACGCCGCCGCCGCCGTGGGCCTGCATGGCCCAGTCGATCACCTGGCAGGCCATGCTGGGCGCCACCACCTTGATCATGGCGATCTCGGTCTTGGCGACCTTGTTGCCGGCCACGTCCATCAGCCAGGCGGCCTTGAGCGTGAGCAGGCGGGCCATGTCGATCTTGCAGCGCGCCTCGGCAATGCGCTCCTGCGTCACGGTCTGCTGCGCCACGGTCTTGCCAAACGCCACGCGCGAGGACGCGCGCTTGCACATCAGCTCCAGTGCGCGCTCGGCCAGGCCGATGAGGCGCATGCAGTGGTGGATGCGGCCGGGGCCGAGGCGGCCCTGGGCGATCTCGAAGCCGCGGCCCTCGCCCAGCAGGATGTTGGAGACCGGCACGCGCACGTTCTCGAACGTCATCTCCACGTGGCCGTGCGGGGCGTCGTCATAGCCCAGCACGTTCAGCGGGCGAACGATGTGGATGCCCGGCGTGTTGGCAGGCACCAGCACCATGCTCTGCTGCGAGTGCTTGGGCGCCTCGGGGTCGGTCTTGCCCATGGTGATGAACACGGCGCAGCGCGGGTCGGCCGCGCCGGAGATCCACCACTTGCGGCCGTTGATCACGTACTCGTCGCCCTGGCGCTCGATGCGGGTCTCGATGTTGGTCGCGTCGCTGGACGCCACGGCCGGCTCGGTCATGGCAAACGCCGAGCGGATCTTGCCTTCAAGCAGCGGCTTGAGCCAGCGGGCCTTGTTTTCCTCGCTGCCGTAGCGGGCGATGGTCTCCATGTTGCCGGTGTCGGGCGCCGAGCAGTTGAACACCTCGCTGGCCCAGGGCACACGGCCCATGATCTCGGCCAGCGGTGCGTACTCCTGGTTCGTCAGGCCGGCGCCGTCGTAGCCCGATGCCGCCGCGCTGTCCACGGGCAGAAACAGGTTCCACAGGCCTGCGGCCTGGGCCTTGGGCTTCAGGTTCTCGATGGTCTTGAGGGCGCTCCAGCGCTTGCCGGCCGCCGTGTTGGCCTCCAGTTCGGCGGCGTAGGTACCTTCGTTGGGATAGATGTGGTCGTCCATGAACTGGAGCAGCTTGGCCTGCAGTTCCTTGGTTTTGGGCGAGTAGTCAAAGTCCATGGGGTCTCTCCGTTGGTAATCAGGGGCTTATCCGCGCTGGGCGAACGACCAGGCCAGCTCGGCCATAGGCCGCGCCGTGTCTCCCGAAGCCTTGGCCTGGGCGCTGGAGGCCGTGCCGGCCTCCACGCGCTTGGCGATGCCTTGCAGGATGGCCGCAATGCGGAACATGTTGTAGGCCAGGTAGAAGTTCCAGTCGGCCGCCAGCGCCTCGGGCGTGGCGATGCCGGTGCGCTCGCAGTAGCGGCGGATGTACGAGGTCTCGTCTGGAATGCCCAGCGCCGCCAGGTCCTGCCCGGCAATGCCGCGGCCCAGGGCGGCCGGGATGTGCCAGCTCATGCAGTGGTAGCTGAAGTCCGCCAGCGGGTGGCCCAGCGTGGACAGCTCCCAGTCCAGCACCGCGACCACGCGCGGCTCGGTGGGGTGGAACATCAGGTTGTCCAGCCGGTAGTCGCCATGCACGATGGACACTTGGCTCTCGTCGCGGGCGCTGGCTGGCATGTGGGCCGGCAGCCATTCCATGAGCTTGTCCATCTCGGGGATGGGCTGCGTGATGGAGGCCACGTACTGCTTGCTCCAGCGGCCGATCTGGCGCTCGAAATAGTTGCCCGGCTTGCCGTAGTTCGCCAGGCCCCGGTCCGCGAACTTCACCGTGTGCAGCGCGGCGATCACGCGGTTCATCTCGTCGTAGATGGCGCCGCGCTGCGCGGGCGTCATGCCGGGCAGGGACTGGTCCCACAGCACGCGGCCCTGCATGCACTCCATCACGTAGAACGCGCGGCCGATGACGGACTCGTCCTCGCACAGCACGTGCATGCGCGGCACCGGCACATCGGTGCCGTACAGGCCGCGCATCACCGCGAACTCGCGCTCAATCGCGTGGGCCGAGGGCAGCAGCTTGGCCACCGGACCGGGCTTGGCGCGCATCACGTAGCTGGCCGTGGGCGTGATGAGCTTGTAGGTGGGGTTGGACTGCCCGCCCTTGAACATCTCGACGGTCAGCGGGCCGGCGAAGCCCTCCATGTGGTGCGTGAGCCAGGCGGTCAGCGCATCGATGTCAAAGGCGTGCTGGTCCGAAACGGGCCGGGTGCCGACGAAATGGTCAAAGTTGCTCATGGAGTGCGGAAAGGGGTTCGGTCAGTCAGTTATCGGTTTCTGCAATGCGCATCAGGGCTTCGCGGTCACGCACGACGAGGCCGCCCGGCTCGATGCGGATGGCGTCCTCGCGCTCCATCGCCTTGAGCTCCTGGTTCACGCGCTGGCGCGACGCGCCCAGCAGCTGCGCCAGCTCTTCCTGCGCCAGCTGCAGGCTGATGCGGATTTCGCTGCCGTCCGACAGGCTGGGCACGCCATAGCTGCGCACCAGGTGCACCAGCTGCTTGGCCAGCCGTGAGCGCAGGGGCAGGGTGTTGAGGTCCTCGACCAGCCCGAACAGCTGCCGGATGCGTCGCGCATGCAGGCGCAGCATGGCCTCGTACAGCTCGGTGTGCACGGCCAGGATCTTCTTGAAATCGGCCTTGGCCACGCACAGGATGGTGGTGTCCCCGTGCGCATAGGCATCGTGCGTGCGGCGGTCCCCATCGAAGATCGCCACGTCGCCGAACCAGATGCCCGGCTCCACGTAGGTGAGCGTGATCTGCTTGCCCGAGATGGAGGTGGAGCTCACCCGCACCGCACCGCGTGCGCAGGCAATCCACTCCTCGGGCGGGTCGCCGCGCGCGGCGATCAGGCCGCCATCCTTGAAGCGTTTGACGTAGGCACATCGGAGAATGTCGTGGCGCAGCGAAGGGGAAAGGGATGAAAACCAGCGACCGGAGTTGATCGCTTCACGTTCTTCGATAGTAAGAATCGGGTCGTCCATGGTCTGTCTTTTGCGTGACTGGAAACGGGGCCATTGTCGCGTGAGGGACCTTCGTGCTGCGTCAGGGTTGTCACCTGCGCGTCTGCGGCCGACCCCATGAAAAAGCCCCTGGGCGCCGGGCTGGCGCACAGGGGCTCGCAAAGCGGTGGAGAGGGCGTGCTATTCGTAGCGCGGCGCGCGCTTTTCCAGGAAGGCGGTGATGCCTTCGCCGCCATTGGCATGGTGCAGGTTCTTCACGAAATGATCGCGCTCGCGGCCCAGTTGCTGCGTCAGCGTGGCGTGGGGGGCCTCGCTCAGCAGCTCCTTGATGCTGGCCAGCGTGTTGGGGGCCTTGGCGTTGAGTTGCACGGCCAGCGACAGCGCCGCGTCCAGCGCGGAGCCGGGGTCGGCAAGGCGGTTGACCAGGCCCAGCGCATGCAGCCGTTCGGCGCCGATGCGGTCCCCCGTCATCAGGATCTCGGTGGCCACCTGCCGCGACAACGCCTGCGACAGGCTCCAGCTGGCCCCGCCGTCCGGCGAGAGCGCAACGTTGCTGTACGCCATGACGAACACGGCATCGCGCGCGGCCACGATGAAATCGCAGGCCAGCGCCAGCGAGAAGCCCGCGCCGGCGGCCGCGCCTTCCACTGCGGCAATGACCGGCTTGGGGTAGGTGCGGATGGCTTCGATCCAGTGGTGCAGACCCTCAATGCTTTGCGCTTGCACCGCGGGGGGCTGCTGCCGGTTGGCCAGCAGGCGCTGCAGGTTGCCGCCGGAGCAGAACATGCCGTCGGCGCCGGTGATCACCACGCTGCGGATGTCCGGGCTGCTCTCGGCAACGCTGAGGGCCTCGATGCCGGCGGCATACATCGCCGGGTCGATGGCGTTGCGCCGCTCGGGGTTGCGCAGGGTCAGTACCAGGGTCTGGCCCTGGCTGGTGCTTTGGAGTTCTGCGGGCATGGTGACCTGTGATGGGTGCGGTAGTCAGTGTTCTTCCACATGCGTCAGGCTCAGGCCGATGGCTCCGCGCCGCCGCAGCCAGGGGCTGGGACGGTAGCGCGTGTCGCCGTACACGGTCTGCAGGTTGAACAGCACTTCCAGGATGTTGGTGGGCCCCCAGCGGTCGCCCATGGCCAGCGGGCCGAGCGGGTAGCCCAGGCCCAGCGTGACGGCGGTCTCCAGATCGCGCGGGCTGCAGATGCCCTGCTGGCAGATGTCGCTGGCAATGTTGACGATGGTGGCCACGACCCGCTGCGTGACGAACCCGCCGCTGTCGCGGATCACGCTGACGGGCTTGCCGTCCCGGGCGAACAGGGCATGGGCGGCGTTGCGGATGTCCACGCGCGTGGCCGGGTTGGTGGCCAGCACGCGGCGCTTGGTGGCGGCGTCTTCGATGAGCATGTCGATGCCCACCGTGCGCGCCGGGTCCAGCCGCTCCACCACGGCCACCGTGGTCACGTCAAACCCCAGGGGCGCAACCAGGGTGATGGCCTGGGGCGAGGGGGACTGCCCGGTCTCGATGGTTGCGCCCAGGTCCTTGAGCAGCTGGTACAGCTCGGCCCGCCGGGAGGCCCGCGGCGACACCCACACCGGCGGCAGGTGGGCCACCGAAGGCGGCGGCGCCTCGGCGGGAACCTGTGCGGCACCGTCCACATAGCGGTAGAACCCTTCGCCCACCTTCTTGCCCAGCACGCCGCCGGCCAGGCGCTGCGCGGTGATCACGCTGGGGCGAAACCGCGGCTCTTCGTAGTACTGGTGGTAGATGGACTCCATCACCGGGTGCGAGACGTCGAGGGCCGTCAGGTCCATGAGTTCGAAGGGCCCGAGCCTGAAGCCGACCTGGTCGCGCAGGATGCGGTCCACGGTGGCGAAGTCGGTCACCCCTTCGCCCACGATGCGCAGCGCTTCGGTGCCGAAACCCCGCCCTGCGTGGTTCACGATGAAGCCCGGCGTGTCCTGCGCCTGCACGGGGGTGTGCCCCATCTGCTGCGCGCAGGCCGCCAGGGCGGCGCACACGGCGGGGTCGGTCTTGAGGCCGGCCACCACTTCCACCACCTTCATGAGCGGCACCGGGTTGAAGAAATGAAAGCCCGCCAGCCGCTGCGGCCGCCGCAGCCCCGCGCCGATGGCGGTCACCGACAGCGAGGACGTGTTGGTGGCCAGCACGGCATCGTCCCGCACCACGGCTTCCAGCTCTGCAAAGAGTTTCTGCTTGGCGTCCAGCCGCTCGACGATGGCCTCCACCACCAGATCGCAGGCGGCAAGCTCTGCCGCGGCCTGCACCGGGTGCAGGCGTGCCGCAAACGCCGCGACCTGGTCCGCGCCCAGCCGGCCTTTGGCCGCCAGCTTGTTCCATTGCTCCACCAGCGCCGCCTGGGCCGCCTGGGCAGCGCCCGCTTGCGCATCGAGCAAAAAGACCTCGCTGCCGGCCTGGGCTGCGATCTGTGCAATACCCCGGCCCATGGCGCCGGAGCCCACCACGGCAATGTTGGGAAACTGAATTTTCATAGCGCGCCATTATGGCGTTCGCGTTGCGCGGGCGTTCTGTGCAAGAATGGTTTGCACCTAAAATTGAAATTATTGTGAAATTCAGTAACGCCATTATTGGGGCCGGCCTGTGGGTGGTGGCCGCAGGTGCCTCAGCCTTGTCCTTGGGAGGCGGCAGAGGGACGGTGGTGCTGGGTTCACCCGTGGACCTGTCCTTCGATGTCCAGCCCGACCCGGGCTCGGATTTGGCTTCCTCCTGCGTCGCTGCGCGGGTGATGGCTGGCGACACCGTGGTGAGCGATGCCAAGGTGCAGGTGGTGCCGCTGCCCGATCTGCGGGGGCGTCCCCCGGCCGTGCGGGTGCATGCCGCCATCGCCGTGGATGAACCGGTGGTGACCGTGACGCTCTCCGCCGGATGCGCAGGAAAAGTCACCCGGACCTATACCTTTCTTTCGGAATTCCCTGCCGCCGTGGCGCGGACGGCATCGCCTGTGGATGTCGCACGCCTGCCCTCCGTGGCCGGGCAGGGCGCGGACTTGCCCCGCGTGCAGCAGGGCGCGGCGCCCGCCCGGGCGGACGCCCCGCGCGCGCCGGCTGCCGCTGCGCCAGCGCCGGCTTCGCCCGAGCCCGCGTCGCCGCCGCAGCGCAGCCCGGCGCCCGTTGCGCCCAAGGCCAGGCCGGCATCCCCGGTGGCAGATGCACCGGTGCCGGCGCGCCCGTCGCCGGCCCAGCGGCCTGCGCCAGCGGCACGGTTGGCCAAGAAGGCAGCGCCAGAGCCTCGGCCCGCCGAGAAGCCGCCGAACCGCCTGGTGGTGGAGCCGCTGGACCTGTGGACGGACCGCCCCGTGGCGCTGCGTGCCGCCCCTGAACTGCAGGCCGCCCCTTCAGACCAGCCTTCAGCCGAACGCGCCCAGGCGGCGGCGCTGTGGAAATCACTGAACGCCCAGCCCGGCGATGTGCCGCCCGAGGCCGAGCGGCTGAAGGCGCTGGAAGCCGACGTGGCAGCGTTGCGCGCGCGGGCGGCCCGCGACCAGGCGCAAGCCGCCCAGCTGCAGCAGCAACTGGCCCAGGCCGATACCGACAAGTTCCCGGCCACGGTGGTGTACGCCTTGGCGGGGCTGCTGCTGCTGGCCGGCGCATTGGTGGCGTGGGCCTGGTTGCGCCTGCGCCGGGCCACCGACAAGGCGGTGCGTGCCTGGCGCGACTCCGTGGCGGCCATGGGCGGGCGCGACGCGCTGGCAGCGCACGAGGCGGCGCTGGGCCTGGTGCCGCATCCCGACGATGCCTGGACTTCCTCTGCCGGAACCGACGGCGGCGCGGACGCGGGCGCGCAGACCGTGGCGCTGGTGCCGCCGTTTGTGGCCACGGCGCCGGCCCCGAGCGCTCCGGCGCCGCTGAAGCCTGCGGTGCCCGCGCCTGCGCCCCTGCCCGTGGCGGCCGTAGCGGCGTATGTGCCGGCCCCCGGACCCGCCCCCGTGCCGGCGCCGCAGCCCGTGGTGCACATCGTCAGCCCCGAGGAGCTGTTCGACATCCAGCAGCAGGCCGAGTTCTTCATCTCCGTGGGCGAGCACCAGCAGGCGATCGAAGTGCTCAAGAAGCACATTGCCGAGCACGGCGACACCTCGCCGCTGGCGTATCTGGAGCTTTTGCGCCTGTACCACTCGCTCAGCCGCGTGGAAGAGTTTTCGCAATTGCGCGCGCAGTTCATGCAGTCGTTCAACGCGCAGGTGCCGGAGTTCGCCGGCTTCCACCGCACCGGCCGCATGCTGTACCACTACACCGAGGCCCTGGCGGAAATCGAGGCCGAGTGGAGTTCGCCGGCGGTGCTGCTGGTGCTGGAAAAGATGCTCTTCCGGCGCGAGGCCGAGAGCCCTGTGGAGCGCTTTGATCTGGCGGCGTATGACGATCTGCTGCTGCTGTTGTCGATCGCGCAGACCACGCCCGCCAGCGCGCGCGGCGCCGCGCCGCCGCGCAAGCGCACCACGCCGCTGTCGGCGCCTGCGATGGTGGAAGGCCTGCAGGAACGCCCCGCCGTGCCCCAGCAGGTGCTGGCCCCCGAGCACGACCTGCCGCTGGATTCGCTGAATGCGGCGCTGGAGTTCGACTTTGACGAGGTGTTCCCCTCGGCGCGCCCCGCTGCGCCGCAAAGCGCTGTGGCACCCGCGCCGGTGGACACGCGGGGGGCTCCGCTGGACCTGGACCTGACGGAGCCGCCGCACCTTACGCTCAGCGATCTGCCGCCGGTGCCGGTCACGGCGCCGCCCCCGCCGGGCCACGCCGTCGGCTTTGGCCTGGACAACGATCTGGTGGAACTGCGCCTGGAGCTGGAGCAGAAGAAAACCGACTCGCGCTAGCAGGCCGGTGGTGGGGTTGGCCAATCCGAAGGGTTTGGCGCCGGTGCAGGGCCCGGGCCCACGCCGCCCCGCCTTCGTTCAGCTTTCGCTCAGCCTGCCGCGTCCATCAGGCGCATCAGCTGCGCCGCGGCAGCTTCCGGGTCTGGCGCGTTGACGATGGCGCGCACCACCGCGATGGAGCCCACCCCCGTGGCACGCACCTGCGCAAACTGCTCGGCCCCGATGCCGCCGATGGCCACCTGGGGGTAGTGCCGCATCAGCCGCGCATAGGCGCCCAGTCGGCCCACGCCCTGCGGGGCCGTGGCCATCTTTTTCAGGGTGGTGGGAAACACCGCACCCATGGCGATGTAGCTCGGGCCGGCGGCGTCGGCCCGCACCATTTCGGCATAGCCGTGCGTGCTGACCCCCAGACGGATGCCGCGCGAGCGCATGGCCTGCAGGTCGTCCTGCGACAGCGCGTCCAGGTCTTCCTGGCCGAGGTGGACCCCGTAGGCGCCTGCCTCCAGGGCCGTGCGCCAGTGGTCGTTGATGAACAGCAGGGCCCCGGTGCCTCGCACCGCGTCGACTGCCGCCTGGACTTCGCGCGCAATCGCCTGCGCATCGGTGGACTTGAAGCGCAGCTGCACCGTGGGCACGCCCGCGCGGGCCATGCGCCCCACCCACTGCGCATCGGGCAGCACGGCATAGAGGCCCAGCCGCTGGGGGCAGGGGGCAAAGGCGCGAGGGTGCGGCAGGCCTTGCAGGCCGAAATCCTGGGGATCGTCCGGCCACAGCGCGGGCTCGAAGGCGCCGGTGCGGACGCTGCGCGCCAGCCAAGCCTGGGCCAGGCATTCTGCGTCGTGGGCAATGAAGCCCAGGGCGCTGCACGCCCGCAACGCGGCCAGGTACACGGCCTCCTGCCGGGTGGCCGCGGGCACGGGCTCGGCCTCGAAGCCAGCAAAGCTCGCACCGTGGTGCTGCAGGATCGCCTGCGCCATGGCGCCGGTATCGGCTGCGGCGGTCATGCGTGGTGCCAGAAGGGGGTGCCCAGCACGGGGGTGCTGGGCTGGGCTGCGTCCTGGGCCGACATGGCGCCGGCACGGTGCGCCGCACGGCCTGCGCTGACTGCGTCGGCAAACGCGCCGGCCATGGCCACTGGGTCTTGCGCCAGTGCCACGGCGGTGTTCAGCAGCACGCCGTCGTAGCCCCATTCCATCACCTGGCAGGCGTGCGAGGGCAGGCCCAGGCCCGCGTCGACGAGCAGCGGCACATCCAGGCGCTCGCGCAGCGTGCGCAGGGCATAGGGGTTCACCGGTCCGCGGCCGGTGCCGATCGGGGCTGCCCAGGGCATCACGGCCTGGCAGCCCACGTCCACCAGGCGCTGGCACACCACCAGGTCTTCGGTGCAATAGGGCAGCACCAGGAAGCCCTCCTTGATGAGGTGCTCCGCGGCGCCCACCAGGTTCAGCGTGTCGGGCTGCAGGGTGTAGTCGTCGCCAATCAGCTCCAGCTTGATCCACGGGGTGTTGAACACCTCGCGCGCCATCTGGGCGGTGGTGATGGCCTCTTGCGCGCTGTGGCAGCCGGCGGTGTTGGGCAGCACCGGCACGTTCAGCTGGTGCAGCAGCTCCCAGAAGCTGCTGCCGCTTTCGGCCGGGTTGCTGCCCTGGCGCCGCAGCGACGCGGTGACCATGGCGGGCTGCGCGCGCCGCACGGCGGCTTCCAGCACGGCAGGCGAGGGATAGCGGGAGGTGCCCAGCAACAGGCGGCTGGCGAAGCGCTGGCCGTACAGCACCAGCGGGTCTTGGGGCATCGGAGTGGTCATTTGGTTGCTACTGTATTGATAGCTGCTCGCGCTTGATGAAAAAGCGCTGGTGGCCATTTTCTTAAAATTTTTACGCTGCGCACCCGTGGCTCAGCCGCCGGTGACGGGCGAAATGATTTCCACGCGGTCGCCCGGCTGCAGGGTGTGGACGGCGTAGCGGCTGTTGGGCACGAAGGTGGTGTTCACCGCCACGGCGAACGGCGGCCGCGCGGCGATGGCGGCCACCGCATCGGCCACGGTGGCGCCTTCGGGCAGCTCGTGGGGAATCTGGTTGATGGAAATGTTCATGCGCAGGCGGGGGCGGCCACCGCACCGGTCGCGGACGCTGCGGGCTCCAGCTCCAGGGCGAGGTCAAAACGTGGTGAAAGCTCCGATTGTCCCGTGTTCAGCACTTCCAGCGCGACGTCCAGCATGGCCGGCGCGATCATGAAGCCGTGGCGGTACAGGCCGTTGATTTCCAGCACACCGGGGCGGGGCTGGCGGATCGCGGGCAGGTTGTCGGGCAGCGTGGGGCGGCACTGCGTGGCCAGCTCCAGCACGCGGCCCTCGGCAAAGCCGGGGTGCACGGCGTACACGGCGGAGAGCAGCTCCAGCGTGGAGCGCACGCTCGCCGGCGAGAGGTCGTCCGACTCGATCTCGGTCGCGCCGATCACAAACAGGTGGTCCTGCTTGGGCGCGACATAGATGGGATAGCGCGGGTGCACCAGCCGCGTGGGGCGCTGCAGCGTCACATCGGGCGCATGGATGCGCACCACCTCGCCCCGCACGCCGCGCAGCGCGCTCCAGTCGGCCCGCGCGCCCAGGCCCCGGCAGTCCAGCACCCAGTCGGGCTGGCCGGGCGTGCCGGGGCGGAAGGCCTCGGGCGTTTGCGGGGTGTTCCAGTGCGTGCGCACCGCCAGCCGCTGCATCTCCACCACCAGGGCCGCCAGCAATTGCCGGTTGTCCAGCTGTCCTTCGCCGGGCAGGTAGAGGCCCTGCGCAAAGCGTTGGGCCAGCGCAGGCTCGGCCTGGGCCAGGCCCGCGCTGTCGAGCTTTTGCAGCGCGGGCAACTCGGGCACCTTCTGCTGGTTCGCTTCCAATTGCCGGGTGAGCCGCGAGGCTTCCGCCGCATCCTGCCGGTGCCATACGATGAGCGTGCCCTCTTGCTGGAAGTACACCGGTTCGGCCAGGCCGGCCAGCAGCTGGGGCCAGCGCGTGAGGGCATGGTGGCCCATGCGCACCACGCCCGGCTCGGTGATGGCGGATTCGGCCAGCGGCGCCAGCATGGCGGCGGCCACGGTGGCGGCGGACTGTTCGGCGCCGGGGCCGCCGGCGTCGTAGATGTCCACCCGGTGGCCCTGGCGGGCCAGTTCCACGGCGAGCAGGCGGCCCATGAGGCCGGCGCCCAGGATGGCAAAGGAAGAGGAGGGCAGTGGCATAGCGTGTGTCGGTGAGTCCAGGTGGCGGCGGGCGCAACAATGGACAAAACGGGCTGTGCCGTTGGCAGAAACTCCCCACGCCAGCATGACCTGGATCGGGTAGCGGGGCCGCATGCCGCTTGGCATGGCGCAGCGCGCTGCGCAGGCCCCAGGGTATTTCTCAGTCGCGCACCATTACGGCGGGACACCCCTGTTTCGTCCGGAAAAATCAATTACAGCACAACCCTCCCGCCGACTTTTTGCGCTGGCGCATAAGCCATAATTTTTGCCATGACTTCACAGAACACTGCGCCAGCCACCGGCCGGCGCTATGCGCGCGTGCTCTCCATCGCGGGCTCCGACAGCGGCGGCGGCGCGGGCATCCAGGCCGACCGCAAGACCTTCAGCGCCCTGGGCTGCTACGGCATGACGGCCATCACCGCCATCACGGCGCAGAACACCTGCGGCGTCACCGGCATCCACGGCATTCCGCCCGAGATGCTGCGCGCCCAGATCGACGCCGTGGTGCAGGACATCGGCGTGGACGCGGTCAAGATCGGCATGCTGCACTCGCCCGAGGTGGTGCGCGTGGTGGCCGATGCGATCCGTACCTACCAGCTGCCGCATGTGGTGCTGGACCCGGTGATGGTGGCCACCAGCGGCGACCGCCTGATCGCCGAGGAAACCGTGGCCGTGCTGGTGCGCGAGCTGTTCCCCTTGGCCGAAGTGGTGACGCCCAACCTGGACGAAGCCGGCTGGCTGCTGGGGCGCCCGATTGGCGCCGCCGACCAGCTGGAAGCCGCCGTGCAAGACCTGCGGGCCCTGGGCGCGCCGGCCGCGCTGCTCAAGGGCGGGCACCTGCCGGGCGACTGGGTGGAAGACGTGCTGGCCTTGCCCGATGGCAGCGTGCACCGTCTGGCCTCGGGCCGCATTGCCACCCGCAACGGGCACGGCACGGGCTGCACGCTGTCGTCCGCCATTGCTGCCCATCTGGCGCTGGGCCTGCCCTTGCAGCAGGCCGTGGAGGCCGCGCGCAGCTACATCCTGGGGGCCATTGCCGCCGGGGCCGATGTGACCACCGGCCGCGGGCACGGACCGTTGAACCACGGCTACGCGCCCGTGGCGCAGAAAGTGGTGGTTTTGTAGTGTTTTGGGGCTCCAGCGCTTGCAGGGAAAGCGCTGGCAGCTATCGAAAAAGGAGCAACTAGGCGGCAGCCCGCGGCTGCGTGGCCCAGGCCAGCACCAGGCTGAACGCCAGCGCGGGCAGGGCCGAGCCTGCATCCGCCGCCACCTTGGGCGCCAGGTGGTACACCGCCACCCCCGCCAGCCAGATGGCGACCGGCACCGCCTGCACGGCGGGCGCACGCGCCACCAGCGCGGCGGCATCGGCACCGAATGCCAGCCGCCCCAGGATCACGCCAAACAGCGGCACGAACACCGAGCTGAGCAGCAGCAGGAATGGCTCCAGGCTGTGCATGGGCAGCACCAGCGCGAGGGCGGTGCACACCACCGCCACGCCCAGGCCCCAGCGGCGCACGCTCCAGCGCGGCAGCAGGCTGTGGGCCGACACGGCGCCCGAATACGCGTCGCCATAGGCGTTGTCCACCTCATCGATCAGGATCAGCGACAGCGCAATTAGCCCGCCCTGGGCCAGCAGCAGCGCCTGCACCAGGTCCTGGCTGGGCAGCGTCAGCGCCACCAGCACGCCCAGCGCATAGCACCACATGTTGGCCAGCGCATAGCCCGCCCAGGTGCCGCGCAGCGCGGCGCCGCCGCTCTTGCCGTGCCGCGCATAGTCGGCCACCAGCGGCAGCCACGAGATGGGCATGGCAATCACCAGGTCCAGCGCGGGCAGCATGCCCATGCCGCCTTCGCCCTTGCGCGTCCACAGCGCTTCAAACCCTTGCGCCTGCGCCAGCGACAAAAACTGCCACGACAGCCACAGCAGCGACAGCACCACCAGCGGCAGCGCCACCCGCGCAATCAGCTTGCGCACCAGCTGCACCATCGAGCCGCTGATCAGCAGCATCACCACGCCTCCCCACAGCAGCGTGGCCAGCACGGGCCAGTGGGCACCCGCCATGGCGCCCGACTGCCGGCCGATGGCCACGGTGGCATCGCGCATCACCACCAGCTCAAACGTGCCCCAGCCCACCAGCTGCACGATGTTCAGGAGGATGGGCAGACCCGCAAACGTGCGGCCGTACACCGCGTGCATCAGGCCCGCGCTGGCCAGCCCGCTGTCGGCCCCCAACTTGGCCACCCAGCCCAGCAGGCCCGCACCCACGATGGACCCGGCCACGATGGCAACCAGCGCCTCCTGCGTGCCCAGCGCAGGCATCAGGTACGCGCCCACCTGCATCACCAGCAGCCCCACGCCCAGGCTGAACCAGAGCGAGGCGTGGTCGTGCCACTGGAAGACGCGGCGGTCAGGGGGCACAGGGGCCAGCGCTTCGTTGGTGGTGGGCGCGGCGGGGGATGAGGACATGGATGACTCCGTGGCAGTACAGAGCAGGGGCGGTCCGCCAGTGCACCCAAAAGTCATTTCATTCAGGGCTAGGTCGAAGCGGACGTGCTTCCCTGCGCGAGGATGAACTCAAGCCTGCAAAGAAACGATGCAGGCAACAGGTTCGAGGGGCGTGATCTCAGCCCCTAACTGATATCAGCGAAGGACGCCCCCATTGCGCCTCAAGCGGAGCGCGCTGCGATTCTACGAGCAAGATGAACCAGTTCGACTTTGGCAAACTCGCCAAACACCAGTAACGACGAGATCGGCTTCTGGTAAGGAATCTCAAAAACCTGATTCTTGAGAGTTTGACTATTTGCTCAAGTTGTCGCAATGCAGGCGCCGCTAGGCGATGATTGGTGGGTCTTGCTCCCTCTTGTTTTCTTGATGTGCAATGCGCTGCATTAACGACGATGCAGCTTGCTCCAATGCATAGTAGCGATGAAGAAATATGCCGTAGTAGTTTTGGCTTCCCGTTTTGCAGGTCGTGAGTACGGTATCGACTGCCTCCTGATTTCCCGCTGAAATGGCCTCAAGCCAGAGCTTTTGGCAGTCCAAGTGAAATGTCGAAAACTCTTTATGTGTTTCGAAAAGATCGACTACCTCCGGCCTGAGTTCAGGGAAGTACAGGGCGCACAGTGTCGTAAGAGTGTCAGACGAGTCGCTGGCAATGTCGACTTTGTTGTCGATACGGAGATTCGTTATGTAGTCCCGCATCCTATTCGCTGAAATGAGAAGCTCTTCCAGCTTCACGCGTCGGATGGTCCGCCATTCTTTGTCGAGCCAATCAGTCTTGGTAATCTGAATACGTATTGCTTCCGTGGCCTTTGTTGTAGCTGTTATCTGCAACATGGCGTTCTCGAAGTCAACCTTTGTCGCCAGTGCTTCCGCGCGTCTGGTTACATATGGCCCTACAAGAGCGTCCAGAAATTTGAATATCAGCCACATGCAGGCCATCAGCGCGTAGATATGCCAGTTCGTCAGTAGTTCTTGCATGAACACTGCGTTTGCCACCTCCCGAATCAACTCCTTGTCCATAGCAATCCTCCTGAGACCACATTCTGATTTGGTTGCTTGTGGCAACTATCCGGTTGTTGCTCGCCGGGTGGGATGCATCGCCATCTGAGCTGGCCTCAAGCAGCAGCTGAAGGGGCAGGCGCCACCCCCAACAACTGATGCAGCCTAGGACTGGTCGTCGTGTACTGCAGCGCCACCTTGTCCCCCTTGAGCGCCTCTGCCGCGCCAAACGCGGCCAGTGTGGCTTCGTGGAAGCCGCAGAGGATCAGCTTGCGCTTGCCGGGGTAGGTGTTGATGTCGCCCACGGCGTAGATGCCGGGCACGCTGGTGCGGAAGGCTTCGGTGTCCACCACCAGTTGTTTGCGGTCCATGGCGATGCCCCAGTCGGCGATGGGGCCGAGGCGGGGGGAGATGCCGAGCACGGGAACCAGCAGGTCCAGCGCCAGGGGGCGGGTGCTGCCGTCGGGGTCTACCACCAGCAGGGCGGTGAGCCGGGTGCCCGCGGTTTCGATGCCGGTGATCTGCGCGGCTTCGACGTGCAGGCGCTGGGCGTCGCGCAGCTGCTGCAGGCGCTGCAGCAGGGCATCGGGCGCCTGGAATACGTCGCGGCGGTGCAGCAGGCTCACCCGGGCGGCCGCGCCTTGCTCGGCCAGTTCCACGGCCAGCGCCACGGCGGGCTCGTCGCCGCCGTGCACGACCACATGGCGGCCGGCCACTTCTACGCTGGCGGGCACGCGCTGGTAGTGCACTTGGCTGCCCACGAACGGCTCAATGCCTTCGACCTTGAGCGTGCGCGGCACAAAGGCGCCTACGCCGGCGGCGATGAAGACGGTGCGGGCCAGCAGCTGCGCGCCCTGCGTGGTTTCGACCCGCAGGCGCCCGTCGGCCTGCACGGTGAGGGCGGACACCAGGGTGTTCAGGTGCCACTGGGTTTTGAAAGGGGCAATCTGCTTCAGCAGCAGGGCCGCCAGCTCGCGCCCGGTGCACACGGGGATGCCGGGGATGTCGTAGATGGGCTTGTCGCCGTACAGCTCCACGCACTGGCCTCCCGCATGGGGCAGGGCGTCGATGAGGTGGGCGTTGATGCCCTGCAGGCCCAGCTGGAAGACCTGGAACAGGCCCACGGGGCCTGCGCCGATGACGACGGCATCGGTTTCTTGGATCATGCGCAAGCCACGCGCGCAGCGCCCGAAACGGGCGCTGCCAAAGACCAGTGCCACCGTGGAACTGGCTTTGCCAGGCCACTGGTGGCGTCCCCCTTGGGGGATGGCGCGAAGCGGCTCAGGGGGATCACTTAATCAAGTCGGCGATCTTGCCCGGCTTGCCGTTCCACTCGTCCGCGTCGGGCAGCGCGGGCTTGCGCTTGGTGATGCTCTTCCAGCCGTCGGCAAAGGCCAGGTCGGCGTTGAGCTTGATGAAGGCGATCTGGTCCGCGGGCAGGTCTTCTTCGGCAAAGATGGCGTTGGCCGGGCACTCGGGGATGCACACGGCGCAGTCGATGCACTCGTCGGGGTCGATGACGAGCATGTTCGGGCCTTCGCGGAAGCAGTCCACGGGGCACACGTCCACACAATCGGTGTACTTGCACTTGATGCAGTTTTCGGAAACGACGTGGGTCATGACAGGAGTTGTGTGGGTCGGTGAAAACCCTCGATTTTAAAAGCTTTCACCGACCTTTGGTTACAGGGCCCCTTGCGGCGAAGGGGTGTCTGGGGCGCGCGGGGGCTGATCTGGATCAGTTTCGGGTCAATTGACCAGCACGGCGCCCGCCGTTTTGTGGCTGGCGGTGTCCACCAGGATCAGCGAGCCCAGCACGCGGGCCTGGGTGAACGGCGCGGCGGGAAGGGCCTCCTGCAGCAGCAGTTCCACATGGCCGATGGCGTTGGGGCCCAGCTGCGTGGCGGGCTCTTCGGCCAGGGTGTTGATGTTGAGCTTGTGCACCACGGCTTTCACCTTGGCCTTGACCCAGCGGTGGCCGTGCAGCGCCCAGTACACGCGGCCGGCGACCAGGGGCTCGTCGTCCATCCAGGCGATGGTGGTGCGCAGTTCGCGGCTCGCAGGCCATGCGGGCGTGGCGGTGGGCGTGTCGCCAAAGTCGTCGTCGGCAGCAGGCGCTGCAGCGGCCGTGGGCGCGGCCAGGATCCAGTCCCCGCGCGAGACGTCCACCTCGCGGTCGAGGATGATGCCGGCGCTGGTGCCCGCGGGCACGTCCTTGGGCCGGCGGGCGTGGTCCAGCACCTGGGCCACCGTGGCCAGCTGGCCGCTGGGGAAGATCTGCACGGCGGTGCCGGGCGCGAAGGTGCCTGCAGCCACGCGGCCCCAGAACACGCGGCGGCCCTGGGAGGTGTCGGACGAGGAGGAGAACTTCTCCACCCACTGCACCGGGAAGGCCGGGGCCAGCGCCGTGTCGGCGGGGGTGTTGGGCAGCTCTTCCAGCACCTGCAGCAGCGTGGGGCCGGTGTAGCCGCACCAGCCGGCATGGGCATCGACCACGTTCCAGCCCTTGAGGGCAGACACGGGCACCGTGGCGCGCACGGTGATGCCGGCTGCCTGGGCAAAGGCTTGCAGCGCGCCCTGGATGTGCTTCCAGGCCAGCGCCGGGTCTTCTACCGCGTCGAGCTTGTTGACGGCAAACACCAGCGAATGCACGCGCAGCAGGTGCACCAGCAGGCTGTGGCGGCGAGTCTGCGGCAGCAGGGCCAGGCCGGGGTTCTTCCAGTCGAGCTTGGTGGCGTCGACCAGCACCACGGCGGCGTCGGCGCTGCTGGCGGCCGTCACCATGTTGCGGGTGTACTGCTCGTGGCCCGGCGCGTCGCCAATGATGAACTTGCGCTCTTCGGTGGCGAAGTAGCGGTAGGCCACGTCGATGGTGATGCCTTGCTCGCGCTCGGCGCTGAGGCCGTCGGTCAGCAGGGCCAGGTCGGTCTCGCCCTGGCGCTGCACGCCGGCCAGGTGGTCTTGCAGCACGGCCTTGCTGTCCACCAGCAGGCGGCCGATGAGGGTGCTCTTGCCATCGTCCACGCTACCGCAGGTGATGAACTTGAGGGCAGAGATAGGGTCATTTGGGGCTCCAGCGCTTACTGGATAAGCGCTGGCAGCTATCGAATTGGTAGTGTTTGTCATCAGAAATACCCGTCTTTCTTGCGCTTTTCCATCGACGCATCGCTGGTCTTGTCATCCATGCGCGTGGCCCCGCGCTCGCTCACGTCGGCGGCCAGGGTTTCGATGACGATCTCGGCCGGGGTGGCCGCCGTGCTTTCCACCGGCGCGGTGCAGGTGATGTCGCCCACGGTGCGAAAGCGCACGTCGCGCGTTTCCACCACGTCGCCGTCGCGCGGCGGCGTCAGCTCGGTCACGGGCATCAGCAGGCCCTTCTTGTCCACCACCTGGCGCTTGTGCGTGTAGTAGATGCTGGGCAGGCCGATCTGCTCGCGGTCGATGTACTGCCACACGTCCAGCTCGGTCCAGTTGCTGATGGGGAACACGCGGAAGTGCTCGCCGGGCTGCAGGCGGGTGTTGAACAGCGTCCACAGCTCGGGGCGCTGGGCCTTGGGCTGCCATTGGCCGAAGCTGTCGCGGTGAGAGAAGATGCGTTCCTTGGCGCGGGCCTTTTCCTCGTCGCGGCGGGCGCCGCCGATCAGCGCGTCAAAGCGGAATTCCTCGATCGCTTCGAGCAGCGTCACGGACTGGTGCACGTTGCGGCTCTCGCCCGGGTGGGCCAGGCGCACGGTGCCACGGGCCATCGAATCCTCCACGCTGCGCACGATCAGTTCGGCGCCCAGCTCCTTCGCGCGGAAGTCGCGGAAGTCGGTCACTTCGGGGAAGTTGTGGCCCGTGTCGATCATCAAGAGCGGGTAGGGAATGCGGCCTGCGCCAAACGCCTTCTCGGCGCACTTGAGCATCACCAGCGAATCCTTGCCGCCCGAGAACAGCAGGGCGGGGCGCTCGAAGGCGGCGGCGACTTCGCGCAGGATGAAGATGGTTTCTTCCTCCAGCGCATCCAGGTGCGAGTTGTTGAGGTGGTAGCTCATGTTGTTGTGGTTGTTCTTGTTCTCTTGCAGCAGCGTGGCGTCGGTGCGGGCGTTCATGTCGGCTCCGGCGGGTCAATGGGCCAAGTGCAAACCGCACTCGCGGTTGTCTTCGCCCTTGGTTGGGTCCACGTAGTCGAAGTTGTTGGGCAGGCCGTGCTTCACGCAGTATTCGTGCAGGTCCTTGGACGACCAGTGCAGCAGCGGCGCCACCTTGATGAGGCCGTCGGGGTTGATGCTCACGGGGTCCATCTGCGCGCGCACGGCGGTGTCGGTGGCGCGCAGGGCGGTGAACCAGACCTTGGGCGCGGTCTCGCGCAGGGCGCGGGCAAAGGGCTCGAGCTTCACTTCTTCGGTGAAGGCGGCATGGCGCGGGTCATCCAGCGCGGGCGTGGGGCCGTCCACGGCCTCGCGGTGGGCGCGCGAGCGCAGCGGCAGGTAGATCTTGAGATTCAGCCCCAGCTGCTGGGTCACCTCGTCGGCAAAACGGTAGGTGGCTTCGGTGTTGTAGCCGTTGTCCATCCACACCACGGGCACGTCGGGGTTCACCTGCGACACCATGTGCAGGATCACGGCTTCAAACGGGCGGAAGTTGGTGGTGACGATGGTGGGCTGGCCCAGGCCCAGGGCCCATTCGACCAGGCCGGGCGCATTGCGGCCCAGGTCGGCATTGATGCGGGCGAGGTCGATGGTGTCGTTGTTCATGGCATGGGGGTCTCGGGCATTCATGATCAGGCGGCCTCGCGGAAGTGGGGCAGGGGGTGCGTCACGTCGCCCTGGTAAAAGGCTTTGAAGCGGTCGAACTGGCGCTGGGCGTCGGCCATGTCCAGGCCTTCGCGCAGCACGGCCACGTCAAAGCCGCAGCGCGCCATTTGCACCAGCTGGTCGATCAGCACGTCGCCGGTGGCGCGCAGCTCGCCGGCAAACTTCAGACGCCCGCGCAGCAGGCGGGCCTGGCTGAAGGCCCGGCCGTCGGTGAACTTGGGGAACTGCAGGTCGATGCGGTCCACGCCCGCCAGGTCCAGGTCGAACGGGTTGGCGTCGTTGGGCAGTTCAAGGACCTTCTGGCCCGCGGGGCTGGCCACGTGCTCGTGGGAAGCGATGATTTTCATGGTGTGCAGAGCCTTCAGGCGGCTTCGGTTTCAGCGGGGTGGCGCGCGGCATTGGCGGCGGCCTTGAAGGGGTCGAGGCCGACACGGCGCACCGTGTCGATGAAGTGCTCGTAGCGCGGCCCGTCGGCGTCGCTTGCCAGCAACTGCCGCTCGGCGCGGTAGGTGTCCAGCAGGGCTTCGATGACGCCCGGCACCTCGGCGGCGCTGAACGAGGGGCCGATGATCTTGCCCGGCGTGGCGGGGCCCGAGAGGTCGGAGCCATCGGCCCCGCCCAGCGTGATCTGGTACCACTCCTTGCCGTCTTTATCCACACCCAGGATGCCGATGTGGCCGCTGTGGTGGTGGCCGCAGCTGTTGATGCAGCCGCTGATGTGCAGGTCGATCTCGCCCAGGTCCCACAGCTCGTCCAGGTCCTGGTAGCGCTCGGTGATGGCCTCGGCAATCGGCAGGCTGCGCGCGTTGGCCAGCGAGCAGAAGTCGCCGCCGGGGCAGGCGATCATGTCGGTCAAAAGGCCGATGTTGGGCTTGGCCAGGCCCAGGGCCTTGGCGGCCTGGTACAGCGCGGGCAGCTGGTCGCGGCGCACCCAGGGCAAAAGCAGATTTTGCTCGTGCGTCACGCGCATTTCGCCGGCGGAGAAGCGGTCGGCCAGATCGGCGGCGGCTTCCATCTGCTCGGCCGTGGCGTCGCCGGGGGCGTAGCCCAGGCGCTTGAACGACAGCATCACGGCGCGCAGCTGCGGGTGGCGGTGGGGCAGCACGTTGCGCTGCAGCCAGCGGCCGAAGTCCTTGTCCTCCTCCGCAGCGGTGCGCAGCAAGGCCAGGGTTTCAGCCTCGGCGTTGGCGGGCGAGAGGTCCAGCGCGGGCTCGCGGAAGTTGGCGGCCACGCGGTCGTATTCAGCCTGGGTGATGGTGTGGGGCCCGCCCTCCACTTCGACGATCTGGCGGAACTCTTCTTCCACCTGGTCCACATACGCCTGGCCCTCGGCCTTCACCAAAATCTTGATGCGGGCCTTCCAGCTGTTGTCGCGGCGGCCGTAGCGGTTGTACACGCGGATCACGGCCTCCAGGTAGTTCATGAGCTGGTTCCAGGGCAGGAACTCGCGCAGCACCGGGCTGATGGTGGGGGTGCGGCCCATGCCGCCGCCCACGCGCACCTTGAAGCCCAGCTCTCCCGCGTTGTTCTTGACCAGCTGCAGGCCCACGTCGTACCAGCCCAGTGCGGCGCGGTCTTCACGCGCGCCGTTGATGGACACCTTGAATTTGCGCGGCAGGAACGAGAACTCGGGGTGCAGCGTGCTCCACTGGCGCAGGATCTCGGTGAACGGGCGCGGGTCGGCGATCTCGTCGGCGGCAATGCCGGCCAGCGCGTCGCTGTTGATGTTGCGGATGCAGTTGCCGCTGGTCTGGATGCCGTGCAGGTTCACGGTGGCCAGCAGGTCCATCACGTCGGCCGCCTTGGACAGCGGGATCCAGTTGTACTGCACGTTGGTGCGCGTGGTGAAGTGGCCGTAGCCGTACTTC
Source organism: Acidovorax sp. (assembly GCF_021287135.1). Lineage (GTDB taxonomy): Bacteria > Pseudomonadota > Gammaproteobacteria > Burkholderiales > Burkholderiaceae_C > Acidovorax. The sequence continues at coordinate 21,532 of NZ_JAJTBB010000008.1, forward strand.
AGCCGGGTGCCGATGCGCCGGCCGTCGGCCAGCGGGATCTCGCCCAGCTTCTCTTGCGTGGCCTGGGCCTCGGCCAGCAGGGCGGGCTCGGGCTGGTCGTATTCGCGGGCCACGCGGGCCAGCACGCGCAGCTGGGCGCTGGAGAGCTCGCCGTACGGCACGGCCACGCGCAGCATGGGCGCGTAGCGCTGCACGTACCAGCCGTTTTGCAGGCGCAGCGGGCGGAACTGCTCTTCGGTCAGCTTGCCGGCCTGCCAGCGCTCCAGCTGGTCGCGGAACTGCTCGGCCCGCAGGCGGATGAATTGGCGGTCAAAGTCGGTGTATTGGTACATCGTGGAGCAACTCAGATCAGAATCAGTTTGAAGCCCGCCCAGGCGAGCAGCAGGGAGAGGGCGGAGCGAATGACGCGCTCGGGCGTGCGGGTGACCAGGCGCGAGCCCAGCCAGATGCCGGGCAGCGAGCCCGCCAGCAATTGTGCAAGCAAAGGCCAGTCCACCGAGCCCAGCGTGGCATGGCCCAGGCCGGCCACCAGCGTCAGCGGCACGGCGTAGGCGATGTCGGCGCCGATGATGCGCGGCAGCGGCAGCAGGGGGTAGACCAGCAGCAGCACCGTGACGCCGATGGCGCCCGCGCCCACCGAGGTGAACGTGACCAGCGTGCCGATGACGGCGCCCAGCAGCACGGGCAGGCTCCAGTGGCGGGGGCGGGTGGCCTGGGTGTCGCTGCCGGCGCGGCGGGCCTGGTCGGCCGCCTGGCGTTCGCGCGAGAAGGCCACCACCTTGTAGAGCGTGGCGGCCGCCGTCAGCAGCAGGGCAAAGCCCAGCGTGGTGGTCATGATGTGCTGGGCCTGCGCGCTGGCCGGGCCCAGCACCCGCAGCGCCCACAGGGCCAGCAGGGCGGCCGGGATGCTGCCGGCGCACAGCTGCGCCACCACGCGCCAGGGCACCAGGCGCTGGCGCGCCATGCTCACGGTGCCGCCCAGCTTGGTGAAGGCGGCAAACAGCAGGTCGGTGCCGATGGCCAGGTGGGGCTTGATGCCGAAGAAGAAGATGAGCACGGGCGTCATCAGCGAGCCGCCGCCCACCCCGGTGAGCCCGACGATCAGGCCCACCGCAAACCCCGCGAAGACAAACGCCAATTCATGCATGGCGGCGAATGTAGAGGGGCTTCTTATGGAAGCAAACTATTGTTTTGTGCTTCGAATATGCAAATATCGGTATAAGCAGGGGCCGGCGCGCCTCCAGCCCGGGGCGCAGGGGCAGCCTGCTGGGGTGTGGCAGGCTGCGCCCGCAGAGGTCACATGCGCTCGCTGGCCAGGGCGCGGGCCAGCTTGGCGTCCAGGGGCAGCGGTTCGGCGTTGACGCGGGCGGCCAGCAGTTCGCCGCACAGCAAGGCCAGGGTCAGGCCCCGCGCGCCCATGGCCGTGCACACCCACAGGCCGGGCAGCGTCTGGGCATCCACCGGCCCCACGATGGGCAGCCGGTCCGGGGCGGTGCAGCGCACGGCGGCCCAGTGTTCGACGGCGGGCTCGGTGCCACCGTTGTCCCCGGCGGCGGGCCGGGCCTGGAGGGCCTGGTGGAAGCGGGGCGCCAGCGCGCGGGCCGCTGCGGGCGCAAGGGCTTGCAGCTTGTCCCAGTGCAGCCGGTGCGCCGCAAGCTGGTCTGCGGCGCTGGCGGGCAGGGTGGTCACGCCGCGCTCAAAGGTGGAGCCCATGATCCAGCCGCGCTCGGGGGCGTCGCCCGCGGGGCTGGGGGCGTCGTCCCCGCAGCCGAACGACGGCACGAGGTTGCCGTGGCCGTTGGCCGGAAACGGCGCGGGTGGCGGCTGGTGCGCCGGGTAGCGCCCCCAGGAAACCTGCCCGCGCACAGGTTGCAGCGGCCAGCGGTCGGCCAGCAGGGTGGGGCTGCCGGCCCCCGCGGCAATCACCACCAGGGGGGCCTGTGCCAGCACCTGGCCCTGGGCGTCCAGCACCTGCCACTCGATGGGGGCGCCCGCGCTGGCAGGGGCATCGCCTGGCAGGGGGACGGGCACGGCGCGCAGGCTGGCCACGTGGCAGCGGCCGTGCCAGGCCACGCCGGGCTCGCGCAGCAGCGCCTGCACCATTCGGGGCGGGCGTATCCAGCCGCCTTGGAGGTGCCAGCAGGCCACAGCCTCGGCGGGCAAGCCGGCCTGCTCGCGGGCGGCTGGGGGGGCGGAGGTGCTCCAGTCGGCGCCCGGGCCGTCCTGCCCGTCGGCGGGCAGGCCGGGGCTGCCATCGGTGCGGTGCTCCAGCACGCCCGTGGGCCCCCAGTCAAGCCCGGCCTGCAGGCGTTGGCGGGCCTGCTGGAGCGTGAAGCGCACCCCGCTGCGGGACAGGCGCGACAGCACGGCATCGTCGGGCGACACATGGGGCGCAAACACCCCTGCCGGCAGGCCCGAGGCGCCGGCGGCAGGCTCCGGCGCCTCGTCGAGCACTCGCACCTGCCAGCCCCGGCGCGCCAGGCTGGCCGCGGTGGCCGCGCCGGCCAGGCCGCCGCCAATCACCAGGCAGTGGCGGGCCTGCGCGCTGGCGGCGGGGGTGGTTTCGGGGAGGGAGGCGATGCGGGGCCGCGGATCCCACGCCGGGTTGTAGGTGGCGTGCAGGTTGTCGCGCTTGGGCGGCACCCCGGGCACGCGGTGCACCTCAAAGCCGCATTCGGCCAGGGCGTCGCGCACGGCGCGGGCGATGGTCCAGGTGGCCAACTGCGTGCCCCGGCGGCAGCAGCGAGCCACCGCCTTGAGGGTGTGGGCGCTCCAGATCTCGGGGTTGACCGAGGGGCTGAACCCGTCCAGGTACACCGAGTCCGCCGTGGGTGCCTGCTGGCGCAGCATGGCTTGCGCATCGCCGATGTACAGCGTGAGCAGCACGCGGCCGTCTTCAAACGCGAGCCGGTGCACGCCGGGCAGCAGGCCCCACCATTGGGCGTGCAGCTGCTCGGCCAAGGGGGCCAGCTCGGGGTGGGCAGCGGTGGCGCGCAGCAGGTCTGCCGCGCTGACCGGCCAAGCTTCGGTCGACACGAAGTGGAGCAGTCGGGGGCGGTGCTCGTCGGCCCGCCATGCGGCCCAGGTGACGAGAAAGTTGAGCCCGAAGCCAAACCCGGTTTCCAGCACGCGCCACTGGGGCTGCCCCGCCCAGGCCGCCGGCAGGCCGCAGCCTTGCAGGAACACCTTGCGGGCCTGGTCCAGCCCGCCGTTTTCACTGTGGTAGCGGTCGCCAAAGCGCGGGCTGTAGGGGGTGCCGTCGGGCAGCCAGTGGATGGACTCGGACATGGGGTTGCGCGCAACTCAGAAAAAGAAAGGGCGCCACCAGGGCGCCGTGTTGGGGCTGTTTTGTACCGGAATCCGGGGTGCGGGCGGTTGTGCTAGATCACTGGCTGGGCGGGACGTAGCCCGCCGCGGCGTCTGCGCCGCCGCCAAAGAAGTGATTTTGCAGAAACCACTTTTTGCAGTGCTTCACTGCGTTACGCACTGGGCGGGACGTAGCCCGCCGCAGCGTCTGCGCCGCCGCCAAAAAAGTGATTCTCCATCTGGCGCGCCAAGTACTGGCGAGCGCGCGCGTCCGCCAGATTCAGCCGGTTCTCATTCACCAGCATGGTCTGGTGCTTGAGCCAACCGGCCCAGGCTTCCTTGCTCACGTTTTCCCAGATGCGCTTGCCCAGTTCACCGGGGTAGGGCGGAAAGTCGAGGCCTTCGGCTTCCTTGCCGAGCTTGATGCATTGAACGGTGCGTGCCATGGGGGTTCCTTGGAATGATGAGAAAAAAGAGGAGCCGGCCAGCGAGGGCCTGCACAGATGTTTTGGATATAAAGAACTGAAATCTCAGTAGTTCCAGTTTTGAGGAGGGGCTTTCAGAATGCGTTGCATCGGTGTTCCGCACCGCAACCCATTTCCAAAAAAGAGGCCCTCCGTGAACTTTCGCCGCGACTTTATCAAGTTTCCTCTCGCTGCCGCCCTGGTCGGCGGTTTGGCCCTGACGGCATTGCCAGCGTTGGCGCAGTCGGTGACCCTGCTCAATGTTTCGTACGACCCGACGCGCGAGTTGTACGTGGATTTCAACCAGGCCTTTGCCAAGCACTGGAAGGCCAAGACGGGCCAGGACGTGACCATCAAGCAAAGCCACGGCGGCTCGGGCAAGCAGGCGCGGTCCATCATCGACGGGCTGGAGGCCGATGTGGCCACGCTGGCCCTGGCGGGCGACACCGATGCGCTGCACGCCAACGGTGGCTGGATTCCGAAAGACTGGCAAAAGCGCCTGCCGCACAACAGCTCGCCCTACACCTCGACCATCGTGCTGGTGGTGCGCCAGGGCAATCCCAAGGGCATCAAGGACTGGGACGACCTCGTCAAGCCCGGCATCAGCGTGATCACGCCCAACCCCAAGACCTCGGGCGGCGCGCGCTGGAACTACCTGGCGGCGTGGGAGTTTGCCAAGCGCAAGTACGGCAGCGATGCCAAAGCCAAGGACTTCGTCGCCAAGCTGTACGGCAATGTGCCCGTGCTGGACACCGGTGCGCGCGGCTCCACCATCACCTTTGCGCAGCGCAACCAGGGCGATGTGCTGATTGCCTGGGAGAACGAGGCCTACCTGCTGGAAAAAGAGTTCGGCGCCAAGTTTGACGTCGTTGCCCCGTCGATCTCCATCCTGGCCGAGCCCGCCGTGACGGTGGTCGACAAGAACGTGGACAAGAAGGGCACGCGCGCCGTGGCCGAGGCGTACCTGCAATACCTGTACACCGAAGAAGGCCAGGACATCGCGGGCAAGCATTTCTACCGCCCCGCTGTCTCGGAAAAAGCCCAGGCCAAGTACGCCAAGCAGTTCCCCAAGCTGAACCTGTTCACCATCAACGATGCGTTTGGCGGCTGGGACAAGGCGGCCAAGGAGCACTTTGCGGACGGCGCGAGCTTCGACCAGATCTATACGCGGAAGTAAGGACAAGAGCGCCCGCTCAGGCACCGATCTCCGATGGCTCCCACCCCCTCTCCCCTGGTGGGAGAGGGCCGGGGAGAGGGGGGGTGAAACGGGCGCAGCGCGGGTGCAGGCCCCCTCTCCCCAACCCTCTCCCGCGAGGGGAGAGGGGGTCAACCCCAGCGCCGCTGCGGGTGTGCAGGCTGATGCCCCCTTCTGAGATGGGTAAAAAATCAAGCCAAATCGGCCTCTAGCGCTTATCCATAAAGCGCTAGCAGCTATCAAAACAGTAGTAAAGGAACGCTATGTCCGCCTTGTTGATTGCCGGCAGCCCCTCCGAGCGCTCCCGCTCCGCCGCCTTGCTGGACGCCGTGGCCCAGCGCCTGCAAGTGCGCGGCGCCCTGGTGGACCGCATCCACATCCGCGACCTCTCGCCCCAGGCCCTGTTGCTGGCCGACTTTGGCCACCCCACGGTGGTGAACGCCATCGACCAGGTGGCCGACGCCAGCGTGCTGGTGGTGGCCACGCCCGTCTACAAGGCGGCGTACAGCGGCGTGCTCAAGGTCTTCCTGGACCTGTTGCCGCAGACGGCTCTGAAGGGCAAGACGGTGCTGCCCCTGGCCACGGGCGGCAGCCCGCACCACATGCTGGCGCTGGACTACGCGCTGCGCCCCGTGCTGCAGTCGCTGGGCGCCAAGAGCATCCTGCCGGGCATCTATGCCACCGATGCCCAGGTCACGCTGTCGCCCGAGGGCGGCTACCACCTGCAGGCCGACATTGCCGCGCGGCTGGACGACGCCGTCCATGTGCTGGTGACCGAGACCCTGCGCCCATCGCCCGCCCAGGCCACGCGCTTTGCGCCGGTGCCGTTCTCGCAGGTGCGATGTAGCGTCTGACGGCATGGGCGCTGCGATCACGCAGCGCCCATGCCCGCCTTCGTTCCCATCCCTTTTTGATTTTTTGCTGCGCCGGGTGCGCGGGCAGGGCGGTGTGCCGCCTGCTGCCAGCCCATCGGACGCTCTTTCACCCTTTTGCCTCTGGAACCGCACCATGAACGAACTTGCCCGTTTCTCCCTGCAGCGCCGCCAGCTGCTGGCCGCAGGCACCGCCGCCGCTGCCACCACCCTGGCACCCCAGGCCTGGGCCCAGGCGCCGGCCCGCGTGCTGCGCGTGGGTCACCAAAAAGGCTGGCTCTCCATCCTCAAGGGCCGCGGCACGCTGGAAAAGCGCCTGGCCCCGCTGGGCGTGAAAGTGACCTGGACCGAATTCAATGCCGGCCCCGTGCAGCTCGAAGCGCTGAACGTCGGCTCCATTGACTTTGGCGACGTGGGCGAGGCCCCGCCCATCTTTGCCCAGGCCGCCGGCGCGCCGCTGGTCTATGCCGGCGCCACCGTGCCGCGCCCCGCGCTGGAGGCGGTGGTGGTGCCCAAGGATTCGCCCATCCGCAGCGTGGCGGACTTGAAGGGCAAGCGCGTGGCCTACAACAAGGGCTCCAACGTGCAGTACTTCCTGGTCAAGCTGCTGGAAAAGCAGGGCCTGAAATACGGCGACGTGCAGTCCGTCTTCCTGGCCCCGGCCGACGCGCGGGCGGCCTTTGAAAAAGGCGCGGTGGACGCCTGGATCATCTGGGACCCCTTCCTCGCCGCCGCGCAAAAGACGCTGGACGCCCGGCTGCTGGCCGACGCCACGGGCGTGGTGAACAACCGCGCCTACTACTTCACCTCGCGCGAGTTCGCCACCCGGAACGCCGATGTGCTGCGTATCGCCATCGAAGAGGTCAACGCCATCGACACCTGGGCGTCCAGGAACAAGGACGCCGCCGCGGCCGAGCTGTCGGCCGTGCTGGGCCTGGACAAATCCATCACCGCGCTGTACCTGAACCGCGCCCGCTTCGGCACCGCGCCCGTCACCCGCGAGATCCTGGCCGAGCAGCAGGCGATTGCCGACACGTTCTACGACCTCAAGCTCATCCCCAAGCCGCTCAACCTGCTGCACGCCGCGCCGGTGGATCTTTGAGGCCCAGGTCCACGCATTGCAAGGAGTCACCATGGCCCACCTTCCCCTGAGCCCCGAGCGCCGCCGCGCGCTGCAGCTGCTGGGCGTCACCGCCTTTCACTGGGCGCTGGCCAGCCGCTATGCCCATGCGCAAAGTCCGGCCGCGCCCGGCCCCGAACAACTGCGCATCGGCTACCAGAAGTCCGCCGTCAACCTCGTCATCCTCAAGCAGCAGGGCGTGCTGGAAAAGCGCTTTCCCGGCACGCGGGTGAGCTGGCTGGAGTTTCCGGCCGGGCCGCAGCTGCTCGAAGCCTTGTCGGTCGGCAGCCTGGAGTTTGGCCTCACGGGCGACTCGCCGCCCGTGTTTGCGCAGGCCGCCGACAAAGACCTGCTCTACGTGGGCGCCGAGCCGCCCAAGCCCGACAGCTCGGCCCTGCTGGTGCTGCAGGATTCGCCCCTGCGCACCCTGGCCGACCTCAAGGGCCGCCGCATCGCCGTGCAAAAGGGCAGCAGCGCGCACTACCTGCTGGTGCGTGCCGTGGAGCGCGCCCGCCTGCAATGGACCGACATCCAGCCCGTGTACCTGGCCCCGGCCGATGCACGCGCCGCGTTCGAGCGCAAGAGCGTGGACGCCTGGGCCATCTGGGACCCGTTCTACGCGGCGACCGAGCTGGCCATTCAGCCCCGTGTGCTTGCAACCGGCCGTGACCTGGCCAGCAGCAACAACTCGTTCTACCTGGCGGCGCGCCCCTTCGTGCAGGCCCATCCCCAGGTGTTGCGCGTGCTGTTCGAGGAACTCAGCCGCGCCGACCGCCTGGCGCAAGAGGCGCGCAAGGACGCGATCAAGCTCATTGCCGACTTCAGCGGGCTGGACGCGGGGGTGGTGAGCCTGTTCATCCAGCGCCGCCCCGCGTCGCCCGTGGGCCTGCTGAGCCACGACACCGTGGCCGACCAGCAGCGCGTGGCCGATGCGTTTTTCAAGCTCGGCCTCATCCCCAAACCCGTGAACGTGGCCGACATCGTGTGGCGGCCGGCGGCTGCGCAGCTGGCGGCGGCGGCGCGGTCTTGAGTGCGCTTTGACTCCGCCCCCCCTTCAATCCGTTCACGCTGAGCCTGTCGAAGCGTCGCGCACGGCTTCGACAAGCTCAGCCCGAACGGTCCGTTTCCACTTGGCCGCGGCCTTCATACCCACCCTTCGAGGCAATCACCCATGAAAATTTTCTGGTTCATCCCCACCCACGGCGACAGCCGTTACCTCGGCACCGCCAAGGGCGCGCGCCAGCTCAACCACGACTACCTCAAGCAGGTGGCCGTGGCGGCCGACAGCCTGGGCTATGAAGGCGTGCTCATCCCCACCGGCCGCTCGTGCGAAGACCCGTGGGTGGTGGCGGCCAGCCTGCTGCCCGTCACGCGCAACCTCAAGTTCCTGGTGGCCGTGCGGCCCGGCCTGCACCAGCCTGCGCTGGCCGCGCGCATGGCGGCCACGTTCGACCGGCTGTCGGGCGGGCGCCTGCTCATCAACCTGGTCACCGGCGGCGACCAGGCCGAGCTGGAGGGCGACGGCGTGTTTCTGGACCACGCCACGCGCTACGAACAATCGGCCGAGTTCATCCGCATCTGGCGCGAAATCCTCACGCGCAGCCACCGCGGCGAAAGCCTGGACTTTGAAGGCAAGCACCTGGCCGTGAAGGGCGCCAAGCTGCTCTTCCCGCCGGTGCAGCAGCCGCACCCGCCGGTGTACTTTGGCGGCTCGTCGCCCGCCGCGCACGACCTGGCGGCCGAGCAGGTGGAGGCCTACCTGACCTGGGGCGAACCGCCGGCCGAGGTGGCAAAGAAAGTCGCCGACGTGCGCGCCCGTGCCGCCAAGCATGGCCGCACCGTCAAGTTCGGCATCCGCCTGCACGTCATCGTGCGCGAGACGGATGAGCAGGCCTGGGCCGCCGCCGAAGAACTCATCCGCCACGTCGATGACGACACCGTGGTGCGCGCCCAGGCCGTGTTTGCGCGCATGGACTCCGAGGGCCAGCGGCGCATGGCGGCCTTGCACAACCAAGGGGTCAAGCGCACCCGCAAGGACCTGGAAATCAGCCCCAACCTGTGGGCCGGTGTGGGCCTGGTGCGCGGCGGTGCGGGCACGGCCCTGGTGGGCGACCCGCAGACCGTGGCCGCGCGCATCCAGGAATACGCCGCGCTGGGGCTGGACACCTTCGTGCTCTCGGGCTACCCGCACCTGGACGAGGCCTACCGCTTTGCCGAGCTGGTGTTCCCGCTGCTGCCCTTGCCGCTGCGCAACCAGCTCGCCAGCGGCAACCCCTTGTTCGGCAACCCGCTGGGTCCGTTTGGCGAAACCGTGGCCAACGATTTTGTGCCGCGTGCATCGCAGAGCTGACCAGCTTGCATCTCCACCGGAAGCCATCCCATGAACCAGACCGTTAGAGAACTTCAGATATCCCCGCTGGCCGACACGGTGGACCTGCCCATCGCAGGCCCTTGGGTGCCCGCATCCGTGGCGCGCCTCGCCCGGCAGATCGCGCAGCGCCTGCTGCCCTGGGCCGTGCCCATGGGGCTGGTCGTGCTGTGGCAGGTGGCGTCGTCGCAAGGCTGGCTCTCCACCCGCGTGCTGCCCGCGCCGCTGGACGTGGTGCGCGCTGCGTGGGCGCTGGCTGCGTCGGGCGAGCTGTGGACGCACGTCAAGGTCAGCGCCGGCCGGGCCTTGACCGGGCTGGCGATTGGCGGCGGCCTGGGGCTGCTGCTGGGCCTGCTCACCGGCTCCATCAAGCTGTTCGAGACGCTGCTGGACTCCACGCTGCAGATGGTGCGCAACATCCCGGCGCTGGCGCTGATCCCGCTGGTCATCCTGTGGTTCGGCATCGACGAGTCGGCCAAGCTGTTTCTCATCAGCGTGTCGGTGTTCTTCCCCATCTACCTCAACACCTTCCACGGCATCCGCAACGTGGACCCGGGGCTGATCGAGATGGGCCGCACCTACGGCCTCGGCCGCTGGCAGCTGTACCGCCAGATCATCCTGCCCGGGGCGCTGTCCAGCATCCTGGTGGGCCTGCGGTTCTCGCTGGGGCTGATGTGGGTGATCCTGATCGTGGCCGAGACCATCTCGGCGCAGGCGGGCATCGGCTACCTCACGATGAATGCGCGCGAGTTTCTGCAGACCGACATCGTGCTGGTAGGCATCCTGCTGTACGCGCTGCTGGGCAAGCTGGCGGATGTTTTTGCGAAGGGCTTGGAGCGCTACTGGCTGCGCTGGCATCCTGGGTATCAAACGTGACACCCCCCTGAGGCGCTGCGCGCCTTCCCCCCCGCTCTCGCATCGCTGCGCGATGCGGGCAGGAGGACGACGCCAGCGCGGCGGGGCGGCCCTTGCGCGGCGTCCCTCGCATGGGGTCGCGCCCAGTGCCGCCATCGCGCGCAATTACTCACATTTTTATAGCTGCTGGCGCTTGATGGATAAGCGCAGGAGGCCATTTTGACCCATAAATCATCTCCACAAGCCCAGGGCGTGCGCCTGGAAGTGCACGGCGTGGACAAGCGCTACGGCGCGCGCGACGTGCTCAAGAAAACCGAGCTGGTGATCGAGCCCGGCGAGTTTGTCGCCATCGTGGGCCGCAGCGGCTGCGGCAAGAGCACGCTGCTGCGCCTGGTGGCGGGGCTGGAGCCGGCAACGGCCGGCGAGATCCGCATCGACGGCGCCAGCGTGGCGGGCCTGCAAAGCGGCAGCACCCGCATCATGTTCCAGGACGCGCGCCTCTTGCCCTGGAAGCGCGTGCTGGACAACGTGGCCCTGGGCCTGCCGCCCGCGCAGCGCGGTGCGGCGGCCGACGTGCTGGCGCGCGTGGGCCTGGGCGACCGCTTGGGCGAGTGGCCCGCACGCCTGTCCGGCGGCCAGCGCCAGCGCGTGGCCCTGGCACGCGCGCTGGTGCACAGCCCGCGCCTGCTGCTGCTCGATGAACCGCTGGGCGCGCTGGACGCGCTCACCCGCATCGAGATGCACCGCCTCATCGAAGGCCTGTGGCGCCAGTCGGGCTTCACCGCGCTGCTCGTCACCCACGACGTGCAGGAGGCCGTGGCCCTGGCCGACCGCGTGGTGCTGGTCGAAGACGGCCAGATCGCGCTGGACCAGCGCATCGCCCTGCCGCGCCCGCGCGCGCACGGCGATGCAGGCTTTGCGCAACTGGAGCAACGCATCCTCGACCGCGTGCTGCAAAAGCCCGGCGCCGAGCCGCAGCCCGAGCCCACCTGGCCCGGCGTACCCGCGCACGGGCTGCGCTGGGCGGTGTAGGCGGTATGCACCCCCTGAGTCGCTTCGCGCCTTCCCCCTCTCCTGCGGGAGGGGGGCGCCACCGGTGGCCTGGCAAAGCCAGTTCCACGGTGGCCCTGGCGGGGAGCGCGCCGCTTTCGGGCGCTGCCACGCGTTGCTAGCGTCCTGAATTCCTCTTTATTTTTTCAACGGACTTTTCAAGGAGAACCCTCATGTCCATCCAAGCCATCAACGTTCGCAACCAGTTCAAGGGCAAAGTGCGCGAGATCATCCGCGGCGACGTCGTCTCCGAGGTCGATGTCGAGACCCCCTGGGGCATCGTCACTTCCGTCATCACCACCCGCTCGGTGGACGACCTGGGCCTGGTCGTGGGCTCCGATGTGGTCGCGCTGATCAAGTCCACGGAGGTGTCGATCGCCAAGCTGTGAGGGCGGGCGAGGGCCCCATGCCGCCCAGCGCTGAAAAAAAGCGCTGGCGGCCATGAACAGTGGAGCAAGCCAGCGGCCCTGGGGTGCGCGCTGCCGCGACCGGGGGCGCCGTGGCGCCTGGCCCGGGCGCTGCGCCTGGACGCGGGGGGCCGGGGAACCGGCTTCAGTTTGTTCCCTTAATGGGGAACGGGTCTTATGGTCACGCGCGCCCCGGCGGCGCTAGGCTTGCGGCATGCCGAAGAAAAACCACGCGTTGGATGCCTCTGCGCTCACCCTGGTCGACACGTGCTGCGAGGCCTCGCTCGCGTTGCTCGAGAGCAACCTTACGCCGCACGGCATCCTGGCCGCCAGCCGCACTCCGCAGGCGGTGGCGCGCCGCTACACCCGCATCTTCGGGCGCGACGCGGCCATCTGCGTGATGGCCATGTGCGGCAGCGGCGTGCCGGCGCTGGAAGAGGGCGCCGTGGCCAGCCTGGACGCGCTGGCCGCGCAGCAGGCCCCCAACGGCCAGATTCCCAAGTATGTGGACCCGGAAGGGCGCGATGCCGACTTTTGGTACCTGGGCTGCATCGACGCCACGCTGTGGTGGCTGATCGCGGTGGACCACGTGCGCCGCCACGGCAAGGTGGGCAGCGACCGCTGGGCTGACGGCGTGGCGCGCGCTCTGGCGTGGCTGCTGGCCCAGGAGCACCAGCGCTTTCGGCTGCTGCAGCAGAACGAGGCCAGCGACTGGGCGGACATCATGCCGCGCTCGGGTTACGTGCTGTACACCAACGCGCTGTGGTACGACGTCAAGCGCCGTTTTGCCCTGGAGCACGCGCAGGACACGCACCACCACTTCAACCACCTGTTCAACCCCTTTCAGCGCGACCTGCACCAGTACCACCGCGCGCGGCTGCTGCAGCACTACGCGCGCCGGGGGCGCAACGACCGGGGGCTGTACCTGAGCTTTGTGAACCTGGCCGTGGCCGGGCACGAAGGGGACGTGTTCGGCAATCTGCTGGCCATCCAGTGCGGGTTGGCCGACGAGGCCATGGCGCACAGCATCGTGCACACCGTGCTGGCGGCCCACGCCAGCGATCCCTATCCCGTGCGTGTAGTGCTGCACCCCCTGTCGCAGGACGACCCGCAGTGGCGGCCCTACATGGGCCGGCACCGGCAGAACCTGATGTACCAGTACCACAACGGCGGCATCTGGCCCTTTGTGGGCGGATTCTGGGTGATGGCGCTGGCCAAGCTGGGGCTGCGCAACAAGGGCTGGACCGAACTGGCCCGGCTGGCCGAGTTGAACGCGCTGGGCGACTGGCGGTTTACCGAGTGGTTCCACGGCCGCTCGTTGCAGCCGGGCGGCATGGCCGGCCAGAGCTGGAACGCGGCCACCTTTTTGCTGGCGCGCCGGGCGCTGCAAGGGCAGTGGACGGCTTGGTAGATTTGGGGCAAAAAGTGCCTCTGGCGATTGTCTGGCAAGCGCGAGCAGCTATCAATAGCAGAGCGTTCGAGCCCGCTGCCCCTGCGCGTTACTGCGGCAGGCAGGCCGCGAAGTCGCTGCCCGGGGCGGCCAGCTCGGCCCGCTCCAGCGGCACGGTGGTGTCGCTTTGCGAGGGCGCCTTGGTGGTGCGCGAGCCGTTGGCCCACTGCCAGCGCTGGCCGTCAAACCGGTAGATGAAGGTGTGCGTGCGGTTGGCCACCAGGTGCACGGGCGACAGGATGATGGCGCGCGCATCGGCCTCGCTGGGCGCGGTGGCCTGGGCCTCGTTGTCCTTCACCACGATCTTGCCCAGCAGCGGAGTGATGGGGGAATCGGTGGTGGTGACGTCGCGCTGCACCAGGGCGGCGCTGTAGCCGTGCACGGTCCAGCGGCCGTCGCCCGTGGGCTGCACGGTGGGCTGGCGGGCCTCCACGGCGCGGGCGCAGGCGGCGGCCAGGGCGTCCAGCGCGGCCTCGGCGGCGGCGGCCACTTCGGGTGCCACGGGCGGCTTGGACGATGTGGCGCGGTCGCAGCCAGAGAGCGCCAGGGCTGCCAGCAGCGCGGCGGTAGCAGTCGCTAAGGTCGAGGCGGCCGCAGCGCCGGGGCGGAAAAGCGGGGTGGGGGAGTTTGGTTTCAGCACCCGCCCATTGTGGCGGTGCGGCCTGCGTGGGCCTTGATGCGAATCAAGCCGCTTCGGATCCGGCCAGTGGTAGCCACACGCAAGCGGCCAGCCCGCCGCCGGGGGCCGGCTCCAGCGCCAGGCGCCCGCCCATGAGCTGGGCATAGCGGGCGACGATGGACAACCCCAGGCCCACCCCCAGGCCCAGCTGCTGCCCGGGCTCGCCCTGCGCCCAGCGCTGCTGCAGCTGCTGCGCCAGAGCCGGGTCCACGCCCGGGCCGTTGTCGGTCACGCACAGTCGCGCATAGCCATCTTCGCGGCCCAGGGCCACGGTGATGCGGGGCGGGGCACCGCGCCCGTAGCGCTGGGCGTTGTCCAGCAGGTTGTTCAGGATGCCTTCGAGCAGCGCGGGGTTGCCGCGCACCTCCAGCGGCGTGTCCAGGCCCTCCGCACCCAGGTCGATCCCCAGTCCGTCGGCGCGGGGCAGGTGGCGCAGCAGCACTTCGCGCACCAGGGCGGGCAGTGCCACGGCCTGCAAGGGCAGGGCGATGCGGCTCTCGGCCACGCGGGCCAGCGCCAGCAGCTGGTCCACCGTGCGGCTGGCGCGCTGCTCGGCCTGGGCAATGCCTTCGAGCTCGCTGCGCCAGACGGCCGGGTCGCTGTGTGCCAGCGCATGCGCGGCCTGGGCGCGGATGCCGGCCAGGGGCGTGCGCAGCTCGTGCGCCACGTTGCCCGCGAATTCGCGCTGGGCTTCCAGACCCTGCTGCACACGCTTCAGCAGGGCATCCAGGGCCTCGCCCAGGCGCTGTACTTCGTGGGTGGCGGCGCCTTGCGCCAGGGCGGCGGGCAGCGGCTGCAGGTCGGCCGCGTCGCGGTGGTCCATGGCGTCCTGCAGGTCCGTCAGGGGCTGCAGGTCGCGCTCGATGCCGCGCAGCAGCCCCGAGCCCAGCACCACCAGCAGCCACAGCTGCGCCAGGCCGGAGTACACCAGCAGCCGGCGCAGCAGCTGCGTGCGCTCGGCGGTGGTCTGGGCCATCACCACGGTGTAGGGCTGCGGCCCGTCAATGCGCAGGCTGACGCGACGCAGCTCCCGCCCGTCGCGCACCAGGTGCGAGAACGTGTGGGCGCCGTTGCCCGGCGGCAGCCCGCCCGGCGCCAGCTCGGCGTCGCCCGCCAGCAGCGCGCCATCGGGGCCATAGATGGCAAACCATACGGTTTCGCTCTGGTCGAAGCGCAGCAGCCCCAGCTCGCGCGGCGTGAGGTCCAGGTGCAGGGCGCTGCCGCCGTTCGCGGGCGTGGCTTCTGCCCCGCGCACGTGCGCCGCCAGCGCGTGGGCATCGTCCAGCAGGGCGCGGTCGAAGGCCTCGGCCACAAAATGGTTGCCCACGCCCAGCACCACGGCGCTGCCCAGCCCCCACACCAGCACCAGCGAGAGCAGCACGTGCCGCCCGATGCGCTGGCGCAGCGTGGGCGGGCGGCTGCCCGGTTCAGGGGCGCGCAGCGGGGGGCGTGCCTGTGTCATCTTCCAGCAGATAGCCCAGCCCGCGCAGCGTGCGGATGGCGGCGCCGCTGCCCGCGATCTTGCGCCGCAGGCGCGAGAACGAGGCCTCCAGCGCGTTCTCGCCCACCGCTTCGCCAGCCCCGGACAGGCGCTCCGACAGGTCGCCCTTGCTGAGCACGCGGCCCGGCGGAGTCATCAGCTCCCACAGCAGGTCGAATTCCCGCGCGGGCATTTCCAGCGGCTGTCCGTCCACGCTGAAACGGCGGGCCTGGCGGTCCAGCACCAGCCGGCCCACCGTCACCTGGTCGGCCGTGCCGCTGGCGCGGCGCAGCAGGGCGCGCAGGCGGGCTTCCACCTCTTTCAGCTCGTACGGCTTGCCCAGGTAGTCGTCGGCGCCGGCGTCCAGCCCGGCAATGCGTTCTTCAGTGCTGTCGCGGGCGCTGAGCACCAGCACGGGGGTGCGGTCGCCCCGGGCGCGGGCGGCGCGCAGCGCCGTGAGGCCGCTGCCCAGGCCGCTGCGCGCGTGCGCGGCGTGGGGCAGGTTCAGGTCCAGCAGCACGGCATCAAAGGGCTGCACGGCCCACCAGTGCTGGGCTTCTTCGACGGTGTGGGCCCGTTCGACGCGGTGGCCCGCGTTTTCAAGACCCTGGGCCATGGTGCGGCTGAGCACGGGGTCGTCTTCCACCAACAGGAGGCGCATGGAGGTCGGGGTTCTACGTGAAATTACGCATGGCCGAGATCAGCCAGCAATCAGGTTCGATGGGGATAGTCCGCCTGTCAGCATACCCCAGCCCTGGGCGCCATTTGCGCCGCCCGATGGGGTCATCCGCGTTTCAGGAGACAAACTTTTCATGATCAACCGCAATCTCGTCAGAGGCGTTGCCCTCATGGCCTTGGCGCTGGGCTTCGGCCTGCCGTCGGTGGGCTATTCATTGGGGTCGCTCGGCCACGCAGGGCCGGGGATGTTCCCCTTCATTGTCAGCTGCATGCTGTTTGTCATCGGGGTCATCACCGTGGTGCGCGCACGGCTGGTGGCGCCTGTGCCCATGGATTTCCAGGTGCGCAACATCGCCATCATCCTGGGCAGCCTGTGCGGCTTTGCCGCGCTCTCGCACTTTGTGAACATGATCGCGGGCATCGTGTTCCTGGTGTTCTGCTCCGGCTTTGCGGCCAGCACGTATTCGTGGAAGCGCAGCCTCAAGATCACCGCCGTGCTGATCGCCATCGCGTTCGCGTTCCAGAAACTGCTGGGCGTGAGCCTGCCCCTGTACTGAGGTTGCTGCCATGGAAGTCTTGAACAACCTCGCGTTTGGCTTCAGCCACGCATTGACGCTGCAGAACCTGATGTTCTGTGCCCTGGGCTGCACCGTGGGCACCCTGGTGGGCCTGCTGCCGGGCCTGGGCCCGCTGGCGACCATCAGCCTGCTGCTGCCGCTGACCTATTCCATCGACACCACCGGTGCGCTCATCATGCTGGCCGGCATCTACTACGGTGCGCAGTACGGCGACAGCGTGAGCGCCATCACCATGAAGATCCCGCATGCGAGCAGCATCGTGGCGTGTATCGACGGGTATGCGATGACGCTGAAAGGGAAAACGGGGCTGGCCCTGTTCACCGCCGGCTTCTCCAGCTTCATCGGGGGCACGGTGGCCATCGTGGTGCTGGCGTTCCTGGCGCCCAGCCTGGGCGAGGTGGCCTTTTTGTTCGGCCCCGCCGACTACTGCGCGCTGATGCTGGTGGGCTTTGTGTGCGTGAGCTTCGTCACCACCGGCAGCCTGCTCAACGGCCTGGCCATGTGCATGGTGGGTGTGCTGCTGGGCTCCATCGGTACCGACGTGAACAGCGGCATGGCGCGCTTCACCTGGGACGCACCGTTCCTGGCCGACGGCGTGGGCATTGTGAGCATTGCGCTGGGCTGTTTCGGCATTGCCGAGATCTGCAAGAACCTGGATTCGCGCGAAGAGCGTTCGCCCTTCAACGGCAAGATCAAGCTCATGCCCACCTGGCCTGAGTTCAAGCGCATCATTCCCAGCGCCTTGCGCGGCAGCGTGGTGGGCTCGTTCCTGGGCATCCTGCCCGGCGGCGGCCCGGTGATTGCCCAGTTTGCCGCTTATGCGCTCGACAAGAAGGTCAGCAAGTACAAGGACGAGATCGGCACCGGCTGTATCGAAGGCGTGGCCGGCCAGGCCGCCGCCGACGAGGCCGCCGCGCGCACCAGCTTCATCCCGCTGATGAGCATCGGCATCCCCGAGAACGCCGTGATGGCGCTGATGATGGCCGCGTTCATCATCAAGGGCATCCAGCCCGGCCCCAACATGATCGCCGGCCACCCCGAGCTGTTCTGGGGCCTGGTGGCCAGCATGTGGATCGGCAACGTCTTTCTGCTGGTGCTGAACGTGCCGCTGGTGCGCTACTGGCTGTCGGTGTTCAAGATTCCGTACAACGTGCTGTTCCCGGCCATTCTGTTCTTCTGCTGCATCGGTACCTACAGCATCAACAACAACCTGGACGACGTGTTCATCACCGTGGCCTTCGGCGCCCTGGGCTACCTGTTCATGCGGCTGGAGATGGATCCCTCGCCGCTGATGCTGGGCTTCATCCTGGGCCCGATGCTGGAAGAAAACTTCCGCCGCTCCATGCTGCTGTCGCGCGGCAGCTTCGGTGTGTTCATCAACCGGCCCATCAGCGGCACGCTCCTCGGGCTCATCGCGCTGTTCATCCTCTGGCAGCTGGTGGTGTTCTTCCGCCAGCGCAGCCGGACCAAGGAGCTGGTGGCAGCGCCAGCGGCCGTCTGACGCCAGATCGCAGACTATTGGATTGACTCTCTGTGCTGCATTTGCAGCTTTGCAGGCCGGGCACCGCGAGGTGGCCGGCCTTTTTTTTATTGAAGTTGCCACCAGGCCGGCAGCAGCGCGCGCACCTCGGCGCGCGCAAACCGGTCGTCCATCAGGTGCACCACACCTTCGTCGCTGGGCGTGCGGATCACGCGGCCCGCCGCCTGCACCACCTTCTGCAGGCCGGGGTAGAGGTAGGTGTAGTCGTACCCGTCGCCGAACAGCGCCTGCATGCGCTGGCGGATCTGTTCGTTCACGGGGTTCACCTGGGGCAGGCCCAGCGTCGCCAGAAACGCGCCGATCAGGCGCTTGCCCGGCAGGTCGATGCCTTCGGCAAACGCGCCGCCCAGCACGGCAAAGGCAATGCCCTGGCTGGTGTCGGTGAAGCGGGCCAGAAAATCGCGCTGCTCGCCCTCCAGCATGCGGCGCGACTGGCGCCAGTGCGGCAGGTGCGGGTGGTGGCGCTCGAACACGTCGGCCACCTGCTGCAGGTATTCGTAGCTGCTGAAGAACGCAAGGTAGTTGCCCGGCCGTGCGGTGAACTGCTGCGCCATCAGATCGGCAATGGGCGCGAGGGATGTGGGGCGGTCCGGGTAGCGGGTAGAGATGCGCCGGGCCACCTGCACGTGCAACTGCCGGGCATGAAACGGCGACTCCACATCCACCCACGCAGGGTGGTCGGGCAGGCCCAGCAGGTCGGCGTAGTAGCGCGCGGGCTGCAGGGTGGCCGAGAACAGGGTGCTGGTGTGGGCTGCGGCCAGCCGAGGCTGCAAAAAAGGTGCGGGCACCACGTTGCGGGTGCAGACCACGGAATCGCCGGGCTTGGCGGCCGGGCGGTGGGCTGCGGAAGCTTGCGTGATGTCCACCAGCGAATGCGCATCCAGCAGTTCGGCCATGCGCACCAGGTGCACGGCGTCGAAGTAGAAGGCCTGCAACGCCGCGTCAGGCTCGGCGGGGTGGTCGGCAAAGTGGTCCGACAGCGTGCTCCCGCATTCCTTGAGTGCGGCCAGCAGCTTGTCGGGGAAGGCGTCGTACACCGCATAGGCGGCGGTCTGCGCCTTGTCGAGCGCCACCCACTGGCGGCGCACCTTGTCCAGCGCCTTCTTCACCGCGGGGTGGCGCGTGGCGGCGGGCGACTGCCGGGCCTGCGCCAGGCTGTCCGGCCGCAGCTCGGCCGTGTACATCTTGCGGGCGCGCTCCACCAGGTTGTGGGCCTCGTCCACCAGCAGCGCGGCGCGCCACTGGTTGGCTTGCGCCAGGCCATGCAGCAGGCCGCCCAGGTCGAAGTAGTAGTTGTAGTCGCCCACCACCACGTCGGCCCAGCGCGCCAGCTCCTGGCTCAGGTAGTAGGGGCAGACCTGGTGGGCCAGCGCCACCTCGCGCACGCGGGCTTGCTGCAGTAGCGCGGGGGCAGAGCGGGCGTCGTCGGTGGTCGGTGCCACTGCCGCAGCGCGGGCGGCGGGCAGGCGGTCGTAAAAGCCCTGCGCCAGCGGGCACGACTCGCCATGGCAGGCCTTGTCGGGGTGCTCGCAGGCCTTGTCGCGTGCCACCAGTTCCAGCACGCGCAGCGGCAAGGCGGGGGCGCTGTCCGCCAGCCGCGCCAGCGCATCCAGCGCCATCTGCCGGCCCGAGGTCTTGGCCGCCAGAAAGAACACCTTGTCGATCTGCTGCCCCGGCGCGGCCTTGAGCAGCGGGAACAGCGTGCCCATGGTCTTGCCGATACCCGTGGGCGCCTGGGCCAGCAGGCAGCGGCTGGCCACCGCTGCCTTGTACACCGCCTCGGCCAGCGGGCGCTGCCCGGCGCGGAAAGCGCCGAAGGGGAAGGCCAGCGCGGCCAGCGCCGCGTCCCGTGCGGCGCGGTGCGCCACCTGCGCTTCGGCCCAGGCCAGGAAGCGCTCGCAATGCGCCTCGAAATGCTGCTGCAGGTCGGTCGCGCTGTGGCGCTCCGTGAAGACCGTCTCCTTCTGCGTGCCGATGTCGAAGTACACCAGCGCCAGGTCGATATGGCCCCAGCCCTCCTGCTGGCACAGCAGCCAGCCATAGATGCGAGCCTGTGCCCAGTGCAGCGCGCGGTGCGATGCGGGCTGCCGGTCCAGGCGGCCCTTGAAGGTCTTCACCTCGTCCAGCCGCTGCTGCGCGGTGTCGACACCATCCGCCCGGCCGCGCACGCGCAATGTCTTGTACTGCCCGGCCAGCGCGACCTCGGCGCGGTAGTCCTTGCCGCGGCGTTCTGCCACCGCGGCGTGGCCCGCGATGCCTTCGAGGGCCGTAGGGGCGGGCGTGAAGCGCAGGTCCAGGTCGCCCTGCTTGGCCGTGAACTCGCACAGCTCGCGCACCGCGACGGTGTAGGTCATGGCGGTGGCTCGGCGCAGGGCGGGGCGCCGGTATCGGGCGGCAGCGCCTCGGCATCGGCCTCGCCCAGATGGGCCTGCGCCAGCTCGCCCTCGCTGCGCAGGGGCGTGGCCTTGCACAGCGCCATCCACACCGCAAAGGGCAGGGTGCAGCGGCTGTGCCGTGCGGGGCGCAGCAGTTCAAAACGCCCCTCGTCCACGCTGCCGTGCAGCACCCAGATGCCAAAGTGCTCGGGGATCTCATCGGGCTCGGCAATGCCGGCCGGGAAGACGTAGTAGCACTCCTCGCAGAGCCACTGGTAGGCCTGCCGCTTGGCGTCATGCCGCAGGTCCGACAGCAGGTCGGCCCGGCTGGCCTTCACCTCGTGCACCATGGGTTGCAGGTAGGCGGGCACGGAGGTGTTGCGCACCGAGAAAAGATCGGGCCGGGCCATGCGCCACACGTTGGCGGCGGCGCGGGCCGCGGGGGCGTGGTCATCGTCGGCCCAGAGCGGCGCCATGGCAGGCGCAGCGTGGGCGGCCGCGCCGGCCGTGTCCGCGGGCGGCATCCCAGCGCCCACCGGCACGCTGTCGACCACCGCGCGCAGCGACAGCTCCGTCCACACAATGCGCCCCGCCGCCAGCAACTGCGCCGCAAACTTCTGCCCCAGCCGGTCGTGCAGGCTCAGCGCCCGCACGCCGCGTTGGCGCGCCTGCGCCAGGGTGCGAATGCCTTCGTCGGTGAGGCGCAGGGTTTCGCAACCATCGGGTGCCGTGTGCAGGCTGATGAGCCCGGCCGCCAGCAAGTCGATCTCCAACCCATCCTTGCACGGCCACCCCGCAGAGCGCCAGATCTGCATCAGGCGCGTGCGGTGGAAGCGGGTGATAGGGATGGCGGGCGGGGAGTCCGAAGTGGGGGAGGGCAGCACCGTCATGGCGGGGTGGGTGGGCTGGCACTGATTTTAATCACAGTGTCTGGCGGGCTGCTATTAGGTGAGGTGACAGAGGGGGAAAGAGAAATTTGAGTCAAATTGGCTTCTTTCGACCTATGGGTAAGCGCTGGCAGCTATTGAAATAGGAGCATTTTCGCCCCCCTTGCGGGGACGGCATGGAGAGGCCAGAGCGGACATCGTGGACTGCGCCGTGGGCTTCTACAACCCCATCAAGCTCCACTCCACGCCGGATGTCAGTCACCCCACAACGACGCAGCAAAGCCCGGCAGCGCGGCGGCGCGGCTCACCTTGCAGGTTCAAAAGTGTCTTTTTGATATGCGCAGATCAAATAGCACTTAGTCGATTCATTGTATTGATGGATGAAGAACGCACGCCGAAGATTGGGCATGCCTGCACCCAGGCTGTGCCGGCGCTGAGCGGCACCTTGGCACATCCCGCTTCATCCGGGTGGAGGTGGTCTGACACCCCATCTCGGCGAAGCGTCATTTCTTTGTTCATTGCCCAAGACCCGGCAAACCCGGGCATCACTGGAGACACGCATGCAATCCCATCCCCTTCGCTTCAAGCGCCACCTGCTGGCGCTGGCTTGCACGGCCTTCGGCTTTCTGGTGCAGCCCGCCCGGGCCCAGACCGAAAGCTGGCCCGCCAAGCCGATCAAGGTGATCGTGAACTTCCCGGCCGGCGGCGCGGCCGACCAGATTGCACGCGCGGTGGCTGTGCCACTGCAGACTTCGCTGGGCCAGCCCGTGGTGGTTGAGAACCGGGGCGGTGCAGGCGGCAACATCGGCGGGGAAGCCGTGGCCAAGTCGCCGGCTGATGGCTACACACTGCTTTTGAGTTCGGGCGGAATGGTGTCGGTCAATCCCTACCTGTATCCCAAGATGCCGTTCGACCCCGCCAAGGACTTGGTGTCCGTAGCTGCGGCAGCGCGGGTGATGGTATTTCTCGAAGTCAGGCCGACGCTGCCGGTCAACAACATCCAGGAGTTCATGAAGTACCTCAAGGCCAACCCCGGCAAGTTGACTTTTGGCACGCCGGGCAACGGAAGCTCGCCACACCTGGCGGCTGAGATGCTCAAGGCCCAGGCCGATGTGTTCGCTGTGCATGTGCCTTACCGCGGGGCGGCCCCCGCCATGCAGGACCTCCTGGGCGGGCAAGTGGACTTCATGTTCGATCCCGGCATTGGCCTCTCGCATGTCAAGGCGGGCAAGCTCAAGCTGCTCGCGGTGGGCAGCGCCAAGCGTTCGCCCCTGTTCCCCGACGTGCCCACGCTCGATGAGGTGGGGCTCAAAGGGTTCGATGCCGACACGTGGTTTGGCTTTTACGCTCCTGCCGGCACACCGCCCGAGGTGGTGGCGCGCCTGAACCGCGAGATCAACAAGGTGCTGGCCACAACCGCCGTGAAGGAGCGCATCACGGCAATCGGTGGCGTGCCCGCCCCCATGTCTCCTGCCGACTTCCATGCCCGCGCCGCCATCGACAGCACGCGTTTTGGCGCGCTGATCAAGGCGCGCAATATCCAAGGGGACTGAAGGCTGCGCCGGCCGCAACGAATGGCCTGGGGTCGATGACAGGTTCCAGTTCACCGCCAGCGGCTACGGGAAGGGTGTGGTGGTCGAGTTGGGCCAATGGAGCGGCTGGCAACGGCTCAAGTCCCTTGACTGCCGCGAAGGCGCCGGACCGCTGCGTGGCGCGCCAGGCGTTGCGGCCTGAAGGGATGCGGGCCGCAAGCACAGCCCCTGCGAAGAGCGGTCCAGGGACCGCTCTTCGCCCATCGGACCGGGCTCGTGGCCCGTCAGTCCAGGGAAATGCCGCGCTCGCGGATCAGGCGGGGCCAGTACTGGCTTTCCTGTGCCCAGTGCTTCTGCATGGCGGCGGCATCGGACGGTGTGGGCTCAATGCCCATGGCCGCGAACTGAGTCCGCACGGGTTCGGACTGGATGGCCTTTTGCAACTCGGTGCTGAGCTTGGCCACGATGTCTTTGGGCGTGGCCGAAGGGACGACCAGGCCCTGCCATGCGACCGCCTCGACGTCGGTGTACCCCAATTCCATGAGTGAAGGCACATCCGGCAGCGCGGCCAGCCGCGACTTGGAGAACGTGGCCAGCGGCTTGAGCTTGCCTGCCTTGATCATCTGCATGCCGGCGGCGGAGTCCACCACCATCAGGGGGAGTTGCCCGCCCACCACATCCTGGATGGCAGGTGCCGCGCCGCGGTAGGCGATGTGGACCATGTCCAGCTTGGCACGCGACTTCAGCATCTCCATGGCCAGGTGGTGGGGGCTGCCCACGCCGGGCGAGCCAAAACTGAGTTTCCCGGGGTTGGCCTTGGCGGCCTCCAGCAGAGCCTTCACGTCGGCGTAGCCTGCGTTCGGGTTCACCGCCAGCAGCAGCGGGAACCGCGCCATCATGCCCACCGCCGTGAAGTCCTTTTGCGGATCGTAGGAGAGCTTCTTGAACAGAGCCGTGTTAAACACCAGCGTTCCATTGTCGGCGGTGAAAACGGTGTAGCCGTCCCCCGGTGACTTGGCCACGTTTTCTGCGCCGATCACCGTGGCGCCGCCGGGCTTGTTGTCGATGAGCACCGATTGGCCCAGCTGTGCCGACAGCTGCGTGCCGACCGCACGCGCCAAAGCGTCAGAACCACCACCCGCGGCGTATGCGACAACCCAGCGGATGGGTTTGGAGGGGTAGGCGTCCGCCTGAGCCAGGCCGCAATAGGTACCGGCCAGGACGGCAGCACCAATCAAAAGGGAACGTCGATTGCGCATGAATGTCTCCTGTAATAGTTAGGACGTTGCAAAAACGGTGAACTGATGGGGCGGGATCTCAGCGGGCTGTGGTCACCACGCCGGCGATCCGTGCTTCCACCAGACGCACCAGGCGCAGCAGGGTGCGGGTACAAGGCACGGGCACGCCGCTGCGGTCTGCAGCCGCAACGACGGCGCCGTTGATGGCTTCAACCTCAGTCCTGCGGCCCGCCAGAACGTCTTGCAGCATGGAGGGCTTGTGGCCGACGTGGCGCGAGATGGCATCGGCCACGCGGGCCGCGCACCCATCCCGATCCACCGCGATCCCCTGGGCTTGCGCCACTGCCAGGACCTCGTCCACCACGGCAAAGGCCAGGTCCCGACCGTCATCAATGGCGCCAAGCTGGTCCACGGTGCAGTGGCTCACAGCACAGATGCTGTTCAGCGCAGCGTTGAAAGCCACCTTCTCCCAGATGGCGGACCACACCGCCGGGTCAGCGGTGCACGCCAGCCCGGCATCGGCGAGGGCCTGCACGACCCTGGCGAGCATTGGATGTTCGCTGCCATCGGCCGACATGAGCCGCACCACGCCCTGGCCATGGGAATGCACGTGGCCCGGCCCCACCAGATCCGCCGGCCATGTGGTCACGCCGATCAAGATGCGGCTGGGTGCCACATGGCGCTGGATGACTTCCACGTTGCCAAGGCCGTTCTGCAGCGACAGGACCTGCGTCTCTGTCCCGATCAGGTGGGCCACGCCGGCTAGCGCACTGGCAGTGTGCAAAGTCTTGGTGAACACCAGTAGCAGGTCCGGCGACCCTTCGGCCTGGGAAGGCTGGCAGGCCCGCAGTGCGTGGATGTGGCGATCCCCCTGGTCGGTGTGCAAACGAAGACCATTCACCCGAATGGCTTCCAGGTGCGCGACATTCACGTCGATCAAGGTCACGGAATGGCCTCGCTCTGCGAGCAGACCTCCGAACAGGGACCCCATGGCCCCAGCGCCAACGATAGCGATCTTCATGGTGCGAAACCTGTAGGCTGTGCGGCTGAGCCACCGGCGGGTGTGCCGCAGGTGGGTGCGCCGCCCCCAAAGTGGCAAGGGGGGCGTGAGGGAGTCATGGCGTGGGCTTCTTCAAGGAAGGTGGGAGTGACTGTGGGTGGCAATTCCGTGGGGAGGTCAGAACGGGTAGTGCCGCGCCGTGGTCTGCACCGTGATCCAGCGCAGGTCGGTGAAGGCTTCGATGCCTGCGCGCCCGCCAAAGCGGCCCCAGCCACTGGCCTTGACGCCGCCAAACGGCATCTGGGCCTCGTCGTGCACCGTGGGGCCGTTGATGTGGCAGATGCCCGACTCGATGCGCTGCGCCACGCGCCAGCCGCGCGCGGTGTCGGCAGTGAATACGGCGGCCGACAGGCCGAAGGCGTTGTCATTGGCGCAGGCGATGGCGGCTTCCTCGCCGTCGACCCGCACGATGGCCTTCACGGGCGCAAAGGTTTCCTCGCTGTAGATGCGCATGGCCGGGGTTACGTTGTCCAGCAAGGTGGCGGGCATGAGCGTGTTGTCGGCCTTGCCGCCGCACACCAGCTTTGCGCCCTTGGCCAGGGCGTCGTCGATGAGCTCGTTGACGCGGCGCACCGTGCGCATGTCCACCACCGAACCCAGCACCACCGGCCCCTTGCGCGGGTCGCCCAGCGGCAGGGCCTGGGCCTTGGCGGCCAGCTTGGAGACAAAGGCATCAGCGATCTTCTGGTCCACCACGATGCGTTCGGTGGACATGCAGATCTGCCCGGAGTTGGCAAAAGCGCCAAACGCTGCGCCGTTGACGGCCGCGTCCAGGTCGGCATCGTCCAGCACCAGCAGCGGGGCCTTGCCGCCGAGTTCCAGCACCGAGGGCTTGAGGTGGAACGCGCAGCGCGCAGCGATGATGCGCCCCACGTGGGTCGAGCCGGTGAAGTTCACGCGCTTGACGGCCGGGTGCGCGATCATGGCCTCCACCACCTCGGCGGCGTCCTCGGGCGCGTTGGTCACAAAGTTGACCACGCCGGGCGGCAGCCCGGCCTCTTGCAGGGCCTGGATGATGAGCCCGTGCGTGGCAGGGCACAGCTCGCTGCCCTTGAGCACCACGGTGTTGCCACACGCCAGCGGCACGGCCACCGCGCGCACGCCCAGAATCACCGGCGCGTTCCACGGCGCCATGCCCAGCACCACGCCGGCGGCCTGCCGCGTGCCCATTGCCAGGCTGCCGGGCACGTTCGATGGGATGACCTCGCCGCTGATCTGGGTGGTCAGCGCGGCCGCCTCCACCAGCATGTCCGCGGCCAGGTGCACGTTGAAGCCGGCCCAGATGCCGGAAGCGCCGATCTCCGAAGCCATGGCGGCGGTGAACTCCGCGGCCTTGGCTTCGAGGGACTGCGCGGCCTTGAGCAGCAGCGCGCGGCGCTCGCCGGGCGCTGTCTGCGACCAGGCCGGAAAGGCGGCAGCGGCGGCCTCCACGGCCGCGACTGCGTCCTGCGGCGTGGCGGCGGGCGCCGTGGTGGCGACCTCCCCATCCAGCGGGTTGGTGCGCGTGAATGTGGCGCCATTGCTGGCTGCGCGGGCCGCGCCGTTGATCAGCATGCTGATGGTGTTGCTCATGTCATGTCTCCTGGTTGATGTGTTGGGTGTTCAAAGTCCGGTGCCGGGGTCAGGCGACCACCAGCTCGATCAGGCAGGGGCCCGTGGCGGTGAGCGCGGCGCGCAAGTCCTCCGCCAGCCGTGAAGGGTCGTCGGCCCGCGTGGCAGCCATGCCCTGGCCGCGCGCCAGCGATACAAAGTCGAGCTCGGGCAGGTCCGTGCCGGCGGGTTTCTCGCCCGGGGCGAAGCCAAACACCGGCGCAAAGTCCTGCAAGGCCGCATAGCGGCGGTTATTGAGAATCACGAAGGTGATGGGCAGGGCGAGCTGCGCGGCGGTGTACAGCGCCTGGATGGAGTACATGCTGGAGCCGTCGCCGATGAGCGCGATGGTGCGCCCCTTCGTCCCCATCCGCTGGCGGCCCAGCGCCAGGCCCACGGCCGCCGGCATGCCGTAGCCCAGGCCGCCGCTGGCCATGGTGTAGAAGCTGCCTGGCCCCGCCATGGGCAGCCGCGCCTGCATCACGCCGCGCGAGCCCGGGGCCTCTTCCACCACCACGTCCTCTTCGCGGCGTACCTCGTTGAGCACCTGAAGGGCATAGGCGACCTCCATGGGGCTGCTGCCGGCTGCGGGCTCTGGCCGCGCAGCCGCCGCGGGCAGCGGGCGCTGCGGTGGGTTGCACGCCTGCAGCAATGCACCCATTGCCAGGTGCAGGCTGGCCACCAGGCTGTTGCCGGTGGGCGTCCAGGCTGCCATCTGCGGGTCGTCCACGATCTGCCAGAGCGCGGCGCCTTCGGGAAGGTGCGAGCCCTGTCCTTCGACGTGGTACAGAAACGCGGGCGCCCCCAGCACCAGCACCAGGTCGTGCCCCGCGAGCTTCTCGACAATGCGCTCGCGCATGGCGGGCAGAAAGCCGCCAAAGAGGCGGTGGTTCTCCGGAAACGCGCAGCGCGCGCTCATGGGCGCGGTGTACACCGGCGCTTGGTGGCGCTCGGCCAGTTCCACCAGCATGTCCATCGCGCCGTCGCGGTCCACCCCCGTACCCGCCACGATGGCCGGGCGGCGCGCACCGTTGAGCGCATCGGCCACCTGGCGCAGCACAGCGGGGTCTGGAGCGATGCTGCGGCTGACTTGCCGCGGCTGCACATAGTCTGCGGGCTGGTCCCAGTCGTCCGCAGGGATGGAGACAAACACCGGCCCACGCGGGGCTTGCATCGCCACGTGATAGGCCCGTGCCAGGGCCCGGGGAACATCCTCGGCCCGTGCGGGTTCGCATGCCCACTTCACATAGGGCTTGGGCAGATCGACAGCCTGGGTGGCCGACAGGAACGGGTCAAACGGCAGGATGGAGCGTGCTTGCTGGCCGGCGGTAATGATGAGCGGCGTCTGGTTCTTGAACGCCGTGAAGATGTTGCCCATGGCGTGGCCCACGCCGGCTGCGGAGTGCAGATTGACCACGGCCGCGTTGCCGGTGGCTTGCGCGTAACCGTCGGCCATCCCCACCACCACCGACTCCTGCAGGCCCAGCACATAGCGGAAGTCGCCCGGGAATTCGCGGAACATGGGCAGCTCCGTGGAGCCAGGGTTCCCAAAAATGGTGTCGATCTGCAAGTCACGCATCAAGCGAAAGAAGGCGTCCCTTACGGTGGGCTGCTGTGGCGCGTCGGTTGGCATGGCTTGTGATTCGCGGCTGTTGTCAGGAGCGGCCAGTTTCGGGAGATTCAAAGAATTCGACAACAATATGAACTTACTAAGTACTATTGGTTTGCCGAATATGGAGCCCATTGACCTGAACCTGCTGCGGGTGTTCGACGTCATCTATCGCACCCGCAACGTGAGCCGTGCCGCCGAGCAGTTGGGCATGTCGCAGCCGTCCACAAGCCAGGCGCTCACCAGGCTTCGGCTGACTTTGAGCGACCCCCTCTTCGAGCGCACACGCAACGGAATGAGGCCCACACCGAGGGCCGATGATCTGGCTCAGTTTGTTCAGATGGGCCTGGCCCAGCTGGATGCCGGGCTTGCGTCCGACACGGTGTTTGATCCGCTGAAATCAACCGCAGAGTTGCGCATCCACCTCACCGACATTGGTGAGGCGCGCTTTCTGCCGAGCTTGATGGCGGAGATCCGGCAAAAAGCCCCCGGTATCCGGGTGAGTGCGAGCACATGGCAGCAGTCGCAGATCGCTACCGCTCTGGACAACGGTGAGATCCATCTCGCCATCGGCTTTCTCCCCGAGTTGAAGAGTTCGGCGCACGAGAGGTTGCTGCAAGACCGCTACGTGGTCCTGTTGCGCGCGGGACATCCGGCGACGGCGCTACTCAAGCGCAACGCACTCACCGTGAGGAAGATGCAGACGATGGATCTTGTGGCGGTGCGCTCGCACACCCAAACCCTTCAGATGCTGAAGACGGCAAACCTGGAAGGACAGATCAAGCTGACGACCTCGACCTTTCTTGCGCTTCCTGCCATCGTGAGAAATACCAATCTGGCAGCGCTGATGCCGCTGGCGGTTGCACGCGACTTCTTGCCGCGAGAGGAATTCATGTTGCTTGATACGGATTTCCCGGCAAACCAGTTCACGGTCTCTGTGCACTGGAGCCGCCGACATGAACACTCCCAACTGGTTCGTTGGTCCAGGAAAGTGGTTCTGGACCTTTTCAAGAGCGCGTAGCTTTCTTTTGCCATCTGTTCAGACCGGACACATGGTTAACAGGTGTGCGGGGACATGGTTTACAGATTTGATTAAACGGCTTCGGTGTCGGTCAGGTCAATCACCAGACAGCGGTGATGCGCGAAGAACACTTCAAAGCAACCGTCCTTGTCCTG
>NZ_JAJTBB010000025.1 GCF_021287135.1 Acidovorax sp.
GGCATGGTGTCGTTTCTCGACACCCCCGGTCACGAGGCCTTCACGGCCATGCGTGCCCGTGGTGCCCAGGCTACCGACATCGTCATTCTGGTGGTGGCGGCTGACGACGGCGTCATGCCCCAGACCAAGGAAGCCATCAAGCATGCCAAGGCAGCCAAGGTGCCGATCGTGGTGGCCATCACCAAGGCCGACAAGCCCGATGCCAACCCCGAGCGCGTGAAGCAGGAGCTGGTGGTCGAGGAAGTGGTGCCCGAAGAATACGGTGGCGATTCGCCGTTCGTGGCCGTGTCGTCCAAGACCGGCATGGGCATCGACGAACTGCTGGAGCAGGTGCTGCTGCAGGCCGAAGTGCTGGAGCTCAAGGCCCCGGTGGATGCCCTGGCCAAGGGCCTGGTGATCGAAGCGCAGCTGGACAAGGGCCGCGGCCCGGTGGCCACGGTGCTGGTGCAGTCCGGTACGCTGAAGGTGGGCGATGTGGTGCTGGCCGGCCAGACCTCCGGCCGCGTGCGCGCCATGCTGGACGAAAACGGCAAGCCGGCCAAGACGGCGGGCCCGTCCATTCCGGTGGAAATCCAGGGCCTGTCGGACGTGCCGCAGGCGGGCGACGAGTTCATGGTGCTGTCCGACGAGCGCCGTGCGCGCGAAATCGCGACCTACCGTGCCGGCAAGTTCCGCAACACCAAGCTGGCCAAGCAACAGGCCGCCAAGCTGGAAAACGTGTTCAACGAGATGACTGCAGGCGAGGTGCAGACCCTGCCCATCATCATCAAGGCGGACGTGCAAGGCTCGCAGGAAGCGCTGGCAGCCTCGCTGCTCAAGCTCTCCACCGACGAGATCCGCGTGCAGCTGGTCTATGCGGGCGTGGGCGGCATCAGCGAGTCCGACGTGAACCTGGCGATTGCCTCCAAGGCCATCGTGATCGGCTTCAACGTGCGTGCCGACGCCGGTGCGCGCAAGCTGGCCGAGTCGAGCGACGTGGATCTGCACTACTACAACATCATCTACGACGCCGTGGATGAGTTGAAGGCGGCCATGTCCGGCATGCTGGCCCCTGAGCAGCGCGAAGAAGCCATCGGTACGGCCGAGATCCGCACCGTGTTCGTGGCGTCCAAGATCGGTACCGTGGCGGGTTCGTACGTCACGTCCGGCCAGGTCACGCGCAACTGCAAGTTCCGCCTGCTGCGCGACAACGTGGTCATCTACACCGGCGAAGTCGAGTCCGTGCGCCGCCTCAAGGACGATGTCAAGGAAGTCAAGGAAGGCTTCGAGTGCGGTATCAAGCTGCGCAACTACAACGACATCAAAGAGGGCGACCAGCTGGAGTTCTTCGAGATCAAGGAAATCGCGCGGACGCTGTAAGGCGCACGGGATACAAGCGACAACATGGCTGCGAAAAAGTCCTCCACGCCCAATCGTTCCTTCAAGGTGGCCGATCAGATCCAGCGTGATCTGACGGAGCTGATCGCGCGCGAGTTGAAAGACCCGCGCGTGGGCATGGTGACGCTGCAGGGCGTGGAGGTGACGCCCGACTACGCGCATGCCAAGGTGTTCTTCAGCCTGCTGACCGGCGACCCGGAGGAAACCCAGGCGGCGCTGAACCAGGCCGCCGGCTTCCTGCGCAACGGCCTGTTCAAGCGCCTGCACATCCACACGGTGCCCACGCTGCACTTCGTGTTCGACCGCACCACCGAACGGGCGGCCGACATGAATGCGCTGATTGCGCGCGCCGTGGCTTCCCGCTCCAAAGACGGCGAGGACGCATGACCGAGCGCGCTCCCCGCACCAGGGTGCAGCGGCGCCCGGTGCACGGAGTGCTGCTGCTCGACAAACCCCTGGGCCTGTCCAGTAACGACGCCTTGCAAAAGGCGAAGTGGCTGCTGCGCGCCGAAAAGGCCGGCCACACCGGCACGCTGGACCCGCTGGCCAGCGGCGTGCTGCCGCTGTGTTTTGGCGCGGCCACCAAGTTCAGCCAGCTGCAGCTCGATGCGCCCAAGACCTACGAGGCCGTTGCCCTGCTGGGCGTGACCACCACCACCGGCGACGCCGAGGGCGAAGTGCTGGAGCGCCGCGAGGTCGACCCCGCACAGCTCACCCCGGACCGCCTGGCGGCTGTGCAGCAGCAGTTCACCGGCCCGATCCGGCAGGTGCCGCCCATGCACAGCGCGCTCAAGAAGGACGGCAAGGCCCTTTACGAGTACGCACGTGCCGGCATTTCCGTGGAGCGGCCCGCGCGCGACGTGGTGATTCATGCATTGAAACTGGCCCTGACGCAGACTGAGCAAGCGCTACCAGCTATCAAAATGATAGTTACTTGCAGCAAGGGCACCTACATCCGCACGCTGGGCGAGGACATCGGTGCCGCGCTGGGCTGCGGTGCGCACCTGGTGTTCTTGCGCCGCATCGACACTGGCGGGCTGGGGGTGGAGCGTTGCATCACCCTGGCGGCGCTGGAGGCCATGGACGAGGCCGCGCGCACCGCGGCGCTGGAACCGGCCGAATCGCTGCTGGCACAGCATGTGCGTGTCACGCTGGACAGCGACAATGCGGCCCGGTTCCTGTCCGGCGTGCGCCGGCGCGGGCCGTGGCCGGACGCGCCCGCCGTGGCGGTGTTTGGCGACGAGCCGCGCGCACTGCTGGGCGTGGGGCACATCGCGGGGGGCGAGCTGATACCAGACCGGCTGCTGTCCCCGCTGGAAATTCAACAGATTCTGGAAGGCACGCCGCGCCTACACACGAGTTAAGCGGCACATTGGAAAAACTATGACGACGACCAAACAAATCCGCAACATCGCCATCATCGCCCACGTGGACCATGGCAAGACCACCATGGTGGACCAGCTGCTGCGCCAGTCCGGCACCTTCGCCGACCACGAAAAGGTCGTCGATACCGTGATGGACAACAACGCGATCGAAAAAGAGCGTGGCATCACCATCCTGGCCAAGAACTGCGCCGTGAGCTGGAAGGGCACGCACATCAACATCGTGGACACCCCCGGCCACGCGGACTTCGGCGGCGAAGTGGAGCGTGCCCTGTCCATGGTGGACAGCGTGGTGCTGCTGATCGACGCGCAGGAAGGCCCCATGCCCCAGACGCGCTTCGTGACCAAGAAGGCCCTGGCCCTGGGCCTGCGCCCCATCCTGGTGGTGAACAAGGTGGACAAGCCCGGTGCCAACCCCGACAAGGTGGTCAACGCTGCGTTCGACCTGTTCGACAAGCTGGGTGCCACCGATGAACAGCTGGATTTCCCGGTCGTGTACGCCTCGGGCATCAACGGCTGGTCGTCGCTGGAAGAGGGCGCTCCCGGTGAGCAGTGGGGCCCCGACATGTCGGCCCTGTTCGACACCATCCTCAAGCACGTGCCGCCGAACACCGGCGACGCCAATGCGCCGCTGCAACTGCAGATCTCGGCGCTGGACTTCTCCACCTTCGTGGGCCGCATCGGCGTGGGCCGTATCAGCCAGGGCACTTTGAAGCCCATGCAGGACGTGATCGTCATGGAAGGCCCCGGCGGCAAGACCACCAAGGGCCGTGTGAACCAGGTGCTGACCTTCCAGGGCCTGGACCGCATGCAGACGCCGTTGGCCGGCCCCGGCGACATCGTGCTGATCAACGGCATTGAAGACATCGGCATCGGTGTGACCGTGACCGACCCGGCCAACCCCGCACCGCTGCCCATGCTGAAGGTGGACGAGCCCACGCTGACCATGAACTTCTGCGTGAACACCTCGCCCCTGGCCGGCCGCGAAGGCAAGTTCGTGACCAGCCGCCAGATCTGGGACCGCCTGCAAAAGGAACTGCAGCACAACGTGGCCCTGCGCGTGAAGGAAACCGACGAAGAAGGCGTGTTCGAAGTGATGGGCCGCGGTGAACTGCACCTGACCATCCTCTTGGAAAACATGCGCCGGGAAGGCTACGAGCTGGCCGTGTCCAAGCCCCGCGTGGTGTTCAAGGACATCGATGGCGTGAAGCACGAGCCTATCGAGCTGGTGACGGCCGACATCGAAGAAGGCCACCAAGGCGGCGTGATGCAAGCCCTGGGCGAGCGCAAGGGCGAGCTGGTGAACATGGAGCCGGACGGCCGTGGCCGCGTGCGCCTGGAGTACCGCATCCCGGCCCGGGGCCTGATCGGCTTCACCAACGAGTTCCTGAACCTGACGCGCGGCTCGGGCCTCATCAGCAACATTTTCGACGGCTACGAGCCGCACAAGGGCGACATCGGCGGCCGCAAGAACGGCGTGCTGATCTCCATGGACGACGGTGAAATCTTCACCTACGCCCTGGGCAAGCTGGACGACCGCGGCCGCATGTTCGTGAAGGCCAACGACCCGGTGTACGAAGGCATGATCGTCGGCATCCACAGCCGCGACAACGACCTCGTGGTGAACGCCACCCGCACCAAGCAGCTGACCAACTTCCGCGTGTCCGGCAAGGAAGACGCGATCAAGATCACGCCCCCGATCGACCTCACGCTGGAATACGGCGTGGAGTTCATCGAGGACGACGAGCTGGTCGAGATCACGCCCAAGTCCGTGCGCCTGCGCAAGCGCCACTTGACGGAAAACGAGCGCAAGCGCGCCGCCCGTTCTTGATAAGCTCAGCGCTTCTGAAAGGGCCACTGCCACGCAGTGGCCTTTTTTCCGTCTGAAATGTCCGGAACCTCATGTTGAAACTCACGCATTTCCGCGCCGTGCTGCTGATGGTGGCCGTGACCCTGATGTGGTCGATTGCCGGGGTGGTCACGCGCCACCTGGAGCACGCGGCGAGTTTTGAGGTGACCTTCTGGCGCAGCTTCTTCACGCTGGTGTCGCTGCTGGTCATCCTGCCCGCGCTGCAGGGCCGGGCGGTGTTTGCGTCCATGCGGCACAGCGGACGGGCCCTGTGGATCTCCGGCGTGTGCTGGAGCGTGATGTTCACGGCGTTCATGGTGGCCCTGGTGTTGATGCCGGTGGCCAATGTGCTGGTGACGATGGCCGTGGGCCCGCTGCTCACGGCGCTGTTCTCGTGGCTGTTCATCGGGCACCGCATCGCGCCGCGCACCTGGGTGGCGATTGCGCTGGCGGGGCTGGGCATTGCGTGGATGTATGGCTCGCAGATGGCGGGCCTGCCCTGGGCTGGCACGCTGGTGGCCCTGTGCGTGCCGGTGGCTGCCGCCGTGAACTGGACGGTCGTGCAACACTCGCAACGCCACGGCCACGCGGTGGACCTGGTTCCCGCCGTGCTGGTGGGCGCGGTGATCTCGGTGGTGGCCACGCTGCCGCTGGCCATGCCGTTCCAGGCTTCGGGGCACGACTTGGCGCTGCTGGCCCTGCTGGGCGTGGTGCAATTGGCGATTCCCTGCGTGCTGGCCGTGCGCTGTGGCCGGGTGCTCAAGGCGCCCGAGATGGCGCTGCTCGGCTTGCTGGAAGTGATCTTTGGCATCCTGCTGGCCTGGCTGGGTGCTGGCGAAAAGCCCGCCCCGGCGGTGCTGACGGGAGGCGCGCTCGTGATTGGCGCGCTGGTTTTCAATGAACTGTTAGGTTGGAAGGAACAAAAATGACGGAGACGGTAGTGCCGGAAGTGTTGAGCGAAGTGCGTGGGCAAGTGGGCTTCCTCACGCTGAACCGCCCGCGTGCGCTCAATGCCTTGTCGCTGGGCATGGTGCGTGAGCTGATGGGCGTCTTGCTCGCCTGGCAGAACGATGCGCGCGTGCTGGCCGTGGCCATCCGGGGCAGCAACAAGGAAGGGCCGTTCGGCGCCTTCTGCGCGGGCGGCGACATCCGCTTTCTGCACCAGGCAGGCAGCCAGGGCAACCCGCAGCTGGAAGACTTCTTCACCGAGGAATACGCGCTCAACCACCTGATCCACAACTACGCCAAGCCTTACATCGCCTTCATGGATGGCATCGTGATGGGCGGCGGCATGGGCATCAGCCAGGGTGCCGCGCTGCGCGTGGTGACCGAGCGCACCAAGATGGCCATGCCCGAGACGGCCATCGGCCTGTTCCCCGACGTGGGCGGTGGGTACTTCCTGAGCCGCTGCCCTGGCCATATCGGCGAGTGGCTGGCGCTGACGGGCGACACCATCGGCGCGGGCGACGCCATGGAAAGCGGCCTGGCCGATGGTTGCCTGCCCGCCGACCAACAGGCCGCTGTCTGGGACGCCCTGGCCACGCAAACCTTTGCGGACGATGCAGCTGTCCAGGCTTTTGTTGCTTCAAAATTTGTAGCTGCAGGCGCCCACCACACAAGCGCTAGAGGCCAAATTGACCAAATTTTCTCGCTGCCCACCGTGGGCGCGATCATCGCCGCCCTGGAAGCCGCCGACAGCGACTGGGCGCGCAGCACCGCCGCCACGCTGCGCAAGCGCTCGCCGCTGATGCTGCATGTGGTGCTGGAGCAGATCCGCCGCGCCCGCGGCATGGGCCTGGCCGACGACCTTCGCATGGAGCGCGACATGGTGCGCCACTGCTTCTACCTGCGCCCGGGCCAAAGCGAAACGGTGGAGGGCATCCGCGCCCTGGCCGTGGACAAGGACCACGCGCCAAAGTGGAATCCGGCCCGCATCGAAGATGTGACGCCGGCGATGGTGGCGCCGTTCTTCGTGAGCCCCTGGCCCGCGCACGCGCACCCGCTGGCGTCGCTGGCCTGAGCGGTTTTGTCGATTACGGCTGCAGCTGCTGGTAGACGCGGGTTGCCAGCGCCAGCAGTTCGGCCCGCGACAGCTGCCCGCTCAGCGCATAGCCGAAACCCTGGTCCACCCAGTAGAACCCGGGCACCGGCCCCTCCTGCGTGAACTGGAAAGCGGCCTCTGGAAGCGGCCCGGCGGGGTGTTCCGCACCCCGGCCGGGCGCCTGCGCGGCCGCGGAGGCCAGGGCACCCAGGTACAGCGTGATGCGCTGGCCTGCGCCGTTCTGGTACATGAACTGCGCGCGCGCCCCGCTGTCGCCCGGCAGCAGCCGCCCGCCGACCAGGTCATAGCCCAGCGGGGCAAGAACCGGCACCTTGAGCGGGCGGTCCAGCCGCTTGGAGAGCCACTGCACCAGGTGCTCCTGCTGTGCGGCCGTCACTTCCACCGGGTGGCGCACCTCGGGCTGGTACACGGCATGCGCCACGGCGGCCTGCTGGGCGAAGCGCTGGGCCGGGGCCATGGCCACCCAGCCCGCGGACGCGCTGGGTGCGGCCGCTGCACTCGTTGTTGCGGCAGTGCCTGCGCGCTGCGCGGCCCAGTGGCCGTGTCCTGACCAGCCCAGCCCGAACGCTGCCAGCACGGAGGCGGCCATGCCGCCCCAGCGCCACCAGGCGGCGCGCTGCCGTGCCTGCCCGTCCACGGCGGCCAGCGCGGCTTGCAACAGCGTCTCGGGCACGGGGGCGTGCTGCAGGTCCTGGTGCAGCGCCCGCAGCTGTGCCCGCTGCTGCTGCCAGCGGGCCAGCGTCTGCTGCGCCGCCGGATCGCCGGCCAGCTGGTTCTGCAGGGCTTGCGCCTGCTCGGGCGGCAGCCGGCCGTCCACCAGCGCGTGCCAGGCGTCGAGGCGGTCGTCATCGGTGCAGGCGGCGGGGCGGCTGTTCGGGTCCATGGCGTGGCAGGGCGGCAGGGGGTTTTTACTTCAGGCGGCGCAGGCCGGGCGATTCGCGGCGCGCGGCGGGGCGGGCGGCGGGCGTGTGGTCCATCAGTGCCGCCAGCCGCGTGCGTGCCCTCGAGAGGCGCGACATCACCGTGCCCACGGGGATGGCCAGAATGCGCGCCGTGTCTTCATAGCCCATGTCCTCCACCGTCACCAGCAGAAGCACGGCGCGCTGCTCGGCGGGCAGGCGCTGCAGGCAGCGCTCCAGGTCCAGCAGCGCCTCGTCGGCGGGGCCGCTGGCGCCCGGCAGGTGCTCCTGCACTTCGTCAATGTCCACGGCCGCGAGTGTGGGCGCGGCCCGGCGCTGGTTGAGGTACAGGTTGTGCATCAGGGTGAACAGCCAGGCGCGCAGGTCGCTGCCGGGCCGCCACAGCCGCCATTTGCTGCACGCGCGCTCCAGCGTGTCCTGCACCAGGTCATCGGCCGCCCAGGCGTCGCCCGTCAGCATGCGCGCGTAGCGGCGCAGGCCGGGCAGTTGCTCGATGACCTGGGCGCGGTTCATCCGGGCGGCGTGAGGGCAGGGCGGGCGCTGGTCCGGTGCAGGCGCTTGTCAGGGCCGGGCCGTGTGCCACACCTGGTTGACGCCGTCGCCCGTCTTGTCGCCGGGCTTGGCATCCTTGGCCCAGTAGTACAGCGGCTTGCCCTTGTAGGCCAGCTGCATCTTGCCGTCGTCGCGGGTCACCAGGGTGTAGTCGCCGCCGGGCGCGGTGCTGGCCACCAGCGGCGGCCAGTTGGTCGCGCACGGGCCGTTGCACACCGACTTGCCGCTGCCGGCCACGTCGCGGTCAAAGGTGTAGAGCGTCATGCCGTTGGCGCCCACCAGCACGCCGTCCACGGTTTTCACGGGCGATGCAGGTGCACTGCCGCCATACCCGGAGGCACAGCCGGCAAGCACCGTCAATGTCAGGGAGAGGGCGATCGTCGGGACAAGCTGCAATTTCTTCATGGGTTTCTCCAGGTCGGGGTGCAGGCCGCAATGGGGGCCTGACGCTCGGATAAACACATGGGCCCAGGGATTTATTCCGTCTTGCCGGAAAAAAACTGCAGCGCGCGCTGCACTGCGCTGCGTGGGCCGTGCCGGGGTCAGCGGTTGCGGCTCTTCATCGCGCGTTCCACCTCGCGCTTGCCTTCGCGGTCCTTGATGGTGTCCCGCTTGTCGTGCTCGGCCTTGCCCTTGGCCAGCGCGATCTCGCACTTCACGAAGCCGTTCTTCCAGTGCAGGTTCAGCGGCACCAGCGTGTAGCCCTTTTGCTCCACCTTGCCGATCAGGCGCTTGATCTCGTCCTTCTTGAGCAGCAGCTTCTTGGTGCGCGCGGATTCCGGGTTCACGTGGGTGGACGCCGTCTTGAGCGGGTGGATGAGGCAGCCCAGCAGGTACAGCTCGCCATCGCGGATCAGCACGTAGCCGTCGGTCAACTGCACCTTGCCCTCGCGCAGCGCCTTGACTTCCCAGCCGTGCAGCACCATGCCCGCCTCGTGGCGTTCCTCGAAGAAATAGTTGAATGCCGCCTTCTTGTTCTCGGCAATGCGGGCGGGAGCGTCGGGTTTCTTGGCCATGGCGTTCAGATGCGGCTTCCAGCGGGAGACAAAAGGTCTCCGTACATACAATTGTGGCCGTTCAAAGACCCGCGATTCTAGTTCCCTGGCCCGCCTTGCCCCTGCAGGACGTCACGCCAGCTTCCTGCATGAAAACCGTCCACAAGTCCGTCCTCATCTGGTACAGCCCCGAAGAGATGTTTTCCCTGGTCACCGGGGTGGAACACTACCCCCAGTTTCTGCCGTGGTGCGACCGCGCGGCCGTGCTGGAGCGCACCGACACCGGCATGACCGCCGAGGTGGGCATCGCCTTCAGCGGCATCCGCCAGACCTTCGTGACGCGCAACACGCACGAGGCAGGCCGCCGCGTGCAGATGCACCTGGTCAAGGGGCCCTTCTCGCGCCTGGATGGAGACTGGCATTTCCATCCGGTGGGTGACGGCTCGCAGCGCGCCTGCAAGGTGGAACTGCTGCTGAACTACGGATTCGACAGCGCCGCGCTGGCCGCGCTGGTGGGACCCGTGTTCGACCGCATCGCCGGCAGCATGGTGGACGCCTTCGTCAAGCGTGCCGAGCAGGTGTATGGCTGAACCGCAGGGCCGGCCCCCGCTGCGCGTCACCGTCGTGGTGTGCCTGGGGCCGCGGAATACGCAGGAAGGCGTGGTGGACCTGCCCGAAGGCGCCACGGTGGCCGACGCGCTGCAGGCCTGCGCCACGGCCCACGGCTGGGCGCTGCCGCCGGACGGCGAGCCGGCGCTGGGGATTTGGGGGCGCGCCGCGGCGGCGCAGGCCCCCGTCCGGGACGGGGACCGCGTGGAGGTTTACCGCCCGCTGGTGGTGGACCCCAAGGTGGCCCGCCGCGAGCGCTTTGCGCGGCAGGGCGCGCGTTCCACCGGCCTGTTCGCCCGCCAGCGGCCGGGGGGCAAGGCGGGGTACTGAAGCACAGGCTGGCGGGCGCCCGTGCGTTTGCGCGCGCTTAGCGCTTGCACTCCGAGGCGATCACCCCGTCGATGCGCTTGGCTTCGGCAGCCAGGCCCGCTTCGTCCAGGAAGATGCGTTCGCCCTGGGCGTTGGACTGGGTGACGGGCCGGCCCGAATCCAGGGCCGCCTTGGCCTGGCGAGCGCGGGTGCAGTTTTCGGCCTTGGCCTTGGCGATGCGTTCTTCTTCAGCCTTCACCTTGGCGGCTTCAGCGGCCTCGGCCTGGGCCTTCTTTTCTTCCAGGGCCTTGTCCTTGCCGGGCGCACTGGCGGCGGGCTTGGGGGCAGGGGCGGACGCGCCGGAAGCGGCCTCAGCCGGCACCGAGGCATCGGCCTGCGGCGCGCGCGGCAGGCCCCGGTTGGGCTGCTTGAGGATGTTCTTTTCAGGAATCTCCTGCGGCGGCGGGCGGTCGCTGAAGACCTTGCGGCCGTCCTTGTCGATCCACTGCCATTGCGCCGCCGCGCCCATGGCCCAGGTGCAGGCCACGGCCAGCAGGAGAAGCTTGTGCATTTTCATGCGGCCAAGTTTATCCATCTGCCCCCACGCCTGCCACCGCGGGGCGGACGGATGGGCGCGTTTTCGCCACATGCGGAGCCTGTCGGCCCTGGAATCGGCGGCTGGCAATCGAACGCAGCGGCTCATTTTTCACCGGCGTGTTGCCCCCTCGCTGCGGCCATGAGGCGGCAAGTTCGCCGAAAACTGCGCTCGCTGGGTCGATTTTCGCTTTCGGCCCGCCCAGCCCGGCGGCTTCCTGGCGCGGGTACAATCCGTTTTTTGGAGCTTTCTCATGCGCCTTCTCGGAAAAGCGCTCACCTTCGACGATGTGTTGCTGGTGCCAGCGTACTCCCAGGTCCTGCCCAAGGACACGTCCCTCGCGACGAAACTCTCCCGCAACATCCAGCTGAACCTGCCGCTCGTGTCCGCCGCCATGGACACCGTGACCGAGGCGCGCCTGGCCATTGCCATTGCCCAGGAGGGCGGCATCGGCATCGTGCACAAGAACCTCACGGCGCAGGAACAGGCCGCCCACGTGGCCAAGGTCAAGCGCTATGAGTCGGGCGTGCTGCGCGACCCGGTGGTCATCACCCCCGAGCACACCGTGCTGCAGGTGCTGCAGCTGTCCGAACAGCTGGGCATCTCGGGCTTCCCGGTGTGCGACGGCGGCAAGGTGGTGGGTATCGTCACGGGCCGCGATCTGCGCTTCGAGACGCGCTACGACGTCAAGGTCCACCAGATCATGACGCCGCGCGAGAAGCTCATCACCGTCAACGAGAAGGAACACACCTCGCCTGCCCAGGCGAAGGCGCTGCTCAACAAGCACAAGCTCGAGCGCATCCTGGTCGTGAACGACGCCTTTGAGCTCAAGGGCCTGATCACGGTGAAGGACATCACCAAGCAGACCAGCTTCCCCAACGCAGC
Source organism: Acidovorax sp. (assembly GCF_021287135.1). Taxonomy (GTDB): domain Bacteria; phylum Pseudomonadota; class Gammaproteobacteria; order Burkholderiales; family Burkholderiaceae_C; genus Acidovorax. Next base: position 11,536 of record NZ_JAJTBB010000025.1, read on the forward strand.
ACGCGACGCCGCAGGCCGCCTGCGCGTGGGCGCTGCCGTGGGCGTGGGCGAGGGCACCGAAGAGCGCGTGGAAGCGCTGGTCAAGGCGGGTGTGGACGCCATCGTGGTGGACACGGCCCACGGCCACAGCAAGGGCGTGATCGACCGCGTGCGCTGGGTCAAGCAGAACTACCCGCAGGTGGACGTGATCGGCGGCAACATCGCCACCGGCGCGGCTGCGCTGGCGCTGGTCGAGGCCGGCGCCGACGCGGTCAAGGTCGGCATTGGCCCTGGCTCCATCTGCACCACCCGCATCGTGGCCGGTGTGGGCGTGCCCCAGATCATGGCCATCGACAGCGTGGCCACCGCCCTCAAGGGCACGGGCGTGCCGCTGATCGCGGACGGCGGCATCCGCTACAGCGGTGACATTGCCAAGGCCCTGGCCGCTGGTGCTGGCACCGTGATGATGGGCGGCATGTTCGCCGGCACCGAGGAGGCCCCCGGTGAGGTGATCCTGTACCAAGGCCGCAGCTACAAGAGCTACCGCGGCATGGGCTCCATCGGCGCCATGCAGCAGGGCAGTGCCGACCGTTACTTCCAGGAGTCGAGCACGGGCAACCCCAACGCCGACAAGCTGGTGCCCGAAGGCATCGAAGGCCGCGTGCCCTACAAGGGCTCCATGGTCAGCATCGTCTACCAGATGGCCGGCGGCGTGCGCGCCTCCATGGGCTACTGCGGCTGCGCCACCATCGAGGACATGAACAACAAGGCCGAGTTCGTCGAGATCACCACGGCCGGTATCCGCGAGAGCCACGTGCACGATGTCCAAATTACGAAGGAAGCGCCGAACTACCGCGCTGACTGATCGTTGTCGGTCCAATCTGGCCTGATTGAAAAAATCGGGTCAGACTGCTATAGTCTGGTCTGAATTTGTCATTCAGGCCAGACTTTTCTTTTTTGGGGTCCGCGCACCCATGCAATCCGTCGGTATCTACGAAGCCAAGAGCCGGTTCTCGGCCCTGATCGAGCTGGTCGAGCAGGGCGAGGAAGTGCGCATCACCCGCCACGGCAAAGAGGTGGTGCGCATGCTGCCGGTGCGGCGCCGCCCGGTCATCACCGACGAGCAGATTGCGCGCGAACTGAGCCAGATCGACGCGTTGCACGCCAGCATCCGCCCGGCGGCCGACGCCTCCCGCAGCGACAGCCTGCGCCGCAAGGGCCGGACCGCCGCATGACCGCCTTCGTACTCGACGCCTCCGTGACCGCCGCCTGGCTCCTGCCCGATGCGGCCAGCGAGCACACGCGCCGCCTGTACACGCTGATCCGCCGCGACCAGCTGGAGCCCCAGGCGCCCAACCTCTGGCAGTGGGAGTGCAGCAACCTCCTCAGCAGCGGCGTGCACAGCGGCCGCATCCCGTCCGCCTCGGTCGAAGGCCTGTGGGGCGTGCTGGAAGCCATCCGCCACCGCGTGGAACTGCACGAGCTGGCCCCGGCCCAGCACAAGGCCGTGCTCGATGTGGCGCTGGAAACCGGCCTGCCTACTTTTGACGCCGCTTATCTGTGGCTTGCGCGCTCGCTGCGGCTGCCCCTGGCCACGTTCGACCCTCACCAGATCGCAGCCGCCCAGCGCAGCGGCGTCCCGCTTTTCGACCTCTCCCGCCTCTGACGGACCACCACCATGCAACACCAGAAAATCCTCATCCTCGATTTCGGCTCGCAAGTCACCCAGCTCATTGCCCGCCGTGTGCGTGAAGCCAACGTGTACTGCGAGGTGCACCCCTGCGACGTGTCGGACGACTGGGTGCGGGACTACGCCAAGGACGGCTCGCTCAAGGGCGTCATCCTCTCGGGCAGCCACGCCAGCGTGTACGAGGAAACCACCGACAAGGCCCCCCAGGCCGTGTTCGAACTGGGCCTGCCGGTGCTGGGCATCTGCTACGGCATGCAGACCATGGCGCACCAGCTGGGCGGCAAGGTCGAGGGCGGCCACAAGCGCGAGTTCGGCTTCGCCGCCGTGCGCGCCCGCGGCCACACCGCGCTGCTCAAGGGCATTGCCGACTTCACCACGCCCGAAGGCCACGGCATGCTCAACGTCTGGATGAGCCACGGCGACAAGGTCACCGAGCTGCCCCCGGGCTTCAAGCTCATGGCCAGCACGGACAGCTGCCCGATCGCCGGCATGGCCGACGAAGAACGCCGCTTCTACGCCGTGCAGTTCCACCCCGAAGTCACGCACACCGTGCAGGGCCGGGCGCTGCTGGAGCGCTTTGTGCTGGGCATCTGCGGCGTGCAGCCCGACTGGGTGATGAAGGACCACATCGCCGAGGCCGTGCAAGCCATCCGCGCCCAGGTGGGCGACGAGGAAGTGATCCTGGGTCTCTCCGGCGGTGTGGATTCGTCCGTGGCCGCAGCCCTGATCCACCGCGCCATTGGCGACCAGCTGACCTGCGTGTTTGTGGACCACGGCCTGCTGCGCCTGAACGAGGGCGACATGGTGATGGACATGTTCGAAGGCAAGCTGCACGCCAAGGTGATCCGCGTGGATGCGAGCGAACTGTTCCTCTCCAAGCTCGCCGGCGTGAGCGACCCCGAGCAAAAGCGCAAGATCATCGGCGGCCTGTTCGTCGACGTGTTCAAGGCCGAGGCCGCCAAGCTCAAGGCCGGCACCGGCGGCCACAAGGGCGCAACGTTCCTGGCCCAGGGCACCATCTACCCCGACGTCATCGAATCCGGCGGCGCCAAGAGCAAGAAGGCCGTCACCATCAAGAGCCACCACAACGTGGGCGGTCTGCCCGAGCAGCTGGGCCTGAAGCTGCTGGAGCCGCTGCGCGACCTGTTCAAGGACGAGGTGCGCGAACTGGGCGTGGCCCTGGGCCTGCCGCCCGAGATGGTCTACCGCCACCCGTTTCCCGGCCCCGGCCTGGGCGTGCGCATCCTGGGCGAAGTGAAGAAGGAATACGCGGACCTGCTGCGCCGTGCCGACGCGATCTTCATCGAAGAGCTGCGCAACTTCACCGACGAGGCCACGGGAAAGACCTGGTACGACCTCACCAGCCAGGCCTTCACCGTGTTCCTGCCCGTCAAGAGCGTGGGCGTGATGGGCGATGGCCGCACCTACGACTACGTGGTGGCCCTGCGCGCCGTGCAGACCAGCGACTTCATGACCGCCGACTGGGCCGAGCTGCCCTATGCGCTGCTCAAGAAGGTGTCGGGCCGCATCATCAACGAGGTGCGCGGCATCAACCGCGTGACCTACGACGTGAGCAGCAAGCCGCCGGCAACCATCGAGTGGGAGTAATCAACCTCCACAGCGCGGTACCGCAAGTGAACCACCCAGACCATGGCCTGGCTTGACGTAGCGCGGGTGGCTGCCATCCTGGCGGTCGTGCTTTTGCACACGGCCGCCAGTGTGGTGTCGCTGGCTCCGCTGGGCTCGGCGGCCTGGTGGGCGGGCAACGGGTACGACGCCCTGGTGCGGTGGTGCGTGCCGGTGTTCGTGATGGTGAGCGGGGCGCTGCTGCTGGACGCACGCAAGGCCGAAAGCCTGGCGGCGTTCTACCGTAAGCGTGCAGCCCGGATTGCGCTGCCGCTGCTGTTCTGGAGCGCGGTGTACATCCTCTGGAACTACCGCCACGCATGGGACCAGCTGGGCCCGGCGGCCGTGCTGCAGAGCGTGGCACGCGGGTGGCCGCACTACCACCTGTGGTTTCTGTACATGCTGCTGTGTTTGTACCTGTTCACGCCGTTTTTACGGGTGGTGGCCTGGCACACGTCGCGGCGCGATCTGTGGTGGCTGGTGGCCGCCTTGTTCGTGCTGGCCGGCGTGAACGAATGGCACCGTGTTGCCACCGGCGGCGGCGCGGGGCTGTTCATCAACTGGTTCTTGTCGTACCTGCCGTACTTCTTCTGCGGCTACCTGCTGCGGACGGCGCAGCGCGACGTGCCCATGCCCTGGCTGGCGGCCGTCTTTGCGCTGTCGGTGGCCGCCACGGCGGCGGGCTGCTACGGGGTGGGGCGTGCCCACGGGCTGGACAAGGGCCTGTACTTCTACGGCTACCTGAGTGCCACGGTCATTCCCATGTCGCTGAGCGCGATGCTGCTATTCAAGCGCTGCACCTGGGAGGGGGCGTGGGCGCGTGGCGCCCAGCAGCTCTCGCAGTTGACGCTGGGGGCCTATCTGGTGCACCCCATCCTGCTGGAGTCGCTGCGCGGCGCGGGCCTGCAGCCGGAACAAGGGGGCGCGCTGTGGTCGGTGCCCGCGCTGGCCGCGGTGGTGTTCGCGGGCTCGCTGGGCGTGGCCTGGGTCTTCCAGCGCCTGCCGCTGCTCCACCGCACGGTCTAAGAACGTATTGCGGTCTGCTGCGTTGCGGCGCTTGCCAATAGCCGCGCTGTTGGCTGCGCACCGCGCCTGGCATCCCCTCCCGCAAAGACCGCTGCGCGACCCCTGGGAGATCGTCCACACGTTCCAAGCATCCTTGGCGCGATGGGTCGCGCCCGGTTCGTGCAAAGGATCCGTGGTGTGGTGCGGCCTGGCGTATCAGGCGCGTGCTTCGCCGGTGGCGGGGTCGTAGGCCGCGCCGTCCGGGCCGATGATGCTGTTGGTGGCGGCGTCGTAGGTGGTCAGGCGGTAGGTGCCGGCGCCTTTGCCGTCCAGGCCGATGTACGAGGCCTGGGCAAACACCTGGCGGTTGTCCTGGGCGACGACGCCGTCGGCGGTCCACTTGTTGCTCATCAGCCATTCCGACGGGTTCACGCCCTGGGGCACTTCCACCTTGCCGTCTGTGCGCATCTTGGCCATCGTGGGGTCCATGTTGAAGCCTTCGGCCGCCAGCAGCGTGGCGGGGGGCTGGCTCTTGTAGAAGGCGGCGGTTTCCGCGGGCATCTGCGACAGGTCGCTTTTCACGAGGGTGGAGCCGTCGGTGGGGAACTTGGACAGCTGGCCGCTGCGGATGGCCGCGTAGTCGGCGGCAAATTCGGGGTTGTTCTTGAAGAACATGTACCGCCCCACGGCTTCCTGGTCGCCGCCGCTGAGGGACATGGAGATCATGCGCACATAGTCGGGCACCTTGTAGTCCTCGGCGAACGTGTCACCCAGGCCTTGTTCCCATGCGCGGAATTCCTGCAGGTTGTTGAACGGCGCCTTGGCCGTGGTGGTGCTGGTGCTGGCACCGGCGGCGGTGTCGGTGCCGCTCTTTTCGGTGTAGCGCTCAGCCGTGGATTGGTAGGGCTTGGTGCTTTGCTGCGTGGCGGTGGCTCCGGCCGCCGTGTCGCCGGCCGTGGCGGGCTGTGCCGACAGCTCGGCCAGGGTGCTCTGCAGCTCCTTGAGGAAGGTGAGGGGGTCGGCGTCGCCGTGCTGTTGGGCGGTGCGCTCCGCTGCCTTGGCGGCCAAGGTGCTGGAGACGCCCAGGGAGGTCAGCATGTGGGTGGCTTGGGAGATATCGAGCATCTTGCAGGTCCTTCGGTGGCAGGCGGCAGCGCCTGGCGGGCCACGGCGGAATGCCATGGGGGGCGTGGCTGATCGTCTCGCAAAGCCGTGCGCGCCGGTGCCCCGGTAAGCGGCACAAAACCGGCGCTTTTCAGACGTCTGCCGGGGCGAAGGAATGCTCCTGAAAGCATAGCTGCCAGCGCTTTATGGACGGGCGCTGGAGGCTGTTTTTGCTAAAAACCCCATCGGGGCGGGGGCTCAGCCGATGGTCATCAGGCTGGCGTTGCCCCCGGCGGCGGCCGTGTTCACGCTCAGCGCGCGTTCGACGAGCAGGCGTTCCAGCGGGATGTCGTCCTCCCCCGGCGCCATGGCCGTCACGCCCACGATGGGGCCAGGCCGGCGGGCGAGGGCGGCGCACACGGCCTGCAGCGACGCGGTGTCGCCGTGGTGCAGCACGGCATCCAGCGGCACGCCGGCGTCGGTCAGCGCTCCGTCCTGCGCGGTCACCTGTGCCTGCACGGGCGCGGGCAGCCGCGTGCGCAACGCGGCTTGGTCCACCGGCCAGACCGCCGTGCCGCCCACGGCCAGCACGGCGGCCGTCTGCACCAGCAGGTCGTCGGTGCGGGGGGCCAGGCACAACACCCGGCCGCGCGGCGCCAGGGTGTAGACGTTGCGCTCGCCCGTGGGGCCGGGCAGGGTGCGGGCAGTGCCGCTCTGGCTGTCTTGCGCAAAGCGCTCGCAGACGCGGGCCAGGGCTGTGCGGCCGTCGGCGTCGGCCCACTGCCGCAGGGCGGTCAGCGGCGCCAGCAGGCGTTCGCGCTGGGTGCCATCAGGCGGTGCGCTGCGGTCGACCGCGGCCAAGGTGCGTGCCACGGCGTTGGCGGGGCGGCGCGACAGCAGGCGCAGCAGGTACAGCGGCCCGCCGGCCTTGGGGCCGGTGCCCGACAGGCCTTCGCCGCCAAAGGGCTGCACGCCCACCACGGCGCCCACCATGTTGCGGTTCACGTACACGTTGCCGGCGTGGGCGCGGTCCACCACGCGGGCAATGGTTTCGTCGATGCGGGTGTGCACGCCTTGGGTCAGGCCGTAGCCGGTGGCGTTGATCTGGTCGAGCAGCTGGTCCAGGTCGTTGCGCGCGTAGCGCACCAGGTGCAGCACGGGGCCGAAGACTTCGCGCTGCAGCTCGCCGATGTGGTTCAGCGCGATCAGCGTAGGCGGCACAAACGTGCCTTGTGCTGCGGCGGCCGAAACGTGGCTCGGGTGCTGGAACACGCGGTGGCCTTGGGCCTTGAATTTTTCGATGTGCTGGGTGATGCCGGCCCGGGCTTCGGCGTCGATCACCGGGCCCACGTCCACGCGCAGCTCGGCGGGGTTGCCCACGCGCAGCTCGCCCATGGCGCCCTGCAGCATCTCCACCACGCGGTCGGCAGCTTCTTCCTGCACGCACAGCACGCGCAGGGCGGAGCAGCGCTGGCCGGCGCTGTCAAAGGCGGACGCGACGGCATCGCCCACCACCTGCTCGACGAGGGCGGACGAGTCCACGATCATCGCGTTCTGCCCGCCCGTTTCCGCAATCAGCGGGATGGGGCGGCCTGCGGCATCCAGCCGCCCGGCCACCGTGCGCTGCAGGATGCGCGCCACCTCGGTGGATCCGGTGAACATCACGCCCATCACGCGCGCATCGCCCACCAGGCGCGCACCCACGGTTTCGCCCGTGCCGGGCAGCAGTTGCACGGCCGCACGCGGCACCCCCGCCTGCCACAGCAGGCGCACGGCTTCGGCGGCAATCAGCGGTGTTTGCTCGGCGGGCTTGGCCAGCACCGGGTTGCCGGCAGCCAGTGCGGCGGCGACCTGGCCCATGAAGATGGCGAGCGGGAAGTTCCACGGGCTGATGCAGGCCACGGGGCCCAGGGGGACGTGCGTGGCGTTGTCAAACGTGCCGCGTACCTGCGCGGCGTAGTAGCGCAGAAAGTCCACGGCCTCGCGCACCTCGGCCACGGCGTTGCTGGCGCTCTTGCCCGCTTCGCGCATCAGCAGGCCCATGAGGGGCTGCATGCGTTCTTCCAGCAGGTCGGCCGTGCGTTGCAGGGCGGCGGCGCGCTCTGCGGGCGGCGTGGCGGCCCAGGGGGCGGCCATGGCTTGGGCGTGGGCCAGGGCCTGGTCCACGTCGTTGGCCGTGGCCTCCTGCACCTGGCCCACCACGTCGGCGTGGTCGGCCGGGTTGCGCACGGGCTGGGTGGGGCCTGTGGGCGCTTCCGTGGCCAGCAGCGGCGCGGCGTGCCAGGGGTGCTCGGCCGTGGCTTGCAGCGTATCGGCCAGTTCGGTCAGCGTGTTTTCGTTGGACAGGTCCAGCCCGCGCGAGTTGGCGCGGTGCGCGCCGTAGAGCGCGCCGGGCAGCGGAATGCGCGGGTGGGGCAGGCCGGCTGCGCCCTCGGCGGCGGCCTGTTCGTCCACCACCTGCACGGGGCTTTTCACCAGATCTTCCAGGGCAAGGGTCTCGTCGGCAATGCGGTTCACGAACGAGGTGTTGGCGCCGTTCTCCAGCAGGCGGCGCACCAGGTAGGCCAGCAGCGTCTCGTGCGTGCCCACGGGGGCGTAGATGCGGCACGGCCGCCCGAGCTTGCCGGCAGCGACGGCGCCCACCACCTGCTCGTACAGCGGCTCGCCCATGCCGTGCAGGCACTGGAACTCGTACTGCCCGGCGTAGTAGTTGCTGCCCGCCAGCTGGTAGATGGTGGCCAGCGTCTCGGCGTTGTGGGTGGCGAACTGGGGGTACACGGCCTCGGGTGCGGCCAGCAGCTTGCGAGCGCAGGCGATGTAGGAGATGTCGGTGTGCACCTTGCGGGTGTAGACGGGGTAGTCCGCCAGGCCGTCGACCTGCGCGCGCTTGATCTCGCTGTCCCAGTACGCGCCCTTGACCAGCCGCACCATCAGGCGGTGCTGGGTGCGGCGGGCCAAGTCCACCACAGAGTCGATGGCGAAGGGGCAGCGCTTCTGGTAGGCCTGGAGGACGAAGCCCATGCCATTCCAGCCCGCCAGCGCGGGCTCGTGGCACAGGCGCTCCAGCAGGTCCAGCGACAGCTCCAGCCGGTCGGCTTCCTCGGCATCGATGTTCAGGCCGATGTCGTATTGCCGGGCCAGCAGGGTCAGGCGCAGCACGCGCGGGTACAGCTCGTCCATCACGCGGCCAAACTGCGCGCGGCTGTAGCGCGGGTGCAGGGCCGAGAGCTTGATGGAGATGCCCGGGCCGTCATAGATGCCGCGGCCGTTGGAGGCCTTGCCGATGGCGTGGATGGCCTGCTCGTACGACTGGTAGTAGCGCTCGGCATCCGCGCTGGTCAGCGCCGCCTCGCCCAGCATGTCGTAGGAGTAGCGAAAGCCTTCGGCCTCCATCGTGCGGGCGTTGCGCAGGGCCTCGTCAATCGTTTCGCCGGTCACGAACTGTTCGCCCATCATGCGCATGGCCATGTCCACGCCCTTGCGGATCAGCGGCTCGCCGCCTTTGCCGATCAGGCGGCTGAGCGATGCGCCCAGGCTGCCCTCGCTGTGCGTGGCGACCAGCTTGCCGGTCAGCAGCAGGCCCCAGGTGGCGGCGTTCACAAACAGGGACGGACTTTTGCCCAGGTGTGCGTCCCACTGGCCGCGGCTGATCTTGTCGCGGATCAGCGCGTCGCGCGTGGCCTTGTCGGGGATGCGCAGCAGCGCCTCGGCCAGGCACATCAGCGCCACGCCTTCTTGCGACGACAGCGAGAACTCCTGCAGCAGCCCTTGCACCAGGCCTGCGCGGCCCGCGCTGGCCTTGCGCTCGCGCAGCGCCCGGGCAATGCGCAGCGCCAGTTGCTGGGCCTGCGCCGCCTGGTCTGCCGGCAGGCGGGCCTGGGCCAGCAGCGGTGCCAGGGCCTCGGGCTCGGGGCGGCGGTAGGCGGCGGTGAGGGCCGCGCGCAGCGGGTTGGAGAGCGGCGTGCGGGGCGCAAACCCGGCAAACGGCGTGGTGGCGGGCAGGGACGGGGCAGGCTGCGTCATGGCGGGCGTCTCGGAAAGCAAAGCGTTGTTGAACAGGGCTGCTGGCGATGATCGGGGTGTTTGTGGTGAATAAATGTCGGAAGATTGGCTTTTTGCAAGAATGATTCACTACCATATGGCCTCATGGAAAATGATCTGGACCGTATTGACCGCAAGATCCTGTCAATCCTGCAGGAAGACGGCCGCATCGCCAACCTGAAGCTGGCCGAGGCGGTGGCCCTGTCGCCCACGGCCGTGCTGGCGCGGGTGCAGCGCCTCACGCGGGATGGCTACATCCTCGGCTACGAGGCGCGGCTGAACCCGCTCAAGCTGGGCGCGGGCATGCTGGTGTTCGTGGAGGTGCTGCTGGACCGCACCACACCCAATGTGTTCGACCAGTTCAAGGCCGCCGTGCAGGTGCACCCCGAGATCATGGAATGCCACATGGTGGCCGGCGGGTTCGACTACCTGCTCAAGACCCGCTCGGCCGACATGAATGCCTACCGCGTGTTCGCCGGCAACGTGCTGTGGCAGCTGCCCGGCGTGCGCGAGACGCGCACCTACGCGGTGATGGAAGAGGTCAAGCACAGCAACCACCTGCATCTGCGCTGAGCGCGGCGCTGCGGGCAGGTGGCGCGCCCTGCGTTGGCGGGGGCGTGCAAACTCCGCATAATGCCCGTCCATCCCATTGGCTGATTGAGGAGAAGACCATGAACCGCCTTGTCTGCGCCGCCGCTGCGGCTGTGTTGTCTGCCGTGCTGAGCCCTTCGGCGCTGGCTGCGTGCTATGTGGTTTACGGGGCCGACAAGGACATCCTCTACCGCGATGCGCACCCGCCGGTGGACCTCTCGCGCCAGTTGCATGAAACAGTGCCGGCGGTGGCGCCCGGCGCCACGCTGGTGTTCACGCCCGACAGCGGCGGCTGCGAGTCGCCCATCCACAACCTGCCCGTGGGCTGGAGCCAGGCGGCCACCGGCGCCCCGGCAGCGGCGGGCGAAGGCTTCGTGCGCGCACCGCGGGGCGACCGCGGCTGACCGCCCCAGGCAAGGCCCCGCTGGCCGGCGGCCGCCCCGGGGCCTGAGACAATCGGGGGATGAGCGAACCGAAAGAACTATCCCCCGCGTTGGAACCTTCCACGCAAGACACGCCGGATCTGCCCGAGGGCTGGCTGCAGGTGCAGTCCATGGACCTGGACGCCCAGGGCGTGGCCCGCAGGCCGGACGGCAAGGTGGTGTTCATCGACGGTGCCCTGCCGTTTGAGCTGGTCAGCGCCAACACCCACCGCAAGAAGAACAACTGGGAGCAGGCCAGCCTGCTGGCCATCCACCGCGAATCGCCGCAGCGCGTGCGCCCCGGCTGCCCGCACTTCGGCCTGCACGCGGGCGCTTGCGGCGGCTGCAAGATGCAGCACCTGGACGCGGCCGCCCAGGTGGCCGTGAAGCAGCGCGTGCTGGAGGACAACCTGTGGCACCTGGGCAAGGTCCAGGCCGAGATGCTGCTGCGCCCCATCCAGGGCCCCACCTGGGGCTACCGCTACCGCGCCCGCCTGGCCGTGCGCCATGTGATCAAGAAGGGCACGGTGCTGGTGGGCTTTCACGAGCGCAAGAGCCGCTACATCGCCGACATGCAGACCTGCAAGATCCTGCCGCCGCATGTGGACGCCCTGCTGATGCCCCTGCGTGGCCTGATCGCCAGCCTGGATGCGCGCGACACCTGCCCGCAGATCGAGCTGGCCTGCGGCGACACCGTGACGGCGCTGGTGCTGCGCCACCTGGAGCCGTTGAGCGCCGCGGACACCGAGCGGCTGCGTGCCTTTGGCGCCCAGCACGCCGTGCAATGGTGGCTGCAGCCCAAGGGGCCGGACACGGTGCACCTGCTGGACGCGGGCGGCGAGACCCTGTCGTACGGCCTGCCGGACTTCGGCATCACCATGCCGTTCAAGCCCACGGATTTCACGCAGGTGAACCCGCACATCAACCGCGTGCTGGTCAGCCGCGCGCTGCGGCTGCTGGACGTGGGCAAGCACGAGCGCGTGATTGACTGGTTTTGCGGCCTGGGCAACTTCACGCTGCCGCTGGCCACCCGCGCGCGCGAGGTGCTGGGCATCGAGGGCAGCGAGGCGCTGGTGGCCCGGTCGCGCGAAAACTATGTGCTGAATCAGGGCCTGGCGCCCGTCCATCAAGCGCTGGCAGCTACAAAATTTGTAGCGCGCAATCTTTTCGAGATGACGCCGGAAATGCTGGTGGCCGACGGCACGGCCGACAAATGGCTGGTGGACCCGCCGCGCGAGGGCGCGTTTGCGCTGGTGAAGGCCCTGGCCGATATCCACCGCGCCCGCCATGGCGTGGAGGGCGCGGCACCCCTGCCGCCGCAGGCAGAGGGCTGGACGCCGCCCCGGCGCATCGTCTACGTCAGCTGCAACCCCGCCACGCTGGCGCGCGATGCCGGCCTGCTGGTGCACCAGGGCGGTTACCGCTGCACGGCGGCCGGCATGGTCAACATGTTCCCGCACACGGCGCATGTGGAGAGCATGGCCGTGTTCGAGTGGGACGGGCACGCGCCATCGGTCAAGGTGGATGACGCCGCGCCCGAGGTGGCCGGGTAAATCCCTCCGAAAGGCAGCCCCGGCAGGGTTGCCCGCAGGCGTTCAGCTGCGGCTGCGGCTGGCGGCCGGGTCGCGGGGTTCGGTTTCGATGTCGCTGGAGCGTTCAGTGCGCTCGGGCTTGCTTTCCACCTTGCCGAGCACCGAGGGCGTGCCCTCGATCTTGTTCTCGCGCATGTACGCGTCCATGTCCTTCCACCCGGCGAACACCGCCGCCTTGGGGGCCTTGGGGTTCAGCGTGTAGCAGTCCTCCAGGCCGCGCAGGGCGTGGCGGCATGCGCCGCCGATGGCCTTGGCTTCCTCTTCCCGCTGGGCGATGCGCGGATCCGGGCCCAGGCCGGGGATCTTGTCGCAGGCAGTCAGCAGCAGGATGCTGGACAGGGCCAGCAGCCGCAGGGCGAAGAAGGTGGATTTGCGAACCATGTGCTTGCATTATCGGCAGGACTTCGCTGCGATTGAGGCTTGAAGCCTCCGCCGGCTCCACAAAAAACAAAAAAGGCTCCCGAAGGAGCCTTGGATTCAGATGCGGCGAAAGCCGCCCAGGGGGGCTTACTCCCTTTCTCCGCCCATGATGCCCAGCAGCGCCAGCAGGCTCTGGAACACGTTGAACAGGTCCAGGTACAACGCCAGCGTGGCGCTGATGTAGTTGGTCTCGCCGCCGTCCAGGATCTGCTTGAGGTCGTACAGCATGTAGGCGCTGAAGATGCCGATGGCGGCGACCGAGATGGCCATCATGCCGGCCGACGAGCCCACGAACACGTTGATGATGGCGCCCACCATCAGCACCAGCGCGCCCACCATGAGCCATTTGCCCATGCCCGACAGGTCGCGCTTGATCACGCTGGCCAGGCTCGCCATCACGACGAACACGCCGGCGGTGCCTGCAAAGGCCGTCATGATGAGGTCGGTGCCGTTCTTGAAGCCCAGCACCATGCCGATCAGGCGCGACAGCATCAGCCCCATGAAGAACGTGAAGGCCAGCAGCACCGGAATGCCGGCGGCCGAGCGCTTGGTCTTTTCAATGGCGAACATGAAGGCGAACGCGCCGCCCAGAAACACCATCAGCCCCACACCGCCGCGCAGCGACTGCGTGATGCCGGTGGCCACGCCCACCCACGCGCCGAGCACGGTGGGGATCATGCTCAGGGCGAGCAGCCAGTACGTATTGCGAAGCACCTTGTGGCGCTCTTCCTGCGAGATGCCGTAGCCCGCAGAGTGGCCCAGGGTGGTGACTTGGTCGTTCATCATCTTGTGTCTCTCCTTGTTGGCCTGCACAGCGCAGACACTTGCAAATTCTAGGACCTTGCGTTTTTGCGGGCCGCCGTCGCCGCGCCGGTCACCTACTTTTTGGTGTGGGTACTTTCACCCTGAATGGCGGCAGTGCCGTGCGCGGCGCCGCTATGCTTGCTCCCTGCCGCGTGGAATGCCGTGGGATCCTCTGCTCGCGCCATTGTTCCCGCTGTTCTTCTCTTTCAATTCTTGCAAAGCAAAACTCTTCCATGAAAACCAAACACGAACTTGAACTGGCCGACGTCAAGACCATCGCTGCCGCGGCCGAGGCCGAGGCGCTCAAGAACGGCTGGGCGGTGACCATCGCCATCGTGGACGATGGCGGCCACCTGCTGTGGCTGCAGCGGCTGGACGGTGCTGCCGCCGTGTCGTCGCACATCGCCCCCGCCAAGGCCCGCACGGCCGCCCTGGGCCGGCGCGAAAGCAAGGTGTACGAGGACGTGGTCAATGGCGGCCGCACCTCGTTCCTGAGCGCCCCCGGCATCGACGGGCTGCTGGAGGGCGGCGTGCCCGTCCTCAAGGACGGCCAGTGCCTGGGCGCCGTGGGGGTGAGCGGGGTCAAGTCCACCGAAGACGCGCAGATCGCGCGGGCCGGCATCGCTGCGCTGGGGCTGTGACGCCTGGGGCGAGGCGCCCGCGGGCGCCTTGTCTGCTATCTTTTGAAGAGCTGCTTGCGCAGACTGGGCGGTCGATTGGGCCCCCTATCAGTCTCGGCAAGCGCCCATGAAAAAACCGGCGCAGCGCCGGTTTTTTCATGGGCGTCCCAAGGACAGGATCGTGCGGTGGGGCGGGGCAGGGCGGGAAAAAAGGCCTGGCTACGCGGGTAAACCCGTTGGCTGGCAAAAACGACCCTGGCGGACTTATTGCAAGCCCGGGAGTCGCCCCACGATGAAACTCATTTGGTCAGGATCAGCTTGCCCAGCTTCGTCGCTTGCAGGCGGTACACCGACCCGTTGTGGCTGATGGCGACGGCCTTCTGGCCCTGCAGCAGCGCGCTGCTGTCGACTGCGGCAACGCCGGGCACACCGGCCCCGGTGGGGGCTCCGTCACCCTCCGCGGCGGGGGTGCGTGCGGAGTCGGCGGTGCGGGTACGCAGGAGCGAGGCGGCGGGCGTGGAAGCTTGCATGGAGAGGTCCTGTGGCATTGCAGTGCGTTTTGTTAATGATAACGATTCGCAATTACAAGTCAAGCGAGAAAACGGTATCTTTTTGTGGCAAGGGTGGGCGGTGGCTGGGCCGCACAGCGGCCTTGTGCGACCCCGAAAAGATGATGAACAGCTTCTGGGCAGGGGGCCGGGCCCCCGCGCCTCAGAACGGTCCTCAGGACTGGGGGTCGGTCACAAAGCCGATCTTGCGCACGCCGGCGCGCTGGGCCGCGGCCATGGCCTGGGCGACGAACTCGTAGCGCACGTTCTTGTCGCCACGGATGTGCAGGTCGGGCTGGGGCTCCTTGGCGGCCTCGGCCTGCAGGCGCGGGAAGAGTTCTTCTTCCGACACCTGCGACTCGTTCCAGTAGTACTTGCCATCGGCCGACACGGACAGGCGCACGGTTTCGGGCTTGACGTTCTCGGGCTGGTTCGTGGCGCGGGGCAGGTCCACGTTCACCGCATGTTTCATCACGGGCACGGTGATGATGAAGATGATGAGCAGCACCAGCATGACGTCCACCAGGGGCGTCATGTTGATCTCGTTCATCACGTCATCGGCGTCGTCTTGGGTTCCGAAGGCCATGGCTCAGTTGCCTTTCTTCATGGGCAGCACCTTGCTGCCCAGGTCGCCGCCAGCGCTCACGCGGGCGCCGGTCACGAAGTAGGCGTGCAGGTCGTGGGCAAAGCTGTTGAGGCTGCCCAGGATGGACTTGTTGCCGCGCACCAGCGCGTTGTAGCCCAGCACGGCAGGGATGGCCACGGCCAGGCCCAGCGCGGTCATGATCAGTGCCTCGCCGATAGGGCCGGCCACCTTGTCGATGGTGGATTGGCCCGAGGTGCCGATGGCCACCAGCGCGTGGTAGATGCCCCACACGGTGCCGAACAGGCCGATGAAGGGCGCGGTGGAGCCCACCGAGGCCAGGATGGCCAGGCCCGATTGCAGACGGGCCGTGAACTCGTCGATGCAGTTGCGCAGGCAGCGGGTTACCCAGTCGCTCACGTCCAGACTGTCGTGCAGGTGGGCCTTGGTGTTGCGGTGGTGCGCCGTCGCCTCGCGGCCTTCCAGGGCCAGGTGGCGGAAGGGGTTGGCCGGATCGCCGCCCAGCTTGGTCAGGCCGGCGGCGAAGTCCTCGCTGTGCCAGAAGTCCCGGGCGTTGCGGGCGTATTTCTTGAACTTGATGATGTCCAGCGCCTTGATGAGGATGACGATCCACGAGGCCAGCGACATGCCCAGCAGGATGATGGCCACGGCGCGGGTGACGAAGTCCCCCTGGGTCCAGACGTTGGCAATGCCGAAATGCGATTCCATGAGAACTACTCCCTAAGCGGTAATGTGATTATTCGAGAACGAAGTTGATGGGCACCAGGTTCCACATGGTCTCTGGCACGCCATTGCGTTTGCCCGGCACGAAGCGCCAGCGCATGACGGCCTCCTGCGCCTGCCGGTCCAGCCGGTCGAAGCCGCTGGACTTGCTGATCTCCACCTTCTGCGGCAGGCCGTCGGTGCCGATGAGCACGCGCAGCACCACCTTGCCTTGCTCGCCCATGCGTTTGCTGATGGCGGGGTAGCTGGGCTTGGGGTTGTTCAGGTAGGCGGCGTCGCTGGACGGCAGCTCGATCTTCGGCGGCGCGGGCGGCGCCGGAGGCGCCGGGGCTGGCGCGGGTGGCGCCACCGGGCCCTCGATGGGTGGCGCGGGCGGCTGCGGCGTGGTGATGCCGGTGGGGGCGTTGGGCGCGGGCGTGGGGTCCGCAATGGCCACGGGCATGGGCGCGGGGCGCGGCGCGGCCTTGGGAGCCGGGCGCGGGGGCGGCGGCGGCGCGGGCGGTGGTGGCGTGACCTTGGGCGGCGCGGGGGGCGCGATGAATTCGGACAGCAGCTCGGCGGGCACGATGACCTCGGCCGCCTTGCGCACCAGCCCCGACTGCAGGGCCCACAGGCCCACCACATGCAACGCCACGACCGAACCGACGATCACGGTGTTGCGGCTGAGACCGCCGGGGGCGGCAAAACGATCTGCGTGAGACATAAAAATGATAGCGGCCAGCGCTTGTCCAGCAAGCGCTAGCGCCCTAAAAGACCCTCACTGATTATTTGCGAAAGATCCACCAGGCCGAGCCTGCGACAAGGATCAGGCTGCCTGCGAGTGTAGAGAGGAGTTCCATGACTTGCTTTCCAGAATGGAGCTGGCAAGCTGGATGGCCTGGGGCGCTGCATCGTTGTGCAGGGCGGCCACAGGGGCCGAAGGGCTGCACTGGGCCACCACGTCCCGGGCGCAGCCTTCGCAGCACCCGCACTGCGTGGCCACACCCAGTTCGAACTGGATTTCGTCAAAGCTCATCCCGGCACGGGCGTGGCGGGCGATCTCCCGGTCGGAAATCCGGCGGCAAACACAAACGATCATGGCGGCAGGGCAGACAGTGTGGCTGGCGTTGATTGGGATGTTGAAATTATAAATGCGAATCCATCGCATTTGCAATAAATCAACGGTGCCTGCAGGGGCAACGGTCGGCACCTGCCATGGCACCTTAGTCGGGTGCGATCAAGGCGGGGGACGCGTCGGCCAGCGTGGCGCAGCCGGTGAGGGCCATGGCGATCTCCAGCTCGTCGCGCAGCAGGCGCAGCACGTGGGCCACGCCGGCCGCCCCTGCGTTGGCCAGGCCCCAGACGGCCGGGCGCCCCACCAGCACGGCCGACGCCCCCAAGGCCATGGCCTTGAGCACATCGGTGCCGCGCCGGATGCCGCCGTCCACCAGCACCGGCACCGCCCCGCCCACGGCCTGCACGACGCGGGGCAGGGCCGTGGCGGTGGCGGGGGCCGTATCGAGCGTGCGCCCGCCGTGGTTGGACACGATCAGCCCCGCCGCGCCCGCATCCACGGCCTGCCGCGCATCAGCCGGGTGCAGCACGCCCTTGAGCAGCACGGGCAGGCGTGTCACCGACCGGAGCCAGGCGATGTCGTCCCAAGTGGGAGCGTGGTGCAGCAGCCCGTCGAACAAGGCGCTCTGCCCGGCGGCGAGGCGGGGCGCTGCGGGCGGCTGCATGCCGGCCAGGTTCACGGGGCCGATGCCAGGCGGCAGCCGAAAGCCTGCGCGCCGTTCGCGGTCCCGCGCACCGCTGGTGGGGGCGTCCACCGTCAGCACCAGGGCCTCGTACCCGGCGGCCTCGGCGCGCTGCACCAGCGCCCGGGTGAAGCCGCGGTCCGGCTGCAGGTACAGCTGGAACCACAGGGGCCCGCGGCCCGGGTCCGGGTGCACGGCGCTGGCCACGGCCTCCAGCGACACGCTGGCCTGGGTGCTGAGCACCACGCCCGCGCCCAGCGCGGCCGCGGCGTAGACCAGGGCCAGTTCGCCGTCCGGGTGGGCCAGGCGCTGAAAGGCAATGGGCGCCAGCAGGATGGGATGCGCCAGCGTGCGGCCCAGCAGCGGGACCCGCGTGTGCCCGCCGGCCAGCGGGCGCAGCACCCGCGGCCACAGTGGCAGGGCTTCCCACGCGCTGCGGTTGCTGCGCAGGGTGATCTCATCGGCCGCGCCGCCGCTGAAGTACGACCAGGCGTTGTCGTCCAGCCTTTGGCGGGCGTGCTGCTCATGGTCGGGCAGGCTCACGATGTCGGCTGCAAGCGGCTGCTGGACGGGAAGAGTGGTCATATCAAAGAAAATAGCTGCTGGCGCTTGATGCATAAGCGTGAGCAGCTATCAATAAAGGAGCAATTGCAGTGCGGCGCCGCCGGCGCGGGCGCCCCGCCGCACGGTGCCGGACGATGGGGGGCTGTTCGGCCTTCGTCTTTGCGGGTGGCGGTGCCTCATACATCGGCCCACATGCGCAGCAGGTTGTGGTACGTGCCGGAGAGCGCGATCACCGAAGGATCCTTCTCGCCCACGCTTTGGCGCAGCCGCAGCAGCGCCATGTCCATGTCGAACAGCAACTGCCGCTGCTCCAGCCCGCGGACCATGCTCTCCACCCAGAAGAAGCTGCACACGCGGCGGCCCCGCGTGACCGGGGACACCTGGTGCACGGTGCTGCTGGGGTACAGGATCAGGTCGCCGGCCGGCAGCTTGATGCGCTTTTCGCCCCAGGCCTCGCTGGCCACGAGTTCGCCGCCCTCGTATTCGTCCGGCGGCGTGAGAAACAGCGTGCACGACAGGTCGCTGCGCACCCAGCACTTGTCGGCGCGGGAGTGCATGACGGCGCTGTCCACATGGTTGCCATAGAAATTGGCCTCGCCGCCGTAGTTGTTGAACAGCGGGTTGAAGATGCGCCGCGGCAGGGCCGCCGAGAAGAACAGCGCATTGCGGTGCAGCGCGGCCTTGACCAAACCCTGCAGCTG
Organism: Acidovorax sp.; assembly: GCF_021287135.1. Taxonomy (GTDB): domain Bacteria; phylum Pseudomonadota; class Gammaproteobacteria; order Burkholderiales; family Burkholderiaceae_C; genus Acidovorax. Next base: position 30,306 of record NZ_JAJTBB010000025.1, read on the forward strand.
CGCGGAGACATCGCTGCCTTGGGCCAGCTGCAGATTGTTCTTCTGGTGCACGGCTTGCTCGCCCGCACTGCGCGCGCCTTCCACCCACGGGGCCTCAGGCCCCAGGTGCTGGCGAAAGAAGGCCACTTCGTCTGCGCTGAGAACGTCTTTGATGTGCAGGAACATGGTGCTCGATGATGAACCCGCGCGCGCCGGGATGTCCACTGCGGCGCGCGCGGGTTGTGCTTCGCCCTGGGGTCAGAAGCGGGTCTTCAGCGTCAGCTGCACGGCGCGCGGCGCGCCCGGCGTGTAGAAGCCGCGGTACAGGCCGTCCGCATAGGTGCGGTCGAACAGGTTGCTGACGTTGAGCTTGAGCGAGGTCTTGTCGTCAAACGCGTATTCCGCCATGGCGTCCATCACGGCAAAGCCGCTGGCATACACCGCACGGGAGCCCTCGGGGTTCTGCTTGGCGCGGTAGGTGATGCCGGCGCCCACGCGCAGCTTGGAGGTCACGGCATACGTGCTCCACACGCTGCCGCTGTGCTTGGGCGTGAGGCCTGGGCGGTCGCCCTGCACCTGCGCGCCGCCGCCGTTGGCCGCCAGCGCCACGTTGCTGCGGTCGATCTTGGCCGAGGGAATCCAGGTGTGGTTGAAGAACAGCTCCCACTTCGGCGTCAGGCGGCCCGCCAGGTTGAACTCCATGCCCGTGGCGTGGCGCTTGCCCGACAGCAGCTCCTGCGCCGCGGCAGAGTCGGGGTCGGTATTGCGCTCGTTGTACTTCTCGCTGTAGAAGGCGGCCACGCCCAGCAGCGCGCGGCGCTCAAACAGCTCGAACTTGCTGCCGATCTCGATGTTGCGGCTCTTCTCGGCGGGCGTGTTGGCCGCGCGTGTCGTGCCGTTGTTAAGGTTGATGCCGTACTGGTAGGTGTCGCCCGACGTGTTGTACGAGGTGCCATACGACACGTAGTACGACGACAGCTCGTCCGGCTGGAACAGCAGGCCCAGGCGGGGGCTGAACAGGCTGTCGGAGCGGTCGCCGGCGACACTGCCATCGGGGTTGCGGTACGACGCCTTGAAGTTGTCATAGCGCAGGCCGCCCACGAACTTCAGGGTGTCGTTCAGCGAGACCGTGTCCTGGAAGTACAGGCCCAGGTTGCGCGAGGTGAACGTGTTCCATGCCACGGGCGCGCGGCCGTCCGCCACCCATGCGCCATCGTTGGGCGTGCCCACCGTGGTGGTGGGGCGGGGCGTGGGGTTGGAATAGTTCTGGTTGCGCTTGGCGTCGTCGTCGTAATAGTCCACGCCGGCCAGCACCGCGTTCTTGCGGCCTCCCCAGTTGAAGGTGTTGCTGTAGTCGCTTTGCACCTGCAGCACATCGCTCTCGCCCTTGCGGCCCTTGGACCCACGGGTCAGCACGGTGCTGTCGTTGATCTGGCCCAGTGTGATGTTGCTGTTCTGAAAGCCGATGGTGCTGGCCAGCAGATCGCGCTCGTACCGGCCGTAGCGCAGGCGCGTGTTCAGCTCGCCACTGTCGTCAAAGCGGTGGATGTGGCCCAGCGTGACGTACTGCGACGAGGTGTTGTTGTGGTCGCTGGCCAGGCCGTAGTAGTTGCGTGCGTCCAGCGGCGTGTTGATCTTGCCGTCCACCAGGCGCCAGGGGTGGTTGTAGAGCGGGCGGCCCTTGGATTCGAGGTAGTACAGCCCGATCGAGAACTCGTCCCGCGTGCCGATGCCCCAGGCGAACGTGGGCGCAATGCCGCGCTTGTCCTGCTTGGCGCCATAGTTGTCGAACTCCTGCACCATCGCGTTCAGGCGGAACGCGGCGTTTTCGCCGGTCTTGAAGTTGAAGTCGCCCGTCAGGCGGTGGTACTGGCCCGTGCCCAGCGTGTACGAGACCTCGTGCTGGTCGATGAGCAGGGGCGCCTTGTTGACCTGGTTGACCACGCCGCCGGTGGAGCCCTTGCCAAACAGCATGGAGGCCGAGCCCTTGAGCACTTCGATGCGGTCGTTGTTGAAGGTGTCGCGCTCGATCAGCGGAGCGTCCTTCATGCCGTCCACGTAGATATCGCCCGCCTGGCCCAGCGAGAAGCCGCGCAGGCGCACGTCCTCTTCGCCGGTTTCGCCCGACAGGAACGTGACGCCGGCCGTGGTGCGCAGCACCTCGCGGAAGTCGTCCTGGTTGCGGTCGTTCATCAGCTTCTCGGTGAACACCGTCACCGATTGCGGAATGTCCTTGATGTCCTGCTTGCCCTTGCCGACGGTGGTCTGCTTGATGAGCAGTGTGTCCTTGCCCTGGACCTCCGCCTGCTCCTTGACCGTCACGGTCGACAGGGTGGTTTCGGCCGGCGCGGTCTGCGCCATGCTGCCCACAGAGGCGGCCAGCATCAACGCGCCCAGCGGAAGCAGGGCCTTGTCCGATGCCATGCCGCTACGGGGAGCAAATGCAGAGGCGGTAGTGTTTTGTGGGGTGCGCAGCAAAGTGCTGCGGCGCTGAGCGCGGTTTTTCGCCAAGATTGGCCTCCGTCAAAGGGAAATGTGCTGTGGGCGCGTGAAAGCGCCGGGCGCAGACGAGAGGCAGTGGCTAGATGAACATGGCTGTGCTTCGACTTGCAGCTTTATGTTACATCAAATGCGGGTCATTCTCATTTGCATTGATGTCAATTTGCCACACGCCGGGCCGCCGCCATGAAAAAAGCCGGCAAAGCCGGCTTTTGGGGGAGTTTGCGCAGCAGCGCTTACTTGACGTGCTTGCCGATCAGGCCGGCCAGTTCAAACATCGACACCTGGGGCTTGCCAAACAGTTCCTTCAGCTTGGCGTCGGCGTTGATGTTGCGCTTGTTGGTGGCGTCCTGCAGGTTGTTGGCCTTGATGTAGGTCCACAGCTTGCTGATGATCTCCGTGCGCGGCAGAGGCGCCGAGCCCACCACGGCAGCCAGCGCGGGGCTGGGCGTGAGCGCCTTCATGAAGGCGGCATTGGGGGTGCGCTTCTTGGCGGGGGCAGCAGCCTTCTTGGCTGCGGGGGCTGTTTTTGCCGGAGCTTTTTTTGCAGTTGCCATGTTGGGTTTTCCTTGGAAGTAGATTTTCACCAGCGAAGACGACGCTTTCCCACTGGCAGGCCGATGCTACTGGGAAAAAAACACGTTTCCAAGGGAAGCGGGGCTTTTTTTGCCTCGATTTGTAGCCGTGGCGCCGCGTTCCGGCCCAAAGCGGCCCGCAAAGCGCGCCGTTGTTGACAATTCAGAGGTTTCGGGGCGCTTGCGGCAGGGTGTTTTCGCTGTACGACAATGCAAGGCGAACCCCCGCCGTGCCGTTGTGGCGCTGGCGGACCGACTGCCCACGTTTCGTTTTTTTGAAAGGCTTCAGCATGTCTGCCGTTCCCCCCGTTCCGACGTTCAGCACCTGTGATTTCTGTGACGCGCACAAGGGCGACCTGAGCGGCGCCTTCCGCGTGCTCCCGCCCGTGTTCCAGAGCTATGGCGCGGTGGCGGCGTTTGCCGGACCGGTCAGCACCGTCAAGTGCCACGAGGACAACACCCAGGTCAAGGCGGCCGTCGAATCGTCGGGCGAGGGGCGCGTGCTGGTGGTCGACGGCGGTGCATCGTTGCGCCGGGCACTCGTGGGCGGCAACCTGGCTGCGGCGGCGGCCCGCAACGGCTGGGCCGGGCTGGTGGTCAACGGCTGCGTGCGCGACGTGGCCGAACTGAATGCTGCGGCGGTCGGCATCCGGGCGCTGGCGCTGATGCCGCTGCCCACGGAGCGCCGGGGGGAAGGCCAGCGAGACGTGCCGGTGCAGATGCAAGGGGTCTGGGTGCGGCCGGGCGACTGGCTGTACGCCGACGCCGACGGCATCGTGGTGGGCGCGCAGCCGTTGTCCAAGTAGATCGCCCGGGGCCTGGCCCCGCCACCCGCTTTCGTTTTTCCTGGCCCGGAGCCCTCTGCCATGCCCGAACCAACGCCGGCAGCGCCGGCCCTCCGCCATGTTTTTGTCTACGGCACGCTGCGCCGCGGCGGCATCAACGACATCACGCGGTTGCGCCCCGCTCCCCGCTTCGTGGGGGCGGCGCGCGTGGCCGGCGTGCTCTACCACCTGGGGGCCTATCCCGGCATGACGCTGGGCGGCAGCGAATGGGTGCAAGGGGAGGTCTACGCCATCGACCCGGCCCTGGAGCCTCTGCTGGACGAAATCGAGGACCTCGGCTCCCACCCCACGGACGAGTACATCAAGCGCGAGATCGACGTCGCGGTGGACACCCGGGTGCTGCAGTGCCTGGTGTACGAAATCAACCCCCGCTACGCCCAGCCTGCACTGCGCGTGCCTGGCGGGGACTGGATGCAGGCGGTGGCGCCGCAGCCGTCGCTGCGATGACGGGTGCGTTTTTTGTGTGATGAGAGTTGCTTTTCATGATGTGAATTGCAACGATTGCTGCGCTGCGAAATTTTTTCTCAATATGAGAAATTCTTTTTCACATTGAGGGAGTGTGTTGCTAAGCTATTGATGTGTAAGAGAAAAATTTATCTCTTGTATAAGACATAAGAGCTTGCGCAGGTCTTATAGAAGACTTACAGTTGTCTCCAAGGGCGGCATCTGCAGCCCGGTGTTTTCAACCAACCCTCTGGAGTGATCTCATGCCCCAATCCCTCAACGAACAACTGAGCCGTGAACAGCAAATTGCCGCCCTGGAAAAAGACTGGGCGCAAAACCCCCGCTGGAAGGGTGTGAAGCGCGGTTACTCCGCCGCCGACGTGGTGCGTCTGCGCGGCAGCCTGCAGCCCGAGTACACGCTGGCCAAGCGCGGCGCTGAAAAGCTGTGGGACAAGATCAATGGCGGCGCCAAGAAGGGCTACGTGAACGCGTTTGGCGCCATCTCCGCTGGCCAGGCCATGCAGCAGGCCAAGGCCGGCCTCGAAGCCGTGTACCTGTCGGGCTGGCAAGTGGCCGCCGACGGCAACACCAGCGAAACCATGTACCCCGACCAGTCGCTGTACGCGTACGACTCGGTGCCCACCATGGTCCGCCGCATCAACAACACCTTCAAGCGTGCCGACGAAATCCAGTGGAGCCGTGGCGTCAATCCCGGCGACAAGGAGTTCATCGACTACTTCCTGCCCATCGTGGCTGACGCGGAAGCCGGTTTCGGCGGCGTGCTCAACGCCTTCGAGCTGATGAAGAACATGATCTCCGCGGGCGCTGCCGGCGTGCACTTCGAAGACCAGCTGGCTGCCGTGAAGAAGTGCGGCCACATGGGCGGCAAGGTGCTGGTGCCCACGCAAGAAGCCTGCGAGAAGCTGATCGCCGCACGCTTTGCGGCGGACGTGATGGGCGTGCCCACCATCGTGCTGGCCCGCACCGACGCCGAGGCTGCCAACCTGATCACGTCCGACCACGACGCCAACGACAAGCCTTTCCTGACCGGCGAGCGCACGCAAGAAGGCTTCTACCGCGTGAAGAACGGCCTGGAGCAAGCCATCAGCCGCGGCGTGGCCTACGCCCCCTATGCCGACCTGGTGTGGTGCGAAACCGGCGTGCCCGACATCGGCTTTGCCCGTGAATTCGCCCAAGCCGTGCTGGCCGCCAATCCCGGCAAGCTGCTGTCGTACAACTGCTCGCCTTCCTTCAACTGGAAGAAGAACCTCAACGACAAGCAGATCGCAGCCTTCCAGGAAGAGCTGTCCGCGCTGGGCTACAAGTACCAGTTCATCACGCTGGCCGGCATCCACATCAACTGGTACAACACGTTCCAGTTCGCCCACGCCTATGCCCAGGGCGAAGGCATGAAGCACTATGTGGAAATGGTGCAAGAGCCTGAATTCGCTGCACGCGACAAGGGCTACACCTTCGTGTCGCACCAGCAGGAAGTGGGCGCAGGCTACTTCGACGACGTGACCACGGTGATCCAGGGTGGCTCGTCCAGCGTGAAGGCGCTGACGGGTTCTACCGAAGAAGAGCAGTTCCACTGATCTCCCGGCCCCTCCAGCGAGGGGTTGAGCGTGGCTCCGTCACCTGCAAGAAAGCCACCCGCCCGGGTGGCTTTCTTTTTTTCATGGTGCCTTGCCGGTCGCGCAGGGTTGCTTATTGCGAGGCGCCGCAATTCTTGTGGAAGGTCCAGGCGTTGTTCAGCAAGAAGTTGTTCAGCGCCACGGCCACCGCCGCCGCCATGGCCCCCCACCCGTACCACAACCCGAGGACGTCGGTGAAGAGCTTGATGATGAGGATGTTGAGGCCCAGGCCGATCAGCGACACGACGCAGTACTTGATCATCGAAGCCCAGTAGCTGCCCGAGAACCCGAAGGTCCAGAACCGGTTGGCGAGGTAGGAGATGAGCAGGGCCAGAATGAACCCCGCGGTGGTGGCCGCCACCGGATCGGCCAGATGCATCTCCACCAGCAGAAACAGGGTGGACATGTGCACCACGGCGCCGAGCACGCCCACCACCCCGTAGCGCAGCAACCGGGACAAGGGGGGCAGAGCCCGCGGTGTTGCTGCCGCTGTGGCCGGATGCGGTGCGTTGTGCGGGTCGTGCGTCATCGCCTGGGGCCCGGCAGTTCTTGCGAAACAATGTACCGCGGACGTTGTTTCACTTCCTCGTAGATGCGCGCCAGGTACTCGCCAATGATGCCCAGTCCGATCATGAGCGAGCTGCCGATGATCAGCAGCAGCAGGATCACCGTGGTGAAGCCGGTGATGGCCGCACCGGAGAGCTTCATGTAGACCGTGTGGACACCCAGCAACACCGAGAAGGCGAAAAAGACCAGGCCGAAGATGGTGATCAGGTGCAGCGGAAAGGTGCTGAAGCTTGTCACGGCCACGGCCGCGAGCCGGACCAGGCCGAAAACGGACCACCCCGAATCGCCCGCAATGCGGGGCTCCACCTGAAAGGGAATCTGCGTGGTGCGAAACCCCATCCAGCTGACCATCCCCCGAAAGAACACGTTGCGTTCCTTCATCGTCCGGTAGGCCTCGACCACCCGCTGGTCCAGCAGCTTGTAGTCGGAGGCGCCGTTCAGGTCGTGGCCCGAGAAGGCGCGCAGGATCAGGTAGAAGAGCTTGGCGCGGGCGGCGGACATCGCGGATTCGTTGCCCCGGCTGGACTTGACCGCCTCGACGATGTCGGCCTCGCCCGTTCGCCACGTCTGGACGAGGGTGGGCAGCAGGGAGGGCGGGTGCTGCATGTCGCCATCCATCAGGACGACGGCCCGCCCGCGGGCGGCGGCCAGCCCAGCGGACACGGCGGCCTCCTTGCCGAAGTTGCGGCTCAGCCGCAAGCCGCGCAACCCCGGCATGCCGGCGGACAGGGTGGTGATTTCGTCCCAGGTGCTGTCCTTGGAGCCGTCATCCACCACCACGATTTCCCAGGTCGATGCGCACTGGGAGAGGTATTTTTCAACTTCGCGCAGCGTGACGCGGATGCCCGCAGCCTCGCAGTACACCGGGATGACGACGGAAATCTCAGGTTGCATAAGTATGATCAGAAATCGGCTGCGCCGGACCCGGCCGCAAGCACCGGAGCGACGACGGTGCTTTGCTCTCCAAAGGAACCGTGGCGCAGCCTCTGCGCGGGACTGTCGCACATTTCGCGGTTTGAACCGTATGGCGGGATTCTCGGTCGAAAATGGCCGGGCGCGGCGCGGTTGTCTGGCGGCCGCCACGCTTTCCCCGCGCTCGGTGGGGCCGGCGGAACCGCAGCCGGAGTAAAATGACGGCAACTTCAATGCACAAGAGCGAGAAAGGCAATCTGGTTATGACACCGCGAACTACCTCGGAGATCACTCTCGCCGGCCGCTGAGGCTGGCTGTTCGCGCCTGCACGAGATTGCACTTCCCCCTCCAAAAGCGCGGACCGGTTCCGCGCTTTTTTGTTTCCGGGCCTGGCGCGTGCCCGATTTCTGATTCACGAAGAGAAAGACAGCTCCCATGATTCACATCACGCTTCCGGATGGTTCGCAACGCGAGTTCCCTGGTCCGGTCACGGTGGCCGAGGTGGCCGCTTCCATCGGTGCAGGCCTGGCCAAGGCCGCCCTGGCCGGCAAGATTGGCGACAAGGTAGTGGACACCAGCTACCAGATCACGGCCGACAGTCCGCTGTCCATCGTGACCGCCAAGGACGCTGATGGCCTGGAAGTGATCCGCCACTCGACGGCCCACTTGCTGGCCTATGCCGTCAAGGAGCTGTTTCCCGAAGCGCAGGTCACCATCGGGCCGGTGATCGAGAACGGCTTCTACTACGACTTCGCCTACAAGCGCCCCTTCACGCCCGAGGACCTGGCCGCAATCGAAAAGCGCATGGCCGAGCTGGCCGCCAAGGACGAGCCCGTGGTGCGGCGCGTGCTGCCGCGTGACGAGGCCGTGGCCTATTTCAAGGGCCTGGGCGAGAACTACAAGGCGGAGATCATCGCCAGCATCCCCAGCAACGAGGACGTGAGCCTGTACCGCGAGGGCAGCTTCGAAGACCTGTGCCGCGGCCCTCACGTGCCCAGCACGGGCAAGCTCAAGCACTTCAAGCTGATGAAGGTGGCGGGAGCCTACTGGCGCGGCGACCATCGCAACGAAATGCTGCAGCGGGTGTATGGCACCGCCTGGGCCAGCAAGGAAGAGCTGCAGCAGTACCTCACCATGCTGGAAGAGGCCGAAAAGCGCGACCACCGCAAGCTGGGTCGTGAGCTGGACCTGTTCCACCTGGACGAGCATTCGCCTGGCACGGTGTTCTGGCACCCCAAGGGCTGGGCGCTGTGGCAGGAGGTGGAGCAGTACATGCGCCGCGTGTACCGCGACAACGGCTACCAGGAGGTGAAGGGGCCGCAGATCCTGGACAAGAGCCTGTGGGAGAAGACGGGCCACTGGGACAAGTACCGTGACAACATGTTCACGACGGAGTCGGAAAAGCGCGAGTACGCGCTCAAGCCGATGAACTGCCCGGGCCACATCCTGATCTACAAGCAGGGCATCAAGAGCTACCGCGACCTGCCGCTGCGGTACGGCGAGTTTGGCGCCTGCCACCGCAACGAGCCGACCGGTGGCCTGCACGGCATCATGCGCGTGCGTGGCTTCACGCAGGACGACGGCCACATCTTCTGCACCGAAGAGCAGGTGCAGGAGGAATGCGCCAACTACACGGCCCTGGTGCAGAAGGTCTACAAGGACTTCGGCTTCACCGACATCATCTACAAGGTGGCCACGCGCCCCGAGGCGCGCATCGGCTCGGAAGAAGCCTGGGACCGCGCCGAAAAGGCGCTGATGGACGGCCTGCGCCACTCGGGCTGTGAATTCGAGATCGCCGAAGGCGAGGGCGCTTTCTACGGCCCGAAGATCGAGTACACGCTCAAGGACGCACTGGGCCGCCAATGGCAGTGCGGCACGATGCAGATCGACCCCAACCTGCCCGAGCGCCTGGACGCCGAATACGTGGCCGAAGACGGCAGCCGCAAGCGCCCCCTGATGCTCCACCGTGCCACGGTGGGCAGCATGGAGCGTTTCATTGGCATGCTGATCGAGCACTACGCCGGCGCCATGCCGGTGTGGCTGGCTCCCGTGCAGGTGGCGGTGCTCAATATCACCGATGCCCAGGCCGATTACTGTCGCGAAATTGCCGCACAGCTGCAAAAAGCACTGCCGAATCAAGACCTTAGGGTGGTGACCGATCTGCGCAACGAGAAGATTACGTATAAAATACGGGAGCATTCGTTGCAAAAGCTGCCGTACATCCTCGTCGCGGGCGACAAGGAAAAGGCCGCCGGAGCCGTCGCAGTGCGTGGCCGTGGCAATCGTGACCTCGGCGTGATGTCCGTTGAAGCGTTCGCTCAGTTGATCGCCCAGGACATCGCCACCAAAGCCTGATTTTTATTGAAAACAAGCTTCGGCGCTTGCCTTGTGGGCGGTTTTTGCTACAAAAATTGTAGTGTTTTGTTTGAAGGAATACAGCCATCGCTACGGAATTTCGTGATCGTCGCCAGCGCGAGGAACGCAAGCACCGCCTGAACCGGGAAATCATGGCCCCGGAAGTTCGCTTGTCCGGACCGGACAATGAGCCTCTGGGTGTGGTGAGCTTGATGGAAGCCTTGCGCATGGCAGGCGAGCTGGATGTGGACTTGGTCGAGATCGCCGCCACGGCCAATCCGCCAGTGTGCCGGCTCATGGACTATGGCAAATTCAAGTACCAGGAGCAAAAGCGCGCTGCGGAAGCCAAGGCCAAGCAGACGGTCATCGAGATCAAGGAAGTCAAATTCCGCCCGGGTACGGACGATGGCGACTACAACATCAAGATGCGCAATATTCGCCGGTTCCTGGCGGATGGCGACAAGTGCAAGATCACTTTGCGCTTCCGTGGCCGTGAAATCACGCACCAGGAGCTGGGGCTGGCCTTGCTGAACCGCATCCGGGACGACCTGGGCGACACGATCCTCGTCGAGCAGTTCCCCAAGCTGGAAGGCCGCCAGATGATCATGATGATCGCTCCAGGGCGCAAGAAGCCTGGCGGCGGGGCTGCGAAGCCTGCGGCCGACGGGGCTGCACCCGCCGCGGGCGGTGCCGCGGCCTGACAGGCGGCAGGGTTAGGGTTTTGGGTTCTGCTTCCGCAAGGAGGCGGGGCCTGGAAAAGGCAGTGCATCCGCACTGCCGCTGGGGGGTGCAAACCTTCCAAAAGAAGTGGCTCGGGGCCAACAAGTTTGCGGATCGGTCTGCAAACGCCTCGCGAGCACAAACAAAGGAGCATTCAAATGCCCAAAATGAAGACCAAGAGCAGCGCGAAAAAACGTTTCCGCGTTCGTCCCGGTGGCACCGTCAAGCGCGGTCAAGCCTTCAAGCGTCACATCTTGACCAAGAAGACCACCAAGAACAAGCGCCACCTGCGTGGTGCAGTGAATGTGCATGAGACCAACATGGGCTCGATCGCACAAATGCTGCCCAGCGCTGGCCTGTAATAACTGACGAACAAGGAGTACATACATGCCTCGCGTCAAACGTGGTGTAACGGCCCGTGCCCGTCACAAGAAAGTTCTCGCCCTTGCCAAGGGTTTCCGTGGTCGCCGCGGTAACGTCTTCCGCATCGCCAAACAGGCGGTGATGAAGGCGGGGCAATATGCCTACCGTGACCGCCGCACCAAGAAGCGCGTGTTCCGCCAGCTGTGGATCGCCCGTATCAACGCCGCTGCCCGTGAACTGGGCCTGACCTACAGCCAGTTCGCCAACGGCCTGAAGAAGGCATCCATCGAGATCGACCGCAAGATGCTGGCCGATCTCGCCGTGCACGACAAGGCTGCCTTTGGCAGCATCGTGGAGCAAGTCAAGGCCAAGCTGGCTGCTTGAGTTCACGATGAGTGGCTATCGTTCTGATAGCTGCTTGCGCAATAACAGCAAGGGCTAGGGCTTGAAAAGGCGCTAGCCCTTGTTCATTTTCACGGGTCGATAAAGAACGATTTGCGCACAACGGGTGGAGGCAAGACGCCTGCCGCAGGGCGATGCCGCCGGTGCATTCCCCTTTGTTTGCGCAAGTCCTGAAAGAGTCGGTATGAACGAGTTGGATTCCCTGGTCGAGAGCGCGACGCAGTTGTTCGCGCAAAGCGCTACCCCTGCTGATCTGGAAAACGCCAAGGCGCAGTTTCTGGGCAAGTCGGGCCGCGTGACCGAGCTCATGAAGGGCATGGCGCAGTTGTCCGTGGAGGAAAAGAAATCCCGCGGTGCTGCCATCAACCTCGCCAAGCAAGCCATTGAGGCTGCTCTGACGGCACGCCGCCAGGCCCTGGCCGATGCCGAGTTGCAGGCCCAGCTCAAGGCCGAGGCGCTGGATGTGAGCCTGCCGGGCCGCCAGCGCGGGCAGGGTGGGCTGCACCCCGTGTCGCTCACGCTCGAGCGCATCGAGGGCATCTTCGGCTCCATGGGTTTCGATGTGGCCCAGGGCCCCGAGATTGAGACCGACTGGTTCAACTTCACCGCGCTGAACACGCCGGAAGACCATCCCGCGCGTTCCATGCACGACACCTTCTACGTGGAGGGCGGCACCGCCACCGCCCCCAACCTGCTGCGCACGCACACCAGCCCCATGCAGGTCCGCCACGCGGTGCAGCACGTCAAGAAGCACCGCGCGCTGCTCGATGCGGGCCAGCCCATGCCCGAGATCCGCGTGATCGCCCCGGGCCGCACCTACCGCGTGGACAGCGACGCCACGCACTCGCCCATGTTCCACCAGTGCGAGGGCCTGTGGATTGGCGAGAACGTGAGCTTCAAGGACCTGAAGGTCGTGTTCACCGATTTCTGCCGCACCTTCTTTGAAAGCGACGATCTGGTGCTGCGTTTCCGCCCGAGCTTCTTCCCGTTCACGGAGCCCAGCGCCGAGATCGACATCCAGTTCCAGACCGGCCCGCTGGCCGGCCGCTGGCTGGAGGTGGCCGGCTCGGGCCAGGTGCACCCCAACGTGGTGCGCAACATGGGGCTGGACCCCGAAAAGTACATCGGCTTTGCCTTTGGCATGGGCCCCGACCGGCTGACCATGCTGCGCTACGGCGTGAACGACCTTCGCCTGTTCTTCGACGGCGACATCCGTTTCCTGTCGCAGTTCCAGTAAGCCAGCGAATCCATCCAGGCACTGCAAAAAAGTGAGCTGCCAGCGCTTGATTCAACTGGTTTTCAATGCGATTTCGCATGGAAACTGAAGACTGACAAGCGCAAGCAGCTATCTTTTCAAGAGCAAGTGCCAAGAGCCTAAGCCAAGAGTTACTACACCATGCAATTCCCCGAGTCCTGGTTGCGCGAGTTCTGCAACCCCCCGCTGAGCACCCAAGCGCTGGCCGACACCCTCACCATGGCCGGCCTGGAGGTCGAAGAGCTGCGCCCCGTGGCGCCGCCGTTCACGAAGATCGTCGTGGGCGAAATCAAAGAGGCCGTGCAACACCCCGACGCCGACCGCCTGCGCGTGTGCCAGGTGGATGTGGGGCAGGGCGCCCTGCTCAACATCGTGTGCGGCGCACCCAACGCGCGCGTGGGCATCAAGGTGCCGTGCGCCCTGGTCGGCGCAGAGCTGCCGCCGGGCGATGACGGCAAGCCCTTCCTCATCAAGGTGGGCAAGCTGCGCGGCGTGGAAAGCCAGGGCATGCTGTGCTCGGCGCGCGAGCTGAAGCTGTCCGAAGACCACGGCGGCTTGCTGGAGCTGGATGCCGCAGCGCCCGTCGGTCAGGACATCCGCACCTACCTGAACCTGGACGACACGCTGTTCACGCTCAAGCTCACGCCCAACCTGGCGCATTGCCTGAGCGTCTACGGCATTGCGCGCGAGCTGGCGGCGCTGACCGGCGCGCCGCTGAAGCAGCCGTCGTTCCCCGCCGTGCAGCCCACGCTGAACGACAAGCTGCCCGTGAAGATCAGCGCGCCCGACCTGTGCGGCCGTTTCTCGGGCCGCATCGTGCGCAACGTGAACACGCGCGCCGCCACGCCGCAGTGGATGCTGGACCGCCTGGCGCGCTGCGGCCAGCGTGGCGTGTCGCCGCTGGTGGACATCTCCAACTACGTGATGTTCGAGCTGGGCCGCCCCTCGCACATCTTCGATCTGGACAAGATCCATGGCGCCTTGAACGTGCGCTGGGGCCAGCCGGGCGAGCAGCTCAAGCTGCTCAACGGCAACACCATCACGGTGGACGAGAAGGTGGGCGTGATTGCCGACGACAGCCAGGTCGAGTCGCTCGCCGGCATCATGGGCGGCGACGCGACGGCCGTGTCGGACGACACCCAGAACATCTACATCGAAGCCGCCTTCTGGTGGCCCAAGGCCGTGGCCGGGCGCTCGCGCCGTTTCAACTTCTCCACCGACGCCGGCCACCGCTTTGAACGCGGCGTGGACCCGAGCCTGACGGTGGAGCACATCGAGCGCATCACGCAGCTCGTCATCGACATCTGCGGCACGCCCGAGACCGCCTGCGGCCCCATGGACGACCAGCAGGTGAACGTGCCTCAGCCCCAGCCCGTCACGCTGCGCGTGGCGCGCGCCGCCAAGGTCATCGGCATGCCGCTCACGCAGGCGCAGTGCGCCGACGCGCTGCGCGGCCTGGGCCTGCCGGTGACGGAAGGCGAGGGCACGCTCACCGTGGCGCCGCCCTCGTACCGCTTCGACATCACCCTCGAAGAAGACCTGATCGAGGAAGTGGCCCGCATGGTGGGCTACAACAACCTGCTCACCACGCCGCCGCTGGCGCCCATCACGCCCAAGCTGCCGCCCGAAGCCACGCGCAGCCCGTTTGCCGTGCGCCGCCAACTGGCCGGCCTGGGCTACCAGGAAACCATCAACTTCAGCTTCGTGGAAGAGCGCTGGGAGCATGAGTTGGCGGCCAACCCCACGCCCATCAAGCTGCTCAACCCCATCGCCAGCCAGATGGGCGTGATGCGCTCCACGCTGCTGGGCTCGCTGCTGCAGGTGCTCAAGTTCAACCTCGACCGCAAGGCCGAGCGCGTGCGCGTGTTCGAGCTGGGCCGCGTGTTCCTGCGCGACGCGAGCGTGCGCAACAGCGACACCACGGTGGAAGGCTTTCACCAGCCCATGCGCGTGGCGGGCCTGGCCTACGGCGCGGCGGATACGCTGCAGTGGGGCCGCAAGGAGCAGGCCGTCGACTTCTTTGACGTGAAGGGCGATGTGGAAGCGCTGCTGGCACCACTGCGCGCCAGCTTTGAAGCGGCCACGCACCCCGCCATGCACCCGGGCCGCTGCGCACGCGTGCTGGTGGGCGGCCAGGCCATCGGTTTCGTGGGCGAGCTGCACCCGCAGTGGCGCCAATCGTGGGACCTGCCCCAGGCGCCGGTGCTGTTCGAGCTGGAGCTGGACGCCGTGCTGCAGCGCGCCGTGCCGCAATTCCAGCCAGTGGCCAAGCACCAGGCGGTGGAGCGCGATGTGGCCGTGGTGGTGGCCGAACGCGTCACGCACGCCGACATCATGGCCGCCATCCGTGCCGCAGCCCCGCAGGGCATGCTGCGCTCGGCCGTGCTGTTCGACGTGTACCGGCCCAAGGCACTGCGCCCGGGAGAGGCGGCACCCGCCGGCGGCCTGGCAGCGGGCGAGAAGAGCCTGGCGGTGCGCCTGACGCTGGGCCGCGGCGAAGCCACGTTGACCGAGGCCGAGATCGAGGCCGCCGTGCAGGCGGTGGTGGCCCGCCTCGTGCAGGACACCGGCGCGCGGCTGCGGGTGTGACGATGACGTTGAAGGGGAGTGATGCAGTGATTGAATTTGCTGTCGAGAGCCTGGAAACCCCGGCACTGACCAAGGCCCAGCTGGCCGATCTGCTGTTCGACCAGATCGGCCTGAACAAGCGCGAGTCCAAGGACATGATCGACGCGTTTTTTGACCTCATTGCCCAGAGCCTGGTCGAGGGCAAGGACGTCAAGCTGTCGGGCTTCGGCAATTTCCAGATCCGGACCAAGGCGCCGCGCCCGGGGCGCAATCCGCGCACCGGCGAGGCCATTCCGATCAAGGCCCGCCGCGTCGTGACGTTCCACGCCAGCACCAAGCTCAAGGAGCAGATTCAGACGTCCGGCACATTGTGAATTATTGCCAATGTGTTGCCGAAACTTTGATGCGGGCTGGCGGCGCCGGCCCGTCTGCAGTACCCTCACCGGCTTTCTCCCTCTGGTCTGAACGCAACCTTCATGGGAAACGCACTTCCATCCATCCCTGCCAAGCGCTATTTCACCATCGGTGAAGTGGCCGAGCTGTGCGGCGTCAAGCCCCATGTGCTGCGCTATTGGGAGCAGGAGTTCACGCAACTGCGCCCCATGAAGCGCCGCGGCAACCGCCGCTACTACCAGCACCACGAAGTGCTGATGATCCGCCGCATCCGCGATCTGCTGTACGACCAAGGCTTCACCATCAACGGCGCGCGCAACCGCCTGCAGGAACTGGCCCATGCAGCCCGCAACGACGCAGCCGCTGTGGAACTGGTGGACGAACCCGAACTGCCCAGCATGCTGGTGGATGCCGCGCGCGACCTCTCCATTGATGCGCGGGGGGGCGTCGCGCTGGATTCCAACGCGGTGCGCAAAGAATTGTTTGAAATTCGTGCGCTACTTTCTCCCAGCTGAGATTTTTGTGTATATAATCTAAGTCTTGTCGGCGTGTAGCGCAGCCTGGTAGCGCACTTGCATGGGGTGCAAGGGGTCGCGAGTTCGAATCCCGCCACGCCGACCATTGATAGCAAGAGCCCAGAATCGAAAGATTCTGGGCTTTTTTGCTTTGGGCGTCTTTCGACCGCCTGCAGGGAAAGGCGATGCGATAGCGCCGCCCTTGCGGATCAGCCTTTTGCCTTGGGTGCCGGCGTACCGTGCGGAAAGCCCAGCGCCCGCAGTTCCTCATCGCTCAGGTGCAGCTCGGTCAATTCAGGCTGGCGGGGCTCCACCGCACGCCGACGTTCGTAGTTGCCCGGCGGGCCGGCTTCGGTTTGCCGTCGGTCCTTTCCGCTGCGTCGGTCGTTGGTGGCTCTGCGTTCCAAGGTCATCTGCGTCTCCTGCGCTGGGCTCGTCGGGGGTGGGTGGCGCCGACCAGCAAGGTCGGCCCTAGGAGTCTGCGCGGCAGAAGGAGCATCGGCTGCAACGCGCGATAAACCGGTCTCGCGCGGTACTCCCTCCTGCGCCCAGGGGGCCACCCTGGGCTTGTCGGTAGCACCACGCGATCCTCGGTTTTCGCGCGTTTCGCT
>NZ_JAJTBB010000048.1 GCF_021287135.1 Acidovorax sp.
CGTGCGCACGATCCTGGCGCTGGCCAAGAGCCTGGACCTGCAGGTGGTGGCCGAGGGGGTGGAGACCACCGGGCAGCTGAGCTTCTTGCGGCTGCACGGCTGCGAGGGGTTCCAGGGCTATCTGTTTGGCCGGCCCGGGCCGATCGAAGCCTTCGCGTTCGAACACGATCTGCCGCCCCCGGGCCGCGCCCCGGCCCCTGCGGGAGGCGAAGCGCCATGAGCACGGCCGCCGTGTTGTGGGTGGACAGCGATACCCAGCATGCAGCCGCCGCACGCCACTGGATGGCGCAGCGGCATCCCGGCTGGCGGGTGGTGCACAGCCCCACGCCCGAAGCCGCCGCGGCGCCGCTCGCGTCCGAGGCCTGGCGGGCCGTGGTGCTGTGCTTGCGGCCCGGGGCGCTGGAGCTGCCCAGCATGCTGGAGCTGTGCGCGGGACGCCCCGTGCTGCTGTGCCTGGAGCCCGCCCAGGAAGCCCTGGCTGCACGCGCCTTTCGCTACGGCCTGGGGGACTACGTGCTGCGCGCGGCGGATGGCGTGTCGCACCTGGGAGAGTTGCTGCACCGGCTGGAGGCGCTGACGGGCCGCCCGCCGGCGGCTTCGGGGCAGGCCGGCGGCATGGTCGACGCGCGGATCTGGCACGAGGCCCTGAAGCTGTTCCAGGAACAGCGCGCAGCCCTGCAGGCCACGCTGGGCAGCATGAGCCAGGGAATTTTCAAGACCGGGCCGGACGGCCGCGTCACCGTGTACAACCCGCGCGTGCTGGAGTTGCTGGAGCTGCCCGAATCGCTGATGGCCACGCGGCCCACGCTGGCCGAACTCACGCGCTTCCAGGCGGAGCGGGGCGATTTCGGCGAAGGCTACCGCCTGGTGGACGCGCGCGGACACGACTACGTGGCCGGCGGGGCCCGAGATCCGGCACCGGCCGTGTACTGGCGCACCACGCCGCAGGGCCACACGTTTGAAGTGCGCACCACCACGCTGCCCGAGGGCGGACTGGTGCGCACCTTCACCGATGTCACCGACTACGTGCGCGTGGAAGACGAGCTGCGCGAGAGCGAAGCGCGGTTTCGCTCGCTCTCCGACCTGTCATCCGACTGGTACTGGGAGCACGATGCCGAGGGGCGCTTCATGCAGCTGGCCGGCGACCTGAGCGTCAACGGCATCCCGCTGTCGAGCGTGATGGGCCGCACCCGCTGGGAGATCGGCGCCATGAACATGACCGAGGCCGACTGGGCCGCCCACCGTGCCGTGCTGCAGGCGCGCCAGCCGTTTCGCGACCTGGAGCTGCAGCGCCAGCGGCCCGACGGCAGCATGCACTGGATCTCGGTCAGCGGCGTGCCCGTGATCGCTGCGGACGGGACCTTGCGCGGTTACCGCGGGGTCGGCCGGGACATTACCGAGCGCAAGCAGGCGGAGAGCCAAATCGAGCGCCTGGCGTTCTACGACGCCCTCACCGGCCTGCCCAACCGGCGGCTGCTGGTGGACCGCCTGCAGCACGCCATGGCGGCCGCGGCGCGCTCGGGGGCGCAGGGCGCCCTGCTGTTCATCGACCTGGACAACTTCAAGGACCTGAACGACACCCTGGGCCACGACACCGGCGACAAGCTGCTGGTGCAGGCCGCCCAGCGCCTCAAGGGCTGCGTGCGCGAAAGCGACACGGTGGCCCGCTTTGGCGGCGACGAGTTCGTGGTGCTGGTGGAGGGCCTGAGCGGCGAAGACCCGCAGGCCAGCGCCGAGGCCGCGCTGGTGGCCAGCCACATCGCCACCATGCTGGGCAAGCCCTATGCCCTGGGCGATGCCAGCCACCACAGCACCCCCAGCATCGGCATCGCGCTGTTCGGCCAGCAGCTGTGCAGCGTGGACGAACTGCTCAAGCACGCCGATCTGGCGATGTACCAGGCCAAGGCGGCGGGCCGCAACACCCAGCGCTTCTTCGACCCCGACATGCAGGCCGCCGTGAGTGCGCGCTCCGCCCTGGAGGCCGATCTGCGCCGCGGCCTGCAGGAGCAGGAACTGGCCCTGTACTACCAGCCCGTGGTGGACGGCAAGGGCCGCTTGCTGGGCGCCGAGGCGCTGGTGCGCTGGATGCACCCGCGCCGCGGCATGGTGTCGCCCGCGGAGTTCATTCCGCTGGCCGAACAAACGGGGCTCATCCTGCCGCTGGGCCAGTGGGTGCTGGAGGCTGCTTGCCGGCAGCTGGTGGCCTGGTCGCGCAGCTCGCTCACGCGGCAGTTCTTCCTGTCGGTGAACGTGAGTGTGCGGCAGTTCCGCCAGCCCGACTTCGTGGAGCAGGTGCTGGGCACCCTGCACGCCAGCGGAGCCAACCCCGAGCGGCTGAAGCTGGAGCTGACCGAAAGCCTCCTGCTGGCCGATGTGGAGGACGTGATCTCGCGCATGGAGCACCTGGGGCGCTACGGCGTGGGCTTCTCGCTGGACGACTTCGGCACGGGCTACTCGTCGCTGAGCTACCTCAAACGCCTGCCGCTGCACCAGCTCAAGATCGACCAGAGCTTCGTGCGCGACCTGCAGACCGACCCCAACGACGCGGCCATCGTGCGCACCATCCTGGCCCTGGCCGACAGCCTGGACCTGGCCGTGGTGGCTGAAGGCGTGGAGACCACGGGCCAGCTCGACTTCCTCCAGCGGCATGGGTGCCAGGCGTTCCAGGGCTACCTGTTTGGGCGCCCCATGCCGGCCGACGTGCTGGAGCGTGCCTTGCGCCCGGCGCTGTAAGAGCCTGTTCACAATCTCGCAGGGGTCGCGTTGGAGCGCAATCGGGACGAGTGGATGCGGCGGACGCGCCGCATGGGCTCATGCCCATGCAAGCAGCCGGGGCGTCCAATCGCCCGATTTCGCTCCAACCCTTCGGGCAGTGGTCTTTGCGGGCGGTCTGCGGCGTTGCGGCGCTTGCCAATAGCCGAGCTATTGGCTGCGCACCGCGCCTTGCACGCCACCCGCAAAGACGGCTGCGCGACTCCTGGGAGATTGTGAACAGGCTCTAAGAGCCTGTTCAAGAATTGCCGCACTTGCTGCGCCATGGCAAAAAGCCCGGCACGCTGGCGCTGCACAATCGGCGCATGACGCTTCCCTGCCGCCGCTCCCTTGCCCTTCTCTTGTGCGTGCCGCCCCGACCGCCACGGCGACCTGGGGCTGCGGTGCGGCGCTTGCCGGCCCGCGCGCCGCGCGTCGCGGGGGGCCGGCCATGAAGAAGCAGGTGCTGATTGCCGGCGGCGGCATTGGCGGCTTGGCTGCCGCGCTGGGCGCGTCCCGGGCAGGGTGGGACGTGCGCCTGTATGAACGTGCCGCGGTCATCAGCGAAGTGGGGGCGGGCGTGCAGATCGGGCCGAACGTGGTGCGCCGGCTGCAGGCCTGGGGGTTGCAGCAGGCCTTGCAGGCCGTGGCGGCATTCCCCGGCCGGCTGCAGGTGCGCAACGCCGTCAGCGGCCGTGAGCTGGGTGTGCTCCCGCTGGGTTCCGCGGCGGTCGAGCGCTACGGCGCGGCCTACGCCACCATCCACCGCGCAGACCTGCAGGGGCTGCTGCTGCAAGCCGTGCGCGACGGCACTCAAACACAGCTGCACCTGGACCACACCCTGGAAGCATTTGCCGAAGACGACGGGGTCGTCACCGTGCGCACCAGCCGGGGCAAGGCGGTGGAGGGCGACGCGCTCATCGGTGCCGACGGGCTGTGGAGCCGCACGCGCACCCAGCTGCTGGGCGCGGTGCCCCCGCGCGTCTCGGGCCACCTGGCCTACCGCGCCATGGTGCCGCAGGCCGCGCTGCCCCAGGCCCTGCGCACCACCCAGGTCACCGCTTGGCTGGGGCCGCGCCTGCACGCGGTGCAATACCCCGTGCGACGGGGCGAGCTGCAGAACCTGGTGGTCATCGTGCAGGGCCCGGCGCCGCAGGACCTGCAGAACTGGGACCACAGCGCGAATGCCGCCGACCTGGAGCGGGCGCTGCAGGGCACCTGCGCGGCGCTGCAGGACGTCGTGCGCAGCGTGAACCCGGCGGCTGGCGGGCCGGGCTGGCGGCTGTGGCCGCTGTGCGACCGCTCGCCGGTGCGCAGCGCCGATGAGATGGCGCAGGGGCTGGTGGCCCTGCTGGGCGATGCGGCCCATCCCATGCGCCCCTACCTTGCGCAGGGCGCGGGCATGGCCATCGAGGACGCCGCCGAGCTGCAGCGGGCGCTGTCCATGCACGACCTGGAAGTGCCGCTGCGCCTGCGCCGCTATGCCCTCAACCGCTGGCAGCGCAATGCCCGCGTGCAGGCGCGCTCCATCCGCAACGGGCGCATCTTCCATGCCACCGGCCCCGTGCGGTGGGGGCGCGACGCGTCGCTGCGGGTGCTGGGCGAGCGGCTGCTGGATGTGCCGTGGCTGTACCGGGGCGACGGGGCCGCTGCCAGCGCGTTGTAGCAACGCATCGCTGCGACGTCTTTTTTTTGAGGCTGCGTTTTGCACCGGCGAACAGCCAAGCGCCGCGGCCGCCGGGGCCGGCGCGCGTGTGTGCAGCGCAGCATCGCGGCGTGGCGCCGTGGATTCCCGGTGTTTGAACTTGTGCAGTGTGCCACGCTCTACCTCCTTGTGTGCAATGCGCTGAAAAGGCCTCTGCAGCGCCCGCGATTTGGGCTGTTCAACCCGGGCCCGTGGTGCTACAAAAGCTGAACCGGTAGCGATTCCGAATGCAACGCCACGGCCTGTTCCCGGCATGTCCGGTCGGGCCGTTACAGGAGGTTGGTATGGATGCCATCAGCAACTTCGCTGCGCGCTACGCCCGCAGCCGCGAAGAGGAAATGTCGATCGACGAGTACCTCGCCGAGTGCAAGCGCGATCCGATGGCCTACGCCACGGCCGCCCAGCGCATGCTGGCCGCCATCGGCGAGCCCGAGGCGGTGGACACGCGCAACGACCCGCGCCTGTCGCGCATCTTTGCCAACAAGGTCATCAAGCGCTACCCGGCCTTCGCCGAGTTCTACGGCATGGAGGACTCCATCGAGCAGGTGGTGAGCTTCTTCCGCCACGCCGCCCAGGGGCTGGAGGAACGCAAGCAGATCCTCTACCTGCTGGGGCCCGTGGGCGGCGGCAAAAGCTCCATTGCCGAGCGGCTCAAGTACCTGATGCAGAAAGTGCCGTTTTATGCGCTCAAGGGCTCGCCGGTGAACGAATCGCCGCTGGGCCTGTTCGATGCCATCGAGGACGGCCCGGTGCTGGAGGAGCAGTTCGGCATTCCGCGCCGCTACCTGCAGCGCGTGCTCTCGCCCTGGGCCGTGAAACGGCTGGACGAGTTTGGCGGCGACATCCGGCAGTTCCGGGTGGTCAAGCGCTATCCCAGCGTGCTCAAGCAGGTTGGCATTGCCAAGACCGAGCCGGGCGATGAGAACAACCAGGACATCTCCAGCCTGGTGGGCAAGGTGGACATCCGCAAGCTAGAAAGCTTTGCGCAGGACGACACCGATGCTTACAGCTACAGCGGCGGCCTGTGCCTGGCCAACCAGGGGCTGCTGGAATTCGTGGAGATGTTCAAGGCGCCCATCAAGGTGCTGCACCCGCTGCTCACCGCTACGCAGGAGGGCAATTACAAGGGCACGGAGGGCTTTGGCGCCATTCCGTTCGACGGCGTGGTGCTGGCCCACAGCAACGAGAGCGAATGGAAGGCGTTTCGCAACAACAAGAACAACGAGGCGTTCCTGGACCGCATCTACATCGTCAAGGTGCCTTACTGCCTGCGCGTGAGCGAGGAAACCCGCATCTACGAGAAGCTGATCCGCGAATCGTCCCTGGGGGCGGCCAAGTGCGCGCCCGGCACGCTCACGATGATGGCCCAGTTCTCGGTGCTCACCCGCCTGAAGGAGCCCGAGAATTCCAGCATCTTCAGCAAGATGCAGGTGTACGACGGCGAAAGCCTGAAAGACACCGACCCGCGCGCCAAGAGCTACCAGGAGTACCGCGACTACGCGGGTGTGGATGAAGGCATGACGGGCATCTCGACCCGCTTTGCGTTCAAGATTTTGTCCAAGGTATTCAACTTCGACAGCGCCGAAGTAGCCGCCAACCCCGTGCACCTCATGTACGTGCTGGAGCAGCAGATCGAGCGCGAGCAGTTCCCCGCCGAGCTGGAGACCAAGTACACCAGTTTCATCAAGGAATACCTCTCGCCGCGCTACGCCGAGTTCATCGGCAAGGAAATCCAGACCGCCTACCTGGAGAGCTACAGCGAGTACGGGCAGAACATCTTCGACCGCTACGTGACGTATGCGGACTACTGGATCCAGGACAACGAGTACCGCGACACCGACACCGGCGAGGTGTTCGACCGCAGCGCGCTCAACGCCGAGCTGGAGAAGATCGAGAAACCCGCAGGCATTGCCAACCCCAAGGATTTCCGCAACGAGATCGTCAACTTCGTGCTGCGGGCGCGCGCCAACAACCAGGGCAAGAACCCGAGCTGGACCAGCTACGAGAAGCTGCGCCTGGTGATCGAGAAAAAGATGTTCTCCAACACCGAAGAGCTGCTGCCGGTCATCAGCTTCAACGCCAAGGCCAGCGCCGAAGAGGCGCGCAAGCACGAGGACTTTGTGACCCGCATGGTGGACAAGGGCTACACGCCCAAGCAGGTGCGCCTGCTCTCCGAGTGGTATCTGCGCGTGCGCAAGAGCAGCTAGAGATATGGTGCAACCCCCTGGGGCGCTGCGCGCCTCGGCACCGCCGCTGGAAGCGGCTGCTCTTCGGGCACGTCCAAGCCTGCGCAGGCAGGCTTGGAGCCGCGGCCCTCAGCCCCTTCTCTCGGATGGCTGCGCCATCCGGGAAGGGGGACGCAGCCGGCGCGGCGGGGCGGCCCTTGCGCGGCTGCCCGCACGGGGCCGGGGGGCGAGCGGCGGCAGAGGGGTGTGGCCACACGAGGGCTGAAAAATGGCATTGCAGATCATCGACCGCCGGCTCGCAGGCAAGAACAAATCGGTGGGCAACCGCGAGCGTTTTGTTCGGCGCTACAAGGAGCAGATCGCGGACGCGGTGCGCCGCGCGGTCTCGCAGCGCGATATCCGCAACATCGAGCAGGCCGAGAACATCACCATCCCCAAAAAGGACATCAGCGAGCCTTCGTTCCACCACGGCCAGGGCGGCATCCGCGACACGGTGCACCCGGGCAACACCGACCACGTGCGCGGGGACCGCATCCAGCGGCCGCAGGGCGGGGCAGGGGGGCGCGGCTCGCAGGCCAGCGACAGCGGCGAAGGGGAGGACGACTTCACCTTCACGCTGACCAAGGAAGAGTTCATGCAGATCTTCTTTGAGGACCTGGCGCTGCCGCACCTGCTGCGCACGCACATCGGCGAGAACCCGCAGTGGAAGTCGCGCCGCGCCGGCTACAGCCAGGACGGCACGCCCAACAACCTGGCGGTGGTGCGCACCATGCGCGGCGCGTTGGGGCGGCGCATTGCGCTGGGCAAGGCGCCGTTCCACGAACTGCAGGCATTGCAGGCCCAACTGGATGCGCTGCTGGCGCAGGATGACGGCACCAGCGAAGTGGTCGCGGAACTGCAGCGGCGCATTGCCCGCTTGCGCGAGCGCCTGGGCCGCATCCCGTTCCTCGACCCCATCGACCTGCGCTTTCGCGCCCGCACCGCTGTGCCGGTGCCCAGCAGCCAGGCGGTGATGTTCTGCGTGATGGACGTCTCAGGCTCCATGGACGAGGCGCGCAAGGACTTGGCCAAGCGCTTTTTCATCCTGCTGTACCTGTTCCTCACCCGGCACTACGAGACGATCGACATCGTGTTCATCCGGCACCACACGCAGGCCGCCGAAGTGAGCGAGGACCAGTTTTTCCACTCCACCGAAAGCGGCGGCACCGTGGTCAGCAGCGCGCTGGTGCTGCTGGACCAGGTCATCCGCGCGCGCTACCCCGTGGCCGACTGGAACATCTATGTCGCCCAGGCCAGCGACGGGGACAACTTCTCCAACGACAGCGGCAACTGCCGCAACCTGCTGGTGGACAAGATCCTGCCGCTGGTGCGCTACTTTGCTTATGTGCAGGTGGCCGAGGAGGAGCAGAACCTGTGGCAGGAATACGCCCAGCTGCTGCCGCTGCACCCGCACTTTGCCATGCGCAAGGTGGCGCAGCCCAGCGACATCTACCCGGTGTTCCGAGAGCTGTTCAAGAAGGAAGGGGTGCAGCCATGACCGACCCCAGGGCCCGCAGCATGGCCCACGACGCGGGCCACGACATGGTCCGTTATCCCGTGCTGGAGCGCCGCATCCGCGACAATCCCTGGAAAACCGCCGCCGTGGGCGAGCGCCGCCACCGCGCCGTGCCCATGCAGCCCCTGCCGGCCGGGCAGCGTCCCGCCGCGCCGTTGCCCGACCCGAGCGACTGGACCTTCGAGCTGATCGAGCGCTACCACGCCGCCATCGCTGCCACGGCAGAGCGCTTCGGCCTCGACACCTACCCCAACCAGCTGGAGATCATCACCGCCGAGCAGATGATGGACGCCTACGCCAGCGTGGGCATGCCGGTGAACTACCGGCACTGGAGCTACGGCAAGGAGTTTTTGGCCACCGAGCGGCGCTACCGGCGCGGGCACATGGGGCTGGCGTATGAAATCGTCATCAACGCCAACCCCTGCATCAGCTATCTGATGGAGGAAAACACCACGGCCATGCAGGCGCTGGTGATTGCCCACGCCGCCTACGGGCACAACAGCTTCTTCAAGGGCAACTACCTGTTCCGCATGTGGACGGACGCGTCCAGCATCATTGACTACCTGGTGTATGCCAAGGACTACATCGCCCAGTGCGAGGAGCGCCACGGCCTGGCCGAGGTGGAAAAGCTGCTCGACTCCTGCCACGCGCTGGCCAACTTTGGTGTGGACCGCTACCGCCGCCCGGCCAAGAAAAGCCTGGCCCGCGAGCGGCTGGAGCGTGCGCAGCGCGAGGCCTACGCGCAGCAGCAGGTGAACGAGTTGTGGCGCACGCTGCCCACCCGCCCCGGCAAGGAAGACGCGGCGCAGGAACTGGAGCGCTTTCCCAGGGAGCCGCAGGAAAACATCCTCTACTTCATCGAAAAAAACGCGCCCTTGCTGGAGCCGTGGCAGCGCGAGGTGGTGCGCATCGTGCGCAAGATTGCCCAGTATTTCTACCCCCAGCGCCAGACGCAGGTGATGAACGAGGGCTGGGCCACCTTCTGGCACTACACCTTGCTCAACACCCTGTACGACGATGGCTACCTGAGCGACGGGGCCATGATCGAATGGCTGGGCTCGCACACCAATGTCATCTACCAGCCGCCCGCGGGGCACCGGGCTTACAGCGGCATCAACCCCTACGCGCTGGGCTTTGCCATGTACCGCGACATCCAGCGTGTCTGCCAGAACCCCACGGCGGAAGACCGGCGCTGGTTCCCGGAGATTGCAGGCGCACCCTGGCTGCCCACCCTGGACCACGCCATGCGCAACTTCAAGGACGAGAGCTTCATCGGCCAGTACCTGAGCCCGCAGCTCATGCGCGACATGCGGCTGTTCGCCATCCATGACGACGTGGCCCGGCCGGACCTGCAGGTCAGCGCCATCCACGACGAGGACGGCTACCGCAGCCTGCGCCAGACCTTGTCGCAACAGTACGACCTGGGCACCCGCGAGCCCAACATCCAGGTGTGGAACGTGAATCTGCGCGGCGACCGCAGCCTGACCCTGCGCCACACGCAGTACCAGGGCCGCCCGCTGGCCGAGGACACGCTGGAAGTGCTCAGGCACGTGGCGCGCCTGTGGGGCTTTGGCGTGCAGATCGAGACGGTGGACGCCGATGACAACCATCCCGTGCTGCTGCACCAGGTGCCTGCTGCGGCAGGGTGATGCGGCGCCTTTGGTGGCTTTAAGTTTGCTACTATTTTGATAGCTGCTTGCTCTTTATCCATAAGCGCTTGCGGGCATTTTGATCCAAATTCAGCAGCTATCGCGGCGGCCAGGACTGTTTTCGCTGGGGGAGCGCTGGGAGGCGCCTGGCAGCGGTGGCCTTGGCCGTTGTGCCCGCCCCGCACCCGCATGCTGCCAAAGGCCGCCCTGCCAGATGGCCCGGCGGATGGGCAGGGACTCAGGGTATGTCCTGATCTGCACGCATGGGGTGCCCCACGCGTCGCGGTGGTCGGCCGCGCAGGCCCTTGTTGTGGGTTTTGCTGAGCGCAATCGCTGCCAAATTCTTGAATTCCATCTACCCACAGGTGCAATAACCCGCCCAGCTTGGGGCGTCGGGCCGTCATCACCCTGCCACCGGACGGCGGCACGATTTAGAGAGCGCTCTCAACGTGGGGATCACCCCAATCGACGCAGCCAGGGCCGTGGGGCACCCTGACGGACAGGGCCTTGCCAGCCGCTGTGACCGGTGTTTCGAAAGATGGCAAGGTTTGTGCTTTGAGCCTTGGCGGCCGCAGCCCCTGTCCCAGGGTGGTGCCCCGGGGCGGCGAGGGCTGTGAACAGCTAGGCAATTGGATGGGCCGCGATGCGGCGGCCCTCAGGAGTGACGGATGAAAACGACGTTTGGGCTGGTTTCCGGTGCGGTGGCAACGACGCTGTGGTTGACGGGCTGTGCCAGCCAGCCGCCTGTAATGCAATCCTTTGCCGAGCCGGCCGACCGCGCAAGCATGCAGTTCGCGTGCGGCAACGGTGAAAAGGTGGAGATGCAGTTCTATCCTGACCAGGGCCTGGGCGTGCTGCGCCGCCGCGGCTGGACGGTGGACCTGCCCAAGCGCACCGTGGACACCGGATATGCCTACAGCAACGGCCCGACCACCGTGGTGGGCAAGGGCAACGAGCTCACGATCCAGATTGGCCACCTGGCACCGATCTGGTGCCGCAGCAGCAGCCCCATGATGGTGGCGGGCGCGGTGCCCGCGCAGTAACCCGGCGCCCCCTTCGCCAGGCCCAGGCGCCCCTCAGTCGGGGCTGGCGAGTTGCCCTGCGGGCCGCGGCGCGCCCCACCGTAGTTGTTCTGAGTGGCCCCGGGCCGTTCACAGGTCCGTGCGCAACCGCCAGATCTCCGGGAACAGCACCACGTCCAGCATCTTGCGCAGGTAGCTCACGCCGCCGGTGCCGCCCGTGCCGCGCTTGAAGCCGATCACGCGCTCCACCGTGGTCACGTGGCGGAAGCGCCAGAGCCGGAAGGCGTCCTCCAGGTCGGTCAGCTCTTCGCCCAGCTGGTACAGGTCCCAGTGCTGCTCAGGGTTGCGGTACACCGTGAGCCAGGCCTGTTCCACCGCGTCGCTTTCCGCATAAGGCTGCGTCCAGTCGCGTTCGAGGTGCGACGCAGGCACGGGCAGGCCGCGCCGGGCCATCAGGCGCAGGGCCTCATCGTAGAGCGACGGCGCCTCATAGGCCGCCTGCACCTGGGCCAGCAGGTCCGCCCGATGCTCGTGCGGGCGCAGCATGGCGCGATTCTTGTTGCCCATCGAAAACTCGATGCAGCGGTACTGATAACTCTGGAAGCCGCTGGACTGCCCCAGGTACGGGCGCATGGCGCTGTACTCGGGGGGTGTCATGGTGGCCAGCACATCCCAGGCGTGCACCAGCTGCTCCATGATCTTGCTGACGCGCGCCAGCATCTTGAACGCGGGCGGCAGCTCGTCGCGTGCAATGTGGCCGATGGCCGCGCGCAGCTCATGCAGCATGAGCTTCATCCACAGCTCGCTGGTCTGGTGCTGCACGATGAACAACATCTCGTCGTGCGCGGGAGACAGCGCCTTCTGCGCGGTGAGGATCGCGTCGAGCTGCAGGTAGTCGCCGTAGCTCATGCTTTGGCTGAAGTCGAGCTGGGCGCGCTCCTCATGCACGATGGATTCGGGCAGGGCGGCAGATGCCGCGTTGTTGTTGTCACCCGCAGGGGTTTGCGAGAACGGGCACATGGTGGTTTGCCTTCCCGATCAGGTGACGGCGTGCGTCTGGTTGAACTCGGCCTTTTGCCACTCGCCACTCTCCAGTACCTGGCGCAGATGCTCCACGGCATTCCACACGTCTTCAAAGCCCAGGTACAGCGGCGTGAAGCCAAACCGCAGGATGTCGTTGTGGCGGCCCGTGCCGCCGTCGCCCTTGCGGAAGTCTCCGATCACGCCGCGCGCAATCAGCGCCTGCACGATGGCGTAGGCACCGCTGCCCTGGCCGTTCACGCCCGCGCCTTCGTCGCGGGTCAGGCAGACCTGCGAGCCGCGCTGGGCATGGTCCCGCGGCGTAGCCAGGCCCAGCCCGTGGCCGGCGCAACGTTCTTCCACCAGCGCGATGAACAGGTCGGTCAGCGCCAGCGACTTGGCGCGCAGCGCGGCCATGCCGCCCAGGCTTTGCGCAGCCGTGAACACATCCAGCCCGCACTGCAGCGCCGACAGGCTGATGATGGGCTGTGTGCCGCACAGGTAGCGCGTGATGCCGGGCGCGGGCTGGTAGTCGGGCGTGAAGGCAAATGGCGCGGCATGGCCCCACCAGCCCGACAGCGGCTGCCAGAAGCGATCGGCATGGCGCGGGTGCACCCACACAAAGGCCGGGGCGCCCGGGCCGCCGTTCAGGTACTTGTAGCCGCAGCCGATGGAAAAGTCTGCGCCCGCGCCGTTCAGATCGACCGGCACCGCACCCGCGCTGTGCGCCAGGTCCCACACCGTGAGGATGCCTGCCGCGTGTGCGGCGGCCGTGACGGCGGCCATGTCGTGCATGGCGCCGGTGCGGTAGTTCACGTGGGTGAGCATCAGCACGGCCACGTCGCTCGTGAGCGCAGCGGCAATCTCCTCAGGCTCCACCAGCACCAGCTCCAGGCCGCGCTCCTTGCACAGGCCTTCGGCAATGTAAAGATCGGTGGGGAAGTTGCTGCGCTCGCTCACCACGCGCTTGCGGGTGGGGCTGTCTTCACGCGCAATGTTCAGGGCCGCGCTGAGCACCTTGTAGAGGTTGATGGACGTGGTGTCGGTGCACACCACTTCGTTGGGGCCCGCGCCGATCAGCGGGGCCAGCTGGTTGCCCAGACGCTGGGGCAGGTCGAACCAGCTGGCGGTGTTCCAGGATTGGATGAGGTCCGTGGCCCATTCGCGGTTCACCACGTCGGCCACGCGCGCGGCGGCGGCCTTGGGCGCCACGCCCAGCGAATTCCCGTCCAGGTAGATCACGCCCGGCGGCAGGGCAAAGCGGTCGCGCAGGGCGCGCAGCGGGTCTTGGGCGTCGCGCGCCCGGCAGTCTTGCAAGGTGGTGGTCATGGTGAAATTGCTTCTGTTTTGATAGCTGCTTGCGCTTTCCAGATAAGCGCTAGAGGCCAAAAAGGCTTGAAAATTCAATGAGCTACAGTGCCCGCAGAACGGCCCGCACGGGCGAGGCGTCGGCGGTGGTCAGCTTCAGCGGAAGGGCGATCAGCTCGTAGTCGCCCTCGGGCACGGCGTCGAGCACCAGGTTTTCCAGCACGCGCAGGCCCCGGCGGCGGATGACCTGGTGGCTTTCCAGCGTCTTGCTCTCGGCCGGGTCGATGCTGGCGGTGTCAATGCCCACCAGCAGCACGCCGAGGTCGGCCAGGCGCTCGATGGTGTCCGGCGCGTAGGCGGCCAGCTGGGCGTCCCAGCGGTCCACGGGCATGCGTTCGTAGGTGCGCACCAGCACGCGCGGGGGCAGGGTGCCGTTTACGGCGTGGGCGATGTGCTCCCAGGTGATGAGCGGCCCGCGGCCGATGGCGTGGATCACGCGGCAGGGGCCCAGAAAGGCGTCCAGCGGCACGTCGCCAATCGTTGCGCCGTGCTCGTCGTAGTGCAGGGGCGCATCGGCATGCGCGCCCACGTGGGGTGACAGCGTGATGGCGCTCACGTTGACCGGGCAGCCCGGGCCGATGGTGGCGCACCACTGCTGGCGGTAGGCCGTGTCGCCGGGGAACACCGGGCTGCCCGCGTGCACGGGCGGCGAGATGTCCCACAGCGGGCGGGCGGTGGTGGAGGAAGGCGTTGACATGGGACAAAGTTTGCATGTCCCGAAAAAACCGTGGTGTCGGTTATTTCCAACAGGGCTCAAAAAATAGTTGAGGCCTAAACGATCAAGGGGCCCACCGCCGCTGGCGGTTGCCGATGCACCGCCAGCGCAGCCGGTGCGGCCGGTGGCGGCTTGTCACGCCGTCAGGTGCCCGGGGCGGACGGAATGTCCACGCCAAAGCCCACGCCCCGGCCGCCCAGCCCTGCGCAGACGCGGACCTGCCCACCCAGGCGCAACGCGGCCTGCCGCACGATGGCCAATCCCAGCCCGGACCCCGTGGCTGCCTGGCCTGCGCCCCGGTAGAAGCGTTCAAACACACGGTCGCGGTCAGCGGCAGGGATGCCGGGGCCATCGTCCTGCACCGACAGGTGGAGCAAGGCCCCCTCGCGCCGCAGCGCCACCGCCACGTTGCCGCCGGCCGGTGTGTAGCGCACCGCGTTGTCGATGAGGTTGTGGGCGATGGACTCCAGTGCGGGCAGGTCCAGCCGAGCGGGCAGGCTGTCCGGCGCGTCCAGCGACAGCTCGATCTGCCGGGCCATCGCCTCGGGCGCGGCCTGGGCCAGCACGCCCCGCAGCCACTGCGCTACGTCCAGCTCGCGCGGGGCAGGGCGCTGGGCGTCGTCCAGCGCCGCCAGGTCCAGCAGCTGCTGGGCCAGGTGCGAGGTGCGGGCGATGGCCTGCTCCAAATGCGCCTGGGCCTGCGTGCGCTCGGCCGCGCTCTGCGACCGTGCCATCACATGGGCCTGCGCGTTGATGACCGCCAGCGGCGTGCGGATCTCGTGCGCGGCGTCTTGCACAAAGGCACGCTCGCGCTCCACTTTCTGGCGCAGCTGGGCCAGAAAGTGGTCGAGCGACTGCTCCAGCGGCTTGAGCTCACGGTGGCGGGCGTGGAAGCCCACGGGCTGCAGATCATCCTTGCCCCGCTGCGCGATGCGGCTGGCCAGCTGCTGCAGCGGGCGCAGGCCGTTGCGCACCGACAGCCACACGGGCAGCAGCACAAAGGGGGCGGCCAGCAGCAGGTAGGGCAGCAGGTAGCGGCCGTTGTAGGTCAAGTAATCCGCGTCTGTCCGCTTGTTATCGACAATGCGCAGTGTCCAGCGGGCGTTGCGGCCGGCGTAGATCCGATAGGGTTTGCCTTGCACGACGGACTCCGAGAGGGCAGAGCCTTCCCGCAGCGGAGGCAGTGGAATGTCCAGCTCTTCAAGACCTGCGGGGGCATAGACCACCTGCCCTGTGGCGCTGTCGCGCAGCTCATGCATCGACGCGCCCGGCAGCAGGCCGATCTGGCGACGGCGGATGTTGGTCCAGTGGTTGGTGGCCGCTACGGCCGCAGCGGCCTGCGCCGGGTCCGTGATCGGGGTGAGCGACTCAAGCAGCGCGTCGCCGTACTTCAGCAGCCCCGGGTCGTTGGTGATGGCCTGCTTGTAGTTGAAGAAGTTGTAGCCCAGCAGCACCGCCCACACCAGCACAAACGCCGCGGTGACCGACACCACGCTGCGTCGCACCAGCGTGGGCTCAGCCAGTCGGCGCAATGCCGTCTGCAGCCGCGCCGACGGAGGCACTGCGGAAGGAGTTGCAAGTGCAGAGCGCTTGGTCATGCTTGCAGCAAGTACCCCACACCCCGCACGGTGCGGATCAGCTCCGCCCCGATCTTGCGGCGCAGGTTGGACACATGCACCTCAATGGCCGCAAAGTCCACCGGCTCGCCCAGCGGGTCCAGCCGCTGCGACAGCACGCTCTTGGACACCACCACCCCCGGCTCGCGCGCCAGCTCCAGCAGCAGCTGGAACTCGCGTGGCGACAGGTCCAGCGGCACACCGCCGCGCTGCACCGCGTGCCGCCGCGGCTCCACCACCAGCTCGCCCAGCACCCAGCGCTCGCTCGCCTGCCGGGCGCTGCGGCGCAGCACCGCGCGGATGCGCGACATCAGCTCGGCCGTGGCAAAGGGCTTGACCACGAAGTCGTCCGCCCCGCCGTCCAGGCCCGCCAGCCGGTCTTCCACGGCCGAGCGCGCGGTGATGACGATGATCGGTACCTGTCCGCCGACACCCGTCTGCGCCCGCCAGCGCGCCAGCAGGTCGAAGCCGCTGCCATCGGGCAGCGTCAGGTCCAGCAGCACGCAGTCCACCGTGGTGGCGTCCACCGTGGCAGGCGCGTCCACGGCGCGGCGCAGCCATTCGCTGGTGAGGCCTTCGACCTTCAGTGCCGACTGCAGCGCGCGCCCCAGGTCCAGGTCGTCTTCGATGAGCAGGATGTGCATGGAGTCATTGTGGAGCGTTGCGGCTTAAGGACCGCCAAATTCCGCAGGCCGAGCGGATGGGTTTGGGAAGACGCTGAAAGCGGCGGGGCGCATTGTTGGGTAGAGTGGGCGCGGCGCCGGCCTCATGCGCCCCACCAGGGCGCTCCGGGCTCGTGCCGCGCAGCAGTAACCCACCCGCTGAAAGAAAGGCACCACCATGCAGATTGGCTTTATCGGACTGGGCGTCATGGGGCTTCCCATGGCGCTGAACCTGGCGCGCGCCGGCACCCCGCTGTGGGTGTGGAACCGGTCGCCCGAGAAATGCGAGACCCTGCGCGCCGCTGGCGCGCAAGTGGCCGCAACACCCGCGCAGGTCTGCGCGCAGGCGCAAGTGGTCATCCTCATGCTGGCCAACGAACAGGCCATGGACGAGGCGCTGCAGCGCGGCACGGCGTCTTTTGCCAGCCAGGTGCGGGACCGCACCATCGTCCACATGGGCACCACCTCGCCGGAATATTCCAAGGCGCTGGAGCAGGACATCCTGGCGGCCGGCGGCCGCTATGTGGAGGCCCCGGTCTCCGGCTCGCGCAAGCCGGCTGAGGCCGGGCAGCTCGTCGGCATGCTGGCGGGCGACCCGGCCAGTGTGCAGGCGGTGCAGCCGCTGCTGGCGCCCGTGTGCCGCACCACCTTCGTGTGCGGGGCGGTGCCCTCGGCGCTGCTGATGAAGCTGTCGGTCAACCTGTTTCTCATCACCATGGTGACCGGCTTGTGCGAAGCCGCGCACTTTGCCGACCGCAACGGGCTGGACATAGAGCTGTTCCGCTCGGTGCTGGATGCGGGCCCCATGGCCAGCAGCGTGTCGCAGGTGAAGCTGGCCAAGCTGGTCGCCCGCGACTTCGAGGTGCAGGCCGCCATCCACGACGTGCTCAAGAACAACCAACTCGTGGCCCAGGCCGCGCGCAGTGCGCAGCTGGCGTCGCCGCTGCTGGATGCGTGCCACGCGCTGTTCGCGCAGACTGCCGAGATGGGCCTGGGCCAGGCCGACATGGTGGCGGTGGTGCGCGCGCTGGAGGCGCGCACCGCGGCGCTGTAGCGCGCACGGACGGCCCTCCTGGTGCAAGCGCACTCCGGGGCCGCCGTCGGTCTTTGGCGTGGCTTAAGAACCTGTTCAAGATCTTTTCGGGGTCGCACAAGCACCTTGCCGGGATGGGATGCAAGGCGCGGTGCGCAGTGGATAGCCCGGCTATCCACAAGCGCCGCAACGCCGCAGACCGCCCGGCAAGGCGCTTGCCCGAAGGGTTGGAGTGAAATCGGGCGGCTGGACGCCCCGGCTGCTTGCATGGGCATGAGCCCATGCGGCGCACCCGGAGCATCCCCCCATCCCGATTGCACTCCAATGCGATCCCCGAAAAGATCTTGAACAGGTTCTAAGGGCTGGCTCCGCACAATCCTCGCGAATCTACCCAACGAGATGAGGAGGAGCCCCATGAAAGCCAGATGGATGTGGTGGTGCGCAGCGTTGTCGGGCGTGCTGCTGGCAGGCTGCGCCAGCGGCCCGACGCACCCGGCATTGACCGGTGCGCAACTGCCCGAGCTGATCCCCGTGCGCGACTTCGTGGCCAGCCGACAGTCCACAGGCGGCTACCGCGTGTCGCCGGACGGAAAGCGCATCGCTTGGTTTGGCACGGACGGCGTGGTGCCGGCCATCTGGGTGCAGCCCATCGACGGCGGCGACGCCAAGGCCTTCCGCATCCGCGCGCGTGCCATCCGCTTCAGCGCCGACAGCCGCTGGCTCGGCATCACCGCCGACCCCACGGGCGACGAAAACACGCGCATCTATGCCGGCGCGGTCGATGGACCGGGCACCGACTTGCGGGAGCTGATGCCCGCGCCGCGCTCGGTGGCGCATTTTGCCGAGACGGTGGAGGGCTCGTCCGATTTCATCGTCACCTCCAACCAGCGCGACAAGAAGGTATTCGACCTGTACCGCGTGAACCCGGCGGGCGGCGCGCCGGTGCTGCTGGCCGCCAACCCCGGCAACGTGAGCTGGTGGGGTGTGGACACCGCGGGCCAGCTGCGGGCCCGGGCGCAGCTGCAGGGCGAGCGCGTGCTGTTGGAGCGCCCTGGCGACGGGCCAGACCGGTGGGTGGCCGTGGCCGAACGCAGCCGGTGGGACACGCTGAACATCTTTGGCCTGCACGACGAGGGCCGCAAGGCCTGGGCACTGTCCAACCGGGGGCGCGACAAGCTGGCGCTGGTGCGGCTGGACCTGCTCACGGGTGCCGAGGAAGAATGGTTTGCAGCCCCTGAGGTGGACCTGGACAGCGTGACGCTCAGCCGCAGCACCCGCCAGCCGCTGGTGGCCCACTACATGCCCGGCTACCCCGCGCGCAAGGTGTTCAATGCTGCGCTGGACGCCCGCCTGTCGGCGCTGGCGGGTGACAAGCCCGCGGAGGTGCTGGTCACCAGCCTGGACCAGACCGACAAGGTGCTCACGGTGGCGGTGGCCACCGACCGGGGCACGCGCAGCTACCTGCTGCGTGATGGGCAGGAGCCCCGCTTCTTGGGCGAAAACCGCCTGAGCCTGATTGCCAAGGACCTGGCACCCACCCAGCCCATCACCTACAGGGCGCGTGACGGCCTCACCATCCATGGCTACCTCACGCTGCCCGTGGGGGCCGCGCCGCAGCGCCTGCCCACCGTGCTGCTGGTGCATGGCGGCCCCTGGCGGCGCGACCGCTGGGGCGATGGCGCCACCAGCCGCGCCATGCAGCAGTTCCTGGCCAACCGCGGCTATGCCGTGCTGCAGGTGAACTACCGCGGCTCCAGCGGCTATGGCCGCACGCACATGGACAAGGCCATGGGCGAGTTCGCGGGCCGCATGCACGACGACCTGGTCGATGGCGTGCGCTGGGCCGTGGAGCAGGGCGTGGCCGACCCCGAGCGCGTGGCGATCTATGGCGCCAGCTACGGCGGCTACTCTGCGCTGGTGGGCGCCACCTTCACGCCCGAGGTGTTTGCCTGCGCCGTGGACGTGGTGGGCGTGACAGACATCGCGCGCCTGCTGGAGGCCGCGCCGCCCTACTGGGAGCTGGGCCTGCCCTGGTGGCACCGCTTCGTGGGCAACCCGGCCGTGCCGGCGGACCGCGCGCGCATGGATGCCCAATCGCCCCTGTACCGCGCCGAGCATGCGCAAAAGCCCATCCTCATCATGCACGGCGTGAACGACCCGCGCGTGAAGCTGGAGCAGTCCGAATGGATGGTGGCCGCGCTGCGCAAGGCGGGCAAGGCAGTGGACTACGTGACCTTCATGGGCGACGGCCACGGCAACCAGAAGTGGACCAACAACCTCACCATGTACCGCAAGACCGAGGACTTCCTGGCCCGGTGCCTGGGCGGGCGTACCAGCGGGTTTGACTACTACCAGCTGGGTGCGTGGGCGTTCTGATGCGTACGTCATCCTGCTACCGGGCTCCGTCGGCCTGGCTCCTGGGGGCTGTGCTGGCGCTGGCGGGGCAGGGCTGCCACGCCCAGGCATCGCAGCCGCCACGGCCTGCGGCGGCGGCAGGGCGTGCATCTGACGCGCCTGTGGTCTACACGCGGGCCCGCCTGGTGTCTTTCCAGAAAGAAGCGGCGACTGGAAAGGCCTATGTGCGCCTCAAGCTGCTTCCCCGGTCCAAGATTCCGTTCACGGTCCAGACCTTCCGCGTGCTGGAGCCTGAGATGCTGCAGGGCATTGCGCCGGGTAGCTGGGTGCAGTTCACCGCACAGCACATCGCGGGGGAAAACACCCTCACGGGCATCCGCGTGACGGAAGCGTGCCGGCGGTTCGAGCCTTGCGATTGACGACAGGGCGCGCAAAGCGCCAGCGCTTGCGCTAGGTCAAGCCCCTGGAGGCGGGGTGGATGGTATGGTCGGGATGTTGATAGAATGAGAATCACTATTATTCATACCGAGGCCAGTCACCATGAAAACCATGGACGATGGCGCTGCGGCGCGGTTGTCTCCGCGCACGGGGCCGACCCCTTCCACCGGGCTGGAACAACTGCCGCTGCACGCCCAGGCGCGGGTGACCGGGCTGCTGCCCGCCCGCGATGCGCAGGAACACAGCGTGCTGCTGCGCCTGCTGGAGATCGGCTTTCTGCCCGGTGAGACCGTGCGCGTGGTGGCGCGCGGCGGCGTGGGGGGCGACCCCGTGGCGGTGCGCGTGGGACAGGTGACGTTTGCGCTGCGCCGGCAGGAGGCCTCCATGGTGCAGGTGCAGAGGCTGGACCCGGCGGCGCAAGCCTCGTTGCAGGAGGCCGCATGAACGCAGCGGCCTCCACGGTGGCGCCTGCCGCCGACGCGCCGCTGCGCGTGGCGCTGCTGGGCAACCCCAATTGCGGCAAGACCGCGCTGTTCAACCTGCTCACCGGCGCACGCCAGAAGGTGGCCAACTACGCAGGTGTGACCGTGGAGCGCAAGGAGGGCCTGCTGCAGACGGCCGCCGGCCGCCGCGTGCGCGTGCTGGACCTGCCGGGCGCCTACAGCCTGCATGCCCACAGCCTGGACGAGGCCATCACCCGCGACATCGTGCGGGGCCGGCGTGCCGGCGAGCCGGTGCCCGATCTGCTGGTGTGCGTGACGGACGCCACCCACCTGCGCCTGAACCTGCGCCTGGTGCTGGAGGCCCGGGCCCTGGGGCTGCCCATGGTGCTGGTGCTCAACATGATGGACGTGGCGCAGCGCCAAGGCATCGAGATCGACCGCGAAGCGCTGGCGCGCGAGCTGGGCATGCCGGTGCTGGCCACCGTGGGCGTGCGCGGCGATGGCGCGCGCGAGCTGGTGCAGTGGCTGGACACCGTTTCGCCGCCCAGCCTGCCGCGGCCTGCACCGCAGCCCGGCGCGGCGCAGCGGCTGGACGCGGGCGACCTGGAGGCCCAGGCCGACGTCATCCGCACGCACCAGGAGGTGCGGCGCGTCATGGACCTGGCCGTGCGCGTGCCCGCCGTCAGCCTGCGCGCCGACGACCGCATCGATGCGGTGGTGCTGCATCCGGTGTGGGGGCTGCTGATTCTGGCGGCCACGCTGTTCCTGATGTTCCAGGCGGTATTCAGCTGGGCCGAACTGCCCAAGTCATGGATCGAAGACGGCGTGGCCGGACTGACGGCGCTGGTCAACAGCCACATGGCGGACGGCCCGCTGCGCAGCCTGCTGACCGACGGCGTGCTGGCCGGCGCGGGCGGGGTGCTGGTGTTCCTGCCGCAGATCCTGTTTCTGTTCTTGTTCATCCTGGCGCTGGAAGACTCGGGCTACCTGCCGCGGGCGGCCTTCCTGCTGGACCGCGTGATGGGCACCGTGGGCCTGTCCGGCCGCTCGTTCATCCCCCTGCTGTCGAGCTTTGCCTGCGCGGTGCCGGGCGTGATGGCCACGCGCTCCATCACGCACTGGCGCGACCGGCTGGTGACCATCATGATCGCGCCGCTCATGACCTGCTCGGCGCGCCTGCCGGTGTATGCGCTGCTGATCGCGGCGTTCATTCCCGAGCGCACGGTGGCGGGCGTGTTCAACCTGCAAGGGGTGGTGCTGTTCGCCCTGTACGTGGCGGGCATCGCCAGCGCCATGGCCGTGGCGGCCGTGGCCAAGCTGGCGCGCAGCGACACGCGGCCCACGCCGCTGATGATGGAGCTGCCCGCCTACCGCTGGCCCAGCGTGCGCGGCCTGGCCTTCGGCCTGTACGAGCGGGCCGTGATCTTCATCAAGCGCGTGGGCGGCATCATCCTGGCCGTCACGGTGCTGCTGTGGTTCTTGTCCACCTACCCGGGCGCGCCCGAGGGCGCAACGCAGCCCGCCATCACCTACAGCCTGGCGGGCCAGCTGGGGCGCCTGCTGGAAGTGATCGTGGCGCCCATCGGCTTCAACTGGCAGATCGCCATCGCCCTGGTGCCCGGCATGGCCGCGCGCGAGGTGGCGGTGAGCGCGCTGGGCACGGTGTATGCGCTGTCCGCCACAGGGGAGGAGGCCGCGAGCCAGCTGGGGCCGCTGATCGCCGGCTCCTGGTCGCTGGCCACGGCCTTTTCGCTGATGGCGTGGTACGTGTTCGCGCCCCAGTGCATCTCCACCATCGCGGCCGTGCGCCGCGAGACCAACGGCTGGCGCTATCCGCTGCTCATGGTGGGCTATCTGTTCGCGCTGGCCTATGCCGCCAGCTTCGTGACCTACCGCGTGGCGCTGGCGCTGGGCGGGGGCTGAGAGGAAACCGGTCTTATGGCTCAGCAACTCATCGTCGGTCTGATCGTCCTGGCTGCAGCGCTGTATGTGCTCTGGCGTTATCTGCCCGGGCGCTGGCGCCAAGGGTTGGGCAAGGTCCACCCCGGGCTGGCCCAGTCGCCGGGCTGCGGCGGGGGCGA
The DNA here is from genome assembly GCF_021287135.1 of Acidovorax sp. Lineage (GTDB taxonomy): Bacteria > Pseudomonadota > Gammaproteobacteria > Burkholderiales > Burkholderiaceae_C > Acidovorax. The sequence continues at coordinate 22,600 of NZ_JAJTBB010000048.1, forward strand.
CGGAGGCTGCAGCAGCTGCGGCAGTTGTGCAACGCCCTCCGACGCGGCCGCTGAAAAGCCCGTGGCCATGCCAGCCCGCCGCGGGTCTGTCTCTTGATGGGTGCTATTTTATTTATAGCTGCCTGCGCTTGATTCGCCAGCGCTACAGGCCATTTGGGCGCATATCGCCTACGGGTACAGCTTGCCCTGGCCCAGCGCGCTCAAAGCCTGCTGCAGGTTGGCGCGGGCCTGGGTCTCATAGCGCTGCGCAAAGTAGGCTGTGCCATAGATGTGCGGGCGGTCCAGAAAGCCTTGCAACACCGCGCTGCGGCCCGCCACATAGCGCGGCCAGCGCACAAAAAAGTATTCGCGCCGCACGTTGTGCTCGAACTGCCGGTACACCGCCTCGCTTTGGCCCAGGATGGCGAGGTCGATGTCCACCACCCACAGCGCATCGCCCGTGAGCGGGCCGGGGGTGTGGCGGGTGTCCATCACATGCTGGTGCACGGCCTCGGCCAGCGCGGGGTGAAGACCTTGGCTTAGCAGGAACTGGCGCGCCCAGTCGGCGCTGCGCGCTTCGTTGTGCCCGCTCCACGGCCAGTAGATCGCGTCGTGGTACCACAGGGCCAGCGCCACGGCATGGGGATTGTGGAGCGCGCCGGGGTGCTCGTCCTGCACGGCCTGCAGGTGCCGCAGGCAGGCCCGCAGGTGCGTGGCGTCGTGGTAGGCGCGGGGCCAGCGGGCCCAGCTGCGCAGCAGGCGCCGGCCCTCGGCGCGCCAGGCGGGCGTGTCCCGCCCCAGCGCTTGGCCCAGGGCCTGCCAGTGCGCCTGCAATTCGGCGCTGTGGGCGGGCTGGCGGCGCCAGGGCATGGGACTGTCAGGCCAGTTTGCCCAAGAGCAGATATTCCATCAGTGCTTTTTGTACATGCATGCGGTTCTCTGCCTCATCCCACACCACCGACTGCGGCCCGTCGATCACGTCGGCCTCGACCTCTTCGCCCCGATGCGCAGGCAGGCAGTGCATGAACAGGGCATCGGGCTGGGCGACGGCCATCATCTCGGCATCCACGCACCAGTCGGCAAAGGCCTTTTTGCGCGCCTCGTTCTCGGCCTCGTAGCCCATGCTGGTCCACACGTCGGTGGTGACCAGGTCTGCGCCCCGGCAGGCTTCCATGGGGTTGCTAAAAAATTGATAGCTGCCAGCGCTGATTCCGTGCGCCCCAGCGGCCAATTTCTCATCAATCTCGTAGCCGCGCGGCGTGCTCACGTGCACCTTGAAGCCCAAGAGCGACGCGGCCTGCACCCAGGTGTTGGCCATGTTGTTGCCGTCGCCCACCCAGGCCACCGTCTTGCCTTGGATTGAGCCGCGGTGCTCGATGTAGGTGAAGAGGTCCGCCAGGATCTGGCAGGGGTGGTATTCGTTGGTCAGGCCGTTGATGACGGGCACGCGCGAGTTGGCGGCAAAGCGTTCGATCTTGCTTTGCTCATACGTGCGGATCATCACCAGGTCCGTCATGCGGCTGATGACCTTGGCGCTGTCTTCAATCGGCTCGGCGCGGCCCAGCTGGCTGTCGCCGGTGGTCAGGTGCACCACGCTGCCGCCCAGCTGGTACATGCCGGCTTCGAAGCTCACGCGCGTGCGGGTGCTGGCCTTCTCGAAGATCATGGCCAGCGTGCGGTCGGCCAGCGGGTGGTACTTCTCGTAGGCCTTGAACTTCTTCTTGATGACGGCGGCGCGCTCGAACAGGTAGGCGTATTCGTCGGCAGAGAGGTCGGTGAACTGCAGGTAATGTTTCAGCGTCATGGCGGTATTGTTGTTCATTCGGCCAGGATGGCTTGCACCAGCGGCTTCAGCTTGGCCACGATCTCGTCGGCCTCGGCGGTGGTCAGGATCAGCGGCGGCACCAGGCGGATCACGCTGTCGGCCGTCACCGACAGCAGGAGGCCCGCTTCGGCCGCGCGGGCGATCAGGGCGCCGCAGGGCTTGGCCAGTTCGATGCCCAGCATCAGGCCCTGGCCGCGGATGTCCTTCACACCCGGCAGACTGCCCAGCTCGCGCTGCAGCGTGGCCTTCAGGTGGGTGCCCACCTGGGCGGCGTTTTGCAGCAGGCCTTCTTCTTCCATGATGCGCAGGGTTTCCACCCCCGCCCGCATGGCCAGCGGGTTGCCGCCAAAGGTGGTGCCGTGGTTGCCGGGCTGCAGCACGTTGGCGGCCTTGGGGCCGGCCACCACCGCGCCAATCGGCACGCCCGAGCCCAGGCCCTTGGCCAGGGGCATCACGTCGGGCACGATGCCGGCCCACTGGTGCGCAAACCACTTGCCGGTGCGGCCCACGCCGCACTGCACTTCGTCGATCATCATCAGCCAGCCGCGCTCGTCGCACAGCTTGCGCAGCTGCTGCAGGTATTCGGCGCGCATGGGGTTGATGCCGCCTTCGCCCTGGATGGTCTCGAAGAACACGGCCACCACATTGGGGTTGCCTTCGGTGGCCTTCTGGATGGCTTCGATGTCGTTCATCGGCACGCGGATGAAGCCTTCCACCAGCGGGCCGAAGCCATTGTGGATCTTGGGGTTGCCCGTGGCCGACATGGTGGCGATGGAGCGGCCGTGGAAGGCCTTTTCGTACACCACGATCTCGGGCTTGGCGATGCCCTTGTCCACGCCGAACTTGCGGGCGATCTTGAGGGCGGCCTCGTTGGCCTCCAGGCCCGAGTTGCAGAAGAACACGTTCTGCATGCCCGACAGCTCCACCAGCTTGGCGGCCAGCTGCTCCTGCAGGGGCACGTGGTAGTAGTTGGAGGTGTGGATCAGCTTGGTGATCTGGTCCTGCAGCGCGGGTACCAGCTTGGGGTGGTTGTGGCCCAGCGTGTTGACGGCGATGCCGCCCAGGCCGTCCAGGTATTCCTTGCCGTTCACATCCCACACGCGGCTGCCCTGACCACGGGCCAGCGCGATGGGTACGCGGCCATAGGTGTTCATCACGTGGGGCGAGGCAGCCTCAATGAAAGCGGTCATGCAAGATCTCCAGACAGTGCGGTGGTGGGCGGGCCTGGAGCGGTTCCAGTGCCCGTGGCCCGAAAAAACGAAACACGATTCTAGGGGGAGCCCGGTGCGCGGATGTTGACGATTGCGCATCACTGCAATGCCCTCGCTACCACGGCGGCGCAAGGGATTCCAGCCGCCGCAGGCGGATTAGGGACCCAGCTCTTATATAAGAGTTAGAATCGCACGCTGCGCTGCAGCATGCAGTGACCCTGCGACTGGCGCACTCACTACCACTCCTATCCCCGATGGTTTCCCCCTCCTCCAAAGAAGTCTTCATCCAGGGCATTACCCAAGACGGGAAGACCTTTCGTCCCAGCGACTGGGCGGAACGTCTGGCGGGGGTGATGAGCAGCTTCCGCCCCGGGGGAGCGCGGCCGGGCAGCCACCTGAGCTACTCGCCCTGGTGCATTCCCACCACGCTCAATGGCGTGAAGTGCGTGGTGGTCCACAGCGACCTGCGCGACCACGAGCCCATGGCCTGGGATTTCGTCATCAACTTCGCGCGGGACAACAACCTGCAGGTGGCCGAGGCCTGCCTGCTGCCGGACGCGCCCGCATCACCCCCCCGCGCCTGAAGCGGGCGCGGCATCGCTCCCGGCAGGGGCGGCCGCAAGCGGCGGCGCGGAGCCCGAGCGCAGCAGTTGCCCGGCCTGCTGCTTGGCCTGCCAGGCTTTTTCCACAAACGGATCGGTCACGCCGTAGTGGCCGTGGCGCACGCGCATGAGCAGGTTGGCCGCGGTCATGGCGCCGATGATGCCCTGCACCTCCTGCGCTGACACCTCACGGCCGATCTGGGCGGCATAGGCCTTGAGGGCTTCGCCGGTGAACACGCCTTTCACGTCGCCGCCAATGCTGCAGATGCGCGAGAACACCGCCTCGGCCAGCGGGCCCATGGCTTCCACCTTCTGCAATTCCACGTCGGCCGCGGCCGCGCCCAGCGACTGGGCAATGGTGGGCAGGTGCTCGTCCGGCTGCGCGTCCGGCGGCAGGCTGCGCAGGATGGTGAGGGCCTTCATCAGCTCCTCCGGGCGGCTGCCCATGCTGCGAAAGGCGGCCTCCGTCACCTCGGGCGACGGCAGCATGCCGCCCAGCTGGGGACGCACCTGCTCCAGCACATAGTCGATGAAATCGCGGCCCAGCACCGGGAACTCGGTGGTCACGGCGCCATTGAACGCCTGGTTGCCCTTGAGCGTGAGTTCCTGCACCCGGGCGCGGTGCGACCCCGTGCCCACGAAGAGAAAGTAGCCGGGCGTGCCGGGGCGGGTGTTGATGGCGTCGCGCGCCGCCTTCAGCGCGTGCAGCAGGTGGTCGCCGTCGGCGCTGCCCAGCGCATGCTGCACCTCGTCAACGATGAGCACGACGTCCGTGCGCGCCTGGTCGATCAGCTCGGTGAACGCCTGGGCCAGGGTGGCGCCCTGGTCCTTGCCCACATCCGCCAGCTTGAAGCCGAACTTGAAGCCCGCCACGCCGGCGTCCACGCTGGTCACCCGCTGGAGCCGCCGCAGCAGCCCCGAGCCCGGCGTCTGCAGCTCCCGGAGCGTCTTGCGGATGGCCTCGTGCACCAGTTCGGCCGGGTTGGCCTGGGGCTGGCTCCACAGGTCCACGTACACCACCACGGCACCCAACGCCTCCAGCGCCGGGATGAGGTCGGTGGCGAGGAAGGTGGTCTTGCCCACGCGCCGCTGGCCCGACAGGAACAGGCCGGAGCGCAGCGAGGTGTCCAGAAACGAAGGCCGGAGCAGCTGCGCAGCCATCTGCTCGGCCAGGGCGGTGCGGCGGAAGGTCATGGTTTAGGTATTTTTATGAAATTCGCATAATTATGCTTTTTCCATAATTTCCCGTAAAGCTCGGCCGGGAAGGGCCGCCGGGCCGCCTCCGCAAATTCCCGATTCCGTCCAGAAACGAAAAAACCGCCCGAAGGCGGTTGGTTCGTTTTTCTTTTGCTGGCAGCGCACCCGTTACAAACGGCGAACGGCGGAGCCGTCCGGGCTGGTTGCCTGCCGAAGCAGGCAGGATGGTTTAAGCGGCCGCGAGGGCCAGGGCTTTCACCTTGGAAGACAGGCGGCTCTTGTCGCGGGCAGCCTTGTTCTTGTGGAAGATGCCCTTGTCGGCCACGGTGTCGACCACCGATTGCATCTTGGCAAAGGCTTCAGCAGCCTTGGTCTTGTCGCCCGCCAGAACAGCCTTTTCGACGTTCTTGACAGCGGTGCGGTATTTGGAGCGCAGCGAGGTGTTCGCGGCGTTGATCTTGGTGTCCTGGCGGACGCGCTTGCGGCCCGAAGCGAGGCGGGGGTTCTTTTTCTTGGGCTTGGTGGATGCCATGGTGTATTCCTAAGAGTCTGTGGATGTTGCCAGCAAAGCCCGCGATTATAGCCCAGAGGGTTTGATGCATCCAGCCCTGCGCCCGCAGCGGGTGCAGCGCCGTCGCGATCGCCGCCAGGGAGCGGGCTCCGCCGGGCCGGTGGCGGGGCGCGGTGGCGCGCCGGGCCGGCGGGCTACACTTCTCGCGGTGTCGTTATTCAAAGCCGCCTCCACCGTCTCCCTTCTGACCCTGGCCTCCCGCATTACCGGGCTGGTGCGCGAGTTGCTCATGGCTTCCGTGTTCGGGGTCAGCGCCATGACCGACGCCTTCAACGTGGCGTTCCGCATTCCCAACCTGTTCCGCCGCGTGCTGGGCGAGGGCGCTTTCAGCCAGGCCTTCGTGCCCGTGCTGGCCGCCACCCGCGCGCAGGAGGGCGACGACGGCGCCCGCACGCTCATCGACCATGTGGGCACGCTGCTGGCGTGGACGCTGGTGCTGCTGTGCGTCGCCGGCGTGCTGGCCGCGCCGTGGATGGTCTGGGGCATGGCCAGCGGGCTCAAGCAGTCGCCCCAGGGGTTTGAGGCCGCCATCACCATGACGCGCTGGATGTTCCCCTACATCGGTTTCATGTCGCTGGTGGCGCTGGCGGGCGGCATTCTCAACACCTGGAAGAAGTTTGCGGTGCCCGCGGCCTCGCCCGTGCTGCTCAACCTGTCGCTGATCCTGTCCATCACGCTGGGTGCGCCCTGGTTTGCCCGGCGCGGCATCGAGCCCATCTATGCGCAGGCCGCGGGGGTGATGCTGGGCGGCCTGCTGCAACTGGCCATTCAGGTGCCGGCCCTGGCGCGCCTGGGGCTGGTGCCGCGCATCGGCGTGCGCTGGGCCGCCGTGCGCGCCGCGTGGGCCGACCCCACCACGCGCAAGGTGGCCCGCCTGATGCTGCCCGCCCTGCTGGGCGTGAGCGTGGCGCAGATATCGCTGCTCATCAATACGCAGATCGCCTCGCACCTGGCCACGGGCAGCGTGAGCTGGATCACCTATGCCGACCGCCTGATGGAGCTGCCCACCGCGCTGCTGGGCGTGGCGCTGGGCGTGGTGCTGATGCCGCAGCTGGCCAGCGCCCGCGCCAAGCAGGACGACGAACGCTACTCAGCCATGCTGGACTGGGGCCTGCGGCTGGTGGTGCTGCTGTCGGTGCCTTGCATGGTGGCGCTGCTGGTGTTTTCCGAACCGCTGGTGGCGGTGCTGTACCACTACGGCGCCTTTGGCGACCAGGACGTGCGGCAGACCACCTTTGCGCTCACGGGCTATGGCGCCGGGCTGGTGGGCATCGTGGCCATCAAGGTGCTGGCGCCGGGCTTCTATGCCAAGCACGACATGCGCACGCCCATGCTGATTGCCGTGGCGGTGCTGGTGCTCACGCAGCTGATGAACCTGGTGCTGGTGCCCTACCTGCAGCATGCGGCGCTGACGCTGACCATCGGCATCGGCGCCCTGATCAATGCCGCCTGGCTGCTGGCCGGCCTGCTGCGGCGCGGCAGCTACCGGCCCCAGCCGGGCTGGGGCCGGTTCGCGCTGCAGGTGGTGGCGGCCAGCGCGCTGCTGGCGGTGCTGCTGGTGTGGGGCGCGGAGCATTTCGACTGGGTGGCGATGAAAGGCCGCACGCTGCTGCGCATCGGCCTGATGGCCCTGCTGATGGGCGCGGCGGCCGTGCTGTACTTCGGCGCCCTGTGGGCTGCGGGCCTGAAGCTGCGCCAGATGCTGCGCCGCTGAGCGGCCGGCGCCTTCTCCAACGCTGCAAAAAGCCCTGCCAAGCAGGGCTTTTTTGTCGCTTGACGCAGGCCGGGGCGGCCCTTACAACTGGCGCATGCCCCTGAGCCTTTCCGTCCCCACCTCGCTCGAGTACTTTGCATCGCTGGTGCAAAGCGATGACCACTTCCCCCTGCTGGAGGCTGCGGCCAGCCTGGCGCAGGACGAATACCCCGAGCTGGACGTGCAGCAGCTGCTGGGCGACGTGGACCAACTGCTCGCGCGCCTGCAGCGCCGGCTGCCCACCGATGCCCCCGCGCTGCAGCGCCTGCGCACGCTCAACCAGTTCTTCTTTGCCGACCTGGGCTTTGGCGGCAACATCAACAACTACTACGACCCCGAAAACAGCTACCTCAACGCCGTGCTGCGCACGCGCCGCGGCATCCCGATCAGCCTGGCCGTGCTGTGGATGGAGCTGGCCCAGGGCCTGGGCCTGCATGTGCGGGGCATTGCTTTCCCGGGGCACTTCATGGTCAAGGTGCTGCTGCCCAAGGGCCAGGTGGTGCTGGACCCGACCAGCGGCCAGTCGCTCAGCCGCGAGGAACTGGCCGAGCGGCTGGAGCCCTACAAGCGCCAGAGCGGCCTGGTGGACGACTACGACGTGCCGCTGGGCCTGTACCTGCAGGCGGCCACGCCGCGCGACATCATTGCGCGCATGCTGCGCAACCTGAAAGAAGTGCACCGCACACAGCACGACTGGCAGCGCCTGGTGTCCGTGCAGGACCGGCTCATCGTGCTGCTGCCCCAGGCCTGGGGCGAATGGCGCGACCGAGGCCTGGCCCACGCCGAACGCGGCAACACCGCCGAGGCCGTGGCCGACCTGGAAACCTACCTGGCCCATGCCGAGGACGGGCTGGACATCGACCTGATTGCCGAGCGGCTGAGCGCACTGCGCCCAAACCGTGACTGAATTGCATCAGCGTTCGGTCCACCACGGTTCGGGCTGAGCTTGCCGAAGCCTTGCGCAGCGCTTGGACAAGCTCAGCGTGAACGGTCGGTCGGATTTTTCTTCACGACTTGAGAAGGAAGCGCCGTCAGAACGGTGCGCTGTCTCCCGGCAGGGCCGCCTGCAGCTGTGCCACCTGCTTGCGCAGCTCGCTGTTCTCTGCCGTGAGTTCTGCCACGCGGGCGCGCAAACGGTGCAGTTCGTCGGCACTTTCGCTGCCGCCTGCGGTCGCGGTGTCCTCGCTTGCTTTCTCGTCGCCCGGCGTTTCCTCGCGCGGTTTGCGCTTGTTGAGTTCGCGCACCCGCTTGGCCGCCTGCTTGAGCTCGTCCTTGCCGGCGGCCACGGCGGCCACCTGCTCTTCGGCTGGCAGCGTGGCCACGGCGGCGGCGGCGTTGATGGAAATGGTGCCGGACTTCACCGCCGCCACCAGTTCGGGCGCTGCCTGTTTCTGGATCTTTTCGATCATCACCACCTGGCTGCTGCTCAGGCGCGCGGCCTTGGCAATGGCCTCGCGGCTGTTGAGCGGCTCGGGCGCCGGCAGCGTGGCCAGCGCCTCGGGGGCCGCGGCGGTTTCGGCGCCGGGGGCGGTGGCTTGCGCCTCGGCAGACTCGCCATGGGCCAGGGCCGCGCGTGCCTTGCGCTCCGCGATGATCTCGCGCTTGCGCAGGGCCAGCACGCCGCGCTGGAAGTCCGACACGCTGCGCCGGCCCAGGTGCTGGTCGATCATCCACAGGTGCACGTCCTCCAGCGACTGAAAGCGCGGGTTCTGCACCGTCTGGAAGGGCAGGCCGTGCTTCTGGCAGATGCCGTAGCGGTTGTGCCCGTCCACCAGCACGTCGCCCCACAGCACCAGCGCATCCCGGCAGCCTTCGGCCAGGATGCTGCGCTCCAGCGCGTCGTGCTCGTCGGGGGTGAGGGGTTCGATGTAGGCTTTGAGTTCTTCGTTGACGACGATGTTCATGGGGCAGGCGGCTCGGCGCGGGGGATCAGGGCAAGGGGCGGCATTGTAGACAGGCCGCAGCGCCCGCTTCGCTCGCGCGTCAGTCCCGCGGGCTGCGCAGCGCCAGCCAGCCGGCCACGGCCGTGAAGGCCAGCACCACGGCCACGATGATCCAGAAGCCGCGCGGGTCGTTCGCCAGCGGCACGCCGCCCACGTTCATGCCGAACAGGCCCGCCAGGATGTTGATGGGCAGGGCCAGCACGGTCACCACGGTCAGCACGAACAGGCTGCGGCTGTTGGACTCCTGCACGGCCGCGGCGATTTCTTCCTGCAGCAGCTTGATGCGCTCCTGCAGGCCCTGCATGTCGCGCAGCACCACCGAGAACTCCTCGGTGGAGTCGCGCAGCTCCTGCACGTCGTCGGGCCGCATCCAGGCCGGCGGGTGCTGCAGCAGCCGGAACAGCGCCGCCGGCTCGGGCGCCAGCAGGCGCTGCAGGCGCACCAGCAGCCGGCGCAGCACGCCCAGGCGGGCGCGCTTGTGGTCCAGGCGGCCCGCCAGCAGCGCGTCTTCCACGCTGTCGATGCGCTGGGTCACGCCGCGCACGATGTCCACCAGGCCCGAGGCCTGCGTGCGCATCAGCTCGGCCAGCAGCGCCACGCTGGAGCGCGGGGCGTGGCCGCCGCGCACGGCGGTGCGCAGGGCGTCCACCGAGCGCAGCGCGCGCGTGCGGCCGGTCACCATCAGGCGCGGCGCCACGCCGGTCCACAGCGTGGCGATGTCCGACGGCTCGAAGGCAAAGTCGAAATGCGCGTCGTTGAGCACGGCGATCAGCGTGTCGTCGTCGCGCTCGATGCGGGTGGAGACCGAGCGGTCCTTCAGTGCGTCGAAGAAGGCCTCGGGCAGGCCGGCGTGCCGTTCCATCCAGCGCACGGCCTGGGCGTGGCTGAGGTTGAAGTGCAGCCACACGAAGCGCTCGTCGCCCGCGACCGGCGCGGCCAGCCACTCGGCCGCCTGCGCTGTGTCCACCTCCTGGGGCGGGTCATCGCCGCCCAGCAGGTAGCCGCAGATCAGCCCGGCCGAGTCGCCGCCGTAGTGCTGTGGCGCGTGCGGCAGCGCCGGCCTGGCAGCAGGCGCGGCAGGGGCGTCGGGATCGGGGAGAAGGTCGGGCGGGGATGGGGGCACGGCCGTGCATGGTGGCGCCCGGGTGTGACGGGCGCGTGACAGACATGGCGTTGTCACAGCTTTGTCACCGCAGGGCGCGAGCATGCGGCTTCTTGTCTTGAACCTTGCTGCCATGCTTTACCCCCAACACCTCGACGCCCAGGACCTGATGCAGCGCATCGCCAACGACCTGATCGACAGCTACGACGAAGAGCTGGAGCTGGAAATCGAGGACCGCAACGTGGACGACAGCGGCGCCCTGCAGCCCACCGACAAGCTGGCGCGCCAGCGGTACTTCACGGAGCTGTTCCGCCTGCAGGGCGAGTTGGTCAAGCTGCAGGACTGGGTGCAGCACACGCGCCAGAAGGTGGTGATCCTGTTCGAGGGGCGCGACGCAGCCGGCAAGGGTGGCGTGATCAAGCGCATCACCCAGCGGCTGAACCCGCGCGTGGTGCGCGTGGCGGCGCTGCCCGCGCCCAACGACCGCGAGCGCACGCAGTGGTACTTCCAGCGCTATGTGGCACACCTGCCGGCGGCGGGCGAGATGGTGCTGTTCGACCGCAGCTGGTACAACCGCGCGGGCGTCGAGCGGGTGATGGGCTTTTGCACCGACGACGAGTACGAGGAGTTCTTCCGCACCGTGCCCGAGTTTGAAAAGATGCTGGTGCGCTCGGGCATCACGCTGGTCAAGTACTGGTTCTCCATCACCGACGAAGAGCAGCACCTGCGCTTTCTGGGCCGCATCCACGACCCGCTCAAGCAGTGGAAGTTGAGCCCCATGGACCTGGAAAGCCGCGTGCGCTGGGAGGCCTACACCAAGGCCAAGGAGACGATGCTGGAGCGCACCCACATCCCCGAGGCGCCGTGGTGGGTGGTGCAGGCCGTGGACAAGAAAAAGGCGCGCCTGAACTGCATCGCCCACCTGCTGTCGCAGCTGCCCTACGAAGAGGTTCCCCACCCCACCGTGGTGCTGCCCGAGCGCGTGCGCAACCCCGAATACCTGCGCCAGCCCGTGCCGGCGTCGATGTACGTGCCCGAGGTGTACTGAGAGCGGCGCGTGTGCGCGCCTGAATGCTATTGTTATGATAGCTGCTAGCGCTTATCCAGCAAGCGCTAAAGGGCGATTTCATCAATATTCCGCGTTCTGCGCCGGGCCCCGCTGGCGGCCCGGAGCCTGCCGCGACGGCGTGCCTCCCCGGCCGAACTGGTGCCAGGCGCGCCGCAGCTGGGTGTCGGAGCTGAAGCCGGCCATGTGCGCGGCCTGCGTCACGTTGCGCCCCGATTGCAGCGCCGCCTCGGCTGTGGCCAGGCGGATGCGGCGCAGGTACTGCAGCGGCGCGATGCCGGCGTGCTCCAGGAACAGCCGCGTCAGGTGCCGGGGCGAGGTGTGGGCCACCTGCGCCATGGCGGGAACGCTCCAGTCCGCCTGGGGCTGCTGGCCCACGGCATCCTGCACGCGGTGCAGCGCGGCGTGCAGGTGGTCGCGGTGCTGCAGAAAGGGCGAAAACTCCGGCGCGTCCGGCCCGCGGCGCAGGGCCACCACCATGGCCTGCGCCACCTGGGCGGCCAGCGCGGGGCCGCAGATCGCGGCGATGCGGTGCAGCACCAGGTCGATGCCGGTGGTCACGCCGGCGCTGCTGTAGACGGCGCCATCGGACACGAACACCCGGTTGGCCACCACGTCGCAGCGCGGGTCTGCCGCGGCCAGCTCCTCCAGGTGCTGGTGGTGGGTGGTGGCACGGCGGCCGGTCAGCAGACCCGCGTGGGCGGCCAGCACGGCGCCGGCGCACACGGTCACAAGCTCCAGCGTGCCCGCCGCCGGCCGCAGGCCGCGCAACCAGTGCAGCAGCGCCCGCGCCTCCTCGCTGTCCACGCGGATGTGCTGCCCGGCCAGCCCCACCAGCACCACCCAGGCGGGCCGCGGCAGGGTGGCGGGCAGCGGCTCCAGCCCGGCCACCACCGCGCCCACCGAGGTCACCGACTGGGGCGTGGGGCTCACGAAGTGCTGCACAAACCGCTCGGGCAGGCCCTGGGCGGCCAGGGCCTGGTTGGCAATGCGCAGCGCCTCCGCCGGGCCGGCCCAGTCCAGCACCAGGCTGCCCGGCAGCAGGGCGAAGTAGACGTGGATGGGGGCGGGCGGCGCGGCGGTCATCGAGCGTGGTCCTGGGGAATCCCCGGAAGGGTTAAGGGTGCGGGTTCCAAGGGGTGTCCATCTGCCGGGCGGTGCGCTCGGCCAGCGCAGCGCCCGCCAGCCGTGCGACCAAGTGCAGGCTCATGTCGATGCCTGCGCTGATGCCGGCGGACGTGACCCGTGCGCCCCGGTCCACCCAGCGCACATTTTCCTGCACGCTCAGCGCGGGATACCGTGCGCGCAGGTCGGCCACGTCTTCCCAGTGCGTGGTGACCGGCCCTTCGGTGACGACGCCGGCCGCGGCCAGCAGAAAAGCGCCCGTGCAGACCGATGCGGTGATCTGCGCGCCGGCCGCGGCCTGGGCGATCCAGGCCAGGGTGCGGGGGCACGCAGCGGCCGCGTCCACGACGCCGCCCGGCACGATGAGCACATCCGGCGGCGCGGCGTTGTCGAAATGGGCGTCCGGCAGCACGCGCAGGCCGGCGCGGGCGCGCACGGGGCTGCTGTCGCGGGCCACGCATTGCACGCTGAACAGATCGTGGGCCGCGCCCGGCTGCAGCCGGTGGTGCATGCGGCTGGCGGTGGTGAAGACTTCGTACGGGCCGCCCAGGTCCAGGGCTTCCACGTCGTCGAACACCAGGATGGCGATGCGCAGGGGCGCGGCTGCGGCGCTCATGCGGCCACCGCCCGCTGCAGGGCCTGGGCAACGGTGCAGAGCGTGGCAAACCGGCCTTGCAGCACCGTGGCCGTGCGGGCCTTGATGTCGGCCGCGGTCAGGGGCTGGCCGTCTGGCTGCACCATGTCCCAGGTCAGGGTGGCGTCGGGTACGAAGTCCACCGTCCAGCCCAGGTCCGAGGCGTGGCGGGTGGTGGTCTCGCAGCACTGCTCGGTGCGGATGCCGCTCACGATCAGGCGCTGGATGCCGTGCCGCGTGAGCCACACGTCCAGCCCCGTACCTACCAGCGCGCTGTGGCGCGACTTGGTGAAGGTGGCGGCCGCGGTGAAAGGTGCCAGCCCTTCCAGCGGGCGCACCTGGCCCGAGGCCTGTGCGAACGGGTTGTCCGGCTGCTCGGGCCCATCGCTGTGGAAGACGCGCACGATGGGCACCTGCGCCGCAGCGCAGCCCTCGATCAGCGCGTTCTGTGCCGCGAGGTAGGCGGGCAGGTCCTGGGCCGTGAAAAAGGGGCGGTGGCGAAACGACTCCTGGACATCGATCACTATCAGACAGGTTTTCATGGGGTGCCTCAAGGCGTGCAGTGGTTGATGCCGCTGATGGTGCCTTTGCCGGGGATCCGAAGCCGGATCGCAAAGGACAAATACCGATCAATTTACGCCAAGATGGACGCCGCGGTGCGCAAGGCCCTGGAGCGGGCTGCGTTCGAGCGAGAGCGCCCGCCGCCAGAAGCTGGTATGGTGGTCAGGGTTTTCCCTGATTTTTCCTCCCACACCCCATTCCCTGCCCCTGCCCATGCCACGCCGCTCCCGGCTCTTCTCCTTGTCCGCGTGGACCCGCACCTACCAGCGCAGCCTCAAGGCCTTTGCCCAGGCGGCCCGGGCTGCGCGGCCGGCACCCGCCAAGGTGGCCGCCCCGCGCCGCGCTGCGGCCGTGGCATCGGCGGCGGCAGCGGCGGCGGCAGCGGGCGCGCGGCGCAGGCCGGGCCGCCCGGCCCCGGCGCGCGGGGAATGGCTGTCGGGCATTGCGCCGGGGCCGGCCGGCGCGCGGCGCTACCAGCTCTACATTCCCCCCGCGCTGGGGCTGCGCCCGGGCGAGACCTTGCCCTTGCTTGTCATGCTGCACGGCTGCGGGCAGACGGCGCGCGACCTGGCGGCCGCCACGCGCATGAACCGGCTGGCGGCCCGGGAGCGGTTCCTGGTGCTCTACCCCGAGCAGGAGCGCGTGGCCAACGCCCACGGCTGCTGGAACTGGTTCGAGCGCCGCAATGGCAAGGCCGAGGCCGAAGCTGCCACGCTGCTGGCGGCCGTGGACCAGGTGGCGCGCCGCCATCCGGTGGACCCGTCCCGTGTGGCCGTGGCCGGCCTGTCCGCGGGCGGCAGCATGGCCGTGCTGATGGCCGCGCTGTACCCGCAGCGGTTCTGCGCCGTGGCCATGCATTCGGGCGTGGCGCCCGGCACGGCGGAATCCGCCGCCACCGCTCTCGCGGCGATGAACGGGCGGCGTGCCGCGCACCTGCCGGACCCGGTGGCCGCGCCGCGCAAGGCCGACGCGGGTGCGATGGCGAACGGGAGCGACGGCGTGGCGTTGCCGCCGCTGCTGGTGGTGCATGGCGATGCCGACGGCGTTGTCTCGGTGCGCAACGCGGCCGACACCGCCACGCTGTGGGCCCAGGCGCTGGGCGCACGGCCCGGGGCGCTGCGCACGCTGCAGCGCGGCCGGCGCTATGCGACACGGGTCACGGAGTTCAAGGCGCGGGGCCGGGCGGTGGTGGTGCTGCGCGAAGTCGTGGGGCTGGCGCACGCCTGGAGCGGCGGCGCCCCGCGGCGCCCCTACAGCGACCCGGCCGGCCCCGACGCCTCGGCCCTGGTGTGGGCCTTTGTGGCGCGCCACTTCGCCAAAGTCCGGTAAAAACACGTTGCAGCGCCCGGCTGGTGGGCGCTGGCAGCTATGAAAAACATAGCTTGCTAGACCAGCCGCGCCGCCACCAGCTCCTTCTTCAGGTAGGCATAGAACAGCGGCGCCGCCACCAGACCGGCGGGCCCGAACACCGCCTCGGCCACGAACATCACGGACAGCAGCTCCCACACGCCCATCTGCGTGCGGCGGCCGACGACCTTGGCGTTGATCACGTACTCGGCCTTGTGGATCAGGATCAGAAAGCCCAGGCAGGCGGCCGCGGCCAGCGGCGACACCGACAGCCCCACGATGGTCAGCACCGCGTTGCACACCAGGTTGCCCACGATGGGCACCAGCCCCGCCACAAAGGTGAAGGTGATCAGCACCGGCGTGTAGGGCAGCTCGACCCCCCACCACGGCAGCACGAACAGCAGGAAGAGGGCGGTGAGCAGCGTGTTGAAGGCAGCGATCCAGAACTGCGCCGCCACGATCTGGCGGAAGGCCTCGCCGAACAGCAGAATGCGCTGGCGCAGCTGCTCTGCCAGCGGCCCGAGCGGGCCGCCCAGCGGGCGCACGGCGGCCAGGGCCCCGATCAGCAGCCCGACATAGGCAAACAGCACCCCGGCCAGCCAGGCGCGTCCGGCCATGGCCAGCGCCCCGGCCTTGGCGCCCAGGTAGCTGGCCAGCACGCGCTGCAGTTCGGCGGCGCCGTCGGGCAGGTGGCTGGCCATGTCGGCGGGCAGCTTCTGGCGCAGCTCGAGCACCGTGCGGGCCATGTAGGTGAGCAGCTCCTGGTACTGGTGCGGTGCGGCAACCAGGTAGCCCCGGGAATGGGTCAGCCCCAGCCCCAGCAGCACCAGCGGCAGCAGCATGACGAGGGCGGCGGCCATGATTTGCGCCAGCCGGAGGGTGCGGGGCGCCGGGGCCGGCTGCCGCACCATGGGGGCCGCCAGGGACGCAAACCACCGCGTCAGCGCGCGGGTCAGCAGAAAACCCAGGCACACGCACAGCAGGCCGGGCAGCAGCCCGCGCCACATCACCAGCAGCAGCGTGCCGGCCATCAGCCCGTAGCTGGCGATCTCCACGCCACGGTGGGCGCGCTCCGTGTCCGCGGCGCCGTCAAGCACTGCGGGGTGCGGGCCGCTTTCGCCGGGCGTGGGCGGCACGGGTTCTGCCGCGGAAGGCAGGGCGGGCTGGGCGGGCAGGGGGGAGCGTGATGCCATGCGCTGTCACCAACATTCAAGACAGGCCGCCGCCCGCCGCTGCAGGTCCGGGCCGGTGCGCGGCACGGTGCGGCGGGGTGGGCGCCGGGCCGTCAGGCCACCACCACGGCCGCGCCTTCGCCGCGCGGCGCAATCGTGCCGATGGTGTACACCTGCTCGCCCGCAGCACGCAGCGTGGCGGCCGTGGCCTCGGCGGCGGCAGCGTCCACCACCACCACCATGCCGATGCCGTTGTTGAACGTGCGGTTCATCTCGATGTCGTCGATGCCGGCGGTCTTTTGCAGCCAGGCAAACAGCTCGGTCTGGGGCCAGCTGCCCTTCTTCAGGTGGGCGGCCGTGCCCTCGGGCAGCACGCGGGGAATGTTCTCCAGCAGGCCGCCGCCGGTGATGTGCGCCAGGGCCTTGATCGGGTGTTGTGCCAGCGCGGCCAGCACGTTCTTCACGTACAGGCGGGTGGGTTCCATGATGGCCTGCTTGAAGGGCTTGCCGTCCAGCGTGGCGGGAGCGCTGCTGCCGGCGCGCTCGATGCACTTGCGCACCAGGCTGAAGCCGTTGGAGTGCACACCGGCCGAGGCCAGGCCCAGCACCACGTCGCCGGGCTTCACATCCTTGCCGGTGAGGATCTTGCTCTTTTCGACCGCGCCCACGGCAAAGCCGGCCAGGTCGTATTCGCCCGCAGGGTACATGCCGGGCATCTCGGCCGTTTCGCCGCCGATGAGGGCGCAGCCCGACAGCTCGCAGCCCTTGGCGATGCCGCCGACCACGGCGGCGGCCGTGTTCACGTCGAGCTTGCCGCAGGCGAAGTAGTCCAGGAAGAACAGGGGCTCGGCGCCTTGCACCAGCACGTCGTTCACGCTCATGGCCACCAGGTCGATGCCCACGGTGTCGTGCATGTTCCATTCAAACGCCAGCTTGAGCTTGGTGCCCACGCCGTCGGTGCCCGACACCAGCACCGGCTCCTGGTAGCGCTTGGGCACTTCGAACAGCGCGCCAAAACCGCCGATGCCCGCCAGCACGCCTTCGCGCATCGTCTTCTTGGCCAGCGGCTTGATGCGCTCGACCAGTGCGTCGCCCGCGTCGATGTCAACGCCGGCGTCTTTGTAGGAAATGGGGGTGGAGGCGGAGGAAGAGCTCATGGATGGTTCGTGCTGGTGGGCCCGCGTGCCGGGCTGTAAGCTGGGGATTTTAAGGGCCGCGGTCCCCACAGGGCCAAAGTCCCCATGGGCGCACCGCCTCAGCCAGGCCTCCGGCCGGGGCGCCGCAGGCGGCCACTGGCGGCAGACTAAAATCGTGCGCTGTCGCTTCCCTCCCACCGCAGTCACCTCCGGCTGGCGCCTTTCAGACTCCCGTGATGCCGTTCCCTTTCCTGTTGTTTGCCGCCGCTCCCGCTCCGTCCGCCGCAGGCCCGCACGGGCTGCCTGGGTGCCGCGCATGAAGCAGCTGGCCCTGGACATCGGCCTGGCCACCGGCCCCACGCTGGAGCGGTTTTTCGCCGGGCCCAACGAGGCCGCGTTGCAGCACTTGCGCCTGGCCGTGGGCAGTGGCGACCCCGGCGCCGCACCCCGCTCGCCGGTGCCCACCTACCTCTGGGGCGAGCCCGGCAGCGGCAAAAGCCATTTGCTGCGGGCCGTGCGGCAGGCCTTGCGCGAGCAGGGCACGGCCGTGGGCTGGCTGGACCCCAGCGTGTCCGAGCCGCCCGAGTTTGACGAGCGCTGGGGCGCCGTGGTGATGGACGACACGCACCTGTACAGCACCGCCCAGCAGGCCACGGCCTTCAACTGGTTCGTCAACGCCCTGAACCCCGCCACCGGACCCCAGCGCTGGGTGCTGGCCGCCGGCAATGTGCCGCCGGCCGACCTGCCGCTGCGCGACGACCTGCGCAGCCGCCTGGGCTGGGGCCACGTGTTCCAGCTGCAGCTGCTGGGCGAGCCCGAACGCCGCGCCGTGCTGCGCCAGGAGGCCGATGCGCGCGGCGTGTTCCTGGGCGACGACGTGATGGACTACATGCTCAAGCGCTTTTCGCGTGACCTGGGCAGCCTGATGCAGTTGCTGGACCAGCTCGACGCCTTTGCGCTGCGCACCCAGCGGGCCATCACGATCCCCCTGCTCAAGACCATGCTGGAAACGCAATGACACGGTGCTCCGGCCGAGCCGCTTCGGCCGTTTTTTTGTTCCTACTGCTTGAATGACCCCTGATCCACGCCCTCTGCGGCTTGCGCTGTTCGACCTGGACCACACGCTGCTGCCCCTGGACTCCGACTACGAATGGGGCGAGTTCACCATCCGCATCGGCTGGAACGACCCTGTCGAGTTCGCGCGCCGCAACGACGAGTTCTATGCCCACTACCAGGCCGGCACGCTGGACGTGCACGACTATGTGCGCTTTGCCACCGAGGCCGTGCGCGAGCGCGGCCCCGAGGCCGCGGCCGCGGCCCATGCGCAGTTCATGCGTGAGGTGATCGGCCCGGCCATCCGCCCGCAGGCACTGGACCTCATCCGCCAGCACCAGGCCGCGGGCGACACGGTGCTCATCGTCACCGCCACCAATGAATTCGTGACCCGCCCCATCGCCCGGGCCCTGGGCGTGGGCGATGAAGCGCTGCTGGCCGTGCAGCTGGTGCGCGACCCGCACACCGGCTGGTACACCGGCGAGATCGACGGCGTGCCCACCATGCGCGAGGGCAAGGTGCGCCGCATGGAGCAGTGGCTGGCCGAGCGCCAGCGCAGCTGGGCCGACGTGCAGAGCACGTTCTACAGCGACTCCATGAACGACGTGCCCCTGCTCGAAAAAGTCAACCACCCCGTGGCCACCAACCCCGACCCGCGCCTGCGCGCGCTGGCCCAGGAGCGCGGCTGGCGCATACTGGACCTGTTCAACACCCACCCATGATCAAGAAGTTCATCGACAAACTGCTGGCCAAGACGACCGGCGCAGGCAGCCGCAAGCCCCGCTTCGGCAAGCGCGAGGAGGTGCCCGCGGCAGTGCACGGCATCAACCCCGAGCTGGTGGACCGCCGCGCCGTGGAGGTCGTGCAGACGCTGCAGCAGGCGGGCTTCGAGGCCTACATCGTGGGCGGCGCCGTGCGCGACCTGCTGCTGGGCCTGCGCCCCAAGGACTTCGACGTGGCCACCAACGCCACGCCCGAGCAGGTCAAGGGGCTGTTCCGCCGCGCCTTCATCATCGGCAAGCGCTTTCGCATCGTGCACGTGGTGCACGGCCGGGGCCGCGAGCACGAGGTGATCGAGGTCTCCACCTTCCGCGCCTACATGGACAACGCTGCGGCCGAGCAGGTCAGCGGCAACGAGAAGACCAGCAAGCACCAGCTTGCCGGCATGCAGCACGCGGTGGACGCCAGCGGCCGCGTGCTGCGCGACAACGTCTGGGGTCCGCAGGACGAGGACGCCACGCGCCGCGACTTCACCGTCAACGCCATGTACTACGACCCGGCCAGCCAGGTGGTGGTGGACTACCACAAGGGCATCCAGGACGCGCGCAAGAAAGTGCTGCGCATGATTGGCGACCCGGCCACCCGCTACCGCGAAGACCCGGTGCGCATCATCCGTGCCGTGCGCTTTGCCGCCAAGCTCAGCGGCCTGGGCTTTGCGCTGGAGCCCAAGACCGCCGCGCCCCTGGTGCAGTCGCAGGCGCTGCTGGCCGACGTGCCGCAAAGCCGCATGTTTGACGAAATGCTCAAGCTGCTGCAGACGGGCCATGCCATCGCCACCATCGAACAGCTGCGCAAGCTGGGCCTGGCCAAGGGCATCTACCCGCTGCTGGACGTGGCGGTGGAACGCGCCGACACGCCGTTCGTAAAAGCCGCGCTGGCCGACACCGACCGCCGCGTGCAGGAGGGCAAGCCCGTGGCGCCCAGCTTCCTGCTGGCCTGCGTGCTGTGGGCCGACGTGCGCGAGGGCTGGGAGGCGCGCCTGGCGCGGCGCGAGCACCCGTTCCCGGCGCTGCAGGAGGCGATTGACGAGGTGTTCGACCGCCGCATCGGCGACGTGTCGGGCCGTGGCAAGCTGGCCGCCGACATGCGCGAGATCTGGGTCATGCAGCCGCGCTTTGAAAAGCGCGTGGGCAGCACCCCGTTTGGCATGGTGCTGCAGCCGCGCTTCCGTGCAGGCTTCGACTTCCTGCGGCTGCGCGCCGACGTGGGGGAAATCAACGAGGCGCTGGCCGAATGGTGGCAGGACTTCCAGGCCGCCGATGACGAGCGCCGTGAAGACCTGATGGACCAGGCCAAGGAAGAGCAGCGCTCGCGCCAAAAGGCGCAGCAGCCCGTGGTCAAGCGCGTGCCGCGCGCCACCCCGGCCGCCGATCCGCGCAGGCTGCCCCGCGGTGAAGACTCCACGGCGGACGCCGGCTCCGGGGCCGGCCCGGCCGATGGTGACGATGCTGAATTCCCCGCTGACAGCGGCGCTCCCAAGAAGCGCCGCCGCCGTCGCCGCAAGCCCGGTGGTGGCGCTGGCGGCAGCGGTGGAGAGGGTGGCGATGCGCCCGGCGTGGCCGCGGATGCCTAACCACACGGCGTACATCGGCCTGGGTGCCAACCTGGGCGACGCGCCCGCGGCCTTGCGTGCCGCCGTGCAGGCCCTGGCCGCGCTGCCAAGCACGCAGCGGCTGCAGTGCTCGGCGCTGTACCGCAGCGCCCCGGTGGACGCCACGGGACCTGATTTCTACAACGCCGTGGTGGCCCTGCGCACCAGCCTGCCACCGCAGGAGCTGCTCGCGGCCCTGCAGTCCATCGAGGCCGCCGCGGGCCGCGAACGCCCCTACCGCAACGCCCCGCGCACGCTAGACCTGGACATCCTGCTCATCGATGACCAGGTCATCCACACCCCCACGCTGACCGTGCCGCACCCGCGCATGCGCGAGCGGGCCTTTGTGCTGCTGCCGCTGGCGGAAATTGCGCCCGCACGGGTGCGCGCCGAGTGGCTGCAGGCCGTGCGCGACCAGCGCATTGAGCGCCTGGAAGCCGTCTGAGGAAATAGCGGGCCATGCCGCCACTCTGCGTGGGGGCGGGGCGGCACACCCCTGGTTTCCATGACTGTTTCGCTATTCTTTTAATAGCTGCCTGCGCTTATTCCATAAGCGCCAGGGGCGAAAATGCTCAGTGGCAGCCTACCCCGGCATTCCCCATCGTTTTTGCTCAGGCGAGTGATGTGAACTCCGGCAGGGTACGCCCTGTCTCCAGCATGGCGATGATGCGATCCACCTGACCGCTCAGGTTCTTTTCCCTTTTGAACTCCTTGGTATGGCGCGCCACATCCAGCAGGGTTTTGTCTTTAGACACCGGCGTGGAGGGGTCTGCGCCCCGCGCCAGCAGCGCACCCACGGCCAGGTCGCTGCCGGAGGTGACCGCCGTCCGCAACGGTGTGAGGCGCAGCGCGCTGGTATCGGGCGTGTTGACGTCGCGTGACAGGCGGATCAGCTCGGGCACATAGCGGTTGTTGCCCATGCAGATGATGTGCAGTATCCGCAAGGAGTCGTCCCAGGGCGCGTCCACGTCGACCACGCCAGCGTCCAGAATGCGCCGGAACAGGGCGTCGGATCGCGCATCCAGCTCGCGCTCATGCAGCTGCGTCAGGCGCAGCACCGGCATGTGGTCCTTGGTGGTGGAGTGGATGGCCGCGCCCAGGTCCAGCGCGGCCATCACGGCCTCGTGGCAGCCGGGCCGCCACAGCGCAGCCACCGTCAGCGGCTCGACCGAACCGTAGGTCTTCTGTGCCACCAGGGCGTTGTGGTACAGCGGCATGCCCGCTTCGGCCAGCAGGTGCACCATCTCCAGGTCATTCCCTTCGACGGCCAGAACCATCGGGTAGGTGTCTTCCCAGCGCTCGCCCTGCCACAGGGCCTTGGGATCGCCGCCGCCCGCCAGCCAGCGGCGCACGGCAGCGTAGTCCCTGGCCTGTACGGCGGCCTGCAGCGCGCGCTGCGAGGTGAGCAGGGCCAATCGTTCGTTTCTTTTCATGGTGATGTGCAGTCCCTTCGAGCAGGCTCTTGGAAGGACCAGGGGCCTGTCGCGTTGTCAGAGCCGCCATTTTGCAAGCGCAACGCCGGTTGGCGGCTGACAACTTGTCCACCGCGAGAGGTCTGGAATGGGCGCATTTCTCCGTATATTCCCTGGGGCCTGAGCCGGCGGCAAAAAGCGTGACTTCACACGCCGCATCACGGGCCGGAAATCGCAATATCCAGGAAGGAAACCATGCTGTTCGCCAGCTTGTGCACGCTGCTGTGGCACGTTGATGAGGGCGGCGCTCGCTGCTACACAGAGACCGACGTTGCCCATGCCTTCACCGAAGGGCGTCTGCAGATCGCGGACCCTCTCCAGTGGCCCGGCACCGGCGGCGCGTGGGGGGATGGCGTGCCAGTGCGGCGCATCGGCCCGGTGGGTGAGACCATGGACTATCGCGTGGGCGAAGGCGATGGGGCGAGGGACTTCCTTCGCTGCGCGAAGGCCTCGTGGTCCGATGGCTGGTTTGTCGCCCACCGCACGGATGCAAACGGCAACCTGTCGGGGTTTGCCTCCCACCCTGCCAGCGGGCGCATGCTCGACTGGCCGCAGTCCCGGCACGTGCATCGCCTGGGCGGGTGCTTCTACACCGGCAATCGGCGTGGCTGGCAGGTCATCGACGACGAAGGGCAGGTGCTGCATGTGCTGCCACGCACGCCTGACGGCGATAGTCCCTTTGAGTTGGTCAATATCTTCATGCTGGGCGGCAGCGTGTACCTGAGCACCGGCGGCGCGGCGGGACAATCGTTCTGGGCTCGGTGCGACGCCGCCACGGGTGCCTTGCAGGGCACGCTGACTTGGCCCCGGGGCTACCCGCGTGGCTGGAGCCAGTTGGGCAACGCATGGTTCTTTGTGGACGAGCACCACCTCTACCGCGCCAACACCGAGGACTTGGTGGCCAGCACTGCGCTGGCCACCTTGCCCGAGGACACCGTAGGCGGCACGCGCTGGCTGTGGTCTGATGGCACCTGCCTGTATCTGGTCTCGGTGGCGGGCCATCACCTGCTGTGTTTTGATGCAGAGGGCCGCCCCGCAGCTCCCGCGCAGCCACTGCCTGAAGGCTGGCGGGCGATGGGCGTGAGCACACCCGTCGAGGGCTGGAGCCAGGTGTGGCTGGTGCCCTCCGACCGGCATGGCGATTGGGGAAGTGCCCAACTGCTCACTTGGCCGCCAGCCTCCGCGGCACTGCCCACGCTGTTCGAGGCAGAACCCGTACAGGCCAGCGAGCCCGAGCCGCTACCCGGGGCCGATGGCCGGCATGGCCTGCGCATCCGCGTGGCCGCACCTTCGGCTGAGCAGGCCGCGCGCCATGGCGCGCACCACCTCATGCGCTGGGCCTTCCATGTGGCGCGCGGCATCATCCAGCGTGGCGCGCGCAGCGACCCGCAGTTCAACGGCGTGTTCGAGCTGGTGTGCACCACCCCGGAGCACATGGCCCCCCGGGGCTTGCCGGTGCGCCATCTGCAGGCCCTGCTGGGCCGCATGCGCGCCACACCCATGGGCTACACCGCCGGCGACGGCAAAGGACTGCTGCACCTGCGCGTGCTGTGGCGTGCTGGTGCCGACGCGCCCGCAGAGTGCGTCTATTCCAGCCTGGACGAAACGGAAAGGAGCTTTTCTTGACGCATGCATTGACCCGGGAGCAGCTGTGGAGTCGCTTGGAGGCGGTCGATTATTTTGATTGGTGTGAGGAGGCGGAACACGCCGCGCTGCGCGCGCTGTTCTTTGACGGAGTGTTGTGGCCGCCAGGGCCGGCGCCCACCTGGATGGCATGCCGCGAGCTGTTCTTTCATCCCGAACAGACACCCGCCCAATGGGCGCGCACCGTGGAGTTGCGGTCGCGCTATGTTGACGATGAGGACGTCGTGCACACATCGCCCCGGCTGGCCGATGAATACCGCGCCGAAGCGCTGTCCATGCTGCTGGCTTCCGACCACCTGTACAGCGGCATGGGCATTCCCGAGCAGCTGGCGTTGCTGGACTGGCTGGGCTGGATGGATGCGCCCCCGTCGGCTGCGGCACTGGATGCCTGGATGTACGGCATCAATGGATGGATCGAGGCCAAGCCCCGGGAACCCTGGCTGCTGGCCGATGCCGACGACAGCCGCCACGCGCACGCCCTGCCATGGCTTTACTGCACGCTGGATGCGTCGCCGCTGGTGATGCAGGGCCGCTGGATGGCCTCCACGCAGGACGGCTGGTGCTACGAGCGCTTTCCACGCAATTTTCTCGGCTCTTTGCAATCACTGATGCGCATGGCCGAGAAAGGCAAGGTGCCGCACCGGCCGGGTACCGACCCCGGTCTGCGGCAGGATTTTTTGCGCCAGCTGCGTGACGATCTGGTGGCCGACGCGGTGCCCGTATTGCTGCAGCAAGTCTGGGCGATGACCCGAAAGGCCTGATGGACATGGAACGGGTGACGTCACCCCAAGGAACACCATGCTGATCAACATCGTCGGCAACTTCACTTTCGAGCAGCGCGGGGATGCGTTGTTCATTGGCACCGAAGAATCGGCGGCGCTGATCTGCAACGGCCACGCCCGGCTGGTGCCCCCGGGGCCGACCTTCCTGCGTTTCAGCCGCGCACGGCTTGCGCCGCTGGCAATGACCTGGACCCTCCACGAGACCCTGTGCAAAAAGTAGCCCCTGGCGCTTGCGAGAGGGCGCAGCGACGCTGATTTCAATGACCCAAACGTCCCAAACCATTGCTGCCATCCTCAAAAAGGCAGGCATCGCCTTTCAGCCCCTGCCCCAAGATTGGGACAGCTCCCACCTGGGCCAGATCTTCCATCACCTGGTGCCTGAGCGGATCTGCGAATTTGACCCCAAGTGCATCGCCGAGGCGGGCGACTACGTGGGGGTGCTCCAGGAATTCGCACAGGCCACCCAGGGAGAGTTCGCCCCCGAAAGCCCGCGGGCCGAGGGGAGCGCCGGCGGCAAGGTGGTGCTGGAGTTCTTGCATGCCGGAAAGGCCATTCGCTTCCAATTCACGCAGGAAGGCCGCTGGGTGGCCGACGGCTTTTACGAGCAACTGCGCAAGTTCTGCAAGAAGCACCTCAGCGGCAGCTACCTGAGCGTGGGCAGCGACTGGGCCACCGAGGTCTACCTGCCGCACAAGGTGGTTGCGCAGATCCAGAAGAAGACGCGCACCTTCGACAGCGTCGAGGCGCTGGTGCAGTTCGTGGTGGAAGGCGCGTCCCAGGGCGACCTGATCAAGGCGGGAGAGAGCCTGCCCTGGCAGCTGAAGGCGGGCTACACCCGCGACGGAGACAGCCTGCTGACCGCGCTGCTCAAGTCTGGCGCGGACATGGACCGATGCATGGCGGCCTATGAGTTGCTCGGCGCTCCGGCACTGCCCAGCCGCTATGGCGAATCGCCCCTGGAACTGGCGCAGCGCCTGCGGGGGGTGGATCTGAGAGGCGAGTACGGCGGCGAGCCCAAAGCCACGCTGGGCTATGCCGAAATCCGCGAGAAGTGGAGCCAGCGGCTCTGGCACAGCTATCGCCCCGAGTACATGCGCATCGTCGATGCGCTGGAGGCGGACCTCGCATCCATGCGCTTCTCCGAAGCCGGCAATTTGTACGGCATCGCCATGTGCCACGCGCCGCTGCTGGACTGCGGGGCCGAAGTCGCGCAAGTGCACTATTACGAATACAACGGCGCCTACACCCTGAATTTGCTCACCCAGGGACCTGGAGGCGGCGCCCTGCACCTGCAGGTGCCCCTGGACCAGGTCGACACGGTGATCGACCTGCTGCGCCGCTATTGCCGCCGCACCTTGTGGGCAACGCCCGGGCACGACGGCGCCTGGCTAGCCGCTCAAAAATAGCCTGCGGACACGGGCGCAAAGCCGGCGCGCGGCGAGCGACACGGGGATGTCGCTCGGCTGGCTCAGGCGGCGAGCACCCGTTGAAAGAGTGCTATGAAAAAAATAGCTGCTTGCGCTTTATGGGAGCGCGCTAGAGGCCGATTGGGCTTGGATTTTTTTAATCCACCTTCGCGCCCGACGCCTTCACCACCTGCTGGTACTTGGCGCGCTCGGCCGCCATGAAGCTGTCGAACTGCGCGGGCGTCGAGGCCACCGGTTCGGCCAGCAGGGCGGCGAAGCGGGTCTTGGTTTCGGGGGCGTTCAGCGCCGCGACGAAGGCCTTGTTCAGCTTTTCGATCACCGGCTTGGGCGTGGCGGCCGGCGCCACCAGGCCCCACCAGGTGTCGATGGAAAAGCCCTTGAACGTGGCGGACAGCGGCGGCACGCCGGGCAGTGAGGGCGAGGCGTCGAGCGAGGTGACGGCCAGGGCCTTGAGCTTGCCGGCACGGATGTTGGGCGCGGCGGCGGCCAGGTTGTCGATGTTGAAATCCACCTCGCCCGCCAGCAGGGCCAGCTGCGCGGGGTTGGCGCCGCGGTACGGGATGTGCAGCGCGAAGATGCCGGCGCGCTGCTTGAACATTTCGCCCGCCAGGTGCCCGGCGCTGCCGTTGCCGCCGCTGCCGTAGTTGAGCTTGGCGGGGTTGGCCTTGGCGTAGGCGATCAGGTCGGCCACGGTGTGGATCTTGAGCTGCTCGGCCTTGGCCGCGTTCATGACCAGCACGTTGGGCACGCGCACCATCTGTGTGATGCCCGCGAAGTCCTTGCCCGCGTCATACGGCATCTTGGCGTACAGCCAGGGGTTGACCGCGTGCGTGGCGGTGGCGGCGATGCCGATGGTCAGGCCGTCCGGGGCGGCCTTGGCAATCGCGTCGGCGCCAATGTTGCCGCCCGCGCCGCCCTTGTTGTCGATGATGACCGTGCCCAGAGACTCCCGCACCCGCTCGGCCAGCGCACGGGCCGTCACGTCGATGGGGCCGCCCGGGGCGTAGGGCACGATCAGGCGGATCGGCTGCCCCGATTCCTGCGCCAACGCGGCAGGGGAGGAAAAAGCCGCTGCGGTGGCTGCGGCGCCGGCAAGGAGGAGGATGTTTCTGCGGTTCATGGCTGCATTGTGCAAAAAAATCGTAAGAAGGCTTACGAAAACCCTGTAACAGGCGGGCGGGATTCGTTGCGCAGGATCAGGGCGCGCGCAGTGGGTCGTCCGGCCGGCCCAGGCCTTCCACCAGCAGACCCAGTTCGTGGGACGAGCGAATGTCCAGCTTCAGGAAGATGGCCGAGCGGTGCGTGTCCACGGTGCGGGGGTCGATGGGGCGTTCGGGGTTGCGCAGCGCCAGCGTGCGGGCGGCTTCCTTGCTGCTCACGCCAGTGGCCAGCACCCGGGCGACTTCCTGCTGGCGGGGGCTCAGGCTGTTCCAGCGCTCCAGCAGCAGCTTGTGCCGCTGGGTGCGCTCGGCCAGCGCGTGCGACAGCTGGGCGGCCTTGGTCACGGCGGCGAGCAGCGTGGCTTCGTCGCAGGGCTTTTCCAGCCAGTCCACCGCGCCCTGTTTCACGGCGGCCACGGCGGAGGCGACCTCGCCATGGGCCGACAGGAACACGGTCTTGAGCACGGTGCCGCGCTGCTGCAGGGCTTCAAACACCTGCAGGCCGCTCATGCCGTCCATGCGCAGGTCCAGCAGCACGCAGCCCGGGTGGTCCAGGTCAGCTTGCGCGAGGAACTCCGCGCCGCTGGCCAGCGGATGGGCGTCGTGCCCGCCCGCCAGCAGCAGGGCCGCCAGCGAGTGGCGCACGCCCTCGTCATCGTCAACGATGTAGACGCGCAGGGGTTCGGGGGGCAGGTGGCTGTCGGTCATGGCGAGGAAGCAAGGCTGGGAAGCCGGATTTCAAACACCGCGCCACCTCCGTCCCGGTTGCGGGCCAGCAGTTCGCCGCCCATGCTTTCCACGATGGAGCGGCAGATGTTCAGGCCCAGGCCCAGGCCGTCGGAGCGAGTGGTGAAGAACGGCTCGAAGAGGCGTTCGGCGATTTCGGGCGGCAGGCCCGGGCCCCGGTCCAGCACCTGCAGGGATGCGCGGCCGGCCTCGGTGGCCGTGCGCAGGAGCAGTTCGCGCCCCGGGGCGGGCGGCTGCTGCGACTGCATGGCCTGCAGCGCGTTGAGCCCCAGGTTCAGCACCACCTGCTCCAGCAGCACCCGGTCGGCGCTGACGCGCACGGGTTCGGCGGCCAGCGCCAGCCGCACGGGCACGCCGTGGCGCCGGGCCTCGGCCCGCAGGAGCAGGCTGAGCGATTGCTCCACGGTGGCATTGAGGTCGCAGGGTTCGCGGGACGCGGGCTGCTGGCGCACCCAGTGGCGGATGCGGCCCACGATGTCGGCCGCGCGCAAAGCCTGGGCCGAGAGGGCGGCCAGCGTGTCCTGCAGCAGCTGTGGCTGCGCCTGCACGGACACGGCACGGGCCGCCGCCGCGTAGTTGACCAGCGCGGCCAGGGGCTGGTTGAGCTCGTGCGCCAGGGTGGAGGCCATCTCGCCCACGGTGATCACCCGCTGCACCCGCTGCAGCTGGGCCTCGCGCTGCTGCTGCAGTTCCTCGGCGCGCTTTTGCGCGGTGATGTCCACCACCGAACTCATCCAGCCAATGTGCTGGCCGTGTCCGTCGATGAGGCGGGCGGTGTAGAACATCGTGTACACGTCCGAGCCATTGCGGTGCCGCAGCCGGTTCTCCCGGCCCTGCGGCGAGGCCTTGCCGGCCTGCACGGTGTCCACATCGCTCCAGTGCCGCTCCAGGTCGTCAGGATGCCAGTAGGGATAGGGCGGCAGGCAGCCGATGAGTTCGGCCGCCGTGTAGCCCACCATCTCGCACATCGCGGCGTTCACGTAGACGATGCGGCCCTCCAGGTCGCGCGCGCGCATGCCCACCAGCAGCGAATCTTCCATCGACTGCCGGAACGCGTGGGCTTGCTGCAGCGCGTGGGTGCGCTCCTGCACGCGCTGCTCCAGCTCGATGCGGGCCTGCCGGTTTTCCTGCAGGCGCCGCTCGCGCAGCTGCCAGTAGAGCGCGCCGAGCACCAGCAGCCCCGAGGCCAGGCTGGCCAGCGCCCAGGCCTGCTGCTGCGCCGCCGCGACGGCCCGGCTGTCGGCTGTGAGGGTCAATGTCCAGCCCAGGTCGGGCAGCGGCTCTTCCAGCGCCAGGTAGCGCTTGCCGCTGGGCGCCAGGGTGATTTCGCCACCTGGCGGGTCTTGCTGCGGTTGGGTCTTCCAGGGGACGGGCTGCGGCGTCCACTGCGGGCCGTACTGCTCGTCAAACTGCACCTGGCGCACGGCCTGGCCGGGCACGGGGCGGGTGGTCTTGTAGAGCCAGGCGGGCACGGAGCCCAGGAAGACGATGCCCCGCGCGTCCGTCACGAAGATCGGATCGCGCAGCTGGGTCCAGGTGTCGACGATCGGCTGCATCCGCACCTTCACCGCCACCACGCCCACGACCTTGCCGTTCTCCACCACCGGCGCCGAGGCGAAAAGCCCCGGCTCTCCGGTCGTCTTGCCCACGCCGTAGAAGCGGCCGGACTGCCCCTGCATCGCGTCACGGAAATAGGGGCGGTTGTGGTAGTTCTGGTGGACGAAGCTGGCGGGCGTGTTCCAGTTGCTCGACGCCACCGTGAGCCCGCTGGTGTCCATGACGTACAAGGTGTCGGAGCCCGCGTTGGCATTGACGGTTTCCAGGTACGCATTGGCGGCGCTGCGCAGCAGCTCGGCACGGGGGTTGTGCAGCAGCGTGGCAATGAGCGGCTGCTGGGCGGCGGTGAACGGCAGGTAGCTGTAGCGGGTGGCCACGCCGCGCAGCGCCAGGGCCTGGACTTCGCCCGAGCGGCGCAGGTTGTCCCACTGGTTGTCGAGCTCGCTGCGGGCGGCCCATTCGCCTGCGCCAAGCACCAGTGCCACGGCCACGCCCAGCACCGCAGCCATCGGGCCCGCGCCCCGCAGGGCCTGGCGCAGCCGGGTCATGCCAGCGTTCCGCCTTGCTGTGCGTCATCCGCACCAGTGGAAACTGGCGCGAACCCGGCCTGGACGACCCGAAGAGTCGCCGCCTCAGGTGGCGGCATGGAAGCCCGCAGGGCCTCAGGGGGGTGTCCCATGCTTGTCGGCCTCGGAAGTGAACGAGTCCGCGTAGAACTCTTCGGGCGGCAGGCCGCGCTGTGCGCTGTAGGCGGTGCGGGCGGAGTCCACCACGATGGGCGCGCCGCAGGCGTACACCTGGTGGCCCGACAGGTCCGCGAAGTCGTCCAGCACCGCCTGGTGCACAAAGCCGGTGCGGCCGGTCCAGCCGTCCTCGGGCAGGGCGTTGGACACCACCGGCACGTAGCGCAGGTGGGGCATGTCGGCGGCGCGGGCCTGCAGCCAGTCGTGCATGTACAGGTCCGCGGGCCGCCGCCCGCCCCAGTACAGCGCCGTGGGGCGCGCGATGCCCTTGAACTGCATGTGCTCGATGAGTGCCTTGATGGGCGCGAAGCCCGTGCCGGAGGCCAGCAGGATGATGGGCTTGTCGGTGTCTTCGCGCAGGAAGAAGCTGCCAAACGGCCCTTCCACCCGCAGGATTTCCTTTTCCTTCATGGCGCCAAACACATGGTCCGTGAACTTGCCGCCCGGCATGTGGCGGATGTGCAGTTCCAGCCCCGGCGCCTCCGTCTGGGTGTGGGGGGCGTTGGCCATGGAGTAGGCGCGGCGTGCGCCGTCGCGCAGGATGAACTCCACATACTGCCCCGCGTGGTAGCGGAAGGTGTCGGCCGCCGGCAGTTGCAGGCGCACCTGCATCACGTCGTGCGAGACACGGGTGAGCGAGGCCACCCGCACGGGCATCTTCTTGACGGGATAGGCGCTTTCATCCGTCACCTGGCGCGACTCCAGCACCACGTCGGACAGCGGCTGCGCGCAGCAGGTCAGCACCAGCCCGGCGGCCTCCTCGTCGGCGGACAGGGCCTTGGACTGGTGGGCGGTGTGCAGCACGGTGCCGCTGAGCTTCTTGCACTTGCACGAGCCGCAGGCGCCGTCCTTGCAGCCGTACGGAAGCCCCACGCCATTGCGGATGGCGGCGGCCAGGAGGGCTTCGCCCGCCCCGGCGCTGAACGAGCGGCCGCTGGGCTGCACGGTGATCTGGAACGCTGCGGTGGTGGCGGTGGCAGCCTCGGCGCTGGTCATGTTGTGGGTATCCTTGGAGTCGTCTATCAAAACAAGCAAACGGACCCGATTTTGCCCTCAATCGCCACCCCCCTCGGAGCCCTGCCCGCGCGCTTTCGCCGTGAACGCCTGCTGATCGTGGGGTGCGGTGACGTGGGTCAACGCGTGCTGCGCCTCCTGCAATCCGGGCCGGGCGCGGGCCGCCTGCAGGTGCTGGCGCTGACCTCCAGCGCGCAGCGCAGGCCGCAGCTGCGCGCCCAGGGCGCGCGGCCGCTGGTGGGCAATCTTGACGATGCCAGCACGCTGCGCAGGCTCTCGGGCGTGGCCACCCGGGTGCTGCATCTGGCGCCACCGCCGGGCGAGGGCGCCGGGGGCAGCGCGTGGTGGCTGGATCCGCGCACCGTGGCGCTGGCGCGGGCGCTGCGCCTGCGCAGCCTGCCGCTATCGCTGGCGTATGCCTCCACCAGCGGCGTGTACGGCGACTGCCAGGGGGCCTGGGTGCCGGAAACCCGGGCCGTGGCGCCCGCCACGCCCCGGGCCCAGCGCCGCGTGAATGCCGAGGCCGCCGTGCGGCACCTGGGCCGCGCAGGCGTGCGCGCCAGCGTGCTGCGCATTCCCGGCATCTATGCGCCCGACCGCGAAGGCGGCACGCCCGAGGCGCGCCTGCGCCGTGGCACGCCCGTGCTGACCGCCGAGGATGACGTGTTCACGAACCACATCCACGCGGACGACCTGGCCCGTGCCTGCCTGGCCGCACTGTGGCGCGGCCGGCCGCAGCGGGCGTACAACGTCAGCGACGCCACCGAGCTGAAGATGGGCGACTATTTCGATCTGGCGGCGGACTTGTACGGGCTGCCCCGGCCGCCCCGGGTGCCGCGCAGCGAGGCGCACCGCCAGCTGTCGCTGATGCTGCTGAGCTTCATGAGCGAATCACGCCGGCTGGACACCCGGCGGCTGCAGCAGGAGCTGCGCGTGCCCCTGCGCTACCCCACCGTGCGAGAAGGCCTGTCGAGCGCGGCTCAGCAGGGGGCCTGCCCGCCGTTGGAGCGGCACACGCCACCAGGGCCGGGGAACCGCCCCGGGCCCGTGCGGGGGTAGGTGTTGCCCTGGTTGTCGGTGCATCGGAAGTCCCCGCATTCGACCAGGCGCGGCGGGGCAGGGCGCGGGCCCGGCGGCGGAAACGCTTCGGGAAACAGCGGCGAACGCCGCGACGGGGGCACGACCACCACCCGCGGCTGCAGGGCGCGGGCCTTTTCGACCTCGGCATAGCCTTGCGGTCCCAGGCAGTCCAGGTCCATCTGCCGCTGGGCGGCTTCCAGGCGCTGCTGCTGCTCGTAGGTGGAGCGTGACGAGTCCGCCGCCAGCAAGTCCAGGTTGCGCCGCGACCGGGCGCACTCCGGCGAGCGGGCGTAGTCCTGGGCTGCGGGCGTGGCTGCGGCACGTGCCCGCTCGGCATCCCGGCGGGCCTGGGCGTCTGCGGCCGCGGTTTCGGCCTGCAGCCGTTCCTGCTTGCGCTCCAGGGCCTGCGCCGCCAGCTCACGTTCCTGCTGGACTTCTTCGGGCGTCTTGCGGGCTTCCACCTCGTGCGCGGCGGCCCCGGCCGCGCACTGGCCGTCGGTGTAAGTCACCTTGCCGGTGCGCGCATCGGTGCAGCGCACCACCTGGGCGTGGCCGGCGGCCGGCAGGGCGGCCAGCGTGCAGGCCAGCAGGCCTGCGGACGCAACAAGCCAGCGGCGTGGCAACGGTGTGCGCATCTCCCTCGTCTCCTCCGGCGGCGGGCCGGATCAGGGCTTGTCCGGGCTGTTGGATTGCTGGCGCGAACGCCAGTCGTAGGGGCTGGGCGTGTAGCTGTCGGGCGCGAGGCGGCCGGGCCGGTTGTCGCGCTGGAACCGGTCCCGCTCGGCCTGCTCGCGCAAAGCCTGGGCGCGGTCGCGCTGGCGCCGTTCGGCCTCGCGTGCCTCCTGGTCCCGGCGCGCGCGGTCGCGGTCCCGGGCTTCCCGTTCACGCTCGCGTTCCCGGGCCTGGCGCTCCCGTTCCCGTTCCCAGCGTTCGCGTTCGCGCCAGTCGTTGCGGTTGCGGTCGCGTTCCCAGCGGTCGTCTCCCCGGTCACGTCCGCCAAAGTAAATGGTGGCCGGCGGCGGGGCGCCGTAGACGGGCGGAGCGGAGTACACCGGGGGAGCGTTGTAGATGTAGCCCGGCTGCTCGTACACCTGGTACGGCGCGGGCTCGTAGTAGGCGTCGCCCGGCACGGTGGCGCAACCTGTGACGGCGGTGCCCAGGGCCGCGATGGCGAGAAGGCGGGCGATAAGAGTGTTCATGCGGGTAAGACCTCGGCAGAGCGCGGGCTGTTCCAACCCGTGCGTAAAGCCCGCGAAAAGCACGCCGGCAGGGCGTTACATCTTTCTGGGCAGGCTGGTCTTCACTGTAGCGCCCCACCGGGCGTTTTGGTTGACCTGCAGGCCGATCGCCGCAGTAGGACAGCGCCCCGCGCGCATGCCGAACCGCCCCGTCTGGGGGGCGGCCACGCATGCAAATGCTATTAAATTAATAGCTGCTTGCGCTAGATGGATAAGGCCTGGGTGGCATTTGCAGGCCTGATCCAGCGGCCGGCTTACTTGGGCAGCACGCGGCGGATGGTGTCCGCCAGGTCTTCGGCGACAAACTTGGCCACGTAGCCATCGGCGCCCACGCTGCGCACATGGTCCTCGTTGGCCGAGCCCGACAGGGACGAGTGGATGACCACCGGCAGCCCCTGGAAGCGGGCGTCCTGCTTGATGTTGCGCGTGAGGGTGAAGCCGTCCATCTCGGGCATTTCCAGGTCGGTCAGCACCATGGCCACGCGGTCGAGCACGGTCTTGCCCTCGGCCTCGGCGCTCTTGGCGATGGCGTTGAGGCGGTCCCAGGCTTCCTTGCCGGATTTCACCATCTCGTACGGGGCGTTCAGCACCTTGAGCTCCTGCTCGATCAGCGAGCGGGCCACGAACGAGTCGTCGGCCGCCAGCACGATACAGCCGGGCTTGAGCTTGAGCTTGGCGCCCACCTTTTCCTCGGTGACTTCGTGGCCGTCCGAGGGGGACACCATCTGCAGGATGGCTTCCACATCCAGCACCTGGGCCAGCCGCGACTCGTCGGTGTTGCCATCCAGCCGGGCAATGCTGGTGACCAGCTTGCCCTTCGCGCCGCTGGTCTCGGCCGACAGCACCTGCTTCCAGTCCAGCCGCACGATGTCTTCCACCGATTCCACCGCGAAAGCCTGCGTGGTGCGGGCGTATTCCGTCACCAGCATGATGTTCAGGCCGGTCTGGGGCTTGCAGCCCACGATGGAGGGCAGGTCCAGCACGGGGATCACCTGCCCGCGCAGGTTGACCACCCCCAGCGAGTGGGGCATGGTGCCCGCGATGGGGGTGATGCTGGGCATCGCCACGATCTCGCGGATCTTGAACACGTTGATGCCAAACAGCTCGGACTTGCCCAGGGCGTTGTCCGTACCCAGGCGAAACAGCAGCAGCTCGAACTTGTTGGTGCTGGTGAGATTGGTCCGCTCGTCGATGTCCTGCTGCACTGCTTTCATGGTGAATCCTTCGCGCCTGAAAAAAAGATACGCGTGTTTACAAATTTTAGGTTGAGAACGCCGCGGACAGGGGTCTAAATTTTCAGGCAATACCCGAATCCCGCACTGCAACATGCCCGGCGTGGCGAAGTCGTCACAGCCCGGCTGGGCCGGTTTTGCGGGGTTTCATCAGTCCGTCACGCCCGGCAGCGCGCGCAAATAGCCCTGCAGGGCTGCGATGGCCTGCCGCACCTTGGCGGGCTGTGCATCCCGCTGCGGCGTCACGGCCCAGATGTCCAGCGTGCCGAAAGACCACTCAGGCAGCAGGCGTACCAGCCGCCCGGCCCGCAGCGCGTCGTGCGAATCCATGCTGCCCACCAGCGCCAGCCCCAGGCCGGCCTCGCACATCTGCTGGATGGACAGCTGGTTGTTGCTGGCAATGCGCGGCTCCACCCGCAGCGCGCGCGGCTCGCCAGCGGGGCTGCGCAGGTCGACCAGCAGGCCGCCGCTCTCGCGCGCAAAGCCCAGCCAGCTGTGGGCCAGCAGCGCATCGGGGTCGCGGGGCAGGCCGTGCGCATCCACCCAGCCCGGCGATGCGCACAGGTACCACTGCATGCCGCCCAGCCGCCGCGCGGCCCAGGTGGAATCCGGGAGCCGCCCGTAGCGCACGGCCAGGTCGATGCGGGCGTTGATGAGGTCGATGGGCGCATCGTCCACCAGCAGCCGCAGGCGCAGCGCCGGGTGCGCCGCCAGCAGTTCCCCCAGCGCGGGTGCAATGTGGCGCGCAAAGCCCACGGTGGCGGACAGGCGCAGCTCGCCGCTGGGCGCATCGCGCGAGGCCGCCAGCTCCGCCCGCGCCTGCTCGGCCGCCGCCCACATCGCGGCGCAGCGCGCGTGGTAGCGCTGGCCCGCCTCGGTGAGCGCCAGCTTGCGGGTGGAGCGGTGCAGCAGCGTCACGCCGCCGTCGCGCTCCAGCTGGCGCACGTGCTGGCTCACCGCCGAAGTGCTCATGCCCAGGGCGCGCGCGGCGCCGCTCATCGATCCGTGCTGTACCACGGCGGCCAGCACGGCCATGCGTTTGAGGTCATCCATGGGGTCGATTGTGAAGCACCACTTCAAAGAAAAGGTGTTTTCAGGCCTCTACCGGGCGGTTTGACAAGCTCCTATTCTCACTGCATCGCAACTTCAACCCCAAGGACCTCGGTATGAACATCGCCCTGATTGGCGCCACCGGCTTCGTCGGCTCCGCCGTGCTCAACGAACTGCTGCAACGCGGCCACCGCGTCACGGTGCTGGCCCGCAACCCGGCCAAGCTGGCGCCCCGCGAGGGCCTGACGGTGGTGGCCGCCGACGCACAGGACGCCGCCCAGGTGGCCCGGGCCGCCGCGGGCCACGACGCGGTGGTCAGCGCTTACAACCCTGGCTGGACGGTGCCGGACATCCACGACCAGTTTCTGAAAGGCACGCGCGCCATCATCGACGGCAGCAAGGCCGCCGGAGTGCGCCGCTTCCTGATGGTGGGCGGCGCGGGCAGCCTGTTCGTGGCGCCCGGCGTGCAGCTGGTGGACACGCCCCAGTTCCCGGCCGAATGGAAGCAAGGGGCGCTCGCCGCCCGCGAGGCGCTGAACTGGATCCGCACCGAGAACGCGCTGGACTGGACCTTCCTCTCGCCCCCTATCCTGCTGCAGCCTGGCGAGCGCACGGGCCAGTACCGCCTGGGCGACGAAGCACCGCTGATGAACGGCGAACAGCCCGGCAGCATCAGCGTGGCCGACCTGGCCGTGGCCATCGTGGACGAGCTGGAAACGCCGCGCCACGTGCAAAAGCGCTTCACGGTGGCGAACTGAGGCATTGCTGCTTCACCGGAGTCCCCTGCCGCGCGGCGGAGGACTCCTGTTTTGATAGCTGCTTGCGCTTGCTGCGCAAGCGCTACAGGCCAAAAAGACCTGAAATGCGGGTCAGCCGGTGAACCACCGCATCGGCACCAGCACGATGGACGGGAACAGCACCATCAGGAACATCACCGCAAACTGCGCCACCATGAACGGGATGACGCCCCGCGTCACGTCGTCCATGCGCATCTTGCCCACGCCCGCCACCACGTTCAGAACGGTGCCCACGGGCGGGGTGATGAGCCCGATGGCGTTGTTGATGATGAACAGCACGCCGAAGTAGACCGGGTCGATGCCCGCGGCCTTGACCACCGGCATCAGCACGGGCGTGAGGATGAGGATGGTGGGCGTCATGTCCATGGCCGTGCCCACGGCCATCACCAGCACCATGATGGCGACGAGCAGCAGCGTGGGGTGTTCCATCAGCGGCTTGAGCAGGGCCACCAGTTGGCGCGGAATGTCCGCCACGGTGATGAGCCAGGCACTGACCATGGCGGCCGCCACCAGGAACATGATCACCGCCGTGGTTTTGGCGGCGCTGGTGAACACCTCGGCCAGTTGGCGCCAGTGCAGCTCGCGGTAAACCACCGTGGCAACGAACAGGGCATAGACGGCGGCCACGGCCGCTGCCTCGGTGGGCGTGAAGACGCCCATCTTCAGGCCCACGATCACGATGACCGGCAGGAACAGCGCCCAGGTCGATTCCTTGAGCGCTTGCAGCTTCTCGGCCGTGGAGGCCCTGGGCGGAGGCGTGACGTTTTCGCGCTGGGAGACCCAGTACCAGGTGACCGCGATGGACAGCCCCATCAGCAGCCCGGGCACGATGCCCGCCAAAAACAGCTTGCTGATCGACACGTTGGCCGCCACGCCAAACACCACGAAGCCGATGGAGGGCGGGATGACTGGCGCGATGATGCCGGCCGAAGCAATCAGCCCGCCGGCGCGCGCCTTGTCATGCCCGGCCTTCACCATCATGGGCAGCAGCAGGGCCGCCAATGCCGCGGTATCGGCGACGGCAGAGCCCGACAGTGCCGCCAGCATGCATGCGGCCAGGATGGCCACGAAGCCCAGCCCGCCGCGCCGGTGCCCCACCAGCGTGAGTGCGAGCCTGACGATGCGCTGCGACAGCCCGCCCACATTCATGATCTCGCCCGCCAGCATGAAGAAGGGCACGGCCAGCAGCGGAAAGCTGTCCGCGCCATTGATGACGTTCTGCGCCAGGATCTGGGCATCAAACAGGTCCAGGTGCCACATGAGGGCGACGCCGGACACCAGCAGCGCGTAGGCAATCGGCACGCCGATGGCCATGGCGGCGAGCAGGGAGCCGAGGAAGATGAAGACGGTCATGGGAGCGCGCTCCAGAGGATTGCGATGGGTTGCGTCATGGGCGGGAGGCCGGAGGTGCAGAGGCCGCGTGCGGCAGCTGGCTGCCCACCGCCGCCAGCTCTTCGGATTCGGAGATCTGCACCAGCGCGCTGTCCGGCATCTGCCCCGACACGATGCGCCACAGGTCCAGCGCCAGCAGCAGCCCGGCCGCCACCGCAAACACCACGCCGGACGCGTAGAAGAGGGCCATGGACGCGCCCGTCACCGGCGCATCCACGTCCCAGTTGATGCGCGTCTGCGCCAGCGCGCCGCTGAACAGCAGCCAGGTGCACCACAGCATCAGTAGGTAGCTCAGGGCCAGGCAGATGCGCTGGCCCAGCGGCGGCAGGCGCGCGAGCAAAAAGTCCGTGCCCAGGTGGCCCCGCTCGCGCACCGCCACGATGGCGCCCAGGAAGGTGATCCACACGAACAGCCAGCGCGAGACCTCCTCGCTAATGGCGATGCCCGAGTTGAAGGCATAGCGCAGCACCACATTGCCGAACACCATGGCCACCATCACGGCCAGCGCCAGGGCGATGAGCAGGTTGATCCAGCGGCAGCCGCGGTCGATGAGGGCATTGAGCATCGTTGTCTCCTGTTTTTCTTTTTCACTCAGAGTGCGGTGCCCTGCAGCAGCCCGCGCTGCGCCAGGTTGGCCATGAAGGCGCGCAGGCCAAAGCGCCAGGGTGCTGCCGCCTCGCTGTGCGCCACGCGGTTGTGCAGCCCGCCCAGCCAGGCGCTCTGGATGGATACCAGGTCGCCCACTTGGTGGGTGAAGCCGCCACCGGGCTGGTCGCGGTCTTCAATGGGGGCGAACAGTGTGCCCAGGAACAGCATGAACCCATCCGGGTACTGGTGCGCGGCCAGCGTCTGCGCCACCAGGTCGGTGGGGTCGCGGCTGATGCTGGCCATGGTGTTGATGCCGCGCAGCTCAAAGCCGTCGGCGCCCGCCACGCGCAGGTGCACCGTCTCATTGCGCACCTGCTCCAGCCCGAAGCTGCCGTCGAACAGGCGGATGAACGGGCCCAGGGCGCACGAGGCGTTGTTGTCCTTGGCCTTGCCCAGCAGCAGGGCGCTGCGGCCCTCGATGTCGCGCAGGTTCACGTCGTTGCCCAGCGTGGCGCCCACGATCTGGCCCCGGCTGTTCACGGCCAGCACCACCTCGGGCTCGGGGTTGTTCCAGGCCGAATCGGAGCGGATGCCGATGTCGTCGCCGCAGCCCACCGAGGCCAGCACCGGCGCCTTGGTGAACACCTCGGCGTCGGGGCCGATGCCCACCTCCAGGTATTGCGACCACAGGCCTTTGTCCTGCAGCAGCGCCTTCAGGCGCATGGCCTCGGGCGATCCGGGGCGGATGTCCGCCAGGTTCTCGCCGATGAGGCCGATGACCTGGCTGCGCAGGCCCTGCGCGCGGGTGGCATCGCCGCGCGCCTGTTCCTCGATCACGCGCTCGATCAGGCTGGCCGCAAAGGTCACGCCCGCGGCCTTGACCACCTGCAGGTCGCACGGGGCCAGCAGCCAGGGGCTCGCAGTGTCGCGCGCGCCGGGCTGGCTGTTGGCCAGCAGGTCTTCCACGCTGCACAGGTACTGGCCGGTGGCTGCACGCGCGGCCTCGGCGGGCGCCAGTGTGTCGAGCAAGGTGCTCATGGTGGGGTAATGCGCGCTCAGGTCGAACACACCTTCGGGCCGCAGTGCCACCACGGCGGGACCAGGGACCGCGCCCTGCGGCGCCCATGCGCGGCCCACCAGCGTGCCCTGCAGGCCGTCGTCGGGGAGTACTTGTAAGGCGGCCTGGGGCGCACGGGCCCTTTCGGCAACTGCCGCTGCCGTCATGTTGTTCATGGAGAGTCCTTCAGAAAGTCCGGGCAGGCGTCAGTCGCCCGCCCGTTTGTTGTCAGTGGTTGTGGCGCGGCGTCTTTTCGGAAATGCGCTGGAAGCCCAGCGCAAAGTCCAGCGTGGCGCCATCGGCCAGTTGCCCCGTTTTCTCGCGGTACAGGGCCTCCCACGGCGACTGGCTGGCGGGCACCGGCGGTGCGGGCAGGTCGCGCTTGCGGCGCGCGATTTCTTCGGGGGCGACCAGCGCATCGCAGCGCCCGGTGTTCAGGTCGATGCGGACGGTGTCGCCGCTTTGCAGCCAGGCGAGGCCGCCGCCCACCGCACTCTCGGGCGATGCGTTGAGGATGGACGGGCTGTCCGCCGTGCCCGACTGGCGCCCGTCGCCCAGCGTGGGCAAGGTGTTGATGCCGCGCCGGATCAGCGCGTCGGGCGGCTGCATGTTCACCACTTCGGCCGAGCCCGGCCAGCCGATGGGGCCCGCGCCGCGCATCACCAGGATGCAGCCTTCGTCGATGTTCAGAGCCGGATCGTTGATGCGCGCGTGGTAGTCGTCCGCACCCTCGAACACCACGGCACGGGATTCAAAGATGCCCTCCTGCCCCGGCCGGCTCAGGTAGCGCTGGCGGAAGGCCTCGGAGATGACCGAGGTCTTCATGATCCCGAAGTCGAACAGGTTGCCGCTGAGCACCATAAATCCCGCCTTGTGCATCAGCGGGTTGCTGAAGGGGCGGATCACCTCGCGGTCATGGGTCTCGCGGCCTTGCAGGTTCTCGCCCACCGTCTTGCCGGTCACGCTGGCGCAATCGGCGTGCAGCTTGCCTGCCTGCTGCAGCTCCCACATCAGCGCGGGCACGCCACCAGCGCGGAAGAAGCGCTCGCCCAGGAACTGGCCCGCAGGCTGCATGTTCAGCAGCAGGGGCAGGTCATAGGCGTGGTCGGTCCAGTCTTGTGCATCGAGCTGCACGCCCGCGTGCCGCGCCATGGCCATGATGTGTACCTGCGCGTTGCTGCTGCCGCCAGCCACGCTGACGACCGACAGCGCGTTCAGGAAACTCTCCCGCGTCAGGATGCGCGAGGGGCGCAAATCTTCGTACGCCATCTCCACAATGCGCCGCCCGGTTTCGTAGGCCATCTGGCCACGCTCGCGGTACGGTGCGGGGATGGCGGCGCAGCCCGGCAGCGACAGGCCCAGCGCTTCGGCCACGGCGTTCATGGTGGAGGCCGTGCCCATGGTGTTGCAGTGCCCGGCCGAGGGCGCGCTGTTGCAGGCGCGCTGCAGAAATTCTTCTTCGTCAATCTCGCCCGCCGCGAGCTGACGGCGGCTGCGCCAGATCACGGTGCCCGAGCCCACCAGCTGCCCCTCGTGCCAACCATCCAGCATCGGCCCACCCGAGAGCACGATGGCCGGGATGTCCACCGTGGACGCGGCCATGACGCCCGCGGGCGTGGTCTTGTCGCAGCCCGTGGTCAGCACCACCGCGTCGATGGGGTAGCCGTACAGGATCTCCACCAGGCCCAGGTAGGCGAGGTTGCGGTCCAGCGCGGCCGTGGGGCGGCGGCAGTTTTCAAAGATGGGGTGAACGGGGAACTCCATCGGGATGCCACCCGCATCGCGGATGCCGTCGCGCACGCGGCGCGCCAGGTCCAGGTGGATGCGGTTGCAGGGCGACAGGTCGCTACCCGTTTGCGCAATGCCGATGATGGGCCGGCCCGAGCGCAGTTCTTCGGGCGTGAGCCCGTAGTTCATGAACCGCTCCAGATACAGCGCGGTCATGTCCGAGCGTTCGGGCGCGGCAAACCATTCGCGGGAGCGGAAGGGGCGGCGGGGTGTTTTTGTCATGAGGTCGGGGCGTCGCAATAGAGAGGCCGGGCGCAGCCGGACGCTGCGCCCTGGGGAACGAACCAGTGGCTTACTTCCCCCGCGCCTTCGCCAGCTCGCCCATCAGCTCGCTGGTGGTCTCTTCACCAAACTCCTTGCCGTACTTGGCCAGCACGGGCTGCAGCTTGGTGCGCAGCTTGGCCTGCTCGGCGGCGGGCAGCTCGGTGATCTGCATGCCGGCCTTCTTCAGCTCGCCCAGGGCGGTTTCGCTGAAGGCGCGGATGGTCTTGCGCTCGAACACCGTGGCCTCGCGGGCGGCCTCCTGCACGATCTTCTTCTCGTCGGCCGAGAGGCCGTCCCAGGTCTTCTTGGAGATGAGCAGCACCCAGGCGCTGTACATGTGGCGCGACAGCACCAGGTGCTTTTGCACCTCATAGAACTTGCTGGCCAGGATGGTGGCGGGCGGGTTCTCCTGGCCGTCCACGGCCTTTTGTTCCATGGCGGTGTACAGCTCGGTGAACGGCATGGGCGTGGCGTTGGTGCCCAGCGCGTTGAAGGTGTCCAGGAACAAGGGGCTCTGGATCACGCGCAGCTTCAGGCCCGCCAGATCGTCGGCCGTGTTGATGGGTCGGCGCGAGTTGGTCACATGGCGGAAGCCGTTTTCCCAAAAGCCCAGGCCGATCAGGCCCTTGTCGGGCAGCATGGCCAGCAGCTTCTGGCCGAAGGGGCCATCGAGCACCGCGTCGGCTTCTGCCTCGTTGTTGAAGGTGAGCGGCAGGTTCAGCACGCCAAAGGGCTTGATCAGCGACATCAGCGTGGACGAATCGGGAATCGTCATCTCCAGCGTGCCGCCGCGCAGGGCCGAGGTCATGCTCACGTCGTTGCCCAACGCGCCGCTGGCAAACAGCTTGGCGTTCATCTTGCCGCCGCTCTTGGCCTGCAGGCGCTCGGCAAAGTGGCGCACGGCCTGGGCCTGCGGGTGGTCGTCGCTCAGGCCGATGCCGACCTTGAAGGTGTGTTCCTTAACTTGGGCCGCGACGGGCGCGGTGAGGGCGGCCAGCAGCGTGGCGCCGAGCGCCAAGGATTTGGCGAGGGTCTTGAATTGCATGGTGTCTTGTCTCCGTTGGAATGGCCAGGCCCCGGCTGGGGCTCGCAGGCGCATGCAGCTTTTGTGGCAAGCCGTCATGGACGCAGCGCGAAGGTTAGGTTTCGCGCCCTGCCGGGTCCACTGAATGTTTTGCGACAATCCATTCCAAACGCTTATGAGTCCAGACGAATTTCCGGGTAAACCCTTGTCTTTGGCGCAGGCCTGTGCGCGGCTGCGCTTTCGGCATTTGCAGTTTCTGGACATCCTGGGCCGCACGCGCAACCTGCGGCTCACGGCCGAGCAGATGCATGTCACGCAGCCTGCGGCCACCAAGATCCTGATGGACATCGAGGAGATCCTGGAGGCGCGTTTGTTCGACCGTCTTTCGCGCGGCATGCGGCCCAACGAGCTGGGGCTTTTCACGCTGCGCTACGCCAGTGCGGCGCTGGATGGGCAGCGCAAGTTTGTGGACGAGTTCAA
Source organism: Acidovorax sp. (assembly GCF_021287135.1). Classification (GTDB taxonomy): domain Bacteria; phylum Pseudomonadota; class Gammaproteobacteria; order Burkholderiales; family Burkholderiaceae_C; genus Acidovorax. Next base: position 65,784 of record NZ_JAJTBB010000048.1, read on the forward strand.
TGCCCTCAAGCAGGGCGGCCACGGCCATGTGACGGTGGGCGCCATCACCGGCTCGGCCGCGCATGTGCTGGTGGCCTCGGTGGTGGAGATCCAGCGCCTGCGGCCGCTCTTGGTGCTCAAGATCCTGGAGCAGAGCAGCGACCAGCTCATCGCCTGGCTGGCCGAGCGCAGGATCGACCTGATGATCGGCCGCTTTACCAGCGAGGACCAGCGCAGCCAGTTCCGCTACGAGCACCTGTCGGCCGAACCCATGTCGGTGGTGGCCGGGCCGCACCACCCGCTGCGCGGCGCGGCCGACCTGTCGCTGACCGAGCTGGCGCACTGGGCGTGGATTCTGTACCCGCCTTCCACGGCCGTGCGCAAGGTGTCGGACGACCTGTTTGGCGGCGCGGGCCTGTCGCTGACGGCGGGCGTGGTGGAGACGCCCTCGTTCCTGTTCGCGCTGGAGTTGATGAACACCACGCCCATGCTGTCGCTGCAGCCCTCGGCGCTGGTCGAAAAGTATGTGCGCCGCGGCCTGCTCGCCCGCATCCCCGTGGGCTGGCCCGACCGCATGCCGGGCTACGGCCTCATCACCCGCCTGGGCGAGCCGCCTACGCCGGCCGCGCAGGCCTTCATGGCGGTGCTGCGCGAGACGGCAGGCGTGGCGGGGTAATGCACTTCAATAACCAGCGGTTATTGAAGGACCGGCCGTGATACCCGTGCCGTTATGCTCTGCGCCCCTTTTTGCCCTGCCTTTCCCTGCCTTGCCCATGACCGATTCCCACGACACGCCCGACACCATTCAGGAACCCCGCCTTTGGAGCGACGGCCGCTGGACGGCGCGCGTCATCAAGAACGAGGAGGACGATGGCTGGGCCGTCTCGATGACCCTGCAGGGCGAGGCCGAGCCCGCGCTGGTGGGCCCCTGGACCATGGGGCGCGACAAGAAGAACCCCAAGCCGCTCGACGTGTCCGCCTTCCACACCCTGGTCAAGACGGCCAGCGAGGTGCTGCGCCGCCACGAGCAGCAGCTGCACGCGCAGCTGAACAAGAGCGTGCACATCACCTCGGCCGAGGGCCAGCGCCTGCGCGTGGCGCTGGCGATCGTGCCCGATGAAGAGGGCGCCACGGCCACGCTGAGCGCGCAGGACGAACTGGGCGAGCAGTTGGCCCGCGCATCCGCACCGCCCACCTTCAAGCTCACCCCCGCCAGTGCGGCGGCCTGGGCCGAGGGCGGGTTCCAGCGCGTGCGCTGAGCGGCCCGGCAGACCATCGAACACACCGTTCACGCTGAGCTTGTCGAAGCGCGGCCCAAGGCTTCGACAAACTGAGCCCGAACGGGTGGTTGGGGCGCTGCGGACAAAGGCGCGACGAGCACCCGAAGCAAAGCGCTCAGCCGCCCCCCAATCGCCTTGGTGACCCCGCTGACTTCGCGGCGCTCCTAAAATCCACCTGCCGGCCCTGGATGACCTCCAGGGCCGGCAGCGTTCTCAGGGCGGGGCGGAATTCCCCACCGGCGGTATTTGCGGGTTGTGAAAGACCCGCAAGAGCCCGCGAGCGCCTGGGGCGAGGTTCTTCGGAGCAGCGCCGCAGGGTCAGCAGATCTGGTGCGATGCCAGAGCCGACGGTCACAGTCCGGATGAAAGAGATCGCGAAACCCACGAGCCCCGGGCGGGTGCCGGCTGGTGGGCGCGCAGTTGCGCGCCCGCGGGCTGCGCCACCTGCCAGGGGCACGTGTTCGCGCGCGCCCTGATTCTGGTCTGACCTTTATGGAGGAACCCCATGAATCAGTTGTCTTCTGCTACTACTTCTTCTGTCTCTTCCCTGGCTCCCGTCGCCGCCCACCGCGGCGCCCGCGTGGCCATCATCAGCGCCAGCTGGCACCAGGACATCGTCTACCAGGCCCGCGACGCGGCCCTGGCCGAGTTCGACCGCCACGGCCTGCCGCCCGCGCAGGTGGCGCTGTTTGACGTGCCCGGCGCGTTCGAGATTCCACTGCTCGCGCGCAAGCTCGCGCGCAGCGGGCGCTATGACGCCATCGTGGCCTGCGCGCTGGTGGTCAACGGCGGCATCTACCGCCATGAGTTCGTCACCACCGCCGTCATCGACGGCCTGATGCGCGTGCAGCTCGACACCGAGGTGCCCGTGATGTCGGCCGTGCTCACGCCGCGCGACTTCCACGACCACGAGGACCATCTGCGCTTCTTCCGCGAGCACTTCGTGAAGAAGGGCGTCGAGGTGGCGCAGGCCTGCCTGCAGACCATGGCCTACCTGCGCAAGCTGGCCTCGCCCACGCTGGCCAAGGCTTCGGCCCAAGCCGAGCCGGCCTGACGGCGACTGCGAAGGTGCCCTGACTCCTGTCATTTTGCTATTAAAAGAGGAGCTGCTCGCAATGGCTGGTAAAGCGCTGTAGCGTATTTCAGCCGAGTTTTAAGCCCCGGCGACCTCCTGCGAGGGGGCATTCGCCCTTTCCTCGGCGCGGCTTCCTACACACACCTCGCTCCCGCCGGTGCAGCATCGTGTGCACGGCGGCCCGCCCGGCGCGCAGCTCACCCATGTGCGCCGCGCGGGGCGAGCCTGGCAGATCTGGAAAGGGGCAGCGCCACCATGCAGTCTTACGTTCGATTCGCGGCCATGATCGCCGTGTCTACCTTGGTGATGTTCGGCATGATGTACCTCAACACCTATGCGTGGGACCACCTCTACTTCAGTGAAACGCGTGCCTTCATGGCCCTGTACATGGGCGCAGGCATGGCCTTGGTGATGCTCGCCTTCATGCATGGCATGTACCCCAGCAGGCGGGCCAACATCGCCATCGTTGTGGTCAGCACAGGGGTGTTCTGTGGTGCGCTGTGGCTGCTACGCAGCCAGCAGACCGTGGACGAGGTCGCCTGGATGAAAGCCATGATCCCGCACCATTCCATCGCCATCCTGACCAGCGAGCGGGCTCATTTGTCGGACCCGCGTGTGCGTGCACTGGCGCAAAGCATCATCGACGCGCAACGGCGCGAGATCGGTGAGATGCAGTCCCTGGTCGAGGAGTTGGATGGCGCGAAATAAGGGCAGAGCCCGGTAGCGCCGGAGTGTGGGCGGACCTTCGGCATGGGCGGACCGGCATGGCCTGGCCGGGGATGTCCGTGGCTGACTACACCACCCCGCTCGCGCGCAACGCCGCAATGCGCGCCGCATCCAGCCCCATCTCTGCAAGCACTTCATCGGTGTGCTGGCCCAGGGCGGGTGGCGCGTTGCGCCGTACCGGCGGGGTGGCCGACAGCCGCAGCGGGCTGGCAACGCCGGTGATCTGCGCAACGCCGTCGCCGGCTTCGCCATCCTTCCAGCGCGGCAACGATACGGCCAGGCCGCGGGCCTGCACTTGCGCGTCGTCAAACGCCTGGGCGATGGTGTTGATGGGGCCGCAGGGCACGGCCTTGTCCTCCAGCAGCGCAATCCAGTCGGCGGTGGTGCGTGTGCGCGTCACCGCCTGCATGGCCGGGATCAGCTCGGCGCGGTGCTGCACGCGCAGGGTGTTGGTGGCAAAACGCGGGTCGTTGGCCCATTGTGGCTGGTGGGCCGCCGCGCAAAAGCGCTGGAACTGCCCGTCGTTGCCAATGGCCAGCAGCATGTTGCCGTCGGCCGTGGGGAAGTCCTGGTAGGGCGCCAGGCTGGGGTGGCTGTTGCCCATGCGGCCCGGGGCCTTGCCCGTGGCCAGGAAGCCGGCGGCCTGGTTGGCGAGCACGGCCATGCCCACGTCGAGCAGCGCCATGTCGATGTGCTGGCCCTGGCCGGTGCCGCTCACGGCGTTGTCGCGCACATGCAGCGCGGCCAGGATGGCGTTGCTGGCATACAGGCCGGTGAACAGGTCGATGACAGCCACGCCCACGCGCATGGGGCCGCCGCCGGGCTGGTGGTCGGCATGGCCGGTGATGCTCATCAGGCCCGTCATGGCCTGCACCATCAGGTCGTAGCCCGCGCGTTCGGCATACGGCCCGTCCTGCCCGAAGCCGGTGACGGAGCAGTAGATGAGGCGCGGGTTCAGCGCGCGCAGGCTTTCGTGGTCCAGGCCGTATTGCTTCAGGCCGCCGACCTTGAAGTTCTCCACCACGATGTCGGCCTGCTGCGCCATCTGCCGGATGAGTGCCTGGCCCTCGGGGGTGGCCATGTCGATGGTGACCGAGCGCTTGTTGCGGTTGCAGGCGGTGTAGTAGCTGGCCTGGTTCGTGTCGTTGCCCTCGGCGTCCTTCAGGAAGGGCGGGCCCCACTGGCGCGTGTCGTCGCCCACGCCGGGGCGCTCCACCTTGACCACGTCCGCACCCAGGTCGGCCAGGATTTGCGTGCACCAGGGGCCTGCGAGCACGCGGGAGAGGTCGAGCACCTTGATGCCCGCGAGGGCGCCTGGGTTGGGGGGGGAGGTGGTCATGGTGTTGATGAACTATGAATTTGATAGCTGCCAGCGCTTGTCCAATAAGCGCTGGCGGCCTAAAAAACTTGAAATGCGCGTGGAGGAGCCACTTGTCAACTCCCTCTCCCCTCGCGGGAGAGGGTTGGGGAGAGGGGGTGATGAGGCACACCGCATGCGCCGCTGCCCCCTCTCCCCCGGCCCCTCTCCCGCGAGGGGAGAGGGGAGTCGGGGCAGGGTTCAGTTGGCGAACGCGGCGATGCCCGTCTGCGCCCGGCCCAGGATCAGCGCGTGCACATCGTGCGTGCCTTCATACGTGTTCACCACTTCCAGGTTCACCAGGTGGCGGGCCACGCCGAACTCGTCGCTGATGCCGTTGCCGCCCATCATGTCGCGTGCCAAGCGGGCAATGTCCAGCGCCTTGCCGCAGCTGTTGCGCTTGATGATCGAGGTGCCTTCCACGCTGGCCGTGCCCGCGTCCTTCATGCGGCCAAACTGCAGGCAGGCCTGCAGGCCGATGGCGATCTCGGTCTGCATGTCGGCCAGCTTCTTCTGAATGAGCTGGTTGGCGGCCAGAGGGCGGCCAAACTGCTTGCGGTCCAGCGTGTACTGGCGGGCGGTGTGCCAGCAGAACTCGGCCGCGCCCAGCGCGCCCCAGGCGATGCCGTAGCGGGCGCTGTTCAGGCAGGTGAAGGGGCCTTTCAAGCCCTGCACTTCGGGGAAGGCGTTTTCTTCAGGCACGAACACGTCGTCCATCACGATCTCGCCGGTGATGGACGCGCGCAGGCCCACCTTGCCGTGGATGGCCGGGGCCGTCAGGCCCTTCCAGCCCTTTTCCAGCACGAAGCCGCGGATGGGGCCGACCACATCCTTGCCATCGCCGCCTTGGATGACTTCCTTGGCCCAGACCACGAACACGTCGGCCACGGGGCTGTTGGTGATCCACATCTTGCTGCCCTTGAGCTTGTAGCCGCCATCGACCTTGTAGGCGCGCGTGGCCATGCTGCCGGGGTCGGAGCCATGGTCGGGCTCGGTCAGGCCGAAGCAGCCGATCCACTCGCCCGTGGCCAGCTTGGGCAGGTATTTCTGCTTTTGCGCCTCGGTGCCGAATTCATGGATGGGCACCATCACCAACGAGCTTTGCACGCTGGCCATCGAGCGGTAGCCCGAATCCACGCGCTCCACCTCGCGGGCGATCAGGCCGTAGGCCACGTAGTTCAGGCCCGGGCCGCCGTACTGCTCGGGGATGGTGGGGCCCAGCAGGCCCAGTTCGCCCATCTCGCGGAAGATGGCCAGGTCGGTCTTTTCGTGGCGGAACATCTCCAGCACGCGCGGGGCCAGCTTGTCCTGGCAATAGGCGGCGGCGGCATCGCGCACGGCGCGCTCATCATCGCTCAGTTGCTGGTTCAGCAAAAAGGGGTCGTCCCATTGGAAGGCGGCGTGGGCCATGGCGGTATCTCCGAAAGAAAGGAAAGAAAGGAGGAACAGGCAATAAAAGAAGGAATTCGGGGCGCATCGTAGGCCGCTGCTGCAGGGGCGGCAAGCGACTTGTTCTCATCCAGAAATGCGTTTCTGGAATGTATGGAATACTGGTAATCCCAAAGACGGCGCCATAGGTCGCCGTTTTCAGATTCCTGATCAGCACAGCATGCGCCGCCACATCCCATCCACCCAGGCCCTGGCCTGTTTCGAGGTTGCCGCCCGGCACGAGAGCTACACCCGCGCCGCGCAGGAACTGTCGCTCACGCAAAGCGCCGTCTCGCGCCAGATCCAGGCGCTGGAGGAGTTTCTGGGCGTGCAGCTGTTTCGCCGCACCCGGCACGGCGTCGTGCTCACGCCCGCGGGCGCGCACTACGGCCGCCAGGTGGCCCGCTGGATGCAGGGGCTGGAGCGGGACACGCTGGACGTGATGGCCCACCAGGGCGAGGGCGGCACCCTGGCGCTGGCGGCGGTGCCGACGTTTGCCACGCGCTGGCTCATCCCGCGCCTTCCGCAGCTGGCCCGGCAGCACCCCGACATCGTGGTGCACATCGAGACGCAGACGCGCCCCTTCCTGTTTGCCGACACGGCCTTTGATGCCGCGCTGTACGCCGGCACGCCCGAGCAGGTCGCCAACTGGCCGGGCGTGCAGGCGCAGCTGCTCCTGCACGAAGAGGTGGTGCCCGTGTGCAGCCCGCGCCTGCTGGAGCAGGCCGCGCCCCGCGGCCGCGGCCGTGCGCACCAGCCGGTGGCGCCCGAGGCGCTGGCCGGACTGCCGCTGCTGCAGCAGAGCACGCGCCCCTACGGCTGGCGCCAGTGGTTCGACGCCATGGGGGTGGAAGCCCCCCGCGCGCTGGACGGGCCGCGCTATGAGCTGTTCTCCATGCTGTCCGTGGCTGCCACGCAGGGCATGGGCGTGGCGCTGATTCCGCCCATGCTCATCGAGGCGGAGCTGGCCAGCGGTGAACTGGTGGTGGCCTGTGCGCGGCCGCTGCGCGGCGAACGGGCGTACTACCTCATCAGCCCTGCGCAGGGCCAGCCGCCGGTGCTGGCCGCGTTCGCCAACTGGCTGCAGGCCGCCGCAGCCGAGTCGGCGCCTGCCGCGTGACCGGGGGGCTGCGCTTGCGCGAGGGTGGGGGCTGAACTATTCTGGGCCGGCCCGAGTCAGTCTGACACCATCCACCCTCCCTTCGAGAGAGCGCACCATGACGACTTACCACGCTCCGCATTTCGATCCCACGGTTGACGAGATCGAGACCCTCAAGCAACTGGAAATGGGCAAGGTCCTGACCGTGCCCCATGCCATCAAGGAACACGTTTCGGCCCGTTTGCTGGAGTGGGGCCACATCGCCAGGAGCCCCAGCGGCCAGCTCTCCATCACGCCCAGCGGGCGCCAGCTCATCCGGCGGCAAGACAACTGATCCCGCCGCGCCCCGGCCGCCTGTGCGGCGGCTCAGCAGAACACCATCGCCAGCAGCGCCGCGTCTTCGGCCAGATTCTCCAGCGCATACGCCGCGAGCCGGTAGGCCCACACCGTGGCGAGTGCGATCAGGTCTTGTGCGGTGGCGGTCATGGCGAAGGGGCGTGCCGGGCTGCAGGCGCCCACAAAAAAGGCCGGAAGCGGGAAGCTGCCAGCCTGATCTGTGGTGCCCGGGGCCGGAATCGAACCGGCACGCCTTGCGGCGGGGGATTTTGAGTCCCCTGCGTCTACCAATTTCACCACCCGGGCGGGAATTCGTGAAGCCGCGAATTATGGCACAGTAGGGCGCATGAACTATCCGACGATTGAAGACGCCGTGGGCCGCACCCCGCTGGTGGCGCTGCAGCGCATTGGCGCCCAGGACAACGCCGCGCGCGGCAATGTGGTGCTGGGCAAGCTGGAAGGCAACAACCCTGCAGGCTCGGTGAAAGACCGGCCTGCGCTGTCGATGATCCGCCGCGCCGAGGAGCGGGGCGACATCCGCCCTGGCGACACGCTGATTGAGGCCACGTCCGGCAACACCGGCATTGCGCTGGCCATGGCCGCTGCCATCAAGGGCTACCGCATGGTGCTGGTCATGCCCGAAGACCTCTCCATCGAGCGTGCGCAGACCATGAAGGCCTTTGGTGCCGAGCTGGTGCTGACGCCCAAGAGCGGCGGCATGGAACACGCCCGCGACCTGGCCGAGGCCATGCAAAAGCGCGGCGAAGGCAAGGTGCTGGACCAGTTCGCCAACCCCGACAACCCCCGCATCCACTACGAAACCACCGGCCCCGAACTCTGGGAGCAGACGGGCGGGCGCATCACCCACTTCGTGAGCGCCATGGGCACCACGGGCACCATCACGGGCGTTTCGCGCTTCCTGAAGGAAAAGAACCCGGCCATCCAGATCATTGGCGCGCAGCCCGAGGAAGGCTCGCGCATCCCGGGCATTCGCAAGTGGCCGCAGGAATACCTGCCCAAGATCTACGACGCCAGCACCGTGGACGAGCTGGTGTACGTGAGCCAGGACAATGCCGAAGACATGTGCCGCCGCCTGGCGCGCGAAGAAGGCATCTTTGCCGGCATTTCCGCCGCTGGCGCCTGCTGGGTGGCCCAGCAGATTGCCGCGCGCGAGAGCAACGCCACCATCGTCTTTGTGGTGTGCGACCGGGGCGACCGGTACCTGTCCACCGGCGTGTTCCCGGCCTGAGCGCGGGTTTTTTGCAAACAATAGGGCTCCGGCGCTGTATGGATAAGCGCTGGCAGCTATCAAAATAAGAGCGACAACAGCATGCACTACGAGACCCGCTTCTGCACGCACTGCGGCACGCCGCTGCAGTGGATCACCCAGGCCGAAGACGGGGGCGACAAGGCCCGGCTGCGCTGCCCGGCCTGCGGCTGGACGCACTGGAACAACCCCACGCCCGTGCTGGCGGCCATCGTGGAAGTGGACGGCAAGGTGCTGCTGGCGCGCAATGCGGCGTGGCCCGTGAAGATGTTTGCGCTGATCACCGGCTTCATGGAGGCCGGCGAGTCGCCGCAGGAAGGCATTGCCCGCGAGGTGAAGGAAGAAACCAACCTCGACGTGCAGTCCGCGACGCTGGTGGGCGCCTACGAGTTCCTGCGCATGAACCAGATCATCATTGCCTACCACGTGGTCGCCACGGGCGAGGTGCGCCTGTCGCCCGAGCTGGTGGACTACCGGATGTACGACCTGCACGAGCTCAAATGCTGGCCTGCTGGCACGGGCTACGCGCTGGCCGACTGGCTGCGCACCCGGGGGCACGAGCCGGTGTTCTTCACCGCCGAAGAAAACGAAGAGCGCCGCCGCGGCCTGAACCTGCCGCCCCAGGCAAAAGACTGAAACCGAAGACGACACCCACCATGGACATCCACAAAGAAATCGACACCCGGGGCCTGAACTGCCCTTTGCCCATCCTCAAGGCGAAAAAGGCGCTGTCCGACATGGACAGCGGCCAGCTGCTCAAGGTGGTGGCCACCGACAGTGGTTCGCTGCGCGACTTCCAGGCGTTTGCCAAGCAGACGGGCAACGAGCTGGTCGAGCAGCAGACCGTGGGGGATGAGTTCATCCACGTGCTGCGGCGACGCTAAGCCGCGTGGGTATCTCCGCCCGGAGCTCACGCAGCGCTGGCGACGGTCTGCGATAAAAAAAATCCTCCTCCGCGCGGGCGGAAGGAGGATTTCGCATTTTTGCAGGGCGGTGCGCATTGCACCCGCCCCAAGCTCTCCCGGAACTTACAGCGCCAGCCCCTTGAGGTATTCGCGGAAGTGCGCGCCCACCTGCGGGTGCTGCAGCGCCAGCTCCACCGTGGCTTCCAAGAAGCCTTCCTTGCTGCCGCAGTCGTAGCGCTTGCCCTCGTATTCAAACGCATACACGGTCTCGTGCTGCATCAGGCGCGCGATGGCGTCGGTGAGCTGGATCTCGCCGCCCACGCCACGGGGCTGGTTGCGGATCTCTTGGAAGATGCGGGGCGTGAGCACGTAGCGCCCGGCCACGCCCATGCGGGAGGGCGCTTTTTCGGGCGCCGGTTTTTCCACGATTTCGTCAATGCGGATCAGTCCGTCGCTGGCGCTTTCACCCTTCACGATGCCATAGCGGCGCGTGTGCTCCTGCGGCACTTCCTGCACCGCCAACAGCGAGCGGCCCTGTTTGGCGAAGGCGGCGGTCATCTGCGCCATCACGCCGGGGCCGCCCGTGTTGCCCACCATCAGGTCGTCGGCCAGCAGCACGGCAAAGGGCTCGTTGCCCACCAGCGGTTCGGCGCACAGCACGGCGTGGCCCAGGCCCAGGCTGCGGGGCTGGCGCACGAACAGGCAGTTCATGTCGTCGGGCGCCACATTGCGCACCAGCGCCAGCATTTCCTGCTTGCCGGCGTTTTCCAGCTCATTTTCCAGCTCGTAGGCGGTGTCGAAGTGGTCTTCAATGGCGCGCTTGCTGCGGCCGGTGACGAACACCATGTCGCGGATGCCGGCCTCGTAGGCTTCTTCCACGGCGTACTGGATGAGGGGCTTGTCCACCACGGGCAGCATTTCCTTGGGCGAAGCTTTGGTGGCGGGCAAGAAGCGGGTACCCAGGCCCGCAACGGGGAACACGGCTTTGCGGACGGCGGTGGCAACGGTCATGAGGATCTTTCTAGACGAACAAAACGGGCGGGGGCTCGGTCACCCAGGGACGAGGCGCACCGCATCTACCAGAAAGTATGGCGGCTGTTTCAGCCCAGTCGTGTCAGCTGATCGCGCAATCTGCCGAGGGTCGCGGTGAAGTCGGCCACCCGTTTCTTCTCCTGCTCCAGCACGGCGGCGGGGGCCTTGGCCACAAACGCTTCGTTGGAGAGCTTGCCGTTGGCCTTGGCGATTTCGCCTTCAATGCGGGCGATTTCCTTGGCCAGGCGGGCCTTTTCGGCCGCCACGTCGATCTCCATGAACAGGCACATGCGCGCTTCGCCCACCACGGCCACCGGCGCGGCCTGCGCCGCGGCGGCCCAGGCGGCCTCGTCGTCAAACACCTTGACTTCGCTCAGCTTGGCCAGGGCTTGCAGCACCGGCGCCACGCCCCGCATGAAGTCGGCATCGCCCACCACGTACAGGGGCAGGCGGGTGGAGGGAGACACGTTCATCTCGCCGCGCAGCGCACGGCAGGTGTCCACCAGGCCCTTCACGCGGCCCATGTAGGCGATCGCCGCCTCGTCGATCTTCTCGGGCTGTGCCTCGGGGTAGCGGGCGATGCTGACCGACGCCCCTTGGATGCCGGCCACGGGCGCCACTACTTGCCATAGGGCTTCGGTGATGAACGGAATGATGGGGTGCGCCAGGCGCAGGATGGCTTCGAGCGTGCGGATCAGCGTGCGGCGTGTGGCGCGCTGTTGTGCTTCCGTTCCGTTCTGGATCTGCACCTTCGCGATCTCCAGGTACCAGTCGCAGTACTCGTTCCAGACAAAGTCGTAGATCGTGTTGGCCACGTTGTCCAGGCGGTACTCTTCAAAGCCCTTGGCGACTTCGGCCTCGGTCTTTTGCAGCAGTGAGCTGATCCAGCGGTCGGCCTGACTGAATTGCATGTAGCCATGCATCGCGCCGCCGGGCTGGCACTCTTCCTTGGTGTGCTCCTTCAGGCCGCAGTCCTGGCCCTCGCAGTTCATCAGCACGAAGCGGCTGGCGTTCCAGAGCTTGTTGCAGAAGTTGCGGTAGCCCTCGCAGCGCTTGCTGTCAAAGTTGATGCTGCGGCCCAGCGATGCCAGCGCGGCAAACGTGAAGCGCAGCGCATCGGCGCCGTAGGCTGGAATGCCTTCGGGGAATTCCTTTTGCGTGTTCTTGCGCACAGTGGGCGCGGTCTCGGGCTTGCGCAGGCCGGTGGTGCGCTTGTCGAGCAGGGGCTCCAGCGCAATGCCGTCGATCAGGTCCACCGGGTCCAGCACGTTGCCTTCGGATTTGGACATCTTCTTGCCCTGCGCGTCGCGCACCAGGCCGTGGATGTACACATGCTTGAACGGCACGCGGCCCGTGAAGTGCGTGGTCATCATGATCATCCGGGCGACCCAGAAGAAGATGATGTCGTAGCCCGTCACCAGCACGGTGCTGGGCAGGTACAGGTTGAAGTCGTCGGTGGCGCTGTTGCCCTGGTGGGGCCAGCCCATGGTGCTGAAGGGCACGAGCGCGGACGAGTACCAGGTGTCGAGCACGTCCTCGTCACGGCGCAGCTTTTTGCCCGGTGCCTTGGCCTGCGCCTCGGCTTCCGTGCGGGCCACGATCACGTTGCCTTCTTCGTCGTACCACGCCGGGATCTGGTGGCCCCACCACAGCTGGCGGCTGATGCACCAGTCCTGGATGTTGTTCATCCACTGGTTGTAGGTGTTCACCCAGTTCTCGGGCACAAAGGTCACTTCGCCGCTGGCCACGGCATCAATGGCTTTTTGCGCAATGCTCTTGCCGGTGGGGTCGCCCGTACCTTCGCGAGCCACCTTGCTCATCGCCACGAACCACTGGTCGGTCAGCATGGGCTCGATCACCTGGCCGGTGCGGGTACAGATCGGCACCATGAGCTTGTGCTTCTTCACCTCGACCAGCGCGCCGAGGGCTTCCAGGTCGGCCACCACAGCCTTGCGGGCCACGAAGCGGTCCATGCCCTGGTACTTGGCGGGCGCGTTCTCGTTGATGGTGGCTTGCAGCGTCAGCACCACGATCATGGGCAGCTTGTGGCGCTGGCCCACGGCGTAGTCGTTCTGGTCGTGCGCGGGGGTGACCTTGACCACGCCCGTGCCGAATTCCTTGTCCACATACTCGTCGGCAATCACCGGGATCTGGCGGTCGCACAGCGGCAGGTCGACCATCTTGCCGATCAGGTGCGTGTAGCGTGCATCTTCGGGGTGCACCATCAGCGCCACGTCGCCCAGCATGGTTTCAGGCCGGGTGGTGGCCACCGTCAGGCTGCCCGATCCGTCGGCCAGCGGGTAGGCGATGTGCCACAGCGAGCCGTCTTTTTCTTCGCTCTCGACTTCCAGGTCGGACACAGCGGACTGCAGCTTCGGGTCCCAGTTCACCAGGCGCTTGCCGCGGTAGATCAGGCCTTGCTCGTACAGCTTCACGAAGGTGTCGGTCACCACGGCGCTGAGCTTGTCGTCCATGGTGAAGTATTCGCGGCTCCAGTCCACGCTGTCGCCCATGCGGCGCATCTGCGTGGTGATGGTGTTGCCGGACTTTTCCTTCCACTCCCACACCTTGCTCACGAAGTTCTTGCGCGCCTCGGGCGGGGTGGGGCCCATGTCGTAGCGGCTGATGCCTTGCTCCTGCAACTGGCGCTCCACCACGATCTGCGTGGCGATGCCCGCGTGGTCGGTGCCAGGCACCCACACCGTGTTGAAGCCGCGCATGCGGTGGTAGCGCGTGAGGCTGTCCATGATCGTCTGGTTGAACGCATGGCCCATGTGCAGCGTGCCCGTCACGTTGGGGGGCGGCAGCTGGATGGCGAAGGACGGCTCGCCCGCTTGCGGGGCGCCGGTGCCGCGGTGGCCCGCCTTGCCATACCCGCGCGCCTCCCATTCGGGGCCCCAGTGGGCTTCCAGCGCTGCAGGTTCAAAGGACTTGGACAGGCTTTCGAGGCCCGGTTGTGCAATGGTGTCGCTCATGGCGGAATGGCAAAGGAAAACGGCATCCCGAAGGATGCCGTCAGGTTGACTGGAGGCGGGATCGAAGGATTTTACCGGCCTGCTCTCCCTTGCTGCCAAAGCCCCGGCGCGAAGCTCCCTGGCGGCGCCGGGCGCAGCGCCGCCGCCCGGCCTGGCCGTGGCCCGCGGTTGTGCAGTAGACTGCGCCTCCATCGCTTTTTTCCGCTTCCCCTCGGAGGCTCGACTCCCATGCGCCTGTAAGCCCCTTTCAAGCCGTTCCTTCTGGAGCCCTTCACTGGCCCGGAGGTTTGTTGGTCTTGTCTGGAGTGCATTGGCATGGCGATTCCCCACCGGAGCGCGGCTGCCCAGGGCAGTGTTGGCGCGTCCTCCTTTTCCTCTTCTTTTTCTTCTTCGTTCTCTTCTGCCGGCCCTGCCGCAGGGGCTGCCCTCGTGAACTTTCACGGCGTTGGCTGGGGCCCCCTCGGGGCGGCACCGCTGTGGTCACAGCCGCTGGACGTGGCCATCGGGCCGGGCGTCACCGGCGTGGTCGGTGCCAATGGCAGCGGCAAGAGCGTTTTCCTCCAACTGGCGGCCGGCAGCCGCCAGCCTTCCTGCGGGGTGGTGCTGCGCCGTGGCGTGTGCCGTGGCGTTGGCCAGGAGCCCGGTGCGGGCGTCGGCGCCACGGTGGCCGACTTGGCGGGCCAGGGGCCGGCCTGGGGTGCGCTGGTGCGGTTGCAGGCCGGGCGCGGAGCTCCCGAGGACCTGCTGCTGGCGGAGGGCTGCTGGGACCTGCCGCAGCGCTGGGCGCAGGCGGCATCGGCCTGGGGGCTGGCAGGCCTGCCGCCGGAGCATCCAGCGGGGCAGCTGAGTGCGGGCGAACGCATGCGCGTGGCGCTGGCGGGGGCTTTTCTTTCCGGCGCGGACCTGCTGGTGCTGGACGAGCCGACCAACCACCTCGACCGCCCCGCGCGGCGTTGCCTGGCGCAGGCGCTGGCCGCGTGGAAGGGGGCCGCGCTGGTCGCCAGCCACGACCGGGAACTGCTGGCCGGCGTGGACAGCCTCGTGGAACTGTCGGCGGCGGGCGCGCAGCGCTACGGTGGCGGCTGGGCGTTGTACCAGCGCCAGCGCGCGGCGGAAGCGGCAGCCGCGCAGGCGGCGCTGGAGCATGCACGCACGGAGCGGGAGCGGGGCCTGCGCGCGTTGCAGCGCGAGCACGACGCCCAGTTGCGCCGCGCGGCACGCGGGCACGAAGCCGGGCGCACGGCCAACCAGGCGGCCTTGCTGCTGGACCGCAAAAAGAACAACGCAGAGGCCCACGCGGGCCGCGAGCGCGAGCGTCAGCAGCAGGAGCGCCAGCGGCTGGAGGACGCCGTGCGTGGCGCCGCATCACGCACGGCGCCGCCCCCAGAGGCCGCGCTGGTGCTGCCGCAAAGCCGGGTTGAGGCGGGCAAGCAGGTGCTCGCCTTCGAGCGGGTGCGCGCCCCCCGCGCCCCGTTGGAGCGGGCGCCGCTGGACGGCGTGTGGAGCGGGCCGGTGCGCGTGGCGGTGGTGGGGCCCAATGGTTGCGGCAAGAGCACCTTGCTGCGCCTGATCGCGACGCCCGAGACGGCCGCGGCGGGCAGGGTGCGGCGCAGCGTCCGGGCGGCCTGGCTGGACCCGCACGACCCTGCGCTGCTGCCCGCGCAGCTCAGTGTGGTGGAGCGGTTGCAGGCGCTGGGTTGCCGCTGGCCGGAGGCACGCTTGCGCACGCACCTGGCCCAGTTGGGTTTGGGAAGCGCCAGGGTGGGCCGCCCGGCGGGTGTGCTCAGCGGCGGCGAGCGCATGAAAGCGGCGCTGGCCTGCGCGCTGTGGGCTGGCGAGCCGGCGCAAATGCTGCTGCTGGACGAGCCCACCAACCACCTGGACGGGGACGCCACGCAGGCCTTGCAGGACGCGCTGGCGGCCTTTACCGGGGCGGTGATCGTGGTGTCCCACGATCTGGCCTTCCTGCGGGCCGTGCAGCCCACGGTGGTGTGGGCCTGGCGTCCCGCGGGCTGGGACCTGGACGCCTCGCTGGACGCGGCATGAGCGTGTGGCGCCTGGCGGCGCCCTGGCGGAGAGGCCCGGCGCGCTCGGCCCGGCAAAAACAAAGCCGCCCGCTGCGCCAGGGCAGGGGCGGCTGAGTGCCGTGGGCCGGCCCAGCGATGGGCGGCCGCCAGCGGTCTGGCACCGATGGCTTACTGCTTCACGGCTTCCACCTGGACCACCAGGCGCACGTTCTTGGGGAAGCCCCATTCCACGCCGTAGTTCATGCCCCACTGGGTGCGGTCGATGGTGGCCTCAAAATCGCCGCCGCAGACTTCGCGCTTGAGCATGGGGCTGTCGTAGCAGTTGAACTGCGTGGCCTTGAGCGTGACGGGGGCGGTCTTGCCCAGCAGCGTGAGCTGGCCGGCCACTTCGCTCACCTTGTCGCCGTTGAACACGAGCTTGTCCGAGACGAACTTGATGGTGGGGTACTTGGCGGCGTCGAACAGGTCGGCGCTTTGCAGGTGCTTGTCGAAGGCGGGCGTGCCGGAGTTCACCGAAGTCGTGTCGATGGAGATCTCCACCTTGCCCGTCTTGGCCGCGCGGTCGAACTCCACGGCGCCTTGCTTCTTGTCGAAGCGGGCACGGTTCGTGGTCGTGCCGAAGTGGCCGATCTCGAAGGTCACGAAGGTGTGCGTGGGATCGATGGCGTAGTTGGCGGCCTGGGCGGCACCGGCGGTCAGGGTGGCGGCGGCTGCCACGGCGAGCAGGGAGAACAGGGACTTGCGCATGGGTGAAAAACTCCTGGTTGGGGGAAAAAGGAAAAGAGATCAGCGGTTCGGTTCGGGATGGCACGACGATCTGGCGTCGCGCCACCTGGGGCGGCCGCGCAAGGGCCGCCCTGCCGTGAGGGCGGTGCCCTGCGTCAGAGCTTCGGAACCCCGGTGAGTGCGAGCTTGAACTTGACCGTCACGTCATCGGCCACCATCGAGGTGTCGGCCCATTCGTTCTCGCCAATCTTGAAGGCCAGCCGCTTGATCGGCAGCGTGCCCGTGGCCGTGGTGGTGGCGCCGCTCTGGGCCAGCGCCACCGGCACCACGACGTTCTGGGTGTTGCCCTTGATGGTGAGCTTGCCCGCCACCTCGAACTTGCCGCCGCCCAGCGCCTTGATGCTGGACGACTCGAACTGGGCCTGCGGAAACTTCGGCACGTTGAACCAGGCGGGCTTGGGCAGTTCGGCGTCGGTTTCGCGCGATCCCAGCGTGGCGCTGCCGGTGTCCACGGTGAAGGTGATCTTGCTGGTGGCCAGCTTGGCCGGGTCGAACGCCACCTGGGCGCTGAACTTGGAAAAGTGCCCATCCAGCGGCACGCCCATCTGGCGCGCGGTGAACTGCACCTCGCTCTGGGCGGGCACCAGCTGTTGCTGGGCCATGGCCGCCTGGGCGCTCAGGGCCACGGCGGCCACCAGCAGGGTGCGGGACAGGGGGGTAGACAGGTTCATGCAAAAACTCCGTTCAAAAGACTGAAAGCGAAAGCCGTCATCAGCGTCAGCGGTCCCAGGCCCGGCGCACGCAGCGCCTGAAGCTGACGGGGCCGATGCACCACGGTGCGAAGGCGCATGGCGGCTCGGGAGGGGGCGGCTTTGCGGCTACGGCAGCATGCGTGCCACCAGCCCGTCGCGGTCCACCCACTGGTGCTTGAGCGCGCCGGCGATGTGCAGCAGCACCAGGCCTGCCATGGCAAACGCCGTGATCTCATGCCAGGGCTTGATGGCTTCGGCCAGGGCCTTGCTGACCGGCACGAAGTCCGGCAGCTGCCACAGGCCCAGGAAGACGATGGGAAACCCGGCCGCCGAGCTGTAGGCCCAGCCGATGAGGGGCACGGCAAAGAACAGCACGTACAGCAGCCCGTGGGTGGCGTGGTGCGCCAGCTTCTGCCAGGCCGGCATGGCCCGCTCGATGGCGGGTGGCAGGGCGGGGGGGCGGTGCGTGACGCGCCACAGCAGGCGCAGCGCGGACAGGGCGAGCAGCGTGACGCCCGCCCATTTGTGCCAGTTGTAGAGCTTGAGCCGCTGCGGTGAGAAAGGAAGGTCGGCCATGTACACGCCAACGGCAAAGATGCCCACCAGGGCCAGGCCGAGCACCCAGTGCAGCAGCATGGCGGTGCGGGTGTAGCGACGGGCCGGGGTGTCGGCGGTGGGTGTGGCGGGAAGGGGAACGAAGGCGGTCATGGGCAGTGCGGGGCATCAGGGGCGGGCCATGCAGGCGTCCGCCACGGCTGCAGTGCAGTGTAGAAAGCGCAGGACGGCCGGCGTTTCAGGCAGATTGATGCCATGATTCAAAAATGTTGAATCGATAGCGGGTGGCCGCTCAAAGTTCCCCAACGATGGGGCGTTTTTTGTGGCGGGCGGGCGGCTCCAGGGGGCCGATGGAGACGCAACCCGCGTTGCGGGGGAGGCAGACGGCGGGCAGACCACCCAGCCGGCGGGCGGTGGCCGGGCAAGGCCGGCCCGGGCGGACCGTTACTGCCCGAGGGCAGCCTTCTTCCAGGCGTCGGCGGCGGTGGGGGTGTCGCCGCGTTGCTCGGCCAGTTCGGCGAGGTGGCGCCAGGCGCTGGCGCGCAGGCCGGTGTCGGACAGCTGCAGGGCGGCCTGTGTCAACAATTGTTGTGCCTTGCCCCACAGCTGGCGCTTGAGGCAGGCCATGCCCGCCAGGTACTGCAGGCGCGCGTCGCGCGGGTTGCCCTGCTGGGCGGATTCAATGCGGGCCAGCCAGGCGGCATCCACCGCGTCCAGCCCGGCCTCCAGGGCGCGCACCAGCTTCAGGGCGTGGTGCTCGGCCAGCAGGTCGGGCATGTCGACCAGGCGCTCCCACACCGGCAGCAGCCAGGCCCGCACCTGGGTGGCGTCTCCACCCAACGCGGCCAGCCGCTGTGCCGCGTGGATCGCCAGCTCGGGCATGTTGCGCTCGGCTGGCTCCAGGGCCAGCCAGATCTGCTGCAGCTGGGCCGTGTCGTGCGCATTGTTGATCAGCTCGGAGGCCAAGCCGCGCACGATGCTCTGGGCGGCTGCCGCAGAAAACGCGCGGTGCTTGCCCAGCAGGCGGGCCGTGTCCAGGGCCTCCTGCGTCTGGTGGCCCAGCCGGGTGGCCTTGAGCTTGATGCGCAGGGCCAGCGTGCGCCGGGCGGCGCCTTGCGGCAGGGCCGCCAGACGGTCCAGGGCCGCGGCCGCGTCGCGGTCGTCCAGCGACCAGCGCGCCGCGCGCATCTGCGCGCCTTCGCGCAGTTCCTGTTCGCTGACCGTGCCGCGGGCGGGGGCCTCCGAAAGCGCCTCGTTCAGATGGGTTTCCCGGGTGGCGCGGTCCTGCAGGGCATGCGAGGCCTCGGCCGCGATCATGTGGGACAGGGCGCGCAGCTGCCGCCCGTGGGGCACGCCCTCGCCCGCGGCTTCCAGCGCTTGCTCCTGGGACAGCGCCGCCTCGGCCGACTTGCGCGAGCGGATGAAGCGCCCGCCCAGCATGTGGGTCAGGGCATCCATCAGGGCCGCATGCATGGCGCGCTCCTTTTGCTGCTGGCGCCAGCGGCGCGCCTGGCGCGGCAGTTCCAGCAAGGCCGCCAGCGCGCGCAGCGCGGCGTGCAGCGTGACGAAGCCGCCCACCAGCAGCAGCACCACCATGTTCAGCGACAGGTCGATGCGGTAGGGCGGCCAGTAGAGGGTGACGGTGCCCTGGTTGTTGCCCGCAAACAGCGCGGCCGCCACGGCCACGCCAAACAACGCCAAGAGCCAAAGTGCAGCGCGCATGGTGCCTCGGCCTTCAGCGGCCCGCGGCCGCAGTGGCCAGGGCAGACAAGGTTTCATCCAGGCGCGGCAGCTCGGCGGTCTTCATGTGGGCCTGGGCCTGCTGCAGCATGCTGGCGGCGTTCTGGGTGCGGCGCGATGCCGGGTCGAAGTACTTGTTCAGGGCGGCCGTGGCGGCGCCCAGGTCGGCACGGGCGGATTCGAACTGGCGGGCCAGCACGCCCAGGCGCGCGTTGAGCAGCTTGAGCTTGAGGTTCTCGCGCAGGAAGAAGGTCTGGTCGGGCGCCAGCAGAATGGCCTCGGGCTGGTCGATGCGGCTGACCCGCACCAGGTTGCGGGCCTCGTCGCGCACCACCTCCCAGCCGCGTTGCAGCGCCGCCTGCCACCAGGCCAGGCCTTCGGCGGGGGCGGGCGCACCGCCCGGGGCGGCAGGGGCTGCGGCGAGGCGGCGCGTGGCCGCGGCCTGGGCCACGGCATTCACCACGGGCAGCTCGTCCACCTGGCGGACCAGGTCGTCCAGGCGGGCCAGCAGCCCGGCCGTGTCAGTGACCGTGGCGCGGGTCAGCCGGTCCAGGTCGCGGCCAATGGCGCGCTGCACCGGCGCCAGCCGGGGCTGGGCGGCGCGTTCGATGCGCTGGTTGGCGCTCTTGAGCGCAGCCACCAGCGGCTCCAGGCTGCCGGTGAGCTGGGCCTGCTGCTGTGCCAGGCGCACGGCGGATTCAATGTCCACCACCAGGTTCTCGTCGCGCGAACGCGACAGGCTTTGCATGAGCTCTTCCAGCTGGCTGCGCTGCAGCGCGACCTCGCTCACCCGGGCCTCGGCCACGGACAGGCGGGCGGCCGTCTCCCGAACCAGTTCTTCGGCCTGGCGGGCCATGGCCCGGGCTTCGATGGCCTGGGCGCCGGTGTCGGCCGATTGCCGCGCGAGCTGTTCCTGGATGGTGCCGAGCTTGTGCCACAGCAGCCCGCTGCTGGCGAGCGCGGCGGCGGCCACGGCGCCCAGCACCAGCGTCAGGCCGCGGCCGCCGCCGGCACCACGGGCCGCCGGCGCTGCGGCTGCCTCGGAGGCAGCACCGGGGGCGGCGGCGGAAGCGGGGGGCAGGTCGTTGGCAGGCGCAGAACTCATGCGCCCGATTCTATCGAGGCCACCACGTCGTCCAGCGCGGGGCGGCATTCCCGCACGTCCCCGAACCCGGCGGCGCGCGCCGCTTCAGCGATGCGCGGGTGCGTGGCCAGCGCATGGGCGCGCCCCCAGTCCTGGCCGGGCAGAGCCTCTGCCAGGTGGGCAACAGCTTCCGAGCTGCTCAGCAGCCAGAGGGAGCCGTCGCGCGCCGCCTGTTGCGCCAGCGCCACCTCGTCGGCACGCCAGCGCGGTGCGCCGCGTTGGTACGCCGCCACAAACTCCGCCTGCCCGCCGGCGGCCTCGATCTGCCGCGCCAGCCAGTCGCGGCCGGTGCCCTGGGCCGGGCCGGGTTCGGTGCCGGAGCTGCCGCGCACGATCAGCACCCGGTCGCCGGGCTGCACCTGCGCGCCCACCTGGCGCCACAGGGCTTCCGAGTCAAACTGCGGCGCGTCCGGCGCCGGGCTGTCGATGCGGTCTGCCGGCACCCCGGCTTGCTCCAAGGCACGCGCGGTGCCGGGGCCCGGCGCCCATGCTCTTGTTTTGATAGCTGCTTGCGCTTTACCCATAAGCGCTGGAGCCGGATTTTCTTCAAAAAAATGGAGCGCCGCGTTGCCGCTGACAAACATCACCGCCCGGTACGCGTCCAGCCGGGCGCGGGCCTGGGCCAGGGCCGCTTGCGCCGCGGGATCGGAGCAGGGACCGATGGCAATGAGCGGCAGCGCCACGGCGTGCAGGCCGCGCGCACGCAGCTGCTGCACCCAGGGGGCGGCCTCGCGTTCGGGCCGCGTGACGATCACGCGGGGCAGGGGCATGGCAACCAGGCCCGGGGGCGGGTTTCAGGGTTGCGCGGACCCGGTTGGGCCCACGCCTTGCGCACCGCCATCGCGCAGCTGCCGGGCCACGGCTTCGCCCAGGGCCTCCGCCTGCGCCAGGTTTTGCACGGCGTCGTTGCCCTGTGCACGCACCAGGGGCAGGCGGCCCTGCGGGTCGCCCCAGGCGGCGTGCAGTTGCAGGGCGCCATCGCGCAGCGTGCCGTGAGCGGCCAGCGGCATGGAGCAGCTGCCGCCCATGGCGCGGCTGACGGCGCGCTCGGCCGCCACCGTGAGCCAGGTGGGCGGGTGCGCCAGCGGCGCCAGCGCTTCGATCAGGTCCTGCCGGTCGCTGCGCACCTCAATGCCCAGCGCGCCCTGGCCTGCCGCCGGCAGCATGGAGCCGGACTCGAAGGTCGTGCGGATGCGCGCGCCCAGCCCCAGGCGCTTGAGGCCCGCGGCGGCCAGCACGATGGCGTCGTACTGCCCCTCGTCCAGCTTGCGCAGGCGCGTGTCGAGGTTGCCGCGCAGCGGCTCGATCTTCAGGTCGGGTCGCAGGGCCTGCAGCAGCACCTGGCGGCGCAGGCTGGAGGTGCCGACCACGGCGCCCTGGGGCAGGTCTTCCAGCGCGGCGTAGCGCGGGGACACGAAGGCGTCGCGCGGGTCTTCGCGCTCCATCACGCAGGCCAGGGCAAAGCCCTCGGGCAGCTCCATGGGCACGTCCTTGAGCGAGTGCACGGCGATGTCGGCGCGGCCCTCTTCCAGTGCCACTTCCAGCTCTTTCACGAACAGGCCCTTGCCACCCACCTTGGACAGCGAGCGGTCCAGGATCTGGTCGCCCTGGGTGGTCATGCCCAGCAGCTCCACCGTGTGGCCGCGCGCCTGCAGCAGCGCTTTCACGTGTTCGGCCTGCCACAGCGCCAGCCGGCTTTCGCGGGTGGCGATGACGATGCGCAGGGGGGCGTTTTTTTGCGTGGTCAAGTTCGTAACCTGTTTGTAATCTTTCAGCGGCGGGCGATGCTAGCATGCGCCCGCACTGGGGTTGGTGCGCCCCGGAGGGATGCGAGGGGACGCGCGGGCGCCGTGCCACTTTACCCACCTCCGGAGATCCGCGCACCATGAAACGATCCGACAAGGACCAGCCCCTCATCGACGACATCCGCCTGCTCGGGCGCATTCTGGGCGATGTGATCCGCGAGCAGGAAGGCGTGGCCGCCTATGAACTGGTGGAGCAGGTGCGCAAGCTCTCCGTGGCCTTCCGCCGCGACGCCGACCAGGAGGCCGACCGCGCGCTCAAGAAGCTGCTCAAGTCCCTGTCGGGCGACCAGACGGTGAGCGTGATCCGCGCCTTCACCTACTTCAGCCACCTGGCCAACCTGGCCGAAGACCGCCACCACATCCGCCGCCGCGCCGTGCACGAGCGCGCGGGCGACACGCAAGAGGGCAGCATCGAAGTGGCCCTGTCGCGCCTGCGCTGGGCCGGCATTGCGCCCAAGACCATCTCGCAGACCCTGGCCGGCAGCTACGTGGCCCCCGTGCTCACCGCCCACCCCACCGAGGTGCAGCGCAAGAGCATTCTGGATGCCGAGCGCGACATCGCCCAGCTGCTGGCTGCGCGCGACGACATCCAGGTGCGCGCCCAGCTCTACAACAGCGCCAAGGACGCGCTCACCCCGCGCGAGCTGGCCGCCAACGAGGCGCAGCTGCGCGCCCGCGTGGCCCAGCTGTGGCAGACGCGCCTTTTGCGCTACAGCAAGCTCACCGTGGCCGACGAGATCGAGAACGCGCTGTCGTACTACGAAGCCACCTTCCTGCGCGAGATCCCCAAGATCTACGCCGACCTGGAAACCGAGCTGGGCCAGTACCCCGTGCACAGCTTCTTGCGCATGGGCCAATGGATCGGCGGCGACCGTGACGGCAACCCCAACGTCACTGCGCAGACCCTGCAATACGCCCTGGGCCGCCAGGCCGAAGTGGCCTTGCGCCACTACCTCACCGAAGTCCACTACCTGGGGGGCGAGCTGTCGCTGTCGGCCCGCCTGGTGCAGGTGTCGGCCGAGATGGAAGCCCTGGCCCAGCGCTCCCCTGACACCAGCGAACACCGCGTGGACGAGCCCTACCGCCGCGCCCTGACCGGCATCTATGCGCGCCTGGCCGCATCGCTGAAGGAGCTGACCGGCGGCGAAGCCGCGCGCCATGCCGTGGCCCCGCAAAACGCCTATGCCAGCGCCGAAGAGTTCCTGGCCGACCTGCGCGTGATTGAGGCCTCGCTCAAGTCGCACCACGGCGAGTCGCTGGCGCAAGAGCGCCTGCACCCCCTCATCCGCGCCGTGCAGGTGTTTGGCTTTCACCTGGCCACGGTGGACCTGCGCCAAAGCTCCGACAAGCACGAGGAAGTGGTGAGCGAACTGCTGGCCACCGCACGCATCGAGCCGCACTACGCCGGCCTGCAAGAGGCCGCCAAGCGCGCGCTGCTCATCAAGCTGCTGAACGACGCCCGCCCGCTGCGCGTGGTGGGCGCCGAGTACTCCGCCCACACGCAGGGCGAACTGGCCATCTTCGAGACCGCCCGGGTGATGCGCGAGCGCTTCGGGCACGACGCCATCCGCCATTACATCATCAGCCACACCGAGACGGTGAGCGACCTGCTGGAAGTGCTGCTGCTGCAAAAGGAAGTGGGGCTGCTGACGGGCACGCTGGACGCCCCCGCCAGGAACCACCTCATCGTGGTGCCGCTGTTCGAGACCATCGAAGACCTGCGCAATGCCGCGCCCATCATGCGCGAGTTCTACAGCCTGCCTGGCGTGGCCGCGCTGGTGCAGCGCAGCGGCGGCGAGCAGGACATCATGCTCGGCTACAGCGACAGTAACAAGGACGGCGGCATCTTCACCAGCAACTGGGAGCTGTACCGCGCCGAGATCGCGCTGGTGGAGCTGTTTGACGAACTCGCCACCCTGCACGGCATCCAGCTGCGCATGTTCCACGGCCGCGGCGGCACCGTGGGCCGCGGCGGTGGCCCCAGCTACCAGGCCATCCTGGCCCAGCCGCCCGGCACCGTGCGCGGCCAGATCCGCCTGACGGAGCAGGGCGAAGTCATCGCATCCAAATACGCCAACCCCGAGATCGGCCGCCGCAACCTCGAAACCCTGGTCGCCGCCACGCTCGAGGCCACGCTGCTGCAGCCCACCAAGCCCGCCACCAAGGCTTTTCTGGACGCCGCGGCGCAGCTCTCGCAGGCCAGCATGGGCGCCTACCGCGCGCTGGTGTACGAGACGCCCGGCTTCACCGACTACTTCTTCAGCGCCACCCCCATCCGCGAGATCGCCGAACTGAACATCGGCTCGCGCCCCGCCAGCCGCAAGGCCAGCCAGAAGATCGAAGACCTGCGCGCCATTCCCTGGGGCTTCAGCTGGGGCCAGTGCCGCCTCACGCTGCCCGGCTGGTTCGGCTTTGGCGCGGCCGTGGAGACGTTCATCAACACCGAGGGCAAGGACCCCAAGGCCCAGCTCGCCCTGCTGCAGAAGATGTACCGCCAATGGCCCTTCTTCCGCACCCTGCTGTCCAACATGGACATGGTGCTGGCCAAGAGCGACCTGGCCCTGGCCTCACGCTACAGCGAACTGGTGACGGACACCCGCCTGCGCAAGAAGGTTTTCACCGCCATCGAGGCCGAATGGCACCGCACCGCCGACGCTCTGACCCGCATCACGGGCGACAAGCAGCGCCTGGCGCACAACACGGCGCTGGCCCGCTCCATCAAGCACCGCTTTCCCTACATTGACCCGCTGCACCACCTGCAGGTGGAGCTGGTGCGCCGCTGGCGCGCGGGGCAGGGGGATGAGCGGGTGCAGACCGGGATTCATATTTCGATCAACGGGATTGCGGCGGGGTTGCGGAATACCGGTTGATTGAGGTGCGCGCAAAAGGAGTGCCATGGCACCCTTTGGCGCTGCGCGGAGCCAGGAGTGGCGCGCAGCGCGGCGCCCGCCTGAGCCCTTGGTCTAGGGCTGCTCGCTCTCCAGGGACTCCAGGGTGGCCTGCGCATGGGGGTAGCCGTTGTCCCTGGCCTTCCTGGCCCAATAGATGGCTTTGGGGTAGTTGTTCTCGTGGCGGTAGATCTGGGCCAGGTTGTATTGCGAAAACGCGTGGCCCAGTTCGCCGGCCCTCAACAGCCACTCCCGCGCCTGCTTCGGGTCGTTGGCGGTGGTACGGTAGTACGAATACACGTTGAAGGCGGCCCTGCCGTCACCGTTTCTGGCCAGGGCCTGCTGGCGCGCCAGTTCGGTTGCCGACAGGGTGGGAATGCCGGCGACGAACACCTCGGGGTCGTGCCGGACGCCCGTCTCTGGCGCCGGGCTCGGAAAATGGGGAATAGAGGTGCACGAGACCATGCTCCACGCGGCAAGTGATGCGATCAGGAGGGGTCTCATGACTTCTCGGGGGGCTGCTGGACCATGGGCCAGTCTACCCCTCTGAGGGAGTGCCGCAGAGGTCGTCGCACCCGGCGTGGACAGGCCTGCGCCGGTCGGTGGCTTCAATCCCCCAGCAGTTCGCCCACCGCCTTCAGGTCTTCCACGCGGTCGCAGATGGCCTTCACCGCCATCATGACGGGGATGCCCAGCAGCAGGCCCCACAGGCCCCACAGCCAGCCCCAGGCGAGCACGCTGACGAACACGGCCACCGGGCTCATGCTGCTGGTGCGGCTGGTGAGCCAGGGGGTGAGCAGGTTGCCCACCAGGGTGTGGATGACCAGCGATGCCCCGCCGATGGCCAGGGCCATGTCCAGCGTGCCGAACTGCAGGAAGGCCACCAGGGCCGAGGCGCCGGTGACGATGGCAGAGCCGATGTACGGCGCCAGGTTCAGCACCCCCGCGGCCACGCCCCATACGGCGGCGTTCTGCAGGCCCAGGGCCCAATAGGCTGCGCCGGTGGCCACGCCCACCAGCACGCTGGTGAGCACCTGCACCAGCAGGTAGCGCTGGATGTTGTTGGTGATGTCTTCCAGCACGTGGATGGTGACCTTGCGCCGCTCCAGGCTGGTGCCGGCGATGCGCAGCAGCTTGTCGCGGAACAGGTTGCCCGAGGCCAGGGCAAAGAAGGTCAGGAACACCACCACGGTGAGCTGCCCCAAGGCGGACATGAGGCCCATGGTGCCGCTCCACAGGTAGTCGCGGATGTTGAAGGGCGGGCGCTCGACCACCACGCGCTGCACGCCGCGCCGGGTGGGGCTGGCGGCGGTGTTCTCGTTGGCGGCCTGCTCGATCTGGCTGGCAGCTTTCTGCACCGTGTCCAGCGGGCTGGCCGCGCCCGTGCGGGCGCGCAGGTTGTCGCGCACCTTCTTGGCGGCCATGGGCAGTGAGTCCACGAGCTGCGAGGCCCCGTCGCTCAGCGACCAGGCCGCGCTGGCCAGGCCGACCACGATGGCGATGAGCAGCACGCCCGCGCCCAGCCAGCGCGGCACATGGCAGCGCCGCAGCAGCTCCACGATGGGGCGCAGGGCGGTGGTGAGCAGCAGGCTGAGCATGATGGGGATGAACACGGCGCTGGCCCAGTGCAGCAGGGCCACGCCCGCGAACAAGGCCAGCAGTGCCAGGGAGAGGTTGCGCACGTCCACGGGCATGTGGAGCATGAGCGGGCCGTTGAAGGGCGCGTTGGCCGCGGGGGCGCTGCCATGCGGGTGCGCGGGGGCGGGCGGGTTTCCGGAGCTGCCGGGATCCCCCGGGGCGGGCCGGGTGGCGGCGGCTTCGGCAGCGTCGGCGGCCAGGCCTGCCGCAGAGGCGGCGGGCGCGGCGGGCGCCGCAGGGGCCAGGGACGGGCGGGCGCTGGTGTCTGCAGCCGCGCCGTCTGGCCGGGGCGGCTCGGCGGTGGGGGCGGGCGGGGGCGCGGGGGTGGGCTCGGGCATCATGCGCCGATTGTGATGGGATTGGCCCCCGCCCGCGTGTAGGTCGGTCGGGCCTGCCGCGTGTCGGCGCAAGGAGGGGCGGGGCCATCGGCCCGGGCCGCCGCCGGGTGCCGCAGGGGGCGTGCGGGTGGTGCCAGCGTGGCGAGGCGCGGGGCCCCGCCCGGCGGCATCAGCACATCGGCAGCGGGCGCTGCGTGTTGAGAGCGTCCACCGTGCCCAGCAGCTGCGGCCAGTAGGTGGGCAGCGAGGACCACGAGGCGCCGACGGCCAGGTTGGTGGCGTAGACCAGCCCGGTGTTCAGGCGGGGGCGGTTGGCGTGCTTGACGGCGGACTGCATGTCCGTGCAGGTGCTGGCGGTGTGCACCAGCATGCCCTGGGCGGTGTTGTCCTTGGCGTAGACCCAGGTGCTGGCAGGCTGGGGGTCGACGGCCTGGTAGGCGGCGGCATTGCCGGCATAGGTGACCAGGGTGTCGGCCACGCCTGCGTAGGCGGCCACGGGGTAGGTGCCGGGGTTGCCGATCACCGTGGGGGCGTTGGGCGGGGTGGCGGCCTTGCTCATGCCCGAGGCCAGGGCCTTGACGTAGTTGTAGATGTCCTGAAAGTACGCCAGCCGCGCGCTGTCGGTGGCCATGCCGTCCAGGAAGAAGCCGTCGAGCTGGTCGGGGTACAGGCGGATGTAGTTGTCGATGGTGGCCTTCACGTCGGCCACCGAGCGCGAACCACCGCTGCCTGACGTGGCCACGTAGCCGATGACCTTGTTGGTGGTGCCGGCCACGGCCTTGAAGTCCTGGATGGCCTTGAGCAGGTCGCTGTCGGCCTTGGAGGTGGCGGTGAGCACACCGTCGCTGGCGCTGGCCACGGCGGTGATCTGCACGTCCGGATAGCTGGCTGCGCCGCTGGTGAGCGTGGCCCACGGCGACGACGTGCCGCTGGCGCTGAAGTACGCGGGCACCAGCACCTGCAGGTTCTTGTGCGTGGGCCGCACGTAGTAGGTGAGGCTGTCGCCGGCCGTGTTGGCGCTGCTGGTGGCCGTGGCGCTGACCTGGAAGGTGGCGCTGGGCGGCAGGCTGCTCACCGTGAGCGTGGAGCTGGCTACGCCGGCGACCGTGGTGGGCGCCACGGGCGACAGCGTGGCTGCCGCGGCGGGGCTGACGGTGAAGGTGGCCACGGTGCCATTGGGGGCGGCGCTGCCGTTGACCGCGACATTGGCGGCCAGCGGCTCGGAGGCCCCAGGCTCCAGCACGTTCTCGGTGGGCTGCACGAAATGCAGCGCAATGGGCGCCGAGGCGGGCGGTGGCGGAGGCGGAGCGCTGGAGTGGTTGTCCGTTGCGCCGCCGCAGCCCGCCAGAGCCGCGGTCAGCGCCATCAGGGACGCAAGGTGGAGGTTGCTGGTCGTGGTGCGCATGGTGGTCGCGGAAGGTGGGATGGAAATGCGCTGATTGTGAAGGCTTGCCCCGGCGCTTCCAAGGGCCGAAAGCGCGGCTTTGCACCGGAAAGACGGCCCTGTTGCGCCGATTGCGGCGGCCCGGCGCCGATACCATGGCCCACATGCCATCCCTCCTCCACCGCATTGCGGCCGCCGCCGCTGCAGCCGCCCTGCTGGGCGCCGCGACGCTGCTGGCCGGCTGCGGCACGCTGGACGTGCCACGCGCCGACAACTACCCCGCCACCGGCCAGAAAAAGGCCCGTGCCGTGCACCATTGGGATGTGCTGGCCGGCGACGTGGCCGGCCGCGTGGCGGAAAAGATCGCCTCCTGGCCCGAGGGCGAGTACCCGCTGTATGTCACCGTGCCGGACAACTCCAGCTTCAACCAGGGTTTTCTCAAGCTGCTCAAGGTGCACCTGCTGAACCGGGGTGTGGCCGTGTCCACGGTGCCCACGGCGGTGGAGCTGGAAGTGCAGACGCAGCTGGTGCAGCACGAATCCGGCTCCCCGCGCGGCTTGCCCGTGCCCATGGCCGGCACCATCATCGGCACCGGCGTGGGGGTGTGGCGCGACTGGGCGGTGCATTATTCCGACCGCACCCTGCTGCCCGGCGTGGCCACGGCCCTCGGCGTGGGTGCCGGGGTGGCGCTGGACATGGCCCAGCTCTACACCCAGGGCGCCGCCGCGGGCGGGCCCACGCGCACCGAGGTGCTGATCACTTCCACGCTCAAGTCGCACGACCGGTACCTTGCCGGCACGGCCGACCTGTACTACATCGAGCGGGCCGATGCGGTGCTCTACCAGCCCGCGCTGCCGCCCGCACCAGCCCCGGCAACGCCCGTGAAGACGTGGCGGGTAGTGGCGCCATGAAGACGACGGCAGTGAAGCACGCACCGCGCATGGGCGCGCTGCGAACCAGCGTCTGCTGGGCGGGTGCGGCGCTGGCGCTGGCAGCCCTGTCGGGCTGCGAGACCGTCAGCCCCATGCACAGCTACTACTACGGCGAGCGGCCCGGCGCATCGAGCAGCAACCTCATCGAGGTGAACGAGCGTGCCGCCGACGCGCTGCTGCAGACCGCGCCGCTGGATGCCAGCAAGGCGGTACTGGTGGCCACGCTGGTCCCTGTGGACCGGCTGGCCGAATCGTCGCGGCTGGGGCGGATGTTCTCCGAGCAGATCGCCGCCCGCCTGGTGCAGCGCGGCCTGCGCGTGACCGAGGTGAAGCTGCGCGACAGCCTGCTGCTGGCGCGCGACCAGGGCGAGCTGCTGCTCTCGCGCGAGGTGCGCGAAGTGAGCCAGGCGCAGGAGGCGCAGGCCGTGGTGGTGGGCACCTATGCCGTGTCCAGCACGGTGGTGTACATCAACCTCAAGCTGGTGAACCCCGTGGGCAACACCGTGGTGGCGGCGCACAACTATGCGGTGCCCATGGATGACAACGTGCGGGCGTTGCTGGCGGGAAGATAGGTGGCATCCCCCTGAGCGGCTTCGCCGCTTCCCCCTTCTCTCGAACTGCTGCGCAGTTCGGGAAGGGGGACGCCGCCAGCGCGGCGGGGCGGCCCTTGCGCGGCGGCCTTGGCAGGGCGTCGTCCATTTTTTGGGGTCGGGATGGAACAGGCTCTCACGCCCATCCGGTGGGCGCAAGAAGCTATCAAATTGATAGCTAAATCAGTGCAGCATCAGTGCGCCGGCGGTCTTGCTCTTGCCGGCCCGTGCGGGCGGGTTGCACAGGCCGCAGGTGTAGTGGCGGTTCTCGTACAGCTCGGTCACGAACTGGCCGCCGCACTGGCTGCACTTGGTGCGCGTGAGCATGCCTGCGTCCACGAACTTGACCAGGCGCCACGCGCGGGTGAAGGACAGCAGCGGTTCGATCTCGGCAGTGGTCACCTGTTCGGTGTACAGGCGGTAGGCCTTGGTCAGCAGTTCCACCGAGTCCAGGTCCACGCCCTTGGACAGGTACTCGTAGATGTTCAGGAACAGCGAGCTGTGGATGTTCTCCTGCCAGGTCAGGAACCAGTCGGTGGAGAAGGGCAGTTGCCCCTTGGACGGCGACTTGCCGGCGATTTCCTTGTACAGGCGGATCAGCCGCTCGTACGACAGCGTGGTCTCCGATTCCAGCACCTGCATGCGGGCACCCATCTGGATCAGCATGGCGGCGCGCTCGATCTGCTTGGATTCGTTCAGCACGCTCTTGGCGGGGGCCTTGGGGGTTGCGGCAGCGGTGGTGGTCGTGGAGGACATGGCGGGCTTTCGGCGAAGAAAGGAGACGGAGGCGGGCTACGGGGCGCTGCGGCGGGGCCGGGTCAGAGCACTTCGGAGACGCGGCTGGCCATCAGGATGTTGGCGTGCAGCGTGTTGGTGGCTTCGTTGCCCACCTTCTTGGCCGAGTGGTTGGTGAGCAGGCTCCACACCAGGTTGTCGTCCACGCGGAAGCTGCAAAGAAGGGTGTTGCGGGACGCCAGTTTCATCACTTGCGCCGCCGACAGCGATGCCAGAATGTCGGCAGACTCTTCGTTCATGCCCAGACGGAACACGGCTTCCGCCTTGTCCTGGCGAATCAGGGTCTGGGCCAGCATCAGGTAGGTGAGGTTGGCTTCGCGGATTTCGGCGAGGATTTGTTCGTTGGTCATGGCGGCTTCCTTGGTTTCCAGTTCCGGGTCTTGCGTTGCCTGCGCTGTGCAGGTGTTGCGTGATCCGTTGAAATGGATTGTGAAACCGCCCCAATCGGAAATTAAGTCGGGGTTTGGATGTGCAGCGTGTCTGGTTTTCTGTCCGGCGGTGTAGGAATTTGCCTGACACGCGGATGAGGCGCCGTCCCGCACGCCCCTGTGAAACCGTTGCTGCGCCGCGGGCGGGTGCCCCGCCATTTCTGCTCATGGTTTTGATAGCACCCGCAAAACCCTCTTTTTTGCGGTTTTGCCACGCGGGGGGCCGTGGTGGAGGGCGTGGCAGGGTGGGTTGGGGCTGCGCCCCCGTGGGCTCAGCCTTTTTCGACCGGGCGGGACGGGTCGGAGCACCATTCGCTCCAACTGCCCGCAAACAGGGCGGTAGCGCCCAGCCCGGCGATCTCCATTGCCAGCAGGTTGGGCACCGCGCTCACGCCGCTGCCGCACTGGTGCACCACGGTGGCCGGATCGCGTCCGGCCAGCAGGGCTTCAAACTCCGCCCGCAGCACGGGGGCGGGCTTGAAGCGGCCGTCGGCCGCGATGTTGTCGGCGAAAGGGCGGTTCAGCGCGCCCGGAATGTGGCCTGCCACCGGGTCCATGGGCTCCACCTCGCCGCGGTAGCGGGCGCCGGCGCGCGCGTCGATCACGGTCTGGCCCGGCTGGCCCAGGCCGGCCAGCACATCCTGCACGGTGGCGAGCCGCCGCAGGGGTGCGCCGAGCTGGAAGTTGGACTGGAAGTGCGCCGGCTCCTCGCCGCTGCGCACGGCGCCGCCAGCGGCCTGCCAGGCCTGCAGCCCCCCGTCGAGCACGGCCACGGCATCGTGCCCGGCCCATTGGAGCATCCACCACAGGCGCCCGCAGTAGTTGGCGCCCTGGCGGTCATACACGACGGCCTGCATGCCGTTGGTGAACCCAACGCTGGACAGCCACATGGCGAACCGCTCGCGGCTGGGCAGCGGATGGCGTCCGCCCGATGCGGGCTTGTCGGCCTCCTGGGCGACGAGTGTGCCGCTGGCGCCCGCAACGCCGTGCCGGGCGCTCAGGTCGTTGTTCAGGTCGGCAAACACCGCGCCGGGGATGTGGGCCTGCGCGTACTGCTGCGCGCCCAGTGACGGCTGGAGCAGGTCGCAGCTGCAGTCAAACACCATCAGCGGCGCGCCGCTGGCCATCAGGGACTGCAGTTCGGTGGCGGAAATGAGGGTGGTGTAGGCGGTGGTCATCGTCGGGGCCTGGTGAGCAGTGGGTGCTGGGGGTGAAGAGTGTTGCGGAGCTCCATTGTGTGCGCTGGTGCCGGCTTGGCTGTAGGCGCAGGCCCGCAAGAAGGTGTCAATGTTCTTCCGCCGGGGTGCCGGGCGCGGCGCGGGCGCGCAGGATGGTGGCCACGATGCCGCTGCCCACGATGAGCGTCATGCCCAGCCACGCGATTGGCGGGAGCTGGTCGCCAAACAGCAGCACGCTGTAGAGGGCGGCGAACACGATGCCCGAGTACTGCAGGTTGGCCACCACCAGGGTGCCGCGCTGCGTCTTGGCGCTGGCGTAGGCGCGCGTCATGCACAGCTGGCCGCCCGCGGCCAGCACGCCGATGGGCAGCAGCCACAGGGCCGGCCAGCCCGGCCAGTCCGACAGCCCGGTGAACAGCAAGGCCCCGCCGCCCGCCACGGCCGAGCCCACCGCAAAGTAGAAAACGGTGCGCGATTCCGGCTCGCCCAGCCGCGACAGCGCCACCACCTGCATGTAGGCAAATGCTGCCGTGAGGCCCGACATGAGTCCGATCATTCCCGCGAAGGCCTGGTGCTGGTCGAGGCTGGGCCGCAGCATGAGCACCACGCCCACGAAGCCGGTCAGCACCGTGAGCACCAGCGGGCCCTGCAGCGCCGGCCGGGGCGCCGCTGCCGAGGGGCGCCAGGCCAGCAGCGTGCCACCCACCAGGAAGGCGGCAATCCACACGCTGCTCATGTAGTTGAGGGTCATCGCCGTGGCCAGCGGCAGGTGCGCAATGGCAAAGAACCACGCCCCTAGCGATACCACGCCCACCAGGCTGCGCCAGGCATGCATGCCCGGGTACTGCGTGGCCAGGGTGATCTTTTGCGAGCGCGCCAGCAGCCACAGGATGGCCATCCCGATCAGGCCGCGGTAGCACACCAGTTCTGCCGAGTTGAAATGGGCCGATGCGATCTTGACGCACACCCCCATGCTGGCAAAAAGGAATGCGGCCAACACCATCCACAGGGCTTGCATCGGGTTGCGGTCTTTCGTGAGGGGGCCGCTGCGCGCGCGCAGGCGCCGGGCGGACGTTGAAAGAAAAATAGCTGCCAGCGCCCATGGGTGGAGCGCTGGCAGCTATTGTAATGAGAGCAGTTAGAGCAATCGCCGCGAATCGCCAGTGTTTACCTTGCTGTTCGAGTGTTCACTGACCGACGGCGCCGGATGCGGGTCGCGGTCCTGAATAACTGGCGCGACCTGAGCCAGTGCCCCCGCGCAAGGGCCGCCCCGCCGCGCTGGGGCGTCCCCCCCAAGGGGGGATGGCGCGAAGCGACTCAGGGGGGATTCCCCATGGTCTCGCGGTACCACTCGTGGAAGTGCTGCATGCCGTCTTCCATGGGGCTCTGGTAGGGGCCGACCTCGTTGTCGCCGCGCTCCAGCAGGGCCTTGCGGCCCGCGTCCATGCGTTCGCCGATCTCGTCGTCCTCGATGCAGGTCTCCATGTAGGCGGCCTGCTGGGCTTCGACGAACTCGCGCTCGAACGCGGTGATTTCCTCGGGGTAGTAGAACTCCACCATGTTCAGCGTCTTGGTGGTGCTGATCGGGTGCAGCGTGGAGACGGTGAGCACGTGCGGGTACCACTCGACCATGATGTGCGGGTAGTAGGTGAGCCAGATCGCGCCCCGCTCGGGCAGCTTGCCGTCGCGGTACTTGAGCAGCACGTCATGCCACTTGCGGTACACATCGGAGCCGGGCTTGCCGAACGTGGAGGCCACGCCCACCGTCTGCACCGAGTAGTGCTTGCTGAATTCCCAGCGCAGGTCGTCGCAGGTGACGAAATTGCCCAAGCCGGGGTGGAACGGGCCGACGTGGTAGTCCTCCAGATAGACCTCGATGAAGGTCTTCCAGTTGTAGTTGCACTCGTG
>NZ_JAJTBB010000056.1 GCF_021287135.1 Acidovorax sp.
AAGCGGGCGACTTCCTCCGCATAGAGGGCATGGCCGAGCTGTGGGCGGTATCGCACCGGGTGTGGCACCTGATGGGCGACCAGACGGTGCTGAAGCTGGTTCTGGATGGGCCGATTGCAGACGACGAATAAGCGCCAGACGGCGACGGGTGGTGCTACGCATGGCCGCTTACCCCTGCCCTTCAGTGCCTGGCGCCTTGCCAGTCAGCCGTTGGGCGCACCACTCCTGCCAGCGCGCCTCCAGTTGGTGCTCCTCCAGCAGCGCGCCGGCATCTGGCTCCAGGCCGAGGGCGCGCAGGATCATCACGCCCTCGGGCGTGGAGCCGACAAGGTCATACACCTCAACCGCTGCGGCCAGCAACGCCCGCTCTTCCGGCCTGCGCGTCACGGTGAACACCGTGGCGCTGAAATGCTTGCGGTTGCGCAGCGTGGTGCCCGCGGCTTGCGCCCAACGCTCGGCCATTTCGAGCAGGGCCAGGGCGAAGGGCTCATGCATGGGACACCCCCGCTTCGACTGCGGTCGCCTCCGCTGCAGGAGCACCGACCCCCTGGCCGAGCAGCTGCAGCCTGATCGCAGCGTCAGCCGCCTTGGGCGCCTTGCCGGCCTCCCATTTGGCGATGGTGGGTTGCGACACCCCCACCTCCCGTGCGATTGCGGCTTGAGACATGCCCGCTTGGCGCAGACGCTTAACGGTGGTGGTGGTTTGGCTCATGGCGCGGATCTTATGCGAAATCGAATGCTCCTTGCAATTCGATTTCGATTTATTCGCTCATGCATAGTGCGGCCATGAAAGGCCGCGAACTACTTCAACTGCTGCTGGCGAGCCGCGGACTGACCGCAAACGCTCTCGCCAAAGCACTCAAGGGTGAGACAAAGCAGCCACAGATACACAAGTTCTTGACCGGCGTAGCGGCCGAGCCGAGACGCAGCACGCTGGCTCCCGTCGCCGCCTTCTTCGACATCCCAGTCGATGCGTTTTATGACGACTTTCTGGCCGACAAGATCGCCTTCCAACGCGGACTGGTAGAGGCAACAGAAGTAACCGCTGAAGCACTGAGCACGCAGGCCCCTGTAGCGCGCGAGGCCCATGCGCCAATTCCCTTTGCGCCACCGCCACGGCCGCCAAGCCTACGCGACGCGCTTCGCACACTACGAGACGCCCTCACCGACGAACCTGCGGGGGTCAGGCGCTCGGTTGCTGCAATCATTACTGACCTCGCCGAACGTGCTGAGGACGAAGCCTTCGGCGATCAAATGATTGAGCGAATCATGGGTGCGCTGGGTCGCCAGGGAAACGACGTGCCGCCACAATCTACCCCTTCAGCACAAATTAGGACTGGAGGGTCTTCATGAAGAGGTCGCGCACGAAAGGCGTTTCCACATTGGCAGTGATTGCCTTGCTTGTCGTAGCTGGTATCGGCTATGTTGGCTGGAACTCCTATCAGAAGAGCCAGGCGCGTGCCGCCCACGAAGCCGCCGTGGCGTCTGCCAACGCGAGCATGGACAAGATGAAAGTCCAGTGGCTGGACGCCCTTCGCCTGGCAACCAGCACGCCACGGCTCGGAATGGCTGGACCGATAAGCTCGCTACAGGCTATCCGTCAAAACGCGCAACAGCTTGAGGTTCCGGAGTGCCTGACACCAAACAAACAAAACCTTGTGACTGGCATGAACGAAGCGCTGGAGGGCGTGCTCGCCTTCATGCGGAACGACATGGGTAAGTACGATCTGGAAGAGTTCACATTGAAAAAGATCACCGCAATGAACGACCGTTTCCTCGAATTTGAGAAGAAGCCTGTTCCTTGCTTGGCTAAGAAAACATAAAAAAATCAGCCAACTATGCGAAATCGATTGATTTTTCTATTCGATTTAGCATAATTCCTCCACGCCCACCCCGGGCGATGGAGGTTTCATGTCATCAATCGCAGCGCGTGTTGTCGATACACACGCATCAGCCCAGCAGGCGGTAGGCCATCTCCTCGGGCAGCGGGCCGCTCTGCCCCACAACTTCGATTCGTTCACCGCTGTTCAGGTGCACGACCACTTCCTCCAGCATGGAGTGGAGTGCACCTTGGACTTTGCAGCCCAGGCTCAACGTGACTTCATTGCTCACAAGCTCGAACACGGCGAACTCAGGGCCAGCGTCGATACGGACGATAAACAGGCCCAGACGACGATTCAAGGCCACAACGGTTCCAACGGTCATCGGCCCAGTCTAGATCAGGCCGCATCGCCCCGGCCACCCCGGACCCGTCCTCACCCCGCCCACTACCAAGCCCACGGCCGCCTGTTCCGCGCCATCGTTTCGCTGCCCGAATCGATGTGCGAGCGCGACCG
>NZ_JAJTBB010000064.1 GCF_021287135.1 Acidovorax sp.
TCGGCTGCAACGCGCGATAAACCGGTCTCGCGCGGTGCTACCTCCTGCGCCCAGGGGGCCACCCTGGGCTTGTCGGTAGCACCACGCGATCCTCGGTTTTCGCGCGTTTCGCTTCGATGCCTTCTGCCGCGCAGACTCCTATGGGCGCGCCAGTTGCGGGGCGCGGTGGCGATATCGACGCAGCGACCGCAGGATCGTAGGTCGGGTTAGCGACGCGTAACCCGACATTCTCCGCGCATCACCAACGATAAAACGGGCTCCAGCGCTTATCCAGCAAGCGCAAACAGCTATCAATTCAAGAGCAGGCCTGCGCCAAAGCGACGTACTCCTGCACCGGCACTTCCTCGGCGCGGCGCTGGGTGTCGAAGGTGCCGGCGAAGTGGCGTGCCTCCAGCCAGCGGCCCAGGGTGTGGCGCAGCAGCTTGCGGCGCTGGCTGAAGGCCACTTGCACCAGCTCTTCCAGCAAGGGCACCGACAAAGGCGCGGGCTCGGCGTGCGGCACCATGCGCACCACGGCGCTGTCCACGCGCGGGGGCGGGTCGAAGCTCTCGGGCGGCACGAACAGCACGTTTTCCATGGCGTAGCGCCACTGCAGCATCACCGACAGCCGCCCGTAGTCGCCCGTGGCGGGGGATGCCACCATGCGGTCGATCACTTCCTTTTGCAGCATGAAGTGCTGGTCTTCGATCACCTGCACATGGTTCAGCAAATGGAAGAGGATAGGCGTGGAGATGTTGTAAGGCAGGTTGCCCACGACGCGCAGGCGCAATGCCGGCTGGGCGGCTTTCTCGCGCATTGCCTGCGCCAGCGCGGTGAAGTCGACCTTGAGCACGTCCGACTCGATCACCTCCAGCTGCCCATGCAGGCGCAGGCGCAAGGCCAGGTCGCGGTCCAGCTCGATGACGGTGAGGTGGCCCAGGCGCTCTACCAGGGGCTGCGTCAGCGCCGCCAGGCCGGGGCCGATTTCCACCATGGGCTGGCCTGGCTGTGGCGCGATGGCCTGCACGATGCCGTCGCTGATGCCTTGGTCGGACAGAAAGTGCTGTCCGAAGCGCTTGCGGGGAATGTGTTTCAACGCGGGCTTACCAGTGTTTGCTGCATGTCTCGCCGGCCTGTTATTGCGGCGGCTCGCGGTACTCGACGTACGCGCGCCCGCGCAGCTCCTGGGCCCAGGTGGCGTAGGCCTCGTCCAGCTTTTTCTCGCGCACCAGATCGCGCACCATGTCGCGCTGCTCGCGCTGCGTCAGCTTGGCTTCGCGCCGCTCCAGCAACTGGATCAGGTGCACGCCAAAGCGGGTGACGATCGGCTCGCTGACGTCGCCCGGCTTGAGGGCTTCCAGCGCCTGCTCAAATTCCGGCACGTAGCGGCCGGGGCTGGCCCAGCCCAGGTCGCCGCCTTCCTTGGCGCTGCCGTCCTGCGAGTGCTCGCGCGCCAGCGTGGCAAAGTCGGCCTGCCCCGTCTGCACGCGGCGGCGGTAGTCGGCCAGCCGCGCAGCGGCGGCGCTTTCCGACAATTGCGGGCCCGTGCGCAGCAGGATGTGGCGGGCGTGGTTTTGCACCACGGTGGTGGGCATGCCCGCGGTCACGCGCTCCACCACCTTCAGCACGTGAAACCCTGCGGGCGACCGCACCGGCCCCACGATGCTGCCGATGGGCTGGCCCTGGGTGGAGTTCACGAACAGCTCGGGATAGCGATCCGCGGGCCGCAGGCCCAGCAGCCCGCCGGCGCGCTGGCCTTCGGGGGCGTCCGAATACTCCCGCGCCACGGCGGCAAAGTCTTCGCCGGCGCGGATCTTGTCGGCGGCCTGCTGGGCGCGCGCCTGGCGCTCGGCCACTTGCGCGGGGCTCGCGTTCTCGGGCACCAGCACCAGCACATGGCCCAGGTTGATCTCGGTGGACGCCGCATCGGCGCCCTGCTGCTGCTCGCGCAGGTACTGGTCGATGTCCAGGTCGGATACCTTCACCCGGGCCTCCACCTCGCGCTCGCGCAGGCGCTGCAGCGTCAGCTGGTTGCGCAGGTCGTCGCGGAAGCGCTCGCGGGTCATGCCCTCGCGGCCGAGGCGGCGGTACAGCTCGTCCACGGTCATGCCGTTCTGGCGGGCCACGCCCTGCTCGGCCTGCCCGACGGAGAAGTCATCCACCTTGATGCCGGCCTCGCGGGCCTGCTGCAGCTGCACGCGCTCCAGGATGATCCGCTCCAGCACCTCGCGGGCCAGCACGTCCCGCGTGGGCATGGGGCCGCCCTGCCGCGCCAGCTGCACCTCGGCGCGTGCCAGGCGTGCGCGCACCTCGTTGTTGGTCACCGGCTCGGAGTTGACCACGGCCACGATGAAATCGGCCTGCCGGGTCGCCGAGCTGCTGTTGCTGGCGCTGGCCGGCACCGCGTCGGCGGGGGGCAGGGTGAGGGACGTCGCCGGGCCGGGGCGTGCCGAGAGGCCCTTGCCCGATGGCGCGCCGG
Source organism: Acidovorax sp. (assembly GCF_021287135.1). GTDB lineage: Bacteria > Pseudomonadota > Gammaproteobacteria > Burkholderiales > Burkholderiaceae_C > Acidovorax. The sequence continues at coordinate 2,459 of NZ_JAJTBB010000064.1, forward strand.
AGGGGCGCAGCCCCTGGGCCAGCGCGCCCTGCGACAGGACGGACGCCAGGGCGGCGAGGGCGACTGCGATGACACGGTGATTCATGGCGTTGGGCATTAGTCGTAGTTGCTGAAACGGCTGGGAGGGGTGACCTGGTCGCGCAGGTTCTGGTAGCGGGGCACGTGCTGGCGGAAGGTGTCCAGCGGGCTGGAACCCAGGCTCAGGCGCGAGAAGCCCACGAATTCGATCTGGAACAGCAGGCGGGTGTTGGAGGTGCTGACGCTGTTTTGCAGGCGCTCGAGCACCACGCGGCCGATCCAGCAGCAGCTGTCGTATTCCAGGCCCACCACGGTGTCCACCAGCTTGCGGTCTTGCAGGCTGTAGTTCAGGCGGCCGACGGTGTACCAGCGGCCCGGCCCCTGGCCGCGGCCGGGCCCGAGGTCCTGGCCCTTGTCGCCCCACAGGTCGTTGAGCGGCCACTGCCAGCCGATGTCGATCTGCTCGCTGGTGCCGCGCTGCAGGCGGTAGGCGGCGCTCACGGTGCGGTAGTTGCCGGGGCTGTAGCGCGCGCCGATGGTGGAGCGGATGGAGCGGCCGGTCTTGGGGTTGTACTGCACGGTGGAGTCAAACCCCCACTGCGGCGTCCAGGTGATGCCCGCGCCCAGTAGCAGGTCCGACAGCCGCTCGCTCACCGGCGTGCCGCCCGGCAGGGTGACCTTCTGGTCGGAGAAGCGCACCCGCTGGGCGATGCCGAAGCGCGCGGCCTCGGCGCCGGTGCCCGGGTCCAGCAGCCGCGTGGTCACGCCCAGGGTGAGCAGGTTGTTGTCCGCAATGCGGTCGTTGCCGCCAAAGGCGTTCTCGGTGTAGATGGTCGCAAAGTTGAAGTCGTTGGCGGCCGTGTCGTACACCGGCAGCATGCTCTGGTCGCGGTAGGGCGTGTAGGTGTAGAACGCGCGCGGCTCCAGCGTCTGCAGGAAGGCACGGCCGAAGTAGGCCGCGTCGCGCTCGAACACCAGCCCGCTGTCCAGGCTGAAGGTGGGCAGGGCGCGGCTGGCGTTGCGTTGCCCGTTGGACAGCGCCGCGTCGAACTGGTACTGGGTGGCGTGCACCTGCAGGCGCGGCGTGATGAAGCCGCCGGGCGAGAGGAACGGCCGGCTGATCTGCGCCACGGCGTAGCTGCGGTTGGCGTTGGGCTGGCCCGTGAGCTCGCGCGCCGCCTGGAACCGGGTGGCATCCAGCTCCACGCTGGCGTCCAGCCCGCCGCCGAGCTGCGACGGCGCATAGCGCCACTGCAGCTGGGGCAGCCGGTCGTACGGCGGCACGATGGGCGATGTGGCGTCCTGCAGCGTCTGCCACTTGAGCGTGCGCATGCGGAACGTCATGTCGTTCTGCGCCCAGGACAGGTTGGCATCGCCCGGCAGCAGCCGCTGGCGCAGCGGCTCGGAGGCGCGGCCGAAGTCGCGCCAGTAGTTGTCGTCGCTCACCCGGTTCAGGTTCAGGCTCAGCCCCAGCCCGCCCAGCGGTGTGTCGAAGGTGCCCTGGTGCTGGCCCGAAAAGCTCCAGCGCATGCGGTCGCGCAGCCGGTCGGCGGGCATCACGTCGGCGCTGAGCTGGCCGCTGTAGGTGGGCTCCAGGTAGCGGAACTCGCCCCCCAGGCTGGCGCCGCGCTTGGTCATGAGGGCGGTGCGCAGCGTGGCATCGCGGTTGGGCGCGATGTTCCAGTAATAGGGCTGCATGTAGGCCACCCCGTCGCGGCTGTCCAGGCCGATGGTGGGCGGCAGGAAGCCCGACTTGCGCTTTTCCGACAGCGGGAAGGTGATGTACGGAATGGGCAGCAGCGACACGCCCTTGAACTCCAGCACGGCGTCCTCGGCCGTGCCCACCTCTTCTTCGTTGTCGATGCGGATCTTGGCGGCGCGCAGCACCCAGTCGGGCTGCCAGCTGGCCTCGTCGCCGCGCTGGCAGGTGGTGTAGGTGGCGTCGTGCACCACCGCCCGGTCGCGGTCGATGAAGTCCACGCGGGTGGCGTCGCCATGGGCCTGGGTGGCCAGGAACTTGTAGCGCGCGTCGCTGAAGAAGCCCTCGAACGCGTCCACGCGCAGCTCCAGGGCCGTGCCCTCGTACACATTGCCCGCGCGGTTGATGCGCACCTGGCCCCGGGCCTTGGCCAGGTCTTCGGGCACGTCGTAGTCCAGCCGGTCTGCGTGGATCACGGTGTCGCCGCGGCGCAGTTCGGCATGGCCCTCGATCACCGCGTTCAGGTCGGTCTGGCCGCTGATGTGGTCGCCTTTGACGAACACCGGCAGCTGAGAGCGCACGGCGTCCGGAATCTTTTCCTGCAGCAGGGGCGAGCTGCGCAGCGCGGGCGGCGCGTCCCAGCCGCTGCCGGGCGTTGCACTGCCGGGCTGCGCCAGTGCGGACCACGGCAGCCCGCACCAGGCCAGGGCTACGCCATAGGCCAGGGCGCGGGGCACGGGAGGGCGCGACAACCCGCGCGGGGCCTGGGCAGGCCCGCGCCGTGGGGCGGAAGTCTTCACGGGGGATGGCTTGCGGCGTGGCACGTGGGACGGTGGCTGGGCAGAGGGTGGAACAAGGAACAGGAACGGCCCCGTCCACCCCAAGGGAGCCGGGGAGCGGGTTTGTAAAATCGGATTATCCATGAGCCACCCTTCTGCACCTTCTACCGCCCGCCCGCCCTCGGATCTGGCCCTGGACACGCCCCCCGCCGCCGCCGTGGCCTGGGCCGACCCGGCCCGCGAGGCCGCGTTCCACGCCTGGCTCGCGCCGCTGGTGGGGCCGCAGCAGCTGCTGCCGGCCACGCTGCGGGCGGCCTCGGCCGATGCCAGCTTCCGGCGCTACCTGCGCCTGGACACCGCCACAGGCGCCAGCCTGGTCGTGATGGACGCCCCGCCCGACAAGGAGAACTGCCGCCCCTTCGTGCAGGTGCAGGCGCTGATGGCCGGCGCCGGCCTGAACGTGCCGCAGATCCTGGCCTGGGACGAGGCCGGCGGGTTCATGCTGCTGTCCGACCTGGGGCGCCAGACGGTGATCGAGCGGCTGGACCCGGCACAGCCCGCCGCTGCCTACCCTTGGTACGTGCAGGCCACCGACGTGCTGCTCGACTGGCAAAAGGCCTCCCGGCCCGGCGTGCTGCCGGCGTATGACGAGGCGCTGCTGCGCCGCGAACTGGCGCTGTTCCCCGACTGGTACCTGGGCCGCCACCGGGCCGTGGCGCTTGACGAGCGGCAGCAGGCCACCTTGCAGGGCGCGTTCGACACCATCGTGACCCACAACCTGGCCGTGCCCAGCGTGTTCGTCCACCGCGACTTCATGACCCGCAACCTGATGGTGCCGGTGCAGGACGGCGCGCCGCTGGGCGTGCTGGACTTCCAGGACGCCGTGCACGGCCCCATCACCTACGACATTGCCAGCCTGCTGCGCGACGCCTTCATCAGCTGGGAAGAAGAGTTCGTCATCGACATTACCGTCCGTTACTGGGAAAAGGCCCGCAAGGCCGGCCTGCTGGGTGCGCGCAGCGCCAGCGGCTGGGGCGACGACTTCGGCGAGTTCTACCGCGCGGTGGAATGGATGGGGCTGCAGCGCCACCTCAAGGTCGCGGGCATCTTCGCGCGGCTCACGCTGCGCGACGGCAAGCCCAGGTACCTGGCCGACGCCCCGCGCTTCCTGGCCTACATCCGGGCCACCGCCAACCGCTACCGCCAACTCGGCCCGCTGCTGAAGATGCTCGACCAGATCGAAGGCACCGAGCCGGTGGTGGGCTTTGCCTACGGCCGCATGTGACCTGGGGCGGCGGGCCTGGCGCACGGGATCGTCCTGGGTGCCAGGTTTTAGATAAAAACGGCCTCCAGCGCTTGCCAGTAAAGCGCAAATAGCTACAAAATACATAGCATATGCCCCGCTTCCACTGCCCCGCTCCCCTGGCCACCGGCGCCGAGCTGGACCTGCCCGCCGGCGCGGCCCGGCACGTGCAGGTGCTGCGCCTGCAGCCCGGGGACGCGATCACGCTGTTCCACGGCGGCAGCGCGCCGGGCGACCCCGGCGGCGAGTTCGAGGCCACGGTGCTGCGCATGGGCCGCAGCGACGTGCGCGTGCAGGTGGGTGCCCACCATGCCGTCGAGCGCGAGGCGCCCCGCGCCGTGCACCTGCTGGCGGGCATCACCGCCAACGAGCGCATGGACTGGCTGGTGGAAAAGGCGGCCGAGCTGGGCGTGGCCAGCATCACGCCGCTGGTGGCCGAGCGCAGCGTGCTCAAGCTCAAGGGCGAACGCGCGGACAAGAAGCTCGCCCACTGGCAGGCCGTGGCCGTGGCGGCCTGCGAGCAGTGCGGGCGCAACCGCGTGCCGGTGGTGCACGCCGCAGTCGACCTGGCCGGCTGGCTGCAGGGGCCGGCGGCGGCAGCCGCCGCGGCGGGATGGCAGCGGCTGCTGCTGTCGCTGCGCGGCGGCGCGGTGCCGCTGCGCGCGGCGGCCGGCTCCGGCGGCCCGGTGGTGTTCCTCTCGGGCCCGGAAGGCGGGCTCTCGGCCGGCGAGGAAGACCTGGCGCTCGCCCAGGGCTTTGCCCCCGTCACCCTGGGCGCACGCGTGCTGCGCGCCGAAACCGCGCCGCTGGCGGCCCTGGCGGCGCTCACTCTCCAGTAGGACGGCGCCGCTGTTCAAGGCCTACCCCCCGGCCTAGAATGCCCGAAAGCAAAGGGCGCGCGCGGCCACACCCCTTTCCCCCCTCCAGCCTGCCCGCCCGCCCCGATACCGGCGCACGACAGCCGGGCAGGAGACAACCACTTGCGCACACGTTCCCGCGGGCAACGCGTCCGGGACCTGCTTCTTTCCACCGACCCGCGCCGGCGCACGCTGGTGTCCATGGCGCTGCTGGCGCTGGCGCTGATGGTCAGCAGCGCGTGCGTGATGCTCATGATCGCCGCGGCCGACAGTGCCGTGGACGCCGCCGCCGTGCAATGGTGGGCCGCGATCTCGGTGGGCGGCCTGGCGGTGATGACGGCCTTCATCCGCTCGGGCGAAACCGCGCGGCTCAAGGACCCGTCCCTCACGGTGCCGCAGATGGTGTGGACCATCACCAGCGGCGCGGTCGCCTACGTGCTGGCCGGCGATGCGCGCGGCGTGGTGCCCAGCGTGCTGGCCATGATCCTGTTCTTCGGCACCTTCGGGCTCAACGTGGCCGAGGTGATCGGCATCGGCGTGTACGCGCTGCTGGCCTTTGCCTGCGCCGTGGCCGCCACCACGCGCTTCAACGCAGGCCCGTTCGGCTACCTGGACGCGGCCTACGCGCTCATGGTGCTCATCGTGCTGGGCGGCTGCATTGCGCTGAACCTGCGCATCCAGCGCATCCGCCGGCGGCTGCGGGAACAGCGTGAGGCGCTGGCCCAGGCCCTGGCCATCAACCGCGAGCTGGCCACGCGCGACGACCTCACGGGCCTGCCCAACCGCCGCGCCATGCACGACATGATCGAGCTGGAGCGCCGCCGCAGCCTGCGCAGCGGCCGCCCGCTGCAGCTGGCGGAGCTGGACATCGACCACTTCAAGCACATCAACGACACCCATGGCCATGCCACCGGCGACCGGGCGCTGCAGGCCTTCGCAGGCGTGGTGCGGGCCTGCGTGCGCGACACCGACGTGCTGGCCCGCTGGGGCGGCGAGGAGTTTGTGCTGCTGCTCTCGGAGACCAGTGCCGAGGATGCGCGGGAGCTGCTGGAGCGCGTGCGCCTGGCCGTGGCTGCGCTGGAAATGCAGCACCCGTCCGGCCCGCTGCGGGTGACGGTGTCCATCGGGCTGGCCCAGCACCGGCCGGGCGACACGGTAGAGCTGACGCTGGAACGCGCGGACCAGGCCCTGTACACGGCCAAGTCGCTCGGGCGCAACCGCATCGTCACCGCGCCGCCGGGCCCGCGGGCTGGCCAAGGCCCCGGTGCGGCCCGCAGCGCCCGCGCCTGAGGCGCGGCACGGGCACGGGCCGCGGCGTCAGTGCAGGCGCGGCGGCGCGCGCAGCTGCTCCGGCGTGGTGAAGAAAGCCGCCAGCGTGCCCAGCCCCTCGCGGGCCTGGCGCAGCTCTTGCCGCGCCACGCTGCGCAGGTGCACCTCGTCCGGCCCGTCCATCAGCCGCAGCGCGCGGCCCCAGGTCCAGAACGCGGCCAGCGGCGTGTCGGGCGACAGGCCCATGGCGCCAAAAACCTGCATGGCGCGGTCCACCACCCGCTGCTGCAGGCGCGCGGCCACCAGCTTGATGGCGGCCACCTGGGCACGCACGGCGCGGGCGTCCGCCGCGTCGCCTTGGTCCAGCAGCCATGCCGCGTGCAGCACCAGCAGGCGTGCCTGATCGATCTCGATGCGCGACTCCGCCAGCCACTCCTGCACATTGGCCTGCTCGGCCAGCGGCTTGCCGAAGGCGGTGCGTTCCAGCGCCCGCTCGGCGGCCAGACGCAGCGCCAGCTCGCACTGGCCGATGGTGCGCATGCAGTGGTGCACGCGGCCCGGCCCCAGGCGCGCCTGCGCCATCGCAAAGCCCGCGCCCCAGCCGCCCAGCAGGTGGTGGGCCGGCACGCGCACGCCCTGCAGCAGGATCTCGCAGTGCCCCTCGGGCGCATGGTGGTGCAGCACGGGAATGTTGCGCACGATGTGCACGCCCGGCGCGTCGGCCGGCACCAGCACCATGCTGTGGCCGTGGTGGCTGTCCGCCGGGTCGGCATCGGCATTGCGGCACAGCACGACGAGCAGCTTGCACTGCGGGTGCGCCGCGCCGGTGATGAACCACTTGCGCCCGTGCAGCACCAGCGCATCGCCCTCGCGCCGCACCGTGGTCTGCAGGTTGGTGGGGTCGGACGAGGCCACGTCGGGCTCGCTCATCGCAAAGGCCGAGCGCATGCGGCCGTCGAGCAGCGGCACCAGCCAGCCGGTGCGCTGCGCGGGCGTGGCAAAGCGGTGCAGCAGCTCCATGTTGCCGGTGTCCGGCGCGTGGCAGTTGAACACCTCGGCCGCCCAGGGCAGGCGGCCCATGGCCTCGGCCAGCGGCGCGTAGTCCAGGTTGGACAGGCGCGTGCCCGGCTCGTCCTCGCGCAGCGTGGGCAGAAACAGGTTCCACAGCCCCTCTTCGCGGGCCAGCGCCTTGAGGTCTTCCAGGAAGGGCGGCGGGTAGTCCCCGGCCTGCACGGCCGCATGCCAGGCGGCGTTGTAGGGCAGCAGGTAGCGGTCCATGAAGGCCGTGAGGCGTGCCTGCAGTTCACGCGCGCGGGGTGACGGTGCGAAGTCCATGCAGGCATTGTGAAAACCGTGCGCCCCGCCGTCACAACGCAGGCGACACCGGGCTTGACGCGCATCAGGCCAGCGCCTCCGCAGAACCGCCGGGCTTTGAATTACTACTCTTTTGATAGCTGCTTGCGCTTATCCAGCGGGCGCGGGAGGCCAATTTCATTCAAAACGCCGGCCGCCACCCGCTACCATCGGCCCCATGGCCACCCACTACGAAACCCTGCGCCCTGCCGACACCTACCGCGAGGCCTTTGCGGTCGAGCCCCCTGAGCCCCCGGACCGCCCTGCCGCGCCGGGCGAGCGCCACCTGCGGCCGCGCCAGACGGGTGGCTTCATCGTGCACGCAACCCGTGCGGCAGCGATGGGCGCCGAAGAACCCGGCAGCGCCCCGGAGGCCGACAGCGCCGCCCGCCCCGCCCGCGTGCTGGTGCCCGCGCAGTGGGGCCTGGTGCCGCACTGGGTCAAGTCGGCCTCCGACGCCAAGCTGCGCGCGCCCAAGCTCGCCCACGCCAAGGCCGAACTGGCCTCCACCGGCACCGCGTTCCGCGACGCGTGGCTGAACGGCCAGCGCTGCATCGTGCCCATGGCGGCCTTCTTTGAAGACGACTGGCGCTCCGGCAAGGCCGTGCCCACGCGCATTGCCCGCGTGGACGGAAAGCCCCTGGGTGTGGCCGGCCTGTGGGCGCGCTGGCAGGGCGCCGACGGCGAGGTGATCGTCAGCTACTGTCTGCTCACGGTGAACGCCAACCACCACGCCCTGCTGCACCGCTACGGCCCGCCCGGCAGCGAAAAGAGCATGCCCGCCATCCTGAACGAAGGCGCCTACGACGCGTGGCTCACGGCGCGGGTGGACAAGGCGAAGGAGTTCCTGCGCCAGTACGCGGCGCAGAAGCTCACGGCGAACCCGGTGGAACACAAGGCTGACAAGGTGCCCAAGGGCTGGCTGGGGTGAAAGGGGCACGGCGAATCGCAGGCTCACGAGCCAGGTGCCCCGGGGCTTTGACCCAGGCTTCAAAAAAAGAAACAAAAACCGTTGAGGCCGAACCTCAACGGTTTTGGATGATTGAACGCGAACCCGAATGAGCGCTCAGGACGGCCGCTTCATCTGGCAGGACGTGGGCTGGGCGCTGATGTAGTTGTCCCACGCCACTTCGGAGCGGAAGCCGTAGCCGGTTTTCTCCGCGTCGTACTTCACGCCCTTGCTGCCCTGCTTGGCCCAGATGCCCAGGTACAGCGGCGCTTCCAGCTGGTGGTCGGTCTTGCGCATGCGCACCTCGCCCATGGGGCTCTTGTAGGTCATGCCCTCCAGCGCCAGCGCGACCTTCTTCGCGTCGGTGGACTGGGCCTTGCGCATGGCCTCGCGCAGCATGTGCACACTGTTCCAGTGCGCGGCAAACACAAAGTCGTCGCCCGTCTTCTTCTTGTAGTCCACGTAGATCTTTTCCAGCTCGGGCGTGGGCGCGTTGTGCACCCAGTTCCAGACCACGCCGATCTTGCCGTCGCCCCAGGGCCCGATCTGCGCGGGCGTGCCGGGGTTGTTGGCGTTGAGCGTGAAGTAGTTGATGTTCAGCCCGTAATCGCGCGAAGACTTGAACAGCAGCGTCAGGTCGCTGCCCCAGTTGGAGGTGATGACGGTGTCGGCCTTGGCGGCGGCAATCTTGGCCACATAGGGGGCAAAGTCGCGCGTCTGGGCGATGGGCACGAAGTCGTCGCCCACGATCTCGATGTCCGGCCGCTTGCGCGCCAGGTATTCCTTGGCGGCCTTGGACACTTGGCGGCCGTGGGTGTAGTCCTGGTTGAGCAGGTACACGCGCTTCACGTCCTTGCGGCCCTGCAGGTAGGTGGTCAGCGCCTCCATCTTCATCTCGCTGGACGGATAGAAGCGGAAGTGCCAGAAGCTGCAGCGCTCGTTGGTGAGCTGCGGGTCCATGGCGGCGTAGTTCAGGTACACGGTGGCGCGCTCCGGGTCGCGCTCGGCGAGCTTGTTCAGCCCGTCGACCAGCGCCAGCGCCACGCCCGACCCGCCGCCCTGCGTGATGTAGCGGATGCCCCGGTCCGTGGCGGCCTTCAGCGCGTTCAGGCTCTCCTGCGGCGTGCCCTTGTTGTCGAAGTCCACCACCTCGAACTTGGGATCGTTGGGCCCCGCCTGCGCGTTGACCTGCGCCACCACCTCGCGCAGCTGGTTGAGCGAGCTTTGGCCGGTGAGCGCAAACGGGCCGGAGAGCAGGTCGATGAAGCCGATCTTCACCGTCTCGGCCGCCCCGGCGTGCGCGGACATCACCAGCGCGGCCGCGCAGGCGCCGGCCTTTAACCAAAGACGTGGCCATTTCCTGGAAATCAAATGCATGTCTGTCTCCGTCAGTAGGTAGTTGGTTGGGAAAGAAAGGAACGCCAAAACCGAACGCCGGCAGCGCGTGGCAGCGTCATTCGCCGCCAAACACCGCGCCGTGGCGCTGCCGCAGCTCGTTCTTCTGCACCTTGCCGGTGCCGCCCAGCGGCAGGGCGTCGACAAACAGCACCTCGTCGGGCAGCCACCACTTGGCCACGCGCTGCGCCAGAAAGTCCAGGATCTGCGCCTTGTCCACCTCCTGCCCGGGCTTGCGCACGATGAAGAGCAGCGGGCGCTCGTCCCACTTGGGGTGCTTGACGCCAATGACCGCCGCCATGGCCACGGCCGGGTGCGCCACCGCGGCGTTCTCCAGGTCGATGGAGCTGATCCACTCGCCGCCCGACTTGATCACGTCCTTGGTGCGGTCGCGGATCTGCACCACGCCCTGCGGGTTGATGGTGGCGATGTCGCCCGTGGGGAACCAGCCATCGACGAGTGCCGAGCGCTCGGCCTTGTGGTAGCGGTCCACGATCCACTGGCCGCGCACCATCAGCTCGCCCTGCGCCACGCCGTCGCGCGGCAGGCTGGCGCCGTTTTCATCCACCAGTTGGAGCTCGATGCCGAACACCGACTTGCCCTGCTTGGCCACCAGCGCGTGCCGCTCCTCCGGCGGCAGCTCGGCATCGGCCGCGCCCAGCACGCTCATGGTGGCAATGGCCGTGGTCTCGGTCATGCCCCAGCCGTGGCGCACCTCCACGCCGTACACGTCGCTGAACTTGGCGATCAGCGCCTTGGGCATGGCCGAGCCGCCCACGCCCGTGCGGCGCATGGTGGTAAAGCGCAGCCCGTGCTGCTCCACATGCTGGATCAGGCCCATCCAGATCGTGGGCACGCCCGCGCTGACGGTGACGCGCTCGGTCTCCATCAGCTCGTACAGGCTGGCGGCGTCCAGCCGCGGGCCGGGCAGCACCAGCCTGGCGCCGCCGATCAGCGCCGCATAGGGCAGGCACCAGGCGTTGATGTGGAACATGGGCACCACGGGCAGCAGCGTCTCCCGCGCGCTGATGCTCAGCACGCCCGGCATGCAGGCCGACAGGGCGCTGAGCACCAGCGCCCGGTGCGAATACAGCACGCCCTTGGGGTTGCCGGTAGTGCCCGACGTGTAGCACAGCGCTGCGCCGGATTTTTCATCCACCTCGGGCCAGGCAAAGGCGTCGCTCTGGCCCGCCACCAGCGACTCATAGGCCGTGACGGCCGCTGGCATGCCCTGCAGATCCAGGGCGCCCAGCGCGTCTGCATCGCACAAGGCCACCCAGTGCCGCACGCGGGGGCACGCCGGTGCAATGGCGCGCACCAGCGGCGCGAAGGTGGTGTCAAACAGCACCACCTCGTCCTCGGCGTGGTTGACGATGTAGGCCAGCTGCTCGGGGTGCAGGCGCGGGTTGCAGGTGTGCATGACCATGCCGCTGCCCGACACGGCGTAGTACGCCTCCAGGTGCCGGTGGTTGTTCCAGGCCAGCGACCCCACCACGCTGCCGGGCCGCAGGCCCAGCGCCTGCAGTGCGTTGGCCAGTTGCCGGGCACGCCGGGCCAGGTCCGCAAAGCGGTAGCGGTGCAGGCCGCCGCCAGCTTCTGTGTTGCGCGAGACGATCTGCTGGTCGCCGTACTGGTGCTCGCCATGTTCGAGGATGGCCGAGACCAGCAAGGGCCGGTCCATCATGCTGCCGGACGGGTGCTGGTGCGCGTGCTGCTGCTGCATTGCCGTTGTCTCCTGGGATGTGCGCTGTGCTGCATCGCGGCATCTGTGTGCCGGTGCAGGGCCCTCTTCTTCTTTTTGCTGGGGCTGGCGCATGGTCGCAAACAACGGCGGGGCGGCTTGTCGTCTGGGTGACTCGTTCGGCCAAGGCCCGTGGCGGGCGCGAACCACCGTGCGCTGCTGACCTTGCGGTCCGACAAGGCCCAGGAGACACCCTGGCCCGACAGTGGACTCAACCACTGTCGAAATGAAATAGCTTCCGAGAGACCGGAAGCCAACAGGTGCAAGCCCCATCGGCTTCACGGGCGCTGGAATCACTACGGCGCGAGACGCCTGCCCCGGCGGCTTCGCAGCACGCCTCCTGCTCCGACGAACAACCCTGTCAACAGCAATCCTGCCGTTCCTAGCGTGGGTACCGCGGCCTGCCGCACAGGCGTGAGGGTCACGGTGGCTGTACCGCATCCCTCGTCTACATGACAGGCTTGGTACGTAAAAGTCACCGGCGCCGTAAAACTGGCCGCGTTGGGCGTAAACAGCACTTGGTTGCCCGAGTAACTCAGCGTACCTGCAGCCGGGTTCGATAACGTCAGTGGGTAATTCGTGTCGAGGGCGGCGCCAATATCGTCATTGCTCGTGACATTCAAAGGCGTCGGCACGCCCACCGGCACGGCGTACGCATCGTCGGCCAGATTGACGACGAGCGCGACCACCTTAACACTCGTCGGAGTGGACCTGGGTTGCCAGATGGGTGTCCCCGAAGCCGCGTAATATTGCCAATAGCTATTGAGCACCAGGGGGCCACTCGGATTAGTATTCCCGGCTTGCCGTGCGTATCCAGAGCAGGTTGCAAGGTCTGTGAATCCGCCTACCACCCAATATCTTTGCCCCGCTTGCAGGGTGACGGGGCTGGTCGGTGTGAAGGCGACGTCGCCACCTGACAAGAAGACATCGTTCACAGATGGGAAGCTGGACCAAGGGGTTTGCTGCTTCCAATAGGTCCCCACGATGGAACCGGGTCCGGTCCCGCCATCGGTATAAACCGCGAGTTCAAAGTCAGCCGTCGGATCTATCGCTTCATAGCTTAACGACCATGTAATTTCTGACAGCCGATAAATCCTGCCGGGCGGCACATCCAAAACAACGGCCATTTTGTAAGGTGTGGCAGCGCAATAACCTGAATCAGGGGCGGCGCCAGCTTCAAGGGAATTGAAAATGCTGAGTTGGGCATAAGCGAGGCCGCCACTGATGAGCAGCAAAAAACCAAGCAGCTTGCGAAAGAGCGTGGACATAAGGAGGAATGCTGAAGAGGGAGATGATGATCATCGCTGCATTTACTCCTTGTAACTCCTGTTGGTAATGTCAACGATTGTCAAAACATCGTGAACGCTTCGCGATTTTCAATTGCTGAAATACCTCCCCGCCTGCGAACTTTGTCCCCCGGACCGTGCGCTTTCTTGCGCAAAGTTTTATGTCTTTAAACCGGCGCTCCATGGGGGCGACTGGTGTCTGTCCCGACTCGCCGGTGGCGATGGGCCGAACGGGCGTCGTCACCAAGTCGAGCGACCGGCAAGATGCGGCCGCTTCCCCGCCATCAGGCTGCCCCCTCCGAAAACCTCCGGGATTGCGGCAAAGGACCTCACAACCCCAACCCCGCAAACAGCGCCTCCGCCCGCGCCGTAGCCGCCTCCTCCATCCGCATCGGCCTCCCCCATTCCCGCTGCGTCTCCCCCGGCCACTTGTTCGTGGCGTCCATCCCCATCTTGCTGCCCAGGCCGCTGACCGGCGAGGCGAAGTCCAGGTAGTCAATCGGTGTGTGCTCCACCAGCATCGTGTCGCGGGCCGGGTCCATGCGGGTGGTGATGGCCCAGATCACTTCTTTCCAGTCGCGCACGTCCACGTCGTCGTCCACCACCACGATGAACTTCGTGTACATGAACTGGCGCAGGTGGCTCCACACGCCCATCATCACGCGGCGCGCGTGGCCGGCGTAGGCCTTTTGGATGCTGACCACGGCCATGCGGTAGCTGCAGCCTTCGGGCGGCAGGTAGAAGTCCACGATCTCGGGGAACTGCTTTTGCAGCAGGGGGATGAACAGCTCGTTCATCGCCAGGCCCAGCACGGCGGGCTCGTCGGGCGGTTTGCCGGTGTAGGTGCTGTGGTAGATCGCGTCCCGGCGCAGGGTGATGCGGTCCACGGTGAGCACGGGGAACTCGGCGCGTTCGTTGTAGTAGCCGGTGTGGTCGCCATACGGGCCTTCCAGCGCGTGCTGCCAGCCGCTCGCGTGATTTGCGTCGGGCTGGATGTGGCCTTCGAGCACGATCTCGGCGGTGGCGGGCACTGAGAGCGGCACGCCCAGCGCGGGCGTGACTTCGGTGCGGGCGCCGCGCAGCAGGCCGGCGAACTGGTATTCGCTCAAGGCGTCGGGCACGGGCGTGACGGCGCCGAGCAGCGTGGCGGGGTCGGCCCCGAGTGCCACGGCCACGGGGTAGGGCTGGCCGGGGCGGGCGGCGCAGTGGTCGGCAAAGTCCAGCGCGCCGCCGCGGTGGGCCAGCCAGCGCACGATGACCTGGTTGCGCGAGAGCACCTGCTGGCGGTAGATGCCCAGGTTCTGCCGGGCCTTGCGCGGGCCGCGGGTGATGGTGAGGCCCCAGGTGATGAGCGGGGCCACGTCGCCGGGCCAGCAGTGCTGCACGGGCAGGCGGGCCAAGTCCACATCCGGCCCCTCCCACACCTCCTGCTGGCAGGGCGCGCCACGCGCCACGGTGTGTGGGGCCATGTTCCACAGGGTCTTGAGCAGCGGGCCCATGCCCAGCATGTCCTTGAAGCCTTTGGGGGCCTGGGGCTCTTTCAGCGTGGCCAGCAGCTCGCCCAGGGCGCGCACGCCGCAGAGGTCGGCCACGCCCATGGCGCGGGCCACGCGGGCGGGGGTGCCAAACAGGTTGGTCAGCACGGGCATGCGGTGGCCCGTGGGCTGGGTGAACAGCAGCGCGGGGCCGCCGGCGCGCAGCACGCGGTCGCTCAGCGCGGTCATCTCCAGGTGGGGCGAGACGCTGTCGGGCACGCGGCGCAGCTCGCCGGCGGCTTCCAGCTGGGCGATGAAGTCGCGCAGGTCGCGGTAGGCCATGGGAATGAGGTTTTGAATGAAATCGGCCTGCAGCGCTTGCTGGACAAGCGCTGGCAGCTATGAATCAAGGAGCATCCGGCGCCAGCCCCTGCCAGCGGGGCGCGAGCTGGTGCTCCACGTCGATCAGGTCCAGCGCCCGCGCCACGCTGAAATCCACCACCTCGCCCAGCGTGGTGGGCCGCAGGTAGAACGCCGGCAGCGGCGGGCAGACGATGGCGCCCATTTCGGTCACGGCCACCATGTTGCGCAGGTGCGTGAGGTGCAGGGGCGACTCGCGCACCATCAGCACCAGGCGGCGGCGTTCTTTGAGGGCCACGTCGGCCGCGCGGGTGAGCAGGTTGTCGGCCAGGCCGTGCGCAATGGCGGCCAGCGTGCGCATGGAGCACGGCGCCACCACCATGGCGTGGCAGCGGAAGGAGCCGCTGGCAATGGCCGCGCCCACGTTGTCCACGTCGTGCACGTGGTGGGCCAACGCCTCCACGGCGGGGCGGTCCATGTCCAGCTCGTGGCGCAGGTTGCGCCAGCCGGCGCTGGAGACGACCAGGTGCGTTTCGATGCCGGGCAGGCCCTGCAGCACCTGCAGCAGCCGCGCGCCGTACACCGCGCCGCTGGCGCCCGAGATGGCCACGATGACGCGGCGCACGGCGGTGGGGGCGTCAGCCATGCGAAGCCTCCGCCACGGCCGGGCGCTGCAGGGGCTGGGCCGCCTGGTCCGCCTCCACTTGCTCCAGTACCAGCGCGGCCTGCACGGGGTCGAAGTCCTCGTGCGTGCGCTTTTTCACGCCGTACTGCTGCAGCTGGTAGTGCCGGTCGGCCGCGATGCCGTGGCGCGCCAGCGTGCTTTTGACGCACACCAGCGGGCAGCCGTCCAGAGCAATGATGGGCCGGCCCGAGCGCACGGTTTTCATGAGGTGCGGCACGTCGCCGCCCACGCCGGCGATGCACGACATCTCGGCCACGCCGCGCCGGTCCAGCTGCAGGGCCACGTGGTTGGCCAGCTGCGCGGCGCTGGAGCAGCCGGAGCAGGAATACACCAG
Source organism: Acidovorax sp. (assembly GCF_021287135.1). Taxonomy (GTDB): domain Bacteria; phylum Pseudomonadota; class Gammaproteobacteria; order Burkholderiales; family Burkholderiaceae_C; genus Acidovorax. The sequence continues at coordinate 17,962 of NZ_JAJTBB010000064.1, forward strand.
CGGAAGGTCCGGGTCGGGGGCCGTCATGGGCGGCCCCCGAAGAGTCGCGCCCGCACGGCGCGGGGCGACAGGGTGCGGGCCCATTCCCGCGGGTCCAGCACGGGCAGCTCGATGGCGTCGAGCGCGTTCTTCACCACCAGGCCCAGTTCCGTGTCGCCTTCCATCGACAGGCGCCGGCTGAAGAACAGCGTGTCCGGGTCCTGGCGCCGCTGCGCGAGCAGCAGAAAGTCGTGCGCCGTGGCGCTGAGCGTCACATCGGCCGTTGCCGGTGCCGCCAGGGGCGCGTGGGGCGCAAAGCGCCGGCCCGTCCAGGCGAAGTCGAACCCCACCCGCGCGTCGCGCACGTGCACGCGCATCTTCTTGTGCTGCAGCAGCTGCCCCACGTCGTCGGGCAGATGGTGGGCCAGTGCAAGGTTCAATGCCGTGACCAGCAGCACGGAGCCGGGATAGGCGGGCAGGCGCGACAGCACGGCGCCCACCGGCGCGGGGATGCGCAGGGGATCGGGCCGCGTGGAGTGGGAAGGCAGGTTCATGGCAGCGCAACGTAGAAAAGCACGGTGAAAAAGTGGCAGACGCCGCCACCCAGGACAAACAGGTGCCACAGCCCGTGGCCGTGGCGCACGCGGTGGTCCAGCGCGTAGAAAACAATGCCCAGCGTGTAGCAGGCCCCGCCCGCCAGCAGGCCGCCGAAGCCGCCTGGCGTGAGCGCCTGCCACAGCGGCACCACGGCCACCAGCGCCAGCCAGCCCATCAGCACGTACAGCACCAGCGAGAGAGAGCGCGCGCCGCGCGCCCAGCAGACCTCCTGCACGATGCCCAGCACCGCCAGCCCCCACACCGTGCCCAGCAGCGACCAGCCCCACGGCCCGCGCAGGGACACCAGCGCGAACGGCGTGTAGCTGCCCGCGATCAGCAGGTAGATGCTGCAGTGGTCCAGCTTTTGCAGCACCGCCTTGGCGGTGCGGCGGCGCACGCTGTGGTAGGCCGTGGAGGCCGCGTACAGCGCCACCAGCATGGCGCCGTAGATGCTGAAGGACACCACCTTCCAGGGATCGCCCAGGCGCGCCGCCAGCGTGACGAGCACGGCCGTGCCGGCCGCGGCCAGCAGCGCACCCACCAGGTGGCTGATGCTGTTGAAGCGTTCTCCAGCGTACATCGGTGCGGCGTGGCGGCGTGGGGCCTGCGGCGTGTCAGCGCGGCTGCGCCGCAAGTGCGCCGGCCTGCTCCAGGCCGGGGCGGCCGAACCAGTAGCCGTCGCAGGGCTGGTCGGGCAGGCACGGCTGCAGGCGCTGCGCCGCGGTGGCGCCGTCGGACGGCTGCGCGCCGGGGCGGCGCAGCTCGTCGAACACGGCGATCACGTCTTCCATGTGCTGGCTCTGGGGGCTCAGCCGCAGCACATCCACGCCCAGGGCGCGCAGCGCGGCCACTTCGCCGGCCAGGCTGTACACGCGGGCCGACTGCGTCTGCGTGCCGTTGAGCACCAGAAAGCCCTCGGCCTCGCGGGTGCGCAGCGGCAGACCGTCGGGGTGCTGCAGGCAGCTGAACTGGCAGTCGTCCTTGGGCAGGTTGCGGTGGCGGGCGGTAAAGCACCGCGCCGAGTGCGCCAGCGGCATGCGGCCGTAGACGAAGACCTCCGTCTCCAGGCCCTCGGGCCGCTCGGCCAGCACCGCGGCCAGCGCCTGCCGCGACATCTCCAGCGGCATCACCCAGCGGCGCGCGCCCAGGCCGGCCATCCAGCGCAGCGCGTCGGCGTTGTACAGGTTCAGGTGCGGGCCGGCCACAAAGCCGCTGGGGCCACCGGGACGGCGGGTGAGGCAGTGCACCGCGCCCATGTCGTTGGCCTCCACCGCGAACTCCGCCTGCGCGGCGATCTTGTGCAGCGCCGCCACCTCGGTGCCAGACTCGATCAGCACCTGCGTGGAGAGCACCACCTCCTTGCCCGCGTCGTGCAGCATGCCCGCCAGGGCCAGCCAGTCGGGCAGGCGCAGCTCATGCCGACGCGAGCACACGGTCTCGCCCAGGTAGACCACGTCGATGGGCGTGGCGGCCATGGCCTCGTAGAAGGCAAAGGTCGTTTCGCGGGGCCAGTAGTACAGCAGGGGGCCGAGGGAGAGTTTCATGGGGCGGTCTCCGGGGTTTCATCGTGGTATTTCGGATTCAAAGCGGCGCGCCGACCTTCGATCTGGCGCGATCCAGGCCAGGGGACGCCGCGCAAGGGCCGCCCCGCCGCGCTGGCGTCGTCCCCCTTCCCCTAGCGCGAAGCGCGTAGAGAGAAGGGGGAAGCCGCGCAGCGGCTCAGGGGGTTGTCTCCTGATCATTTCATTTCCATGGCCGGTGATAAGCGCCTAAGGTGTGCTGCTGCCCCTCCGCCACCTGGTCCAGCCGCGCCATCCAGTGGGTCTTGGGCGCAAAGCGGTGGGGGCTGGCCAGGCACTGGTCGATGGCCTCGCGCCAGACCTGCGTGACCTGCGCCACATACGCGGGGCTGCGCTGGCGGCCTTCGATCTTGATGGCGCGCACGCCCATCTTCAGCAGCTGGGGCAGCAGCTCCAGGGTGTTGAGGCTGGTGGGCTCCTCGATGGCGTAGTAGCTCTCGTCCTCGCCCACGTCGAAGCGGCCCTTGCACAGCGTGGGGTAGCCCGCGTTCTCGCCCGCGGCGTAGCGGTCGATGAGGATGCCGTTCAGGCGCGACTCCAGGCCGCGCGGCGTCTCCTGCCAGCGCACGGCCTTGGCGGGCGAGCACACGCCGTGGGTGTTGGGCGATTCGCCCGTGGCGTACGAGGACAGCGCGCAGCGCCCCTCCACCATCACGCACAGGCTGCCGAAGCCGAACACCTCAATCTCCACCGGCGTGCGGTCAATCACCTGGCGCACCTGCTCCAGCGACAGCACGCGCGGCAGCACGGCGCGCGCGATGCCGAACTGCTCGCGGTAGAAGTTGATGGCCTCGTAGTTGGTGGCCGAGCCCTGCACGGACAGGTGCAGCCGCAGTGCGGGATGGCGCTGCACCGCGTGCTGCATCAGGCCCGGGTCGGCCAGGATGACGGCGTCCACGCCCAGGTCCACCGCCTTGTCCAGCGCGCTGCGCCAGGGGCCGGGGTTGCCTGCCTGCGGGTAGGTGTTGAGCGCCATGAACACCTTGCAGCCCCGCTGGTGCGCGTAGGCAATGCCGCTCGCAATGGCGGCTTCGTCAAAGTTCAGGCCCGCAAAATTGCGGGCGTTGGTGGCGTCGCGCAGGCCCAGGTAGACACAGCTGGCGCCGTGGTCCACGGCGGCCTTGAGGGCGGGCAGGCTGCCGGCGGGGCAGACCAGTTCCAGGGCGGGCAGGGCAGCGTTGGGCTGCGCTGCGGCAGGGGTGGGGGAGTGCATCACAAACAGGTTCCAGCGCCGGCACCCACGGCGGGTGCCGCGACGCAGGGCGCCACCTTAGCCACGCGGCCCCGCCGTTCCGCTGATCTTCATCAACCGCGCTGCATAATTCCAGAGCAAACAAGTCGGGTTTTGACCTGGCCCGGCCGCGCAATACTGGCGGCGGCGCGGGCCTGCACCGTTCTCCCCTTTCTTTTGTTCTCTTTCTTCTTTCGGATTGGCGCACCTGCTGTGAACAAGAACCTGTGGTTGCTGTCCCTGTGCCAGGGCCTCTTTCTGACCAACAACGTGGTCTTCATCGCCATCAACGGCCTGGTGGGCCTGCAGCTGGCGCCCTTTGGCTGGATGGCCACGCTGCCGGTGATGGGCTATGTGGTGGGCGGTGCGCTGGCCACGCCCCTGGTGGCGCGCACGCAGACGCTGTGGGGGCGCAAGGTGTCGTTCCAGATCGGGCTGGCCGTCGCTGTGGTTTCGGCCGCGCTGTGCGCCTGGGCCGCGTTCAGCGCCAATTTCTGGCTGCTGTGCACCGCCACCGTGGTGGCGGGCTACTACAGCGCCAACGGCGGGCTGTACCGTTTTGCGGCGGCCGAGCTGTCCACCGCCGAATACCGCGAAAAGGCGGTGTCGCTGGTGATGGCCGGCGGTCTGCTGGGCGCGGTGGCCGGCCCCAACCTGGCCAATGCGACGCGCACGCTGTTCCCCGTGCCGTTTGCGGGCGCCTATATCGCATTGATGGGCGTGGCGCTGGTGGCCATGGCGTGCATGGCCGCGATCCGCTTCGAGGCGCAGCCGGTGGTGCTCAACGCCGCGGGGCAGAAGGCCACGGGCCGGCCGCTGTCCGAACTGCTGCGCCAGCCAGTGCTGGCCGTGGCCATCCTCGGAGCCGCGCTGGGCTACGGCGTGATGAACCTGCTGATGGCCGCCACGCCGCTGGCCATGCAGGTGTGCGGGTTCGACTTCAGCGCGTCGGCGCTGGTGCTGGAGTGGCATGTGATTGGCATGTTCGCGCCGGGCTTTGTCACGGGCCACCTCATCAAGCGCTTTGGCGTGCTGCCGGTGATGGGCGTGGGCGTGCTGCTCAACCTGGCCTGCGTGGCCGTGGCGCTGATGGGCGTGGAGCTGCACCATTTCGGCATTGCGCTGTTTCTGCTGGGCGTGGGGTGGAACTTCCTGTTCACCGGCTCCACCACGCTCGCGCTGACGGCCTACCGGCCGGAGGAAAAGGACCGCGCCCAGGCGGCCATCAATTTCTGCGTGTACGCCACCCTGGCGCTCAGCGCGTTCTCCTCGGGCGTGCTGGTCACCACCCAGGGCTGGACGCTGCTGAATGCGGGCTCGCTGGTGCCTATCGTGGCGACGGGGCTGGCGCTGGCCTGGCTGGGCGCGCAGCGCAAGCGGGTGTCAAACGCCATCTGACGCAGCCGCCGCGGTGGCGGAAAGCCACTGTGCAAAGGCCGCCACCGCCGGGTCTTGCGCGCGCCCCGGCGCCACAAACAGGCTGTAGCCCCGTGCCCCGCTGTCGTGGTGCGGGTGGGCCAGCACCAGCTCGCCCGACTGCAGTTCGCGCTCCACAAAGTACCGCGGCACCAGGCCTAGCCCCAAGTCGGCGCGCACCGCCTCCACCAGCATCGAGAACAGGTCAAAACGGTGGCCGCCCAGGGTGTGGCCCGGCGTGCGCGTGATGCCCGCACGGCCCAGCCAGTCGTCCCACGCGCCCAGGCGCGAGCTGAGCTGCAGCAGCGGCACGGCGCGGAAGTCGCCCCGCTCCATCGCGCGCCGGTGGCGCGACTGCGGCGCGCACACCGCCACGCAGACCTCGGGCATCAGGGGCGCGGGCACCACCCCGGGCCAGGTCGCGTCGTCGTACTGCACCGCCACGTCGAACGGAATCTCGGCCATGTAGATCTGCGTGGGGTACACCTGCAGGTGCAGGCTGCAGCCCTTGTGCGCGGCCAGAAAGCCGGCCAGCCGCGGCAGCAGCCAGCGTTCGGCAAACACGGGCACGCAGCCCACCAGCAGGCGCGTGCCGTCGGGCCGCTGGGCCATGGCCTCCAGCGTGTGGTTCTGCAGGCGCAGAAGGTCGCCCGCGATCTGCGCGTGGTAGCGGCGGCCCACGTCGGTGAGGGTGGAGCCGCGGGCGCCGCGCTGCACCAGCTGCAGACCCAGCTGGCTCTCCAGCAGGCGCAGCTGCTGGCTCACGGCGCTGTGCGTGAGGCAGAGTTCTTCGGCCGCCTTGCCCACGCCGTGGTGGCGGGCCACGGCGTCGAAGACCAGAAGGGCGCGGGTGCTGGGGATGTGTTTGCGCATGTAAGAAAAACTGCCGGCTGGGCAGATTAAAGCAGAGCCCCCGGGTGGGGTTCGGTCCAACAATTGCATGGCACTCCGGTCCGTCCGGCGCGCCTGCTGCAGCGCTGGACGGGCCGATCACCCCTCTTCTTCATTCTGTTTTCGTTTCGCTGGATCCCCATGAAGCTCCCTCTGCGTACCTTCCGTGCCACGGCCCTCGCGGGTGCCGCGGCGCTTGCCATCGCCGCCCTGCTGCCGGTGGCAGCCCATGCCCAGTTCGGCGCTGTCGCGCCCACGCCTACCACGCTGCGTCCCGCGGTGGACAAAGCCTACACCCAGCTCATGGCCGCGCCCCAGGTCCGCCAGTTGCTGGACGCAGTGAAGGCCGACCACGACCGCGCGACCGAAGACCTGCGCATGCTCACCGAGATCGAGGCGCCCCCGTTCAAGGAGCAAAAGCGCGCCGAGGCCTTCCTCGCACGCATGAAGGCCCTGGGCCTGGCCAGCGCTGCCATCGACGCCGAAGGCAACGTGGTGGGCATCCGCAAGGGCACGGGCCGCGGACCCAAGCTGGTGGTGTCCGCGCACCTGGACACCGTGTTCCCCGCCGGCACCGACGTGAAGGTCAAGGAGCGCGATGGCAAGCTTTACGCGCCCGGCATCTCCGACAACGCGCGCGGCCTGGCCGTGCTGCTGTCGTGGCTCAAGGTGCTGAACGACCAGAAGATCGCCACCGTGGGCGACCTGGTGTTCGTGGGCAATGTGGGCGAGGAAGAGCTGGGCAACCTGCGCGGCATGAAGCACCTCTTCCAGGAGCACCGCGACATCGACGGCATGGTGGCGCTGGAGCCCGCGCCCGACGGCACCGTGCTGATGCTGGGCACGGGCAGCCACCGCCACGAGGTCACCTTCAAGGGGCCGGGCGGCCACAGCTACGCCGCGTTCGGCCAGGTGCCCAGCGCCATCCACGGCATGGGCCGCGCCATTGCCAAGATCGCCGAGATCCGCACGCCCGCCACGCCCAAGACGACCTTCACCGTGGGCACGGTGGGCGGCGGCACGTCGGTGAACACCATTGCGCCCGACGCGCGCATGGCGGTGGACATCCGCTCCGACGCCATGGACCCGCTGCTGGCCACCGAAAAGCAGGTGCTGGCCGCCGTGGACAGCGCCGTGGCCGAAGAAAACGCGCGCTGGGGCGTGAACACCTTGAGCGCGTCCACCAAGCTCATCGGCGACCGCCCCGGCGGCCGCACGGCGGCGGACTCGGTGATCGTGGAGGCCGCCGTGGGCGCCAACACCGCCTTTGGCCGCAAGACGGTGCTGGGCGGCGCCAGTACCGATGCCAACGTGCCCATGTCGCTGGGCATCCCGGCCATCGTGATCGGCGGCGGCGGCAAGACGGGCGGCTTCCACGCGCTGTCCGAATGGATCGACCTGACGGACGCCTGGAAGGGCGCGCAGACCTCGCTGGTCACGGTGCTGGGCCTGGTGGGCGTGCAGGGCGTGAGCGAGCCGCTGCTGGATAAGCGGACAGCGAAGTAGCCCGCCTGGGCGGCATGGGCCTGGGCCGCTCCGGCAGGGGCGGCAGGGGTGGGTTGCGGCACAAGCGGCGGCCCCCGCCGGTTCGGGCTGCGCCTGGCGAAGCCAGGGCGTGACAACGGCAGGAGCGGCGGGCAAGGCACCGCGGAATTCACGTTTGTTGACACCGGATGCCGGCCCGGCTGCGTACCATCGCCATGGGGGTGCCTGCGGGCCAACCTCCGCTGCGCTTCCTTCCTCTTTCCTTTCCTTTTTTGCTTCTTGTGCAGGAGATCGCCATGGGCTTGCTCGATTCCGTCCTGGGTGCTGTCATCAACAATGCGTCGCAGGGCGCGGGCGCCGGCACGCCGGCCGCCGGCCAAGGCGGGGGCAGCGGGCTGGGCGGCCTGCTGAACCTGGCGGCGCAGAACCCGCAGCTGGTGCAGGTGGTGATGTCCCTGCTCAGCAACGACGGCCCGGTGGGCGGGCTGTCGGGCCTGATGGCCAAGTTCCAGCAGGCCGGGCTGGGCCATGTGATGGCCTCGTGGCTGGGCTCCGGCCCCAACCAGGCCATCTCGGGCGACCAGCTCTCGCAGGTGCTGGGCAGCGGCCCCTTGTCGCAGATTGCCGCCCAGTTGGGCGTGGGCCAGGGGGCGGCGGCGGGCCAGCTGGCGCAGGTGCTGCCCGGCCTGGTGGACCACCTCAGCCCGCAGGGCCAGGCCCCCGAGGGTGGATTCGGCAACGCCGGCGATCTCTTGGGAATGCTGGGCGGTTTGCTTCAAAAAGCATAGCTGCTAGCGCTTTCTGGGCAAGCGCTAGAACCGTTTTTTATTCAAATACCGCTGCGGGCCGGGTTCGCGCCGGCAGGGGGCAGCGGTGCTGCAGCCATTGCCGCAGCAGGTCGAACACCGGGGCGGCCAGCTCCGGGCTTTCGTTGAACAGCTCGTGGTAGAGCGGGCCAAAGCAATGCGACTGCACCACGCCCGCCGGGGCGGCTGCCGCAAAGGCGCGGCTGCCGGCGGGGTTGACCAGCTTGTCGCTGCCGGCCCACATCAGCAGCGTGGGCACGCTCCAGTGCGCGGCGCGCGCCACCGTGGCCGGGCCGCCCTCGGCGATGAAGCGCGCCAGGCGGGCGCTGATGCGGTCGTGGCACAGCGGGTCGGCCAGGTAGGCGGCGGGCACCGCAGGGTCGTGCGAGAGGTACTGCGCGTCGAGCCCATTGCCCACGCGCAGATCGGGCGCGATGCGCGGCAGCGTGGCCAGCAGCAGTTTTTGCACCGCGTTCAGGCCCGGGTCCAGCGCGGGGGACGACAGCACCAGCGCGTCCACGGGCCGCAGGTTCATGGCCACGAAGCGCGCCGCCACCAGGCCGCCCATGCTGTGGCCCAGCAGCACCAGCGGCCGCCCTGCAGGCATGCGCGCGCGCAGCGCATCCACCATGTCCGCCAGGTCGTCCAGCAGGCGCAGGTCGCGGGTGAGCCCGCCGCGCGGACCGGCCGATTCGCCGTGGCCGTACTGGTCATAGCCGCGCACGCAGAAGCCCCAGTCGTTCAGCCGGCGGGCCACGGCGTCATAGCGGCCGACATGCTCGCCCAGCCCGTGGACCAGCAGCACCGTGCCGCGCTGCGCATCGCTCTCGGGGAGCGGCCAGTCCTGGATCGCCAGGTTTTCGCCGTCGCTGGCCGTGAAGGTGGTCAGCGTCGAAGGCGCGAGTTCGTCGTCGAGGGTCATGGTGAAAGGCCGGGCACGGACAAGGAAGCAGAACGCGGATCAGGCGGAGCGCAATACGGGGAATGCCGGGCAAGGGCCGCCCCGCAGCGAGGGCACCGTCCCCCTTCCCGAAGTCGCGCAGCGATTTCGAGAGAAGGGGGAAGGCGCGCAGCGCCTCAGGGGGTTGTACCCGCGTTGGCCGCCATTGCGGCAATCACCTGCGCCACGGCGGCAGTGAGCTTCTTGGCGTAGGGCACGTGCAGGAACTCGTTGGGACCGTGCGCGTTGCTCTGGGGGCCCAGCACGCCGCAGACCATCATCTGCGCGGTGGGGAAGCCTTCGCTGAGCATGTTCATGAGCGGAATGGTGCCGCCCTGGCCGATGTAGCCGCAGGGCGCGCCGAAGTGGGCCTGCGAGGCGGCGTTGAGCGCCTGCTCGAACCAGGGCGTGTTGCTGGGCGCATTCCAGCCGGTGGCGCCGCTCGCGCCCTCAAAGGTGACCTTGGCCTGGTAGGGCGCGTTGTCTTCCAGCAGCGTTTTCAGCGCTTGCACGGCCTGGGCGGCGTCCACCAGGGGCGGCAAGCGCAGGCTGAGCTTGAAGGCGGTGTAGGGGCGCAGCACATTGCCGGCGTCCTGCAGCGCGGGGAAGCCCTCGGCACCCGTCACGCTGAGCGTGGGTTCCCAGGTGCGCTTGAGCAGCGCCTGCAGCGGGTCGGTGGTGGTGGGCAGCGCAAAGGTGGTCGATCCGCCGCAGTCGTAGTGCGCCCACGGAAAGCGGCGGTACACCTCCTCGCCCAGGATGGCGGCCGTGGCGCGGGCCTGGGCCAGGCGGTCGGCGGGCACTTCGCAGTGGAAGCTCCGGGGCAGCAGGTGGCCGGTCTGGCTGTCCTCCAGCCGGTCCAGCACCTGGCGCATGATGCGGAACGACGAGGGCACCAGGCCCGAGGCGTCGCCGGAGTGGATGCCCTCGGTGAGGATCTCGACCTTGAGCGTGCCGGTGGCCATGCCGCGCAGGCTGGTGGTGAGCCACAGCTGGTCGTAGTTGCCCGCGCCCGAGTCCAGGCACACCACCAGGCCCACGTGGCCCATGCGGGGCTTTAAGGCCTCGATGTAGGGCAGCAGGTCGCGCGAGCCGCTTTCCTCGCAGGTCTCGATCAGGCCCACGATGCGCGGGTGCGCCACGCCCTGGCGCTTCAATTCCTGCACGGCGGCAATGCTGGCGTATACCGCGTAGCCGTCGTCAGCGCCGCCGCGGCCGTAGAGCTTGCCATCCTCGTACTTGGGCGTCCACGGGCCGAGGTCGTTGCGCCAGCCGCTGAACTCGGGCTGCTTGTCCAGGTGGCCGTACATGAGCACGGTGTCGGTAGCGCCGGCCTGGGTGGCGTCGATTTCAAAGAAGAGCACCGGCGTGCGGCCTGGGAGGCGCACGATTTCGAGCTTCAGGCCCTCGACCTTCTGCGACTCCACCCACGCGGCAGCGTTGCGCACCACGGTGTCCAGCAGGCCCTGTTCCGCCCAGTCGGGCGAGAACATGGGCGACTTGGCCGGGATGGCGATGTAATCGGTGAGCTGGCGAACGATGTCGTTGTCCCACGCCTGGCTGACCCGTTCGAGGGCCAGGGCCGGCTGCAGAACTTGCGAGGGGACGCGGGCATTCATGGGAACTCTCCTGGTGCGTGGTGTAATCCCGCATTCCAACACAAACACCTGGGCGGCGCCAAGGCATCCCCGGACTTGCGCGCGGGCATGCGCCGCAGCACCCGGCTCAGCCGCGGGACGGGCTGCCGGGCGGCGTGGACGCCGCGTCACCGTGCGCAGTGGCGGCGCCAGCGGGGCGGCGCAGGCCGGTGGCCACTTCCACGCGGTTGCGCCCGTTCTCCTTGGCCTGGTAGAGGGCGCGGTCGGCTGCTGCAATCAGCATGTCCCAGCTGTCGCCCTGCTCCAGCCGGCCGCCAAAGACGCCAATGCTCACGGTGACCGCGATCTCGGTGGCCGGGCCGCTGCGTCCCCCGGGCAGGTGGCAGCGCGAGTCCGCCACCGCCCGGCACAGCGCCCGCGCCAGCTGCTCGGCGCCGGCCAGTGATGTGTCGGGCAGCACCACCATGAATTCCTCCCCGCCGTACCGGCCCACCAGGTCCTGGGCGCGCACGCGCTCGCGCAGCACATTGACCACGCTGCACAGCACCTGGTCGCCGGCGGGGTGGCCGTACACGTCGTTCACGCGCTTGAAATGGTCGATGTCCACCATCATCACGGCCAGGGGCTCGCGGCTGCGCAGTGCGCGCCCCACGTCGCGGTCCAGCGCCGCGATGAGCGAGCGGCGGTTGGCCACGCCGGTGAGCGGGTCCACGGCTGCCAGCACGCGGTTGCTTTCGTCGGCACGGTCGCGCGACATGAACACAAAGCCCACCGAACTGACCAGCACCACCGACAGCGTGGCCAGGAACATCACCGTCTGCAGGCCGCTGCTTTGCAGCAGGTTCGCCTCCGTGCCGCGCAGCGCCAGGGCCGCCGCCGAGCGGACCAGCAGCACCAGCGCCTCCAGGCCCAGCCCCGTGGCCAGCAGCCACCAGCCGCGGCCCACGGTAGTGTGCCGGTAGCGCAGCGTGGCCGCCAGCGCCCAGGCGAACTGCAGGCCCAGCACGATGCCGACACAGGCCACGCGCGCCGCGTAGCTGCCGGCAAACGCCAGGGCGCTGGCCGCCGCCAGCACGGGCGGAATCACCAGCACGGCCCAGGGAGCCGTCCGGCCCTGAAAGCGGTAGATCGCCACCGTCAGCCCGCTCACCACCGCAGACAGGACCCCGTTGCCCAGCACGATGGAAAGTCCGTCCGGTATCTGGTCCCGCAGCACCAGCAGCACGTGGCCCACCGCGTTGGCCAGCAGCGCTGCCGCCCAGTGGCACAACCCCTCGCGCCGCCGCCCCCAGCCCACCAGCGCGACAGAAGCGGCCATCATGAGCGAGCACACGATGATCGCGGCCAGCATGGTCGGAACGTGGGCGGCAAGGAGCGGCATCGGGTACGGAAGAAGCTGGCGGTGGGGCAACGGCCAGCATAAACGAAGCCCGGCGCAAAAAACCGGAGCTTGTGGCGGGCAGCACGCGCGAGCAGGTAGGTGCGAAAACCGGGCTTGGCGCAAGCGCAGCAAGCGCTGAATGCTATAAAAACAGGAGCATTCCAGGCCAGGGTAATGCCCCCGTGCGCTGCCGGACCAGGCCGGCCAGCGCCCCCTTACCGGCCTGCCTGGAATGCTTGCACGGCAGCGCGGCCCACGGCCGGGTCGTCGGTGAAGAAGCCGTCCACGCCGGCGCGCAGGTACGCGGTGATTTCGGCCGCGCTGTCGCCCCGCAGCGTGGCGTCGGTGGCGGGCGCCTTCTTCAGGCCCGCGGGCAGGAACGCGTTCTCGGGCCGCAGCGTCCAGATGTGCACCGCCAGCCCAGCGGCCCGCGCACGTTCCACCAGGCCCGTGGGTGCGCCGGGCAGACCTTCCTTCACGGGCACCACCAGGGTCTTGTAGGGGCCGATGGCATTGGCATAGGCCGCCACCTCCCGCAGGCCTTCGGCCGTGATCAGGTCGGCATAGCTGCGCGTATTGGCCGCGCCCTGGGCCACGAAGTCGTAGGGACGGCCCGAGGGCGCCACCAGCTGCACCAGCCGCACGCTGCTGCGCTGGCGGATGGCCTGCAGGTTGCCCACTTCGAAGGACTGCACGAATACCGGCGCACTCTGGTGGTTCCAGCCGTTTCTCTCCAGCGCGGCCAGGAGCGGCGCCTCCAGCGGCAGGCCGATGGATTGGAAGTAGGTGGGGTGCTTGGTTTCCGGATAGATGCCGATGGTCCGGCCCGTCTTCGCGCTCTGGGCCTTGGCCAGGTCGATCACCTCCTGCAGCGTGGGGATCTCGAACTGGCCGTTGTAGGCCGTGTTGGCCGGGCGCTGCGCGGGGATGCGCTCGCGGGCGCGCAGGGTTTTCAGCTCGGCCAGCGTGAAGTCCTCGGTGAACCAGCCGGTGATCGGCTGGCCGTCAATGGTCTTGGTGGCCTTGCGCGCGGCGAACTCGGGGCGGTCGGCCACGTCGGTGGTGGCCTCCTTCACCGAGCCATCGGCGTTCAGGATGGCCATGGCGTTCTCGTGCCGCACCACCAGCACCCCGTCTTTCGTGATCACCAGGTCGGGCTCGATGATGTCGGCGCCATCGTCAATCGCCTTCTGGTAGGCGGCCAGCGTGTGCTCGGGCCGCAGGGCCGAGGCGCCCCGGTGGGCTATGACGGTGGGGGTGGGCGGCCAGGCCGGCTGGGCAGGCTGGGCAGGCTGGGCGGTGGCGCCCAGGGCTGCGGCCATCAGGGCCGCGGCAAAAAAGGGGTGCAGGGAGGCGAAGCGCATGGCGGATTTCCCGGGCGGTAGAAACGGCCCGCCACCATAACGTTTCTGCGTGACGGGCACATGGCGCCCGCTACGCGCGCTCGAAGTGGAACACCGCGGTGCCCGCGAGGGCGTTGGGCAGCCACCGCACCTCGCGCCCGTCCTGCAGACCAAAAGAGTCCAGGATGCGCAGGTGGTTCTTGGTGGCCAGCACCTCGAAGTCCTTGTAGGTGCCCACGCGGATGTTGGGCGTGTCATACCACTGGTAGGGCAGCCGCCGCGTCACGGGCATGCGCCCGCGCAGCACGGACAGGCGGTTGGGCCAGTGCGCAAAGTTGGGGAAGGCCACCACGCCCGTGCGGCCCACGCGTGCGGTCTCGCGCAGCATGACCTCGGCATTGCGCAAGTGCTGCAGCGTGTCGATCTGCAGCACCACGTCGAAGCTGTTGTCTTCGAACAGGGCCAGCCCCTCGTCCAGGTTGAGCTGAATCACGTCCACCCCGCGCTGCACGCAGGCCAGCACGTTGGCATCGGCAATCTCCACGCCGTAGCCGCTGCAGCCGCGCTCGCGCTGCAGGTAGTCCAGCATGGCGCCGTCGCCACAGCCCAGGTCCAGCACGCGCGAGCCGGGGGGCACCAGGCGGGCCAGCGCTTGCATTGCGGCGCGTTCGGTCATGGTTGCACCTCCTGGGCAATGCTATTGAAATAGGAGCGCATCACGTTCATGTAGCGTGCGTCGTCGAGCAAGAAGGCATCGTGGCCGTGGGGGGCGTCGATTTCGGCGTAGCTCACGCGGCGGCGGTTGTCGAGCAGGGCCTTGACGATCTCGCGGCTGCGCTGGGGCGAAAAGCGCCAGTCGGTGGTGAAGCTCACCAGCAGGAACTTGGCCTGCGCCCGCGCCAGCGCCCGCGTGAGGTTGCCACCGTGGGCGCGGGCGGGGTCAAAGTAGTCCAGCGCGCGGGTGATGAGCAAATAGGTGTTGGCGTCGAAGTAGTCGCTGAACTTGTCGCCCTGGTAGCGCAGGTAGCTTTCTATTTGAAACTCGATGTCCTGCGTGCTGTATTTCAGCTCCAGGCCTTCTCTCAGTTGACGCCCGAACTTCTCGTTCATCACGTCGTCACTCAGGTACGTGATGTGGCCGATCATGCGGGCAATGCGCAGGCCGCGCTTGGGCACCACGCCGTGGCGGTAGAAGTGGCCGCCGTGGAAATCCGGGTCGGTCACGATGGCGCGGCGGGCCACCTCGTTGAAGGCGATGTTCTCGGCCGTGAGGTTGGGCGCGCTGGCCACCACCACCGCGTGGCGCATGCGCTCGGGGTATTGCAGCGTCCAGCTGAGCGCCTGCATGCCTCCCAGGCTGCCGCCCAGCACGGCGGCCAGCTGCGTGATGCCCAGGCGGTCGAGCAGGCGCGCCTGGGCGTTGACCCAGTCCTCTACCGTGACCACCGGAAAGTCCGCGCCGTAAACCTCGCCCGTGTCGGGGTGCGTGTGCATGGGGCCGGTGGAGCCGAAGCACGAGCCCAGGTTGTTCACGCCGATCACGAAGAAGCGGTCGGTGTCCACCGACTTGCCGGGGCCGATCATGTTGTCCCACCAGCCCTCGCTTTTTTCTTGCCCGGCGTACACGCCCGCCACGTGGTGCGAGGCATTAAGGGCGTGGCACACGAGCACGGCGTTGGAGCGGTCGGCATTGAGCGTGCCGTAGGTCTCGTAGGCCAGGTGGTAGTCGCGGATGGACGCGCCGCTTTGCAGCGGCAGCGCCTCCGGGAAGTGCATGGTCTGGGGCGTGGCAAAAAACGACATAAAAAAACCCGGCGTCGCTAAAAACGAGGCCGGGCACGGATGTCGGACGGGTCTTTAGCAGAATTTATAAAGCGCCCGCAAGCTGTGGCAAATCGGCGCGTTGGCGGAATATACCAAACAAGCGCCACCACCGGGTCACCCGTTGCCGCCGGGCGCGAACAGCGCCAGCAAACCCAGCACCAGGAAGATCGCCGCCGAGACCAGATGCACGGCGCGGATCGGCACGCGGCGCGTGATGCGCTCGCCGAGCCAGACGACGGGCGCGTTGGCGATCATCATCCCCAGCGTGGTGCCGGCCACCACCCACAGGTATGCGTTGTACTGCGCCGCCAGCATGACGGTGGCGATCTGCGTCTTGTCGCCCATCTCGGCCAGGAAGAAAGCCACCACCGTGGTGCCAAACACCCCCCAGCGCGGCGAGCCGTCGGCCTCGCCCTCATCGAGCTTGTCGGGGATCAGCATCCAGATGGCCATGGCGATGAACGAGGCGCCCAGAATCCAGCGCAGCACCTGCGGCCCGAGGAACGTGGTCACCCACGAGCCGACGGCGCCGGCCAGGCCGTGGTTGACCAGGGTGGCCACGAGGATGCCCAGCACGATGGGCCAGGGTTTGCGAAAGCGTGCTGCGAGCACCAGCGCGAGCAACTGCGTCTTGTCGCCCATCTCAGCGAGCGCGACGATGGCGGTGGAGACGAAAAATGGTTCCATGTGGGGGTCCTGTCCGGCCGGATGTGGTTCGAAACGCATTGACTGCACCCCGACTCCGGCCTTGGATCGGCATGCAGTCAATGGTCTCGCCCAGCTTGAAAAAGCCGCATGCACCATAGGCCCACCGGGCCCAAGTTTGTTGACGCATGCCCCCGGTGCGTTGCACACCGGGCGGGCTACTCCCCAAAGACGGCGCGATTCTACCCTGATGGGATGCGGGTATTCCCGTAAAAACCCTGCAGCGCAGCCCTGGCGGCGCAACAGGCACTCAAATAAAACACCACGGCCTGCATAAAGTGATTGATAATGGGTTTGCCCTTTTGCTTGCAAGGGGGCGTCAGTTCAGCGGTGAATGGTCAGTTTCGCGTCTTTGAAGTCGTCACAGGTTTGTTGATTGCGTCGGGCTCCATCGCGTTTTCATGTTTTTTCAGGAGTCCTTCATGGGCAACAAACTCTACGTGGGCAACCTGCCCTATTCCTTCCGCGACCAAGATCTGGAGCAAACCTTCAGCCAGTTCGGCTCCGTGGGCAGCGCCAAGGTCATGATGGAGCGCGACACCGGCCGTTCCAAGGGTTTCGGCTTTGTCGAAATGGGCAGCGATGCTGAAGCCCAAGCCGCCATCCAAGGCGTGCATGGCCAAAACTTTGGCGGCCGTGACCTCGTGGTCAACGAAGCCCGTCCCATGGAACCCCGTCCCCCCCGCAGCGGTGGCTTCGGCGGCGGCAACGGTGGTGGCTACGGCGGTGGCCGCAGCGGTGGCGGCGGCTTTGGTGGCGGCGGCTACGGCGGCGGCCGCAGCAGCTACTAAAAAATGCGCCCGGAGCATGCCTTGCGGCATGCCATGGCCATGACAAAGGAGCCCACGGGCTCCTTTTTTCATGCCCGCGCGGGCGTGCGTGCCACAGTCGGTTTTTGCCCCTTGCTTTTTCTTCAAAAGTGTGGCGCATAATGGGTTTGCGGGCACATCCCGCATTCCAAAGTTTGCGGTGATCCGTCAGTTTCGCGCTGAGAGCGTCATTGAGATTAGCTGGCTGCGTTTTCGGGACTCCATCGCTTTATCCATGTGTTTTTGAGGAGTCCCTCGATGGGCAACAAACTGTACGTCGGCAACCTGCCGTACTCGGTGCGCGACAACGACCTGGAGCAGGCCTTCGGCCAGTTCGGTGCGGTCACCAGCGCCAAGGTCATGATGGAGCGCGACACAGGTCGGTCCAAAGGCTTTGGTTTTGTGGAAATGGCCAGCGATGCCGAAGCCCAGGCTGCCATCAACGGAATGAACGGCCAGCCCCTGGGCGGCCGCAGCATCGTGGTGAACGAAGCGCGTCCCATGGAACCCCGTCCTCCCCGCAGTGGTGGCTTTGGCGGTGGCGGTGGTGGCTTCGGCGGCGGTGGCCGCAGCGGTGGCGGCTATGGCGGTGGCCGTGAAGGCGGCGGTGGCGGCGGCTACGGTGGCGGCCGTGAAGGCGGCGGCGGTGGCTACGGCGGCCGCAGCGAAGGCGGCTTTCGCAGCCCCTACGGCTCCGGTTCCCGCAATGGCGGCGGCGGCGGCCGCAGCGGTGGTGGCGGTTACGGTGGCGGCAACGGCGGCTACTGATGCCGGACCCCGCTGGCGCTCTGCCTGCAAGGAAAGCCCCCTCGGGGGCTTTTTTCATGGGCGCACGGCGGGCGTGCCTCGGGGGCGGGCGCGCCCAGCGCGCTCCGTGTTTACTCGTGCTGGCGCCGCTTGCGCGGGCGGCCGGCCAGCAGCTTGTCGAAGACGGCGTTGGGCAGCAGGCGCAGCACCTTGGCCACCACGCCCATCTGCCAGGGGATGACGCGGTAGCTCACGCCCCCGGCAATGGCGCGGAAGGCGCGGTCCGCGAAATCGTCCGGCTGCATCAGGAAGGGCATGCGGTAGCGGTTCTGCTGCGTCAGCGGCGTGTCGATGTAGCCGGGTGACAGGGTCACCACGCGCACGCCGTGTGGGCGCATTTCGCCGCGCAGGCTTTCGCAGTAGCTGATGACCGCCGCCTTGCTGGCGCAGTACGCGCCGTGCCCCGGCAGCCCCCGGATGCCGGCCACGCTGCCGATGCCCACCAGGGTGCCGCTGCCCCGTTGGGCCATGGCCGTGACAAAGGGATGGAACGTGGCCGCCACGCCGATGTTGTTGATGGCAAAGGTGCGCGCCATCACGTCGATGTCGTCCCGCACGGCGGTGTCGATGCCCACGCTGATGCCGGCGTTGGCGATGACGACGTCGGGCACGCCCTGCCGCGCCAGGCAGGCTTCGCCGGCCGCGACGATGCTGTCGGTCACTGCCACATCTGCGCTATAAATTTCATAGCTGTCTGCGCTGATTCCATGGGCGTCGGACCAGATTTTTATGGCATCCGTTCGCCGGGCGACCAGGGCCAGCCGGTAGCCGGCCCGGTGGAACCGCAGGGCCAGGGCCTGGCCGATGCCGCTGGAGGCCCCGGTGATGAAGACGAGGGGAGAGGCCATGGTGGGTGGGGGCGTGCGCTGGGAGGCGGTGGGGTGGGTGCAGGGGCGGCCGTACCGGGGCTACCGCCGGGCCGTCCCAGGCTGGAGCACCCCGCGCACGCGTCCGCGCAGCTGCAGCACCTGTTCGAGGTTGTCGTAGTCCATGCCGTCGGCCGTGAAGCGGTCGTCGCCCCGGGTGAGGATCACGGGGCGGTCCGAGCGCACGCGTTCGGTCTGGGTGTAGGCGTGCAGGAATTCGCTGCGGAACTCCAGGCGCGGCTGGGCGGGCGCACCGGCCTTGGGCGGCAGGGGTTCGCGGGTGACGATGGCGTTGCCGAACAGCTGTACCTCGGACCCGTCGGCGTTGGTCAGGGCGCGGTCGGCGGTGGCCACTGTGCGGCGCCCCGTGGGCGTGACCGAGCGCATGTGCGCGCGGTCGATCTCCAGCGTGTCAGTGTCGGGGTAGTGGCGCGCTTCGTCGCCCTGGACTTCGCTTTGCAGGCGGCCGGTGGCGTCAAAGCTCTTCACCGAGAACGACTTCATGAAGTAGTCGGGCTGGTGTGCGGGCTGGCGCTGGGTGGCCGGCAGCAGCGGCATGGGCGCGTTGCGCACCAGCCACCAGGTGCCCAGGGCCAGCAGCCCCATCAGCACGACGGGCAGGTACAGCGAGAACTGTTCCCAGGCTTGGCGGAGCATGTTGCGTTTCACGGGGGTCACGGGCGAACCTTTGCCTTGCGGTGCCGGACGGTGGCGTGGGAGCGGCTCATGCGGTGTAGTCCGCCAGCAAGGCGGCGTAGCGGCCGGTGGCCACCAGCAGCAGGTCGCACAGCTCGCGCGCCGCGCCGTCGCCGCCGCGTGCCTGCGTCACAAAGTGGGCGGCGTGGCGCACCTCGGCCTGCGCGTTGGCGGGGGCGCAGGCCAGGGCGCTGCGCCGCAGCACCGGCAGGTCGGGCCAGTCGTCGCCCATGGCGGCGGCCTGGGACCAGTTGCAGCCCAGGCTGGCCAGGATCTGCTCGGCGGCGGGGCGCTTGTCTTCCGTGCCAAAGACCGCATGCTCGACCCCGAGGGCCTTGAGCCGCACGCGCAGGGGCAGGGAATCGCGCCCGGTAATCACTGCCGGGGTGATGCCCGCGCGCTGCAGCAGCTTGAGGCCATGCCCATCAAGGGTGTGGAAGCGCTTGAGGGTCTCGCCCGACTCGCTGATGTACAGGCCGCCGTCCGTCAGCACGCCGTCCACGTCGAAAAACGCCACGCGCACGTCCTGCGCGCGCAGCAGCAGTTCGGCGGGAAATTGCAGCACGGGAGAAGTCATTGCAGGGGGCATCGCTTTCGCGGGGCTCATATGACTTTCGCACGCATGAGGTCGCCAATGTGCACGATGCCGGTGAGCGCGCCCGTGGCGTCCACCACCAGCACGCTGGTGATCGCGTGTGCTTCCATCAGCTCGGCGGCGTCCACGGCCAGGGCGTCGGGGGCAATGCGGCGGGGGTTGGGGTGCATCACCTCGGCGGCGGTCGCGGTGCGCAGGTCGGCACCCGCTTCGATGCGCCGGCGCAGGTCGCCGTCGGTGAAGATGCCCAGCACCAGCCCCGCGGCGTCCACGATGGCCGAGGCGCCCAGGCCCTTGGTGCTCATCTCGCGCATGAGTTCGCTGAACGACGCCTGGGGCGGCACCTGCGGGATTTCCGGCCCGCTGCGCATCACGTCGCTGACATGCGTCAGCAGCTTGCGGCCCAGCGAGCCGCCCGGATGGGAGCGCGCGAAGTCTTCGGGGCGGAACCCGCGCGCGTCCAGCAGGGCCACGGCCAGGGCATCGCCCAGGGCCAGCTGCGCCGTGGTGCTGGCGGTGGGCGCCAGCTGCAGCGGGCAGGCTTCGCGCTCCACGCCGCTGTCCAGCACGATGTCCGCATGTCGGGCCAGGGTGGAGCCGGCGCGCCCCGTCATCGCGATCAGCGTGGCCCCGAGGCGCTTGATGACGGGCAGCAGCGAGGTGACTTCGTCCACCTCGCCGCTGTTGGAAACGGCCAGCACCAGGTCGACGGGCTTGATCATGCCCAGGTCGCCATGGCTGGCCTCGGCCGGGTGGACGAACATGGCCGGGGTGCCGGTGGAGGCCAGCGTGGCCGCGATCTTGCGGCCGATGTGCCCGCTCTTGCCCATGCCCATCACCACCACCCGGCCGCGCACGGCCAGGATGGCCTGCACCGCCTGGAGGAAAGAGTCGCCGACCCGGGCCTTCAGGCCCAGCACGGCCGCGGCCTCGATATCGAACGTGTCCCGGGCCAGTCGCAGGACTTTGTCGGTATCCAGGGGGGGCAAGGCAGGTGCGGTCATCCGGGCGATTCTATCGATCGCACGGCGCCCGGGGCCCCGCAGAGGCGGCTTTCCCCAGCGGGGGCCGGGCCCTTGGCCCACGGCGCGAAAATTGGTGAACGGAGGGTGCGGCTCGGATAGCATCGAACCATGTCCTCCCTTGCCCTCACACTGCTTTACCTGCTGGCCGCGGTGCTGGGCGTGGTGGCCTGCCGCAGCCTCAAGCTGCCGCCCATGCTGGGCTATCTGGCGGCCGGCGTGCTCATTGGCCCCCACGCGCTGGCGCTGGCCCAGAACTCCGAGGGCGTGCGGCACCTGGGCGAATTCGGCGTGGTGTTCCTCATGTTCGCCATCGGCCTGGAATTCAGCCTGCCCAAGCTGCGCGCCATGCGCCGGCAGGTGTTCGGGCTGGGGCTGATGCAGGTGGTGCTGACCATGGCCGTGGTCACGGGCGCAGCCCTGGTGCTGGCGCGCTGGGCCGGCGGGGTGTGGGACATCGGATGGCAGACCGCCCTGGCGCTGTCGGGCGTGATGGCCATGAGCAGCACCGCCATCGTGGTCAAGCTGATGGCCGAGCGCGCCGAGCTGGAGAGCGAGCATGGCCGGCGCGTGATGGGCATTCTGCTGTTCCAGGACCTGGCCGTGGTGCCGCTGCTGGTGCTGATCCCGGCGCTGGGCTCGTCGTCGGATCAGCTGCTCACGGCGCTGGCCTGGGCGCTGGTCAAGGCAACGGTGCTGGTCGGGCTGCTGCTCACCGGCGGCCAGCGGCTGATGCGCTGGTGGCTCACGCTGGTGGCGCGCCGCAAGAGCGACGAGCTGTTCATGCTCAACCTGCTGCTGATCACGCTGGGGCTCGCCTGGCTGACCGAGCTGGCCGGGCTGAGCCTGGCGCTGGGCGCGTTCATCGCGGGCGTGCTGGTGTCCGAAACCGAATACCGCCACCAGGTGGGCACCGACATCCGGCCTTTCCACGACGTGCTGCTCGGGCTGTTCTTCATCACCATCGGCATGATGCTGGACTGGCACATCCTGGTGGACCGCTGGGCGCTGGTGCTGGGGCTGCTCACGGTGCCGCTGGTGCTGAAGCTGGCTCTCATCCTGGTGCTGGCGCGCGGCATGGGCGCCACCACGGGCGTGGCCCTGCGCACGGGCCTGTACCTGGCGCAGGCCGGGGAGTTCGGCTTCGTGCTGCTGTCGCTGACGCAGGCCAACGGCCTGGTGCAGCCGGCCCTGATGAACCCCATTCTCGCGGCCATGGTGCTGTCGATGCTGGCGACGCCGTTCCTCATCATGTACAGCAACCCCATCGTGATGAAGCTGGTGGCCAGCGACTGGCTGCAGCAGTCGCTGCAGATGACCAGCATTGCGCGCAAGTCCATCAACACCAACAAGCACGTCATCATCTGCGGCTACGGGCGGTGCGGTCAGAACCTGGCGCGCATGCTGGAGCGCGAAAGCATCCCCTACATGGCGCTGGACCTGGACCCGGACCGCGTGCGCCAGGCCGCCGCGGCCGGCGACTCCGTGGTGTATGGCGACGCCACGCGCCTGCAGGCGCTCATGGCTGCCGGGCTGGTGCGCGCCAGCGCCGTGGCCGTGACCTACATCGACGTGCCCGCCGCGCTGAAGGTGCTGGCCAACGCCCGCGCCCACGCGCCCCAGGTGCCCGTGGTGGTGCGCACGCAGGACGACCTCTACCTCGACAAGCTCCAGGAAGCGGGCGCCACCGAGGTGGTGCCCGAGGCCATCGAGGGCTCGCTCATGCTGGCCAGCCACGCGCTGGCGCTGGTCGGCGTGCCCATGCGCCGCGTGCTGCGCCTGGTGCAGGACCAGCGCGATGCGCGCTACAACCTGCTGCGCGGCTATTTTCATGGCGCAGACGACGACACCACGAACGAGCGTGACCAGGAGCGCCTGTCCACGCTGAACCTGCCGCCCGGCGCCACCGCCCTCGGCCGCACGCTGGGCCAGCTGGCGCTGCCTGCCATGGGGGTGCAGGTGGTCAACCTGCGGCGCGGCGACGGCCACGTGAGCGCGGCGGTGGATGGCGCCCTGCTGGCCGCCGGGGACACGCTGGTGCTCTCGGGCCACCCGGCCGCGCTGGCGCTGGCCGAGGACAAGCTGCTGCGCGGGTAGCGGCTGCGGCGGTGGTTGCGACGGATATGAGGTTTTAGGCAAAATCGGTCCCCAGCACCCGTCTGTATTGCGCAAGCAGCTATATTGTTTGTAGCGTTTTGCGCTGACTGAACCCCGCCACCGCCGTGCCGCCGGATGGATGCTCCCCGGCCGCAAGGCGCTGGCGGCTGGATACACTCCCTGCGGCGAACGGCGGCCCTGGACGCCGCCCCGCCCATCGTCCTTTTGTCTTCTTGCTACCGAGCCCGCCCATGCAGCCCCTCAGCGTGAACGAATACCTTCGCCAGCACATCCGCACGGTACCGGACTGGCCCGCGCCGGGCGTGCAGTTCCGGGACATCACGCCCCTGCTGCAGGACCCGAAGGTGTTCCGGGTGCTGATCGACGCCTTCGTGCACCGTTACATGGACAAGGCCCTGCGGCCGGACGTGGTGGCGGGGCTGGATGCGCGCGGCTTCATCCTGGGCGCCGTGGTGGCCTACGAGCTGAACGTGGGCTTCGTGCCCATCCGCAAGAAGGGCAAGTTGCCGTTCACCACCGTGGAAGAGACCTACGAGCTGGAGTACGGCAGCGCCACGGTGGAGTTGCACACCGATGCCGTGAAGCCGGGCGACCGGGTGCTGCTGATTGACGACCTGATCGCCACGGGCGGCACCATGATGGCCGGCCGCAAGCTGCTGGAGAAGCTGGGCGCCACCGTCACCGAAGGCGCGGCCATCGTGGACCTGCCCGAGCTGGGCGGCTCGCAGCGCCTGCGGGAATCCGGGCTTTCGCTGTACACGCTGGTGGACTTCGCCGGCCACTGAACCGGCCACTCAATGCCTGAGCGCCTGAGCACCCCGGGCGGCATGTGCGTCTGGCGGGTGCTGCGCGCCGCCGCGGGGTAGGACGACCCGCGCTCAGTTCAGCTCGCCGTACTGGGTGGTGCTCAGGTCCGGACCCCGCTCGACACCCGGCATTTCAGTATCTTCAAAGCCCGTGGGCTGCGACGGGGGCAGCAGCGGCCCCGACTGCACCGGAACACCGGGCCGGGCGCCTGCAGGGGCAGCGGCAGCGGTGGTGCTCGCCGCGGCGGCCAGAGCGCGCTTGAACGCAGCCACCTCGTCCGCCTCGATCGGTTCGTAGCGCGGGGCGGCCCGCAGCGGTGCCGCGGGGGCCGGCGCGGGCCGCAGCAGCGGGCCTTCGCTGGCGGCGGCGCGCAAGGGCGCCGGGGCCGAGGCGAGGGGCAGGGGCACGGCGTCCTGCGCGCGGGCAGCAGGCGTGGCCGGCACGGGCGTTGTTGCCGGGCGCCGGGCGGCCGCGGGCGCCGCCTGCAGGCCGGCCCCCTGGGGCGCCACGCCCTTTTGGGGAATCCCCACCGCCACATGGTCGTTGATGCGCCAGTACACCGCCGTCACCAGGATGTCGTAGCGGGTCTTGGCCGTCTGGGCGATCAGGGCCTCGATCTCCGACAGCCGCACGGTCTCGCCGCCGTATTCGCGGGCCAGGTCCATCATCACCAGGAACTGCCGCCCGCGCTGGTCCAGCGAGAGCACCTTGAACTTGTAGCTGGCCGACAGGACGCCGGCGCGCACCATGGCATCGCGCACCACGGTGTAGAGCAGTTCGCGGCGCTCCATGCGCTCGTTCTTGCGATTGGCCGCATGCTCGGGCGGCACGGGGTCCAGCAGCGGCTTGCCCTGCCGGCCCGCCAGCGGCACGGTGGCGTCGGCATTCAACAGGCCCGACGGTTCGGCCTGGGTCCGGGGTTTGGCGGGGGCGGGTTTGCGGCTGAACCAACTGAACAGGGACATGGCTTGCTTTCTACGGAACGGCGGCGCCAAAAAAATGCCGATCGAGTGTAACTTGATGTGTACCGGTTCCAGCGCCGCATGCGCTGCCAACTGCCCGTGCGGCAGCGCGCTGTCAGGTCGCCGCAACGCGGCGGCGGCGGTTGCCCAGCCGCTTGGCCAGCACCGCGCCCACAGCCATCACCAGGCCCAGCGCAATGGCCGGCTGGCGGTTGGACAGTTCGGTGAAGCGGATAGCCGTCAGGCTCCACAGCTTGCAGGGCACGCTGGCCTGCACCGTGGCGCTGCGCGTACGGTGGGAGAAGAAGGCGCCCTCGCCCACCACGGAGCCTGCGCCCACGATGGCCAGCCGCAGCCGCTCCTTTTCGTCCTGGTAGTGGACGCTGAGGTTGCCGCTCTCCACCAGGTACAGCGTGCGGTCGGTCGTGCCCTGGCTGAACAGGATCTGCCCGGCCGGGAGCACCACCGGCAGCAGGTAGGACGAAAGCACGTCCCACTGCGCGCTCGACAGGGGGTTGGTCATGCTGTCGTCCGCGCTGGCTTGGCTGATGGCGGCAATCAGGCCTTGGAGGTCGACCTTGGAAACAACGGGCGTGGGGACATTCATGGTCCGCCGAAGCTACCCCTGTTACAGATTGCGCACAAGCACTGTTTACGTCCCTTTACAACATAGGCGACCAACGGTGGCGCCCACGCCGCAGCCGGAGCGGGCGCCCACCCTCCGCAGCCGGGACGGCGCCTATTTGCCGATGCAGAAGCTGGAAAAGATGACGCCCAGCAGGTCGTCCGAACTGAACTCGCCGGTGATGGTGTTCAGCGCGTTCTGCGCCAGCCGCAGCTCTTCCGCCAGCAGGTCCAGCGCCGGGCCCTGCGCCTGCAACTGGTCGGCGGCCTCCTGCAGGTGCTGCCCCACGGCCTGCAGAGCCTGCACATGCCGCGCCCGCGCCAGGTACAGGCCTTCGGGCGCGGACTGCCAGCCCGCCACCTCCAGCAGTTGGCGCCGCAGCCGGTCCAGGCCCTCGCCCGTGCGGGCGGACAGGCACACGCCCGCCCGCGCCTGCGCGGCGGCGGCGTCCGGGGCGCTGTCCAGCTTGTTCCAGACATCGATCACGGGGATGCTCCCGGGCAGCTTCTGCGCCAGGGCGCTGGCGATGTCGGCGTCGCCGGCGGCGTATTCCGGCAGGCCCAGGCGTTCCAGGTCATGCAAGAACAGCACCGCGTCGGCGCCGGCAATGGCCTCCCAGGCCCGGGCGATGCCGATGCGCTCCACCGCATCGTCGCTTTCCCGCAGGCCGGCCGTGTCGATGATGTGCAGGGGCACGCCCTCGATCTGGATGGTCTGCTGCACCTTGTCGCGCGTGGTGCCCGCTATGGGCGTCACGATGGCCAGCTCGGCGCCGGCCAGCGCATTGAGCAGCGAACTCTTGCCCGCGTTGGGCTGCCCGGCGATGACGACCTTGATGCCCTCGCGCAGCAGCGCGCCCTGGCGCGCCCGCTGCATCACCGATGCCAGCGTTTGCTGCAAATTTGATAGCTGGCCGCGCGCATCTGCCTTGCGCAGGAAGTCGATTTCCTCTTCAGGAAAATCCAGCGTGGCCTCCACCAGCATGCGCAGGTGGATGAGCGCATCGCGCAGGGCGTGAATCTCGGCCGAGAAGGCGCCGGTGAGCGACCGGCTCGCGCTGCGCGCCGCCGCCTCCGTGCTGGCGTCGATCAGGTCGGCAATGGCCTCGGCCTGGGCCAGGTCGATCTTGTCGTTGAGAAAGGCGCGCTCCGTGAACTCGCCGGGCTGCGCCACCCGCAGACCCGGCAGGCACGGCTGGCCCGTGGCCGGATCGGGGGCGGCCCCCGCCTCCAGGCAGCGCGCCAGCAGCAGCTGCAGCACCACGGGGCCGCCGTGGGCCTGCAGCTCCAGCACATCCTCGCCGGTGTAGCTGTGCGGGCCGGGGAAGTAAAGCGCCAGCCCCTGGTCGATGGCCTGGCCCCGCGCGTCCCTAAACGGCAGGTAGGTGGCCTCGCGGGGCTTGAGCGCCCGCCCGCACAGCGCCTGGACGAGCGCCGCAAGCCCCTTGCCCGACACCCGCACGATGCCGACAGCCCCGCGCCCGGGGGCCGTGGCGATGGCGACGATGGGATCGTGGTGGCGGGCAAGCATGGGGGCAGTTGATAGGGTAAAGGCACCAAAAAACTGGCGCGACCCAGGCGCGGGGACACCGCGCAAGGGCCGCCCCGCCGCGCTGGTGTCGCCCCCCTTCCCGCGCGCAGCGCGAGAGAAAGGGGGAAGCGGCGCAGCCGCTCAGGGGGTTACTTAAATTTCGGCAAGTTGAATTGCGGCGGCACGCCCATGCGGGTGTTGATGATCCACTGCTGCGCAATCGACAGCAGGTTGTTCGTCAGCCAGTACAGCACCAGGCCGGCCGGGAAGAAGAAGAACATCACGCTGAAGATCAGGGGCATGAACCACATCATCTTGGCCTGCATCGGATCCGGCGGCGCGGGGTTCAGGGCCGTCTGCAGCAGCGAGCTGGCCGTCATCAAGAGGGGCAGGATGAAGAACGGGTCGGGCGTGGACAGGTCGTGGATCCAGCCGATCCAGGGCGCATTGCGCATTTCCACGCTGGACAGCAGCACCCAGTACAGCGCAATGAACACGGGGATCTGGATCATGATGGGGAAGCAGCCGCCCATCGGGTTGACCTTCTCCTCGCGGTAGATGCGCATCATCTCCTGCTGCATCTGCTGCGGCTTGTCCTTCAGGCGCTCGCGCATTTCCATGATGCGCGGGTTGATGGCCTTCATCTTGGCCATGCTGGCGTAGGCCTTGGCGTTGAGCCAGTAGAACGCAATCTTCAGCAGCAGCACCAGCGCCACGATGGACCAGCCCCAGTTGTTCAGCAGCTTGTGCAGCTGGTCGAGCAGCCAGTACAGCGGCTTGGACAGGATGGTCAGCCAGCCGTAGTCCTTGACCAGTTCCAGCCCGGGGTAGAGCTTCTCCATCATGGTCTCGACCTGCGGGCCGGCGAACAGGCGCGCGTCCAGCGTCTTGGTGGCGCCGGGTTCGATGCTTCCCAGCGCGGTGAGCATGCCCACGGCGTACAGGTTGGTGTCCACCTTGCGGGCAAACGGCTCGCGCGCCGTGCCGTCGGCCAGCAGCCAGGCCGTGGCGAAGTAGTGCTGCACCATAGCCACGTAGCCGTTGGGGGACTCCTTGGGGATGTCGACCTTGCCGTTCTCGATGTCCTTGAACTCGATCTTCTGGTACTTCTTGGCTTCGGTGTAGACCGCGGGGCCGGTGAAGGTGGAGTAGAACGACGACTCGCCGGGCGGCTTGTTGCCGTCACGCACCAGCTGCAGGTACAGCTGCGGCGCCACGGCGGCGGTGCCGGTGTTGACGATTTCATGCTTCACCGCGATGTCGTAGGCGCCGCGCCGGACCGTCCAGGTCTTCACCAGCTTGAGGCCGTCCATCACCGGGGATTCGAAGCGGATGCTGATCTCGTCCTCGCCGTCCTTGAGCTCGCGCGGGCCGGGCACGGCCGTCATGACGGTCTTGTGCGTGGGGAATTTGCCCCCGATCAGGCCCGTCTGCGCCACGTACACGCGTTGCGCGCTCTCGTCGAGCAGCTGGAATTTGCGCGTCTTGTCCACCATGTCCGCGTGCTGCAGCAGCTCCGCGTGGGTGAGCGAGCCGCCCTCGCTGTCGAACGTCAGGCGGTACAGGTCGGTCTTGACCTCCACGCGCTCGCGCGCAGCAGGGGCGGCCGGGGTAGCGGGCTGGCCCGGAACGGCCGAAGCGCCCTGGGCGGCAGCGGCCACCGGCGTGCTGCTGGATGCGGGCACGCTGGCTGCGCCAGCACCCGTGGTCCCGGGCGCGGCGCCCGTTGCGGCAGGCGCCGTCACCGCGGCCGGAGACGGGAAGAACGTGGCCTTCTTCCCATTGTGCAGCTGCCACTTGTCCCACAGCAAAACCATGGAAAAGCCAAAAATCACCCACAGGATGGTGCGGCGAATGTCGTTCATGAAGACTTCTTCGGTGAGGATGGTTGGGGGGTGGTGGATTCTTCAGAAAGCCGCGAGAAAAGCCGCAGGCTGCGCGGCAATTGTTGCGGGACCGGGTCGTGGCCCCCGTCACACCAGGGGTGGCAGCGTACCAGCCTGCGCACCGTGAGGTAGCTGCCGGCCGCCGCGCCATGCTGTTCCAGCGCCTGCAGCGAGTAGGCGGAGCAGGTCGGCTCAAAGCGGCAGGCCGAGCCCAGCCAGGGGCTGAGGAACAGCCGGTACCCTTTGACGATGCCGATCAACAGGCGGCGCATCATGGCGCGGGCTCCTCGGCAACGCGGGGGCGGGCCGGTGCGATGGCCGCCGTTGGCGCGGGCACGGAGGTGCGCCGGGCCGCGTGGGCGAAGAGCTGCAGCAGCTCTGCGCGCACCGCCTGCTTGAGCTGATCGGACGTGGCGCTGATGAACTGCTTGCGGTCAAACGCGGTGCGCAGCCGCACCACGTGGGCGGCCCGCGGAAGCCGCGCTTCGAACGAGGCGCCCACCGTGTAGATCTGGCGCTTGATGGTGTTGCGCGTGACGGCCCGGCGCGCCCAGCGCTTGGGCACCATGGCGCCCAGCCAGACGTCCGGCACGGCAAACAGGGCCTGCGGCCCTTGCGTTAAAGGCAAGGAGCCGGGCCCTGTGGAGTCCGTCGCGCCAGCCTGGCTGGCAGTGCCGCCACCGCCGGCGTCCAGCGCCAGGCGGTGCAGCGCAAAATGCGCCGTGCGGGAGACCGTGCCCCCCGCCATGGCGGCCTGAAACTGCGGACGGGTTTTCAGCCGTTGCATGCAGGCGCCCCGTCTGGAACCCGACGGCACAAACCGGGGGGCAGGCTGTGGTCCGAAACGGCCTTAGACGGCCAGGCGCTTGCGGCCCTTGGCGCGGCGTGCGTTGATGACAGCACGGCCGCCGCGGGTCTTCATGCGGACGAGGAAACCGTGGGTGCGCGCGCGGCGCGTCTTGGAGGGCTGGTAAGTACGTTTCATGGTGCTATTCCTTGAGGTTCAGTTCCGGACTGCTGCTCTTGAACCCCTGCCCCGACTGCAAGTCGGAAAGCAGAAACAACGGCGCGCCGGGTCAAATCACCCTGAACACATTCAGGGAAACCCGCAATTATCGCAGGCTTGTTGCCGACTGGCAATGCCCCTGGGCGCGTGAAGCCCTTGGACCGCTCTTCCTCCTGGCGCTGCGGGCCCCGGCGCGCCGGCCCTGCGGGCGGCGGGGGCGGCCGGCCGCCGCGTTGTGGATAACTCCCTGGACAAGCTACAATCCGCCGCCCAGTCCCGTTCCTCCTATCCACAACAAGAATCACTCCGAAATGACCGAGGAACCCTCCCACGGCTCCCAGCAATCGCCCGGCGCGGACGCCGGGCAGGGCCTGTGGCAAGCCTGCGTAGAGCAGCTGGCACAAGACCTTCCCGAGCAGCAGTTCAACACCTGGATCAAGCCCCTGGTCGCCCAGGTGGCCGAGGATTTTTCCAAGGTCACGGTGCTCGTGGCCAACCGCTTCAAGCTCGACTGGATTCGCGCCCAGTACGCCGGCCGCATTGCCGCCCTGCTCGAAGGCCTGTATGGCCAGCCCGTGGCACTGGAGTTAGCGCTTGCTCAGCGTGAATCCGTCGCCCGTACTTATGTTCGCCCGGCGGCGGCCGAGCCCACCAGTGCGCCGGCAGCCGCCGAAGGACCCTCGGGCCATGCCGAGGAGGCGCCGGCTGGCGCCTTCCGCAACCGGCTCAATGCCGCCCTCACGTTCGAGACGCTGGTGGAGGGCACGGCCAACCGCATGGCCCGCTCGGCGGCCATGCACGTGGCCGGGTCGCCCGGCCACCTCTACAACCCGCTGTTCATCTACGGCGGGGTGGGCCTGGGCAAGACCCACCTGGTGCATGCGGTGGGCAACCGCCTGCTGCAGGACAAGCCGGACGCCAAAGTTCTCTACATCCATGCCGAGCAGTTCGTGTCGGATGTGGTTAAGGCCTACCAGCGCCGCACCTTCGACGAGTTCAAGGAGCGCTACCACTCGCTGGACCTGCTGCTGATCGACGACGTGCAGTTCTTTGCCAACAAGGACCGCACGCAGGAGGAATTCTTCAACGCGTTCGAGGCCCTGCTGGCCAAGAAGTCGCACATCGTGATGACCTCGGACACGTACCCGAAGGGCCTGGCCAACATCCACGAGCGGCTGGTGTCGCGCTTCGACTCGGGCCTCACCGTGGCCATCGAACCGCCCGAGCTGGAAATGCGCGTGGCCATTTTGATCAACAAGGCCCGCGTGGAAGGCACGGAGATGCCCGAGGAAGTCGCCTTCTTCGTGGCCAAGAACGTGCGCTCCAACGTGCGCGAGCTGGAAGGCGCGCTGCGCAAGATCCTGGCGTACTCGCGCTTCAACCAGAAGGAAATCTCCATCCAGCTCGCCCGCGAGGCGCTGCGCGACCTGCTGTCCATCCAGAACCGGCAGATCAGTGTGGAAAACATTCAGAAGACGGTGGCCGACTACTACAAGATCAAGGTTGCCGACATGTACAGCAAGAAGCGCCCGGCCAGCATTGCCCGCCCGCGCCAGATTGCGATGTACCTGGCCAAGGAGCTGACGCAAAAGAGCCTTCCGGAGATCGGAGAATTGTTCGGCGGGCGCGACCACACCACCGTGCTGCATGCCGTGCGCAAGATCGCCGGCGAGCGCCAGCAGCTGACCGAGTTGAACCAGCAGCTGCATGTGCTGGAGCAGACGCTGAAAGGCTGAAGGCGCGTGGGAAAAGCACCGAGCGGTCAGCGCCCGTTCAATGGGCAGTTAAACGGGCAAAATGGCGGGTTAGGCAGCGGGGGGATGCACGACCTGCGCAGCTGTCCAAGCACCGTTCCAAAATCCACAAGAGGTTGAAGACATGATCGTCCTGAAGGCAACACAAGACAAGGTTCTCGCGGTTCTGCAATCCGTGGCGGGCATCGTGGAACGGCGGCACACGCTGCCCATCCTGGCCAATGTGCTGATCCGCAAGACGGGCAATGCCCTGCAGCTGACGACCAGCGACCTCGAAATCCAGATCCGCACCACCGCCGAGCTGGGCGGCGACACCGGCGACTTCACCACCACCGTGGGGGCGCGCAAGCTCATCGACATCCTGCGCACCATGCCCGGCGACCAGACCGTGAGCCTGGAGTCGCAGCAGTCCAAGCTGATCTTGAAGGGCGGCAAGAGCCGTTTCACCCTGCAGAGCCTGCCGGCCGAGGACTTCCCGCTGGTGCAGGAGTCCGCCGCCTTCGGCCCCGCGTTCAGCGTGCCGCAAAAGGTGCTCAAGGACCTGCTGGGCCAGGTGAGCTTCGCGATGGCCGTGCAGGACATCCGCTACTACCTGAACGGCATCCTGTTCGTGGCCGAGGGCAAGACCCTGAGCCTGGTTGCCACCGACGGCCACCGCCTGGCGTTTGCCAGCAGCCAGCTGGACGTGGAAGTGCCCAAGCAGGAAGTCATCCTGCCGCGCAAGACGGTGATCGAGCTGCAGCGCTTGCTCAGCGATGCGGGCGGCGAGAACCAGCCCCACATCGAGATGCAGTTTGCCAACAACCAGGCCAAGTTCACCTTTGGCGGGATGGAGTTCGTCACCAAGCTGGTGGAAGGCAAGTTCCCCGACTACAACCGCGTGATCCCCAAGAACCACAAGAACAGCGTCACCCTGGGCCGCGCCCCGCTCCTGGCCAGCCTGCAGCGCACGGCCATCATGACCAGCGACAAGTTCAAGGGCGTGCGCCTGAACATCGAGCCCGGCACGCTGCGCGTGGCGTCCAACAACGCCGAGCAGGAAGAGGCCGTGGACGAGCTCGACATCGACTACGGTGGCGACACCATCGAGATCGGCTTCAACGTCACCTACCTCATCGACGCCCTGGCCAACATGGGCCAGGACATGGTGAAGGTGGAACTCTCGGACGGCAACAGCTCCGCGCTGATCACCATCCCCGACAACGACAGCTTCAAATATGTCGTGATGCCCATGCGCATTTGATGGGCGGCGGACGGCGTGCCCCTTGCGCCCGCCGCGCCGCGTGCCTGATAAATGCTATCATTTTGATAGCTTCCGGCGATTTACTGATAAGCGCTGGAGCCTGATTTGACCATTGAACATTTTGGAAGCCCCCGCAGGCTTCCATGCACGGATCCCAAGGCCCACCATGACCGCTGACACCAACCTGCCCGAGCAAGCCCCCAACGGCACGGGTGAGCCTGTTCCCACCCCCAAGATCGACGCCCACCAGCCCGGCGCCAGCGACAGCTATGGCGAAGGCGCCATCACCATCCTGGAAGGCCTGGAGGCCGTGCGCAAGCGCCCCGGCATGTACATCGGCGACACGTCCGACGGCACCGGCCTGCACCACCTGGTGTTCGAGGTGGTCGACAACTCCATCGACGAAGCACTGGCCGGCCACTGCGACGACATCGTCGTCACCATCCACACCGACAACTCCATCAGCGTCACAGACAACGGCCGCGGCATCCCCACCGGCGTGAAGATGGACGACAAGCACGAGCCCAAGCGCAGTGCTGCCGAGATTGCCCTGACCGAACTGCACGCGGGCGGCAAGTTCAACCAGAACAGCTACAAGGTCTCGGGCGGCCTGCATGGCGTGGGCGTCTCCTGCGTGAACGCGCTCTCGCGCTGGCTGCGCCTGACGGTGCGCCGCGACGGCAAGGTGCACCAGCTGGAGTTTGCGCGCGGCTTCGTGCAAGACCGCCTGTTGCAGACCGTGGACGGCTTTGAAGTCAGCCCCATGAAGGTCACCGGCGCCACCGAAAAGCGCGGCACCGAAGTGCACTTTCTGCCCGACACCGAGATCTTCAAGGAAAACAACGACTTCCACTACGAAATCCTGGCCAAGCGCCTGCGCGAACTCTCGTTCCTGAACAACGGCGTGCGCATTCGCCTGATCGACGAACGCAGCGGCAAGGAAGACGACTTCTCCGGCGCGGGCGGCGTCAAGGGCTTTGTGGAATTCATCAACGGCAGCAAGAAGGTGCTGCACCCCACGGCCTTCCACGCCACGGGCGCGCGCCCGGCCGAGAGCTACGGCGGCATCCCTGGCACCGAGATCGGCGTGGAAGTGGCCATGCAGTGGAACGACGGCTACAACGAGCAAGTCCTCTGCTTCACCAACAACATCCCGCAGCGTGACGGCGGCACCCACCTCACCGGCCTGCGCGCCGCCATGACGCGGGTGATCGGCAAGTACATCGAGCAGAACGAGCTGGCCAAGAAAGCCAAGGTCGAAGTCAGCGGCGACGACATGCGCGAAGGCCTGTGCGCCGTGCTCAGCGTGAAGGTGCCCGAGCCCAAGTTCAGCAGCCAGACCAAGGACAAGCTGGTCTCCAGCGAAGTGCGCGCCCCGGTGGAAGACATCGTGGCCAAAGCCCTGACCGACTACCTGGAAGAAAAGCCCCAGGACGCCAAGATCCTGTGCGGCAAGATCGTGGAAGCCGCCCGCGCCCGCGAAGCCGCCCGCAAGGCCCGCGAAATGACGCGCCGCAAGGGCGTGCTCGACGGCATGGGCCTGCCCGGCAAGCTGGCCGACTGCCAGGAAAAAGACCCCGCCCTGTGCGAGATCTACATCGTGGAGGGTGACTCCGCCGGCGGCTCCGCCAAGCAGGGCCGCGACCGCAAGTTCCAGGCCATCCTGCCCCTGCGCGGCAAGATCCTGAACGTGGAAAAGGCCCGCTACGAAAAGCTGCTGACCAGCAACGAAATCGTCACCCTCATCACCGCCCTGGGCACCGGCATCGGCAAGGCCGCCGCCGAATCGGGCAAGAGCGGCGCCGACGACTTCGATGTGGCCAAGCTGCGCTACCACCGCATCATCATCATGACCGACGCCGACGTGGACGGCGCCCACATCCGCACGCTGCTGCTGACCTTCTTCTACCGCCAGATGCCCGACCTGGTGGAGCGCGGCCACATCTACATCGCCCAGCCGCCGCTGTACAAGGTCAAGAGCGGCAAGGAAGAGCTGTACCTCAAGGACGGCCCCGCGCTCGACCAGTACCTGCTGCGCATTGCACTGAACCACGCCAGCGTCAGCACCGGCGCCGCCAGCCCCCAGGTGCTCAGCGGCGACACCCTGGCCGAACTGGCCCGCAAGCACCAGGCGGCCGAAGCCGTCATCGCCCGCCTGTCCGCCTTCATGGACCAGGAGGCCCTGCGCGCCATTGCCGACGGCGTGGAGGTGAAGCTCGGCACCGTGCAGGAGGCCGAGCAAAGCGCCATCGCCATGCAGGCCAAGCTGGCCGAGCTGAGCACCACCGGCGTGCCCCCCGAGGTGGCCGGCGAGTTTGACGTGCGCACCGACAAGCCCATCCTGCGCATCAGCCGCCGCCACCACGGCAACATCAAGAGCAGCATCCTCACGCAGGACTTCGTGCACGGCGCCGACTACGCCGCCCTGGCCGAAGCCGCCAACACCTTCCGCGGCCTGCTGGGCGAGGGCGCCAAGGCGCAGCGCGGCGAAGGCGACAAGGCCAAGGAGGAAAAGGTGGCCGACTTCCGCCAGGCCATGGCCTGGCTCATCAGCGAAGCCGAACGCACCACCAGCCGCCAGCGCTACAAGGGCCTGGGCGAGATGAACCCCGAGCAGCTGTGGGAAACCACCATGGACCCGACGGTGCGCCGCCTGCTGCGGGTGCAGATCGAGGATGCGATCGAGGCCGACCGCGTGTTCACCATGCTGATGGGGGACGAGGTGGAGCCGCGGCGGGATTTCATTGAGACGAATGCGCTGCGGGCGGGGAATATCGACGTTTGATGGACATTCATTCACCATGAAAATCGAAAGCGGCATTTTCGATTTTCATGGTGTTTGATAGTATGGCGGCATGTTAATCCAGCGCCGCCAACTCATTGACCAGCTCGCACGACTGCTTGCCTCCTTTCGTGCAGTCGAACTGGTAGGCCCCCGGCAAGTGGGCAAGACCACGCTGGCGCGGCATTTCATCGACGTGGCCAGCCCCCAGTATTTCGACCTGGAAGACCCTGTCTCACGCCAGCGGCTGGCAGACCCTATGACCACGCTGGCAGGCCTGCAAGGCCTGGTGGTGATTGACGAGGTCCAGCACATGCCCGCCTTGCCCGAGACGCTGCGGGTGCTGATGGACCGCCCTGGGCACATGCACCAGAACGGCCAGTACCTGCTGCTGGGCAGCGCCTCGCCCCGCGTGATGCACAAGAGCGAATCCCTTTTAGGGCGCGCCGTGACCCTGGAAGTCAGCGGCTTCGACATTGGCGAAACCGGCACCGATTCCGCCGCCGTGCAGCAGCTCTGGCTGCGAGGGGGGTTTCCTGCCGCGTACCTTGCCGACAATGACGCAGTCAGCGCCCAGTGGTGCACCGCCGCCATTCAGCGCCACGTGAGCAGCGATCTGCCGCTGCTGGGCATGAACGCGCCCGCTCCCTTGATGACGCGCTTCTGGCAGATGCTGGCCCACTACCACGGCCAGACATGGAATGCAGCCGAGCCGGCACGGTCGCTGGGGATCACCGAGCCCACCGTTCGGCGGTACCTGGACTACCTGACGCAAACGTTCATGGTTCGCCAGCTCCAGCCGTGGCATGCGAACCTGGCCAAGCGGCAGGTCAAGGCACCCAAGATCTACTTCCGCGACACCGGCCTGCTGCATACGCTGCTGGGCATCCGCAGCCTGCCGCAACTGCTGGCGCATCCGCTCAGCGGCGCCAGCTGGGAAGGGTTTGCGCTGGAGCAGGTCCTGCGCATCGCGCAACCCGATGAAGCCTACTTCTGGGCAACGCACCAGGGCGCCGAGCTGGACCTTCTGCTGTTCAAGGACGGCCGGCGGGTCGGCGTGGAATTCAAGCGCAGCGATGCACCCAAGCTCACCCCCAGCATGCGCATTGCGATGGAGGACCTGAAGCTGGACGCGCTGTATGTGGTGTACCCTGGCTCACATCGGTATGCCTTGGCACCCCAAGTGGAGGCGGTGCCCTTGACGGCACTGCTGGCATAGCAAATCAAATGCGCTCCCCCATCGCCATCGTCGACGTCGATCGGCTCGACACCTGGACCCGTTACCGCGCCGGCCTGTGCAATACCTGCGCCGCCAACTGCTGCACCATGCCGCTGGAGGTGCAGGTGTCTGACCTGGTGCGGCTGGGGCTGGTGGATGCCTTCGAGGCCGAGCATGAAGAACCGCGCCACATTGCCAAGCGGCTGCAGAAGGCGCGGCTGATCGATCACTTCAACCACAAGAACGTGGTGTTCACCATGGCGCGGCGCGCCGATGGGGACTGCCACTTTCTGGACCCGAAGACGCGGCTGTGCACGGTGTACGACCAGCGGCCCGAGACGTGCCGGCTGCACCCGCAGAAGAAGAGTCCCAAGCCAGGGTACTGCGCCTACGGGGCGCGCGGTCGCTGAGCGGTGGAGCCCAGAGGATGGCGGACAGCGGTTTGCGCCGCTGTCCCACACGCTGGCCGGGCGCTGCGTGGTGTGATGCGGGGCCGTTTCATCCCTTCACACCACCCAAGGAGCCACCATGTCCGAAAAGAAAGCCAGCGTTCACTGGGAAGGCGCCGGCAAGGCCGGCCAGGGCCAGGTCAGCACCGAGACCAGCGCGCTGGACAAGTACCCGTATGGCTTTGCCAGCCGCTTTGGCGAGGACCGCAAGGGCACCAACCCGGAAGAAATCCTGGGCGCAGCGCATGCCGCTTGCTTCACCATGGCGTTTTCGTTTGCGGCGGACAAACAGGGCTTCAAGACCGAGAGCGTGGACACCACAGCCAGCGTGCGGCTGTCCAAAGACGGCGATGGTTTTGTCATCGACCGCATTGCGCTCACCCTGCAGGCCAAGGTGCCGGGGCTGGATGAGGATGCGTTCCAGAAGCTGGCTGCCGATGCTAAGGCCAACTGCCCGCTGTCAAAGGCACTGGCCGCGGTGCCCGAGATCATGCTGACGGCCACGCTGGTGAACTAGCGCGCGTCGGCCCAGCCGCCCCAGTTCCCGCTCGTTTTGCGCTCAGTTCGCTCGCACGGCGCGGGCCAGCGCTGCAAATGCCTGCCGGTCCAGCGCATGGGTAAAGGCCGTGTTGGGGACGGGGTGGGTGGAGAGTTTCACCACCACCAGCTCGGCCGCCGGGTTGATGTGGAGGTGCTGGCCCATCAGGCCTTTGGCTTCCAAGGTGCTGTCGGCATCGTGCGGCACCCACCACTGGTTGTGGTACGAATACCCCGCGCGCAGGGCGGTGCCGGGGGCCTTGCTGAACTGCGCGGGGTCGGCGCCTTTGCGCAGCTCGGCAACGGTGGCGGGTGAGACGATCTGCTGCCCGTTGAAGCGGCCGTTGGCACGCAGCATGTCGCCCAGTCGGCCCAGGTCACGCAGGGTGGCGTTCACGCCTACGCTGGTGACCTGGCCGCCGTTCGCGTCGGCAAACACATAGGCATCTTCCTGCGCACCCAGCTTGGACCAGATGCGCTCGGACAGCAGCGTGGCGTAGCTCTTGCCGGTCACGCGCTGCAGCAGCCAGCCCAGCACTTCCGTGTCCACCGATTTGTAGGCAAACGCGGTGCCGTGCTCGCCCTCCTTCTGTACGGTGGGCAGGTGCTCGGCCATGCTTTTGGCGACATTGCTGCCGGGGCGCGCGGGCTGCAGGCCGGCGGCGGCCAGGTACTGGAAGACGCCGGACGTGGGATCGGCAAAGTCCTCGGCGTATTTCACGCCCGTGGTCATGTCCAGCGCCTGCTGCACGGTGGCGTCGGCCCAGGCGCTCGTGGCCAGCTCGGGCAGGTAGCGCGCGATGCGCGCGCTGGCGTCAATGGCGCCTTCCTGGATGAGTTCTGTCACCAGCAAGCCCACCAGCGACTTGCTCATGGACCACAGCACGTGCGGCTGCTGCGGCTGCAGGCCGGTGTGGTAGCGCTCGTACACCACACGGCCCTGGTGCAGCACCAGCAGGCCGTCGGTGTAGGTGGCTTTTTGCCAGTCCGCCAGCGTGGTGGGGGCACCCTTGTCGTCGGCAAAGGCCAGCGTGTCCGGCAGCTGCCGGGCCGCTGCGGGCAGGGCGCTGGGCGCGCCGCCGCCCCGCCAGATGGTGGCCGTGGGGCCCAGTTCGCGCAGGTGCTGCGCGGCCCAGCGCACGTTGGGGTACTTCAGGATGTTGGCCAGCCGCACGATTTTGTCGGGCGGCGGCGGAAAGCCCTCCATCAGCTGAGTGGCAGCGGGCTGCGTGGCGTCAGGCGGCGGCAGCTGGGGCGCCTGCGCGTGGCTGGCGGATGCCATGCACAGGGCGGCCGCGGTGGCGGCGAGGCTGACCAGGGCGAATGAAAGGCGAGGGAAGGGCATGGTGCAAGGTCCTGCAAGTGAGTGGACGAATGAGAGAACGACGGGATGGAGAAACGAAGGGCCTGCAACGTCCTAGCCCCGCGCGGCCAGCAGGGTGCGGATCACGTCTTCGGTGCGCTCATACTCGCCCTCCCCAAAGTGCTTGTAGCGAATGCGGCCTTGCGCATCGATCAAGTAGGTGGCGGGCCAGTACTGGTTGCCGTAGGCCTTCCAGGTGCCGTAGCGGTTGTCCTGTGCCACGGGGTGCTTCACGCCATGGCGGCGCATGGCGGCTTCCACGTTGCTGGCCGAACGCTCGAACGGAAACTCGGGCGTGTGTACGCCCACCACCGTGAGGCCCTGGGGCGTGTAGCGCTCGGCCCAACGGTTCACGTAAGGCAGGGTGTGGATGCAATTGATGCAGGCGTAGGTCCAGAAGTCCACCAGCACCACGCGCCCGCGCAGCTGCGCCAGGCTCAGCGGTTCGGAATGGAACCAGCGCTCGATGCCGGTGAACTCCGGCGCAGCGCCCAGGTCGGGCAGCGCCGCAGCCGGGCTGGCGGCGCTGGCCAAGCCAGGACCCGCCAACGCAGCAGCAACCGTGGCGAGCAGCGCACGGCGCTGCGAGAAGTGAAGATGCGATGTCATGAGAAAAGCTCCGTGCAATCGTTGATGGGTTACAGCCCGCCCCAGCCCGAGGGGTAGAACTGCGTGAGCCAGGCGGTGATCTGCCCATCGACCTGCCACAACATGGCCAGCGCGATGACGATGACCACCACGCCAAACGCCTGCTGCACGCGGTGTGCGTGGCGGGCCAGGTGACGCACGCGCGTGGCCGCGGCCTGGCCGCCATAGGCAATCGCCAGCATGGGCAATGCAGCGCCAGTGGAATACGCCAGCAGCAGCACCGCCGTGCCCACGCCCGGCGGCTCGGTGGCGATGAGGGTGAGGATGGAAGCGAGTACGGGCCCTGCGCAGGGCGTCCACACCGCGCCCAGGCTCAGCCCCAGCAGCAGCCCGCCCCAGCTGCCGCCCCCGCTGCCCATGCCCAGGCTGGCCACGCGGCTGAGCACGCCGCCCGCCTGCAGGCTAAGCCACTGAAACGGCCGGGGCCACACCGTGAGCACGCCAAACACCAGCAGCATCACGGCGGCAAACTGGCGCAGGCCTTCCTGCGACACGCCGAGCACCTGCGTGAAGCTGCTGAACAGCAGCGCCACGGCCGCGAACGACAGCGCAAAGCCCAGGGCAATGAACAGCGGGCGTGTGCGCTGCGCCGAGCCGGCGCCGCCCACCGAGGCCCCCAGCACCACCGGCAGCATGGGCAGCACGCAGGGCGCGCCCACGGTGAGCATGCCAGCGGCCACCGCCAGCCAGGGTGATGTGGTGGTGGCCACGGTCATTGCCCGCCTCCGTGTTCGGCCGCCGGGCGGCGCCACACCTGCGTCTTGCCGAACAGCGGAATGCCCACATACGCGTGCACCAGCAGCTGCTCCGGCTCGGCCGGCGTCAGGTTCACGCGGTAGGTCTTGGCGTTCTCGCGGTTGTAGATTTCGCCCTGGTATTCGCTGCTGCCGCCCCCCGCCGGGCGCAAGCCCGACAGCAGCGTCATGCCCAGTGCAGGCCGCGCGTCGGCCGCCGCCATGTCGGCGCCCGGCGCGCTCATGGATCGGTTGGCCAGCACGCGCACCACCCTGCCGCACAGCGCTGGGGCGGTGCTGCCGGGGCAGGGGGCAATGTCCACCTCCAGGTTGCCGCTTTCAGTGATCCAGCGGCCCAAAGGTGCCTTGGGCTGGGGGGCGGCGGTATGCGCTGCGGCGGCCTCCTGCGCGCTGGCAGCCTGTGCCGCGCCCCAGGCCAGCAACGCGCCCACGGCAATGAATGATCTCGATGGTTTCATGGCAAGGGTCCTCGTGAAGTTCTGGAAGACCGCATTGAAGCCAGCGCAGGTATCGGCGGTTTGTCGGGCGCGGGGCTTTTGGTATGCGCGCTTGTCGGGGCGCCCGGCAGACAAGTTCAGATACATACAGGCCCGCAGCCGCCGCTGCGCGACCCCGCCAAAGACCGGACAATCGCCGCCATGACGACCCCGCCCCGGCCCGACCACCTCCTGATCGTCGATGACGACGCGGGCATCCGCGAGCTGGCAGCCGAATACCTGCAGCGCCAGGGCCTGCAGGTGAGTGTGGCAGCCGATGGCCGGCAGATGCGCGAGGTGCTGGCCACGCAGCGCATCGATCTGCTGGTGCTGGACCTGATGCTGCCGGGCACCGACGGCATCACACTGTGCCGCGAGCTGCGCAGCCCGGGCGCGCCGCCGCTGCCCATCATCATGCTCACCGCGCGCAGCGATGAGGCCGACCGCATCCTGGGCCTGGAGCTGGGTGCGGACGACTACCTGACCAAGCCCTTTGCCGCGCGCGAGCTGCTGGCCCGCATCCACGCGGTGCTGCGGCGCACGCGCATGCTGCCGCCCAACCTGGCCGTGGCCGAGCCCGCGCGCCACCTGGCGTTTGGCGACTGGCGGCTGGACACCACGGCGCGCCATCTGCTCGATGCCACGGGCGCGGTGGTGGCGCTGTCGGGCGCCGAATACCGCCTGCTGCGTGTGCTGCTGGACCACCCGCAGCGCATCCTCACGCGCGACCAGCTGCTGCAGCTCACCCAGGGGCGCGATGCCGATGTGTTCGACCGCTCCATCGACCTGCTGGTAAGCCGCGTGCGGCAGCGGCTCGGGGATGGCGCACGCGGCTCGCGCTACATCAAGACGGTGCGCAACGAGGGCTATGTGTTCTGTGCCGACGTGCACCCGGCGGCCCCGACCGGAGGGGCTGCGGCATGACGCTGCGCGAGTGGCCGCGCTCGCTGTTCGGGCGCATTCTGCTGGTGCTGGCCCTGGGCCTGGCTCTGGCCCACGCGCTGACGTTTGCGCTGGCCTTCACCGAACGCGGCATGACCATGCGGCGGGCCATGGTGTCGTACTTCGCCAGCGATGTGGCCAGCTCCGTCGCCATGCTGGAGCGTTTGCCCGCCGCCGAGCGCGCGCAGTGGGTGGAGCGGCTCGCGCGCCGCAACTACCGCTTTGCGCTGGTTCCGCCGCTCAGCGCGCCCGATGACCCGTCGGCGCTGGCACGCCAGGTCGCCAGCGCCGTGGGCGCCACCCTGCCTGCCGACCGATCGGTCCAAGTGATTGACCCGCGCGTGCCCGGCACCGAGCTGCGTCTGCAGCTGCGTCTGGCCGACGGCACGCCGCTGGCGGTGGACATGGACGAGCCCCGGCTGCAGATCCGGCCTTGGGTGCTGGGCGCGCTGGCGCTGCAGCTGGCATTGCTGGTGGCCCTGTGCGCCTGGGCCGTGCGCGTGGCCACGCGGCCCCTGCGCACGCTGGCCGATGCCGCCGATGCCCTGGGTGCCGACCGCCCCGCCGTGCCCCTGGCCGAAGAGGGCCCGCGCGAAGTGGTGCGCGCCGCCGCCGCGTTCAACCGCATGCAGCAGCGCATCCAGTCGCATCTGCAGGAGCGCATGCAGATCCTGGCCGCCGTCTCGCACGACCTGCAGACGCCCATCACGCGCCTGCGGCTGCGCGCCGATCTGCTGGACGACCCCGTGCTGCAGGGCAAGCTGCACGCCGACCTGGCCGAGATGCAGTCGCTGGTGGAGGAGGGCATTGCCTATGCACGCTCGTCCCAGGCCGTGCACGAGTCACCGCTGCCGGTGGATCTGCGCGCACTGCTGCAGAGCATTGCGTTGGACTACGCCGACGCCGGCCTGCCGGTGCAGCTGCTGCAGGCCGACGAAGGCATTGGCACCACGCGCCCGCAGGCACTGCGGCGGCTGGTGTGCAACCTGGTGGACAACGCCATCAAGTTTGCGGGCGCGGCCGAGCTGAGCCTGCAGGCTGACCCGGCCCACCACCGGTGGCTGCTGCGGGTGCTCGATCGCGGCCCCGGCATTCCGCCCAGCGAACTGGATGCGGTGCTGCAGCCCTATGTGCGGCTGGAGGATTCGCGCAACCGCGGCACGGGCGGCACCGGGCTGGGCCTGGCCATCGCGAGCGAACTGGCCAAGGCGCTGGGCGGGCGGCTGGTGCTGGGGCCGCGCGGCGATGGCCCTGGTTTGGAGGCCCGGGTCGAACTGCCCGGCTAAGGCTGCGCAAGCGCGCCTACGCCGCACAGGGGCACCGCACCGCTGCTACAGTGCCCCTTCCGTGGCCCCAAGGATGGAGAACACCGTGGACAACACCAGCGCAAGCAGCAGTGACCTCCGCCATGCCGCCACCGATGGCGGGGGTGGCCAGATCCGCATCGGCATTGGCGGCTGGACCTTCGAGCCCTGGCGCGACAACTTCTACCCTGCGGGCCTGGCGCACAGCAAGGAGCTGCACTACGCCAGCCGCCAGCTCACGGCCATCGAGGTCAACGGCACCTACTACAGCACCTTCAAACCGCCCACCTTCGCCAAGTGGCACGGTGAAACGCCCGAGGGGTTCCTGTTCTCGCTCAAGGCCAACCGCTTTGCCACGCACCGGCGCGTGCTGGCCGAAGCGGGCGATTCGATAGCGCGGTTTGTGGACAGCGGCATCTCCGAGCTCAAGGACAAGCTCGGTCCCATCGTGTGGCAGTTCATGCCGACCAAAGCCTTTGAGCCCGGAGATTTCGAGGCCTTTCTGGCGCTGCTGCCGCGCGAGGTGGATGGGCGCCGCCTGCGCCACGCGCTGGACGTGCGCCACCCGAGCTTTGCCACGCCGGAGTTCATTGCCCTGGCGCGCCGCTATGGCTGCGTGCCCGTGCATACCGACTCGGAAAAATTCCCGGCCATTGCCGATGCCGAAGCGGACTTTGCCTACCTGCGGCTGATGCGCAGCCAGAGCGAAGTGCCCACGGGCTACCCGCCGGAAGCGATTGCGCAGTGGGCGCAGGGCGTGCGCGCCTGGACCCGTGGGGATCGGCCGCGCGATGCGTTCGTGTACTTCATCAACGGCGCCAAGGAGCGCGCGCCTGCGGGGGCAATGGAGTTGCTGAATCAGCTGGGCCTGCGCACATAGCCTTCACCCCAGCGGCAGACCTGCGCTACACCGTCTCGCGCTGCGCGAAGCCCTGCGGTGCCTCGCCGCCGTCCGGCACGTTGCCCACCACCACGCGTTCCACACGTGCGCGCGCGGGTCCCTGGTGGGCCCAGTCGATGAGCGCCTGCACGGCCTGCCCGGTGCCCCAGGCACAGGCTTCCACCCGGCCGTCCTGGCGGTTGCGCACCCAGCCCGTCACGCCCAGGCGTTCGGCGGCCTGGACCATGGACGCGCGGTAGCCCACCCCCTGCACATGGCCGGTGATCAACAGATGGCGGGTGACGGTGGAATTGGCTTGTGCGTGCATG
The DNA here is from genome assembly GCF_021287135.1 of Acidovorax sp. Lineage (GTDB taxonomy): Bacteria > Pseudomonadota > Gammaproteobacteria > Burkholderiales > Burkholderiaceae_C > Acidovorax. The sequence continues at coordinate 62,148 of NZ_JAJTBB010000064.1, forward strand.
GGGGGACTGTAGCGTGCCTTGTGACGTGCACGTTCCCGCGGCACACTGCCCACCACACAACGCGCCATGACCGCCACCGCCCGCAAGGCTGCCCTGCCCACCATCGACCCCCAGCGCTGCACCGGCTGCGGCTGGTGCGTGGCGGTGTGCCCGCCGCATGTGCTGTCGCTGCAGGTGCAGGGTGGCAGCGCATGGGGGCCCAAGTGCTCCACGCTGCACGATGTGCCCGGCTGCACGGGGTGTGCGCTGTGTGCCGTGCGGTGTCCGTTCGATGCGATCCAGATGGTACGGGTGCCTGCGGCCGGGGCGCCGTGAGGCCGTTGCGCCACAGGCGCCGCAGCGGCGGGCTTGACGGCCCCCGGCCTGCATCCGGTACACTGGCAGCTTCATGTCGTACACCGCCATCCCCTTCACCGCACGCGCCGCTGCCTTCCAAGGCATGGGCATGATGCTGCCTGCGTTCACGTGGGCAGAGGGTGAAAAGCGGGCACTGGGTGCACGAATGATTACCACCATTACCACCGCGGCCACCTGAGCACGCGCAGGTGGCCGTTTCGGCAGCCACCTGGTGATCGCTCTCTTCTCCCCCAAGACGAATGCACGAAACCCAGCTCTGGCAGCTGGGTTTTTTTGTTTGTTTGTTCGTCAGCCGGAGAAGTCCATGTACCGCGATCCCGTCCAGTCCCTCGAAGCCCTCTTGCCGCCTGCCGCTGCCGGCGCGGCCATGCGCCCCCTGCGCGTGGGCATGATCGGCATTGGCACCGTGGGCGCGGGCACCTTCCGTGTGCTGGCGCGCAACCAGGCCGAGATCGCGGGCCGCGCCGGCCGGGGCATCCGGATGGTGGTGGTCTGCGCTCGCAGCCTGGCCCGCGCCATGGGTGTGGTGGGCACGGGCGTGGCGCTGACCAACGATCCGATGCAAGTGGCCACGCACCCCGATGTGGACGTGCTGGTGGAGGCTGCGGGCGGCACCGGCCCCGCGCGCGACTGGGTGCTGGCCGCCATCCGCGCAGGCAAGCACGTGGTCACGGCCAACAAGGCGCTGCTGGCCACGCACGGCAACGAGATCTTTGCCGCCGCGCGCCAGCACGGCGTGGCCGTGGCGTACGAGGGCGCGGTGGCCGTGAGCATCCCCATCGTGAAGGCGCTGCGCGAGGGCCTTGTGGCCAACCGCATCGAGTGGGTGGCGGGCATCATCAACGGCACCACCAACTTCATCCTGAGCAAGATGCGCGATGAGGGCGTGGGCTTTGCCGAGGCGCTGGCGCAGGCCCAGGCACTGGGCTATGCCGAGGCCGACCCGACCTTTGACATCGAGGGCATCGACGCCGCGCACAAGATCACGCTGCTGGCGGCCAATGCATTCGGCATGCCCGTGCGCTTTGCCGATGCGCAGGTGGAGGGCATCACCGCGCTGCAGGGCCTGGACGTGGCCTGCGCGGAGCAGCTGGGCTATCGCATCAAGCTGCTGGGCGTGGCCCGGCGCCGCCGGGACGGGGAGGCGGAAGGCGTGGAACTGCGCGTGCACCCCGCCCTGGTGCCTGCCATGCATCTGCTGGCGCAGGTGAACGGGTCGATGAATGCCGTGATGGTGAAAGGCGACGCGTCGGGCGTGACCATGTACTACGGCGCGGGCGCAGGGGGCGAGCAGACGGCGTCGGCCGTGATTGCCGACCTGGTGGACGTGGCGCGGCTGGAGGGCACCCGCCCCGCGCAGCGCGTGCCGCACCTGGGGTTTCACGCCAGCGCCGTCAACGAAGACCTGGCTGTGCTGCCGCGCGCCGCCGTGCACACACGCCACTACCTGCGCGTGCCCGTGCACAGCGCGCAGCAGATCGAGGCTGTGGCCGCCTGGCTGGCTGCGCAGCAGGTGCCGGTGGGGCAGGTGACGCTGGCGAACGACAAGGCCTTGCCACCCGGTAGTGGCCCGCAGGTGCTGGTGCTGACGGATACGGTGGCGCAATCCATCGTGGACCTGGCCGTGCAGGCGCTGGCCGCGCACCCGGCGGTGGCGGGGCCGGTGGTGGCGCTGCGGGTGGAGATGCTGGCGGGGTGACGTGGTCAAGCCCCCCTTCACGCTGAATCTGTTGAAGCGTTGCGCGAGGCTTCGACAGGCTCTGCCCGAATGAACGGTGGCCTCTGAACGTCGCCCGTAGGTCGGGTTAGCGCAGCGTAACCCGACACCACCGCCGCGTGCCCGCCGAATGTCGGGTTACGCCCTGGCGGGCTAACCCGACCTACCGTCCGAAGTGAAAACCGGCTCTAGCGCTTGGCGGCCTCAAATCTGAAGGCCGTAGGTCGGGTTAGCGCAGCGTAACCCGACATCACCGCTGCGCGCCGATGGGCGCCGGGTTACGCCCTGGCGGTCAAACCCGACCTGTCTGCTGTGTGCGCAAATCTTGGTCAAAAACGGCCTTGGCGCTTACTCAGCAAGCGCAAGAAGCTCCTAAAAATGATAGCTAACAAAGCCCTGTTTCACTGCAGCATCGCTACCAGCGCCGCCATGTCCGCTGCCGGCTGCGTACCTTCCGCCCGCAAGCCCTGCACCACACCGGCACGGTCCGCATCCGAGCGGTTCTGGCTGATCTTCCAGACGCCTTCCCAGCGCTCCACGGCCAGCTCCACTCCCACGATGGCGCCCAGCAATTTTTCCAAGTAGTCGGCCGGCGCATCGTCCACGTGCCAGGGGTGCGGGCGGTGTGCTTCGTGGGCTTCTGTCAGCGTGTGCAGGATCGCGCGCAGGCGCTCGGGGTCGCCGTCCACCGCGCTGAGCGTGCCGTGCGCGTGCACGGTGGCGTAGTTCCAGGTGGGGACCTGCTTGCCATCGACGGCCTTGGAGGGATACCACGATGGCGACACGTAAGCCTGCGGCCCGTGGAACACTGCCACCGCCGTTTGCGGCAGCAGCGGCCACAGGCCGTTGCCGCGGCCCACATGGCCCACCAGCGTGCCGCGGGGACCGCGTGTGGGGTCCAGGTACAAGGGCACGTGGTTCACATGCAGCGAACCTTCGTGCGCCACGACCAAGGTGGCCAAGGGCTGGGCGCGCACCAGGGCGTGCAGAGTGGCTGCATCGGTCACCTGGAACTGGCGGTTGGCAATCGTCATGTCAGCCTCCTTCCACTTCCAGCACGGGTGCGCAGTCGATCTGTGTCTTGACCGAGTTGGCCAGAAAGCACGCCGCGTGCGCGCGGTGGTGCAGTTCGTCCAGCTGCTCGGCGCTGGGCGCATGGGCCGCGTCGAAGCGGGTCACGGGGCGCAACTGCACATGGCTGACCACCAACTGCCCCTGCGCATTGCGGTCCATGGTGCCCACGGCCGCGTCGGTATAGCGGTCGAGCCGAAAGCCCGCGCGGCTGGCGAAGTCCATGAACCACAGCATGTGGCAGCTCGACAGCGCGGCCACGTAGGCCTCCTCGGGGTCCACGGCTGCCGCGTCGGAATACGGCAGCGGCACCACATGGGGCGACGACGAGGCGGGCACGACAGCGCCGCCATCGAACTGCCAGGTGTGGGCGCGGTGGTAGCGCTTGTCCAGAAAGTCATCGGTGCCACGGGTCCAGGTGATGGTGGCGGTGTGCTTGGCCATGGGGAAGGTCTTTCTACAATGGTTCTTCAGTTTAGGGTGGCGATCCCGCATTGAAGGAACCAATTCATGCCCGTTGGCAGAGCCAATACCCCCCGGCCGCCGCGCGCACCAGGCACGGCGCCCGGCCTGCTGCGCCAGCAGGTGTACGAGCAATTGCGCGGCGCCATCGAGCAAGGCCGCCTGCGCGCCGGCACCCGCCTGCCGCCCTCGCGTGAGCATGCGGCCAGCCTGGGCGTGGCACGCAATACGGTGCTGTGGGCCGTGCAGCGCCTGCAGGCGGAGGGCTACGTGCAAGCGCGGGTGGGCGACGGCACCTATGTGTCGCAAGCCGTTGCCACCGTGCCTGCCCTGGGCCTGGTGGCGCCGCCGCGCGGGCTGTCGCGGCGCGGGCAGCTGATTGCCGAGACAGCGGCGCGGTGGCGCCCGCCGCATGTGGCGGCGCGTGCGTTCCGCATCGGCGCGCCAGAGGTGGACACGTTTCCCTTTGCGCTGTGGGACCGGCTGGCGCGCCAGGCCAGCGGCCGCCAGCGCAGTGCCCGCGCGCAGTACCTGGACCCGGCCGGCGACCCCGATTTGCGCCAGGCCATCGCGCTGTGGCTGTGGGCCTCGCGCGGCATCCGCTGTGATGCGGCGCAGGTGGTGGTGTGCTCGGGTTCGCAGCAGGGCATCGACCTGATCGCGCGGTTGCTGTTGGACGCGGGCGACGAGGTGCTGGTGGAAGACCCCGGCTATCCCGGCATCCGCGCCAGCCTGCTGGGCCACGGCGCGCTGGCCCGGCCCGTGGCGCTGGACGCGCAGGGCCTGTGCATTGACGAGGGTGCTGCGCAATGGCCCGGCGCGCGCATGGCGGTCGTCACGCCCACGCACCAGTTCCCCACCGGCGTGGGCATGGGCCTGGCCCGGCGCCAGGCCCTGCTGCACTGGGCACGCGCGCACGACGCCTGGGTGGTGGAAGACGACTACGACGGCGAGTTCCAGTACGGCAAGAACGATGGCAAGGCCCAGCGCGTGCCCGCACTGTGCAGCCTGCCGGGCTCGGAACGCGTGCTCTACGTGGGCACCTTCAGCAAGACGCTGCACCCCGGCCTGCGCCTGGGCTTTGTGATCGTGCCGCCCGCGCTGGTGGAGGCTTTTGCCATGGCCCGCGCCATCACCGACCGGCACGCACCGGGTGATGCGCAGGCGGTGCTTGCGCGCTTCATTGCCGAAGGCCACCTGCTGCGCCACCTGCGCCAGATGCGCGAGCTGTACCAGGCGCGTCAGCGCGTGCTGATCGAAGCCCTGGCCGACGCGAGCGACGGCGCCCTGCAGCTTGTGCCCAGCGACCGGGGCATGCACCTGCTGCATGAAGCCGCGTTGGGCAGCGATGACGAGACGCTGAGCCGCCGCGCGCTCACCGCCGGGGTGATGCTGGCGCCGTTGTCACGCTATGCGATGCAGTCGCCGCGCAGGGGATGGCTGCTGGGCTACGCGGGATATGCCGAGGCGGAGATCCGCGCCGCAGCGCGCGTAGTGGGCGGACTCACGCGCAGGCTGCGGAGAATGGTGTGAGTCCGCATGAATCACCTTGAACCGTTCACGCTGAGCCTGTCGAAGCGCCGCGCAAGGCTTCGGCAGGCTCAGCCCGAACGGATTTTTCCAGTGCAAAGAGGCCGATATCAGGCTGCGGGGCCAGGGCAGCGCTGCGGTCTGCCAGCGTCGACCCCACGCCCTGCGGCTCCACCTTGCGCCACCAGTGCGTGGACAGCGCCGGCGCGCGGATGTCCAGCCGCTCGCCCATGACGGGCGCCACCAGCGGCACCTGGGCCGCTACGGCCAGCGCGGTGATGCGCTCGAACGGTTCCACCCACGGGTGCAGCGACAGGTCGAACGTGCCGTTGTGGATCGGAAAGAGGTGGCGGCCCTGCACGTCCAGATGTGCCTGCAGGCTTTCCTCAGGGTGCATGTGGATGTCCGGCCAGTCGGCGTTGTAGGCGCCGGTTTCGATCAGCGTCAGGTCGAACGGGCCCAAGCGCTCGCCTATGGTCTTGAAGCCATCGAAGTAGCCGGTGTCGCCGCTGAAGAAGATGCGCGTCTGCTCCGTGCCCTGCCCGGCGATCAGCACCCACGAGGCCCACAGCGTGCTGTTGCCGTCGCGCAGGCCGCGCCCGGAAAAATGCTGCGCCGGCGTGGCCACCAGCTGCAGCCCGGCGAGGGTGGTGCCCTGCCACCAGTCGAACTGCTGCACCTTGGCGGCCGGCACGCCCCAGCTGATGAGCCGGTCACCCACGCCCAGCGGGGTGACGAAGTGCTCCACCTTGGGCGCGAGCTTCTGGATGGCGGCGTAGTCCAGGTGGTCGTAATGATCGTGCGACAGGATCACGCCGGTGATGGGCGGCAACTCGTCGATGGTGATGGGCGGCGCATGGAAGCGCTTGGGGCCCAGGAACTGGAAGGGGGAGGCGCGCTCGGAAAACACCGGGTCGGTCAGCCAGAACCCGCCGTTGATCTTGAACAGCAGCGTGGAATGCCCCAGGCGCCACAGGCTCAGGTCGGGCGCAGCCAGCAGGTCCGAGCGCATCACGGGATACACCGGCACGGGCGCGCGCGGCACCGAGTCATCGGGCTTGCCCGTGGCAAAGCGCCACATCACCTGCAGCGTCTTGAGGGTGCCCAGCGTGTGGCGGGGCGCCGCGTTGCGGAACTTGCCGCCCGCGAATTGCGGCGACTGCGCATGGGCGGGCACCGGCTGGGCGGCGCTGGAGAAGAAGCGGTAGGCCATGGCGATCAGAACGATGGTGGCGACACAAAGTGCCGGGAGCAGGCGGCGGTGTGGAGCGGCGGGGAAAGTCACCGGATCTGCGACGTAAGAAATTACACTGCACAGTGTAGTTCGCTTTTCAAAAAAGTAAACTGCTGGGTGTAAAATTTGCCCATGCCCGCTGTCCAGCCACCCGCCCGCCTCACCGACCGCAAACGCGACGCCATCGTGCAGGCCGCCATTGGCGAGTTCCGCGAGCACGGCTTCAACGGCACCAGCATGGACCGCGTGGCCGCGGCGGCGGATGTCTCCAAGCGCACGGTGTACAACCACTTTCCCAGCAAGGAAGAGCTGTTCGAGGCCATCCTGCTGTTGATGTGGGAGCGTAGCCAGTCGCCCGACGAACTGGCCTATGCCCCCGCGCGCCCGCTGCGCGACCAGCTGATGGACCTGCTGGCGCAAAAGATGCGCCTGCTCAACGACGCGAGCTTCATCGACCTGAGCCGCGTGGCCATGGCCGACTTGATGCACATGCCCGAACGTGCGCGCGGCATCACCGCCAAGCTCTCGGCCAAGGAAGAAGGCCTGCCCCGCTGGCTGCGGGCCGCCCAGCAGGACGGCCGCCTGCGCGCCACCATGGATGTGCCCTATGCGGCCCAGCAGCTGCAGGGCATGGTCAAGGCCTTTGCGTTCTGGCCCCAGCTGGCCATGGGCCAGCCGCCCTTGAGCGCAGCGCAACAGCAGCAGGTGCTGGGCGATGCGGTGGATATGTTTCTGGGGTTCTACAACGCGCCCACCCAGGAGGCCAAGGCCCCCGCAAAAAAAGCCGCGATTGGGCGCACGGGCAAGGCAGCGGCAGCCCCGGTTGCCACCGCTGCGAGACCTGCCTCTCGCCGCGCGCCGGCGCGCTGACCAACGTCGCCACGCTGGCCAGCAAGCCAGCGTGAGGAGCGATTTGCACTACGCTCGCCCGTTCTTTTTCCACGCAGCCTGACACCAAGATGCCCCTTGCTCCCTACCTCGACACCGCCCCGGCCCTGGACACCGGCGTCTACCTCCACGAGTCCGCCCAGGTCATCGGCAACGTCACGCTGGGCCGCGACAGCTCGGTCTGGTGCAACGCCGTGCTGCGCGGCGATGTGAACCGCATCACCGTGGGCGTGTGCAGCAACGTGCAGGACCTGACCATGGGCCACGTCTCGCACCGCAACGCGGCCAAGCCCGAGGGCTCGCCGCTGGTGATTGGCGACTACGTCACGGTGGGCCACTCGGTCATCCTGCACGGCTGCCGCATCGGCAACGAATGCCTCATCGGCATGGGCTCCATCGTCATGGACGACGCCATCATCGAAGACCGCGTGATGCTGGGCGCGGGCAGCCTGGTCTCGCCCGGCAAGGTGCTGGAGAGCGGGTACCTCTACATCGGCCGGCCCGCCGTGCGCCAGCGCGCGCTGAGCGACGCGGAAATCGCGTACCTCAAGTATTCGGCCGAGCACTATGTGCGGGTGAAGAACAACTATCTTGCGGGCGCCCCGCATGCGGCCGCAGTGCCGCCTGCGCCACTTGCCAGCAAGGGATAAGGCCGCGCCGGGATAATTGCAGGCCCACGATCCCTGCGGCGGCACCGCATCGCCCACAGCCTGTTTTTTCCACATGTCCGCCGTCGCCTCCTCCACCACGTCGCAGCGCGTGCTCTCCGTCATCCCGCCGATGACGCAGTTGAACACGCCGTACCCCTCCACCGCCTACCTCACCGGTTTCCTGCGTTCCCGCGGGGTGGAGGCGGTGCAGGAGGACCTGGCGCTGGCCCTGGTGCTGCGCCTGCTCTCGCCCGAAGGCCTGAAGGACGTGGCTGAGCGGGTGCAGGCCCTGCCCGCAAAAAAGCGCAGCCCCGCCGTGCAGTCCTTCGTGGCCCAGCAGGACCGCTACCTCGCCACCATCGGCCCCGCCATAGCCTTTTTGCAGGGCCGCGACAGCACCCTGGCCCACCGCATCGTGGGCCGGCACTACCTGCCCGAAGGGCCGCGCTTTGCCTCGCTGGACGTGTACGTGGATGACGAAGGCGGCGATCCGCTGGGCTGGGCCTTTGGCGCGCTGGGCCTGACGGACAAGGCCAAGCACCTGGCCACGCTGTACCTGAACGACCTGGCCGATGTGCTGCGCGACGCGGTGGACGAGCGCTTCGAGTTTGTGCGCTATGCCGAATCGCTGGCGGGCAGCCAGCCCACGTTTGACCCGCTGGCCGAAGCGCTCGCCAAAGCCCAGATTTCGCCCACGCTGGTGGACGCGCTGCTGGCGCAGCTCACGCACGCGGCCATCGCCCGCCACCAGCCCACGGTGGTGCTGCTGTCCGTACCGTTCCCCGGCTCGGTGTACGCGGCCTTTCGCATCGCGCAGGCCATCAAGGCACAGCACCCGCACATCACCACCGTGCTGGGCGGCGGCTTTGTGAACACCGAGCTGCGCGAGCTGGCCGAGCCGCGCGTGTTCGACTTTTTCGACTACGTGACGCTGGACGCGGGCGAGCGCCCGCTGCTGGCGCTGCTGGAACACCTGCGCGGCGAGCGCGGCCGGCAGCGGCTGGTGCGCACCTTTGTGCGCAACGATGAAGAAGGCGGCGACGGCGCGGTGCAGTACCTCAACCTGATGGAAGCCGACATCGCCTTCGCCGAGGTGGGCACACCCACCTGGGACGGCCTGCCACTGGACCGCTACCTCTCGCTGCTGGACATGCTCAACCCCATGCACCGGCTGTGGAGCGATGGGCGCTGGAACAAGCTGACGGTGGCGCATGGTTGCTACTGGAAGAAGTGCAGCTTCTGCGACGTGAGCCTGGACTACATCAGCCGCTACGAAGGCGCAAGTGCTGGCGTGCTGGCCGACCGCATCGACGCCATCGTGCGCGAGACGGGGCAGACCGGCTTCCACTTTGTGGACGAAGCCGCACCGCCCAAGGCCCTCAAGGCCCTGGCCACCGAGCTGATTGCGCGCAATGCCGGCATCAGCTGGTGGGGCAATGTGCGGTTTGAAAAAACCTTCACCCCCGAGCTGGCCGAGCTGCTGGCCGACAGCGGCTGTATCGCCATCTCGGGCGGGCTGGAGGTCGCGTCGGACCGGTTGCTGAACCTGATGAAAAAAGGCGTGTCCGTGGACCAGGTGGCGCGCGTGACCAAGGCCTTCAGCGAGGTGGGCATCCTGGTGCATGCGTACCTGATGTACGGCTTTCCCACCCAGACGGTGCAGGACACGGTGGACGCGCTGGAATACGTGCGCCAGCTGTTCGCCAACGGCTGCATCCAGAGCGGTTTTTTCCACCGCTTTGCCTGCACCGTGCATTCACCCGTCGGCCAGAACCCTGCGGAATACGGCGTGACCCTGGCGCCCCTGCCGCCCGGCGCCTTTGCCAAGAACGACGTGGCCTTCATCGACCCCACGGGCGTGGACCACGACGCGCTGGGCGCCGGCCTGAAGAAAGCCATCTACAACTACATGCACGGCATTGGGCTGGAAGAAGACGTGCGCATGTGGTTCCCCTTCAAGGTACCCAAGACCACGGTGCGGCGGGACCGCATCGAGCGGGCGCTGCGCGAGCGCGGGTAGCCGGCCCACGCGCGCCGCTTTCACCCGTCCTCAGCCGCGCCGGCGCAGCCCCCAGGCGCTGGCCGACGCCAGCGCACACAGGCCCGCCACGCCCAGCCAGCCGCCGTGCGCCAGCGCCTGGCTGCCCAGGGCCGAGCCCAGCGCCATGCCGATGAACATGCCCGTCAGCAGCAGCGCATTCAGGCGGCTGCGGGCGGCGGGCTCCAGCCGGTACACCAGGGTCTGGTGGCCCACCAGCGCCACTTGCACGCCAAAGTCGAACGCCACGGTCACCGCCACCATCAGGGCCAGCTGCCAGGCCGCGGGCAGCAGCTCGCCGCCTGCCAGCAGGGCGAACGAGCCCGCCACAATGGCCGCGCCCCAGCGCACCACGCGCAGCGGGCCATAGCGGTCGGACCAGCGGCCCGCCCACGGCGCGCCCAGCGCACCCACCACGCCCGCCAGGCCGAAGGCACCGGCCACTGCGCTGCCCAGGCCAAAGCGCTGCTGCAGCACGATGGCCAACGTGGACCAGAACGCGCTGAACGCGATGGACAGCAGGCCCTGCGTCCACACCGCGCGGCGCAGCTCGCCATGGGTGCGCCACAGCGAGCCCAGCGACGCCAGCAGCGCCCCGTAGCCCAGCGACGTGACCGGCGCCATGCGCGGCAGGCCCCGCGCGCACACCAGCCCGATGGCCAGCACCAGCAACGCCCCCACGCCGTACACCGCGCGCCAGCCGGCCCACTGGCCCAGCAGGCCGCTGAACACGCGCGACAGCAAGATGCCCAGCAGCAGCCCGGTCATCACCTGGCCCACCACCCGGCCCCGCTGCGCATCGGGCGCCAGCGTGGCGGCGGCGGGCACGATGTCTTGTGCCAGCGTGGCCAGCACGCCGGCCACCAGGGCGGCGGCCCACAGCGCGTGCACGCCGGGCGCCAGCGCGCACCAGGCCAGCGCCAGGGCCAGGCCCACGGCCTTGCCGCCGATCAGCAGGCGGCGGTCCCACCGGTCGCCCAGCGGCGCCAGCAGCAGGATGCCCAGCGCGTAGCCCAGCTGGGTGAGGGTGGGCACGGCCCCCACCGCCGTGGGGGTGCTGCCGAGGCTGGACGCCATCAGGCCCAGCAGCGGCTGGCTGAAGTACAGCGTGGCGGCGCCCAGGCCGGCGCCCGTGGCCAGCAACCCCACCAGCGCGGGCGCCAGGCCTCCTCCTGCGGTGGGGGCCGCGGCCGCCGTTGGCGAAGACGCTGAAGCAGCGGACACCGCAACAGAAGGGGAGGGGGAAGGGGACGAAACAGACATGGCAGCAGGCGAACCGGGTTCGCGGTGAGTCAACGATGCCGAATTCTCGGAACGTATGACCATCCTGGGTAGATGGCGCCATTGCACATTTGCTATACGCTCAGCGTATGACCAATGCCGCCGAAATCACCCTGGACCGCCTGGAACTGCTGCACACGCTGGTGCGCATCGTGGACGCCGGCAGCCTGTCGGCCGCGGCGCGGCAGCTGGGCACTACCCAGCCCACCGTCAGCCGCCGGCTGCGCCAGCTGGAGGCGTTCTGGGGCGTGCAATTGCTGCAGCGCTCCACCCATGCCATGAAGCTCACGGAAGACGGCGACACGGCCTACCAGCAGGCCAAGGCGCTGCTGGAGCGCTGGCACAGCCTGGACGCCGAACTGCGGGGCCGCGAGGCCACCGCCCTGCGCGGCCACCTGCGCGTGCTGGCGCCCAGCATCTTCGGGCAGGAGCAGCTGGTGCCCGCGCTGGTGGGCTTTTTGCAGGCCCATCCCCAGGTGTCGGTGGACTGGCTGCTCAACGACCGCCTCCCCGACTTCATTGCCGAAGGCATCGACTGCGCCATCCGCGTGGGCCGCGTGGAAGAGCCCAACCTTGTGGCCATCGCCCTGGCCGAGGTGCCCCGCATCGCCATCGGCGCGCCCAGCCTGTGGCCCGCCGGCACCCCCGTGCCGCAAACTCCCGCGGAGCTGGCCCGGCTGCCCTGGCTGGCGCTGCGAACCTTCTATGCGGACGAGGTGGCGCTGCGCCATCGCGGCACCGGCGAGGTGGCGCGCTTTCCCATCACCCCGCGCCTGGGCACCGACAACCTGCAAGCATTGCGCAACGCCGCGCTGGCCGGTGTCGGCGCCGGGGTGGCATCGGCCTGGGCCGTGGCCGACGACATTGCCCACGGCCGGCTGGTCCACTTGGCTCCGGACTGGGAAGCGCCGCCCTTGCCCATCTACCTGCTCTACCCGCGCAGCAACTGGCGTTCGCCCCGCCTCAAGGCCTTCATCGAAGCCATGCGGGCCGGGTTTCCCCAGGTCCGCGGCGTGCAGCCACTGCGGCGGGGTGCCGAGTGACGCGCGGCGCCCCTGCCGCCCGTGCGGCTTCGCCTTGGGCAGGGAATATGGATAAAAAGTGACCCTAGCGCTTTACCAGTAAGCGCAAGAAGCTATCAAATACATAGCATAAAACCGACTCGCTTGGCCCCCATGGCGCCAACACCCGCGCCCGCACAGGGTGACCATTCCTCCCGTCAGCCGGGCTTCTTCTGCTTTTGGTACGCCTGGTGCGCGGGCACACCGCGGTCCGTGTCCTGCAGGCCGCGCTGCAGGTCGGCATAGGCCTGCTCCACCTCCGGGTGGCGCGCCCCATCGGTCATGTCCACCGCCTCGTCGCGCTCGTGCGGCAGCCGCTCCTCCGGCCCGCCCAGGTCTTCCGGCCCGCTGCCGGGCCGCTCCGTGGGCTGGGTGGTGTTGGTCCGCCGCTCCGTGCGCGCGGGCACGGGGGCGGAGGGGGTCACGTCTTTTTCTTGCAAGGGAACCTGGGGCATGGGGCCTCCGAATGAGAGACAGATGCCCCATGCTAGGCAGCCGCGCGGCGCATGGCTGTAGGCCGGCACCCTCTTGCATCGCGGGCGGGCCGGCCGGGCCGCTGACTGCGCCCCCCGCTTCGCAGTCGCCGGCCACCAGCGCTGTCGCAAACCGCGCCGCGGTACGGAGGCAGGAATTCAACCCCGGCCCGAAACGGTCTCCAGCGCCATCACCGCCGTGGCCGTGTTCGAGATCGGGATGTGGTAGTTGCTGTGCACCCGCCGCACGCCCGCGCTGGCGGTGGACAGCGCTCCGCGCATGGCCAGCCACATCAGCAGCTCCACGCCCTGGGTGCCGGTCTTTTCCACCAGCTCGTGCACGCTGAACTGCGTGGCCCATTCGGGGTTGGTGGTCAGGCTCTCGATGAACTGCAGGTCAAACGCCTTGTTGATGAAGCCCGCGCGCTCGCCGTCGAGCTGGTGGCTGAGGCCGCCGGAGGCAATCACCGCCACCTTCTTGCTGCTGTCCCAACTCTGGATGGCCTGGCCCACGGCCTTGCCCAGCGCGTAGCAGCGCTTGGCCGACGGCAGCGGAAACTGCACGGTGTTGATGCACACCGGCACCACCGCCACGGGGCAATCGCCCTCGGGCCAGAAGAGCTTCAGCGGCAGCGTGCAGGCGTGGTCCACCAGCATTTCCTGGCAGGTGGTCACGTCAAATTCCTGGCCGATCAGCGTGTTGATGAGGTGCCACGACAGGTCCACCTCGCCCTGCAGCGGGGCCAGTGTGGGGATGCCCCAGCCTTCGTCGGCGTTGTGGTACTGCGCGGCCGCGCCCACGGCAAAGGTGGGCATTTTGTCGAGAAAGAAGTTCAGGCCGTGGTCGTTGTAGAACATCACCACCACGTCGGGCTTCTTCTCGCCCAGCCACTGGCGGATGGGCGGAAAGCCATCGAAGAAGGGCTTCCAGTACGGATCGTTTTGCAGGCCCTTGTGGATGGCGTTGCCAATGGCCGGGATGTGCGAGGTGCCGAGGCCGCCGATGAGTTGTGCCATGTGTGTCTCCCTATTTGCCTGCTGCGACCAGCATGGCCTTGAATTCGTCTTTGGTCATGCCCGTCTGCTGTGCGCCGATGTCCTGCATGTCCAGCTTGAAGATGCCCGCGAACTTGGCCAGGTAGTAGGCGTTGCCGCCCGCGGCGATCAGCTGCAGCACGTTCTTGGCGCGGATGGCGGCGGCTTGCTGCGCGTTCAGGCCGTACTTCTTCATGTACGCCTCTTCGTCGGCCAGAAAGGCGTTGCGGTTGGCCTCGTCGTTGAACGAGAAGCACATCTTGTTCAGCGCGTAGCCCTTGCGGGCCTGGTCGCCATCGAACGGCGTGGTGCCGGGGATCGGGGGCAGCTTGGAAGGCATGGAAGTCTCCGGGTCTTGATGTAAGTCAGAGCGCAGTGTCGGGGTGCCATTGCCAAAGATGAAGCCCGAAAACATCATCGAATGCATGAGCAATTTCGATGGATCAGCGCTGGACGGCCACCTGCTGAAGCTGCTGCTGGCGGTGCTGGAGACGGGCAGCATCACGGCCGCGGCCGAGCGCCTGGGCGTCACCCAGTCGGCGGTGAGCCACCTGCTGGACAAGCTGCGCGCCATCACCGGCGACCCGCTGTTTGTGAAGCGCGGGCGCGGCATCGTGCCCACCGCACGCGCCGAAGCCCTGGCCCAGCCCGCGCGCGACATGCTGCACCAGATGCAGCGGTTTGCCCAAGGGGCCGAGTTTGACCCGCGCGCGTGGCAGACCGAGCTGACCCTTGCCGCCAACGACTTCCAGCGCGACCTGCTGCTGCCGGCCCTGGCCGCGCGCCTGCGCACCGCTGCGCCGGGCGTCACGCTGCGCATCGTGCCCAGCGGCGCGCCCAGCGCGGAACTGCTGCGGTCGGACGCCTGCCAGCTCGTCATCAGCCCCCGCCCGCCGGACGGCACGGACATCGTGCAAAAGCGTCTGTTTGAAGACCAGTACCGCGTGTTCTACGACGCCAGCGTGCGCAGCGCGCCCGCCACCGAGGCCGACTACCTGGCCGCCGACCACGCCACCGTGGCCTACGAGGCGCACCGCGGCCTGGAGCTGGACCGCCAGCTCGCCACCCGCGGCGTGCGCCGCCGCTTCGCCGTGCGCGTGCCGGGCTTTGCGGCGCTGCCGGCGTTTGTGCGCGGCACGGCGCTGCTTACCACTGCGCCCTCGCTGCTCGCCCGCACCGCCCTGGCGGACCTGGCGAGCGCGCCCGTGCCGGTGGTGTGCCCGGCCATGCCGATGTACCTGGTATGGCACGCGCGCTACCAGCAAGACGCGGCGCACCGATGGCTGCGGGGCGAGCTGGAAGCCATCGCCGCACATGCGCTGGGCGCAGGCTCGGCAGCCGCGCATTCACCACAGCGCCTGCAAGGTCTGCAGGCCCTGTAGGCCGACACCCACCCTGCAACAGCGCCGACGCCCACGCGTGCAGGCGCGCAGCTGCCGCCAACATCGCCGGAGGTGGGGCGGCGCTTGCGCATGGGCGGCAGGCCGCCCCCTGCGCAACGGGAGCGGCGGCATGGCAATTCACACACATGGGGTCAAGGGCACCGGCGCGGGCACGGCCGGCGTGGTCGGTCTGGTGGGGGCGGTTCTGCTGGCCGGAGGACTGTGGCTGGTGCGGCTGGGCGGCAGCATGTACTACGCCGCGCTGGGCCTGGCGTTGCTGGCGGTGGGCGCGCTGTGGATGCGGCAGCGCGCCACCGCCAGGCTGTTGTTTGCCGCGACGCTTGCCGCGTCGCTGGCATGGGCCTTGTGGGAAGTGGGCGTGGACTGGTGGCCGCTGGCCGCGCGGCTGGATGTGCTGTTTGTGCTGGGGCTTTGGTTGGTGACTCCGTGGGCCCAGGGCCACCGTACGGTGGTGGCAGGCACTGAGGGCACGGGCCGCACGGACACCGCCGCCGCCCGCACGGGCCGTCGCCGGTGGCCCGGGGACCGTGTCGGCCTCGCCCTGGTGCTGTTGGTGTCCGCTGGCGTGGCCGCCGTGTCGTGGTTCCGCGCGCCGCATGAGTTTGCGGGCACCTTGCCGCAAGCGCGGCCGGTGGCCGAGGTGTCGCGCACCGGGGCCGGCGAGAGCGCCAACCCCGCCCATCCTGTCGTCCCGGCCGGGGAATGGCATGCCTACGGCCGCACGGGCCTGGGCCAGCGTTTTGCGCCGCTGTCGCAGATCACGCCTGGCAACGCACCGCGGTTGCAGCTGGCCTGGGAGTACCGCACGGGCGACGTGCGGGGCAAGGACGGTGATCCGGAAGAAACCACCTACGAGGTCACCCCGCTGAAGATCGGCAACCGGCTGTTCCTGTGCACGCCGCACCAGTCGGTCATCGCGCTCAATGCCACCACGGGCCAGCAGCTGTGGCGCTACGACCCGCAGATCGAGGGCAAGCTCGCGCTGCAGCACCTGACCTGCCGCGGCCTGTCGTACCAGCCGCCGCGCGATCCCGTGGCCAAGGCATCGCCCGCGGCGCTCAACTCCGTGGCCGGCACCGCCGCGGGCGCCGAGCGTGCCCAGCCCGCGGCCCACCCGTCGCCCACCACCACCCAGCCGCAAGCCCCTGCCACCCAGGCGTCAGACCCGCGCCAGCCGCCGGTCGCGGCCCAGGGCGGTCCGACCGACGCTGCCTGCCGCGCCAAGCTCTTCATGCCCACCGTCGATGGCCGGGTGATCGCCCTGAACCCCGACAGCGGGGCCGTGTGCACCAACTTCGGGGGCGGCACGGGGCAGATCGACCTGTGGCAGCGCATGCCCAACCTGCGCCCGGGCGCGTATTACTCCACCTCACCCGTGGTCGTCACGCAGCATCTGGTGATCGTGGGCGGCACGGTGCTGGACAACGCGTCGGTCAAGGAGCAGTCGGGCGTGATCCGGGCGTTTGACATCGACAGCGGCGCGCTGGTGTGGAACTGGGACTCGGGCAATCCCGACGACACGGCGCCGCTGCCGCCCGGCCGCACCTACACGCCCAACTCGCCCAACAGCTGGTCCATCTCCAGCGTGGATGAGGCGCTGGGCATGGTCTATGTGCCCATGGGCAACCAGCCGCCCGACCAGTGGGGCGGCCAGCGCAGCCCGGCGGTGGAGCGCTATGCGTCCTCCGTGGTGGCGCTGGACCTGGCCAGCGGCAAGGTGCGCTGGCACTTCCAGACGGTGCACCACGACCTGTGGGACTACGACGTGCCCGCCCAGCCCACGCTGGTGGACCTGCAGGTAGGGGGCCAGGCGGTGCCCGCCCTGGTGCAGCCCACCAAGCAGGGCGAGCTGTTCGTGCTGGACCGCCGCACCGGTGCCCCGCTGCTGCCGGTGCAGGAAGATCCCGCGCCGCAGGGCGCCGCCCGGGGCGACCACACCGCACCCACGCAGCCCCGCTCGGCGCTGTCGTTCAATCCGCCACCGCTGCGCGAACGCGACATGTGGGGCGCCACCCTGTTCGACCAGCTGGCCTGCCGCATCGCGTTCCACCGGCTGCGCTACGAAGGCCGGTTCACACCGCCGTCAGAGCAAGGCAGCCTGGTGTACCCCGGCAACTTCGGCGTGTTCAACTGGGGCGGCATCGCGGTGGACCCGGCGCGGCAGGTGGCCTTCACCACGCCCACCTACCTGGCGTTCGTGTCCAAGCTCGTCCCCCGCAAGGACGACACCAGCCTGCTGGTGCAGGAGGGCGGCCCGCCCAAGGGCAGTCTGCCCGCGCTGAACGAGAACTTCGGCGCACCGTTTGCCGCGTCGATGAAGCCGTTTGTGTCGCCGCTGGGCCTGCCCTGCCAGGCGCCGCCCTGGGGGTACGTGGCGGGGGTGGACCTGCGCACCGGCCAGATCGCGTGGAAGCACCGCAACGGCACCGTGCGGGACCTGGCGCCTGTGCCGCTGCCGTTCCGCATGGGCGTGCCGGGCATTGGCGGGCCCATGCTCACGGCGGGCGGAGTGGCGTTCTACTCGGGTGCGCTGGACAATTATGTGCGGGCCTATGACCTGAACGACGGGCGCATCGTCTGGCACGACCGCCTGCCCGCCGGCGGCCAGGCCACGCCCATGAGCTACACCGGCGACGATGGCCGCCAGTACGTGGTGGTGGTGGCCGGCGGCCATGGCTCCACGGGCACGCGCCCCGGAGATGCCGTGCGTGCGTATGCGCTGCCTCGCCAGTAGTCCGGGCCGCGTGGAGGCGCCGGGAGCGGGGCGCAGCCGCGCAAAGCCGGTCCAGTCCTACATCCCGCCCGCCGGTGGCGCGGCACGCTGCAGGAAGCGTCTTCTGAACGGCATGAGCATCACCATCACCGTCGCCACCACGGTCTCCGCGGCCGACTATGCCCGCATTGAACAGCTGGCGGAAGTGTTGCGGGAGAAGGATGGCAACTTCAAGGGGCGAACGGTGACGGTGGAGTGGGGTGCTGCCACCGTGATCACCGACACGCAGGACAAGTTGCGGGGCGCACTGCTGCAACTGCTGGTTGAGAGCGTCCTCTCGCCATGAGGTGCTTCCCCCTGGAGTTCGCGGGCCGCGGGCACGCACACAAGGTTACAACCCTCCGGCCTGAATGAGCGCAGGCTGGGGGCGGTGTCGATGGCCACGGGAGCTGGGTCTCTTCGCTTTTTGCAGCAACTCCGCAACCCGAGACCGTTTTCCAATGGCAATTTCCATTACTGTCGCCCGTGGGGTGCCAGACGATGCTTATGCGCGTGTCGTGGCGCTGGCCCGGGAGCTCCAAGCGTCGGACGCGAATTTTCAGGGCGTGGACCTGCAGGTGCAGCGGGGCGATTTGACCGCCGTGGCGCTCAAGGTCAGCGACGGCGACGACGCGATGCGCGAGCGGCTGTTGTGGCTGCTGGTGGCAGACGCGCTCAAGGGGGATCCGGACTCCGTGATGGGCGCGCTCTGCTGAGAGTCCGGGCTTCGCTGGGCGGCGGGGAACCCCCTGGCCCTATTGTGCAAGCGCCCGGTTGCGCTGCAAGGCGCGCCGCAGCAGCCGCGTGGCGCGGTCGCGCAGGCTGGCAGGCTGTGGTGGCGCGCGCCGCACCGGCTCCGCCTTGGCCTGGGCGCAGGCGGCCAGAAAATCCTGCAGGATGGCGGTGTCGTCCAGCGTGTCGGCGCCCACCTTGTGGAACTCGGGGTGCCACTGCGTGGCGGCGATATAGCCCCGGCCCGGGCCAGGCTTGACGCGGATGGCCTCCGGCACGCCGTCGGGCTCGCTCAGGGCCTCCACCACGAAGTCGGGCGCCACCCGCTTGATGCCCTGGTGGTGAATGCTGTTCACGCGGGCGCGGGGCAGGCCGGGATAGAGCTGCGCCAGCCGCGAATCGGGCACGATCTGGATGTCATGGAAGTGCTGGTCATAGGCCGTTGCGTTGCGGTGCTGCAGCGCCCCCGGGTGCTGGGTTTCGATGTCCTGGTACAGCGCGCCGCCAAAAGCCACGTTGATGAGCTGCAGGCCGCGGCAGACGCCAAAGATCGGCTTGCCCACCTCGGCAAAGGCCTTGACCAGGGCCAGGTCGTAGATGTCGCGCACCCGGTCGCCAATCCACTCTTCGCGCAGAGGCTCTTCGCCGTAGTTGCCGGGCCACACGTCGGCGCCGCCGTGCATTACCACGCCGTCCAGCCATTGCGCGTAGTGCTGCAGCGTCACATCGCCGCGCGCCGTCTCGCCGGTGGGGCAGGGCACCATCACGACCATGGCACCGGCGGACATGATCCAGTGGGCAATCGACTGCTCCACATACTGCAGCGTCTTGTTGGTGAACAGGGGGCGGGTGGGGTCGGCATGCTGAAAGCAGGCGGACAGGCCGATCTTGAGGCGGGGCGCGTCGGGCATAAACAGGGGCTCCAGGGCCGCACGGCAGGCGTGGGGCGGGGAAACAGTGGACGGCTTCCGTTGTAGCACCGCGCCCCGGCGCCGTCTGTAGGAAGGGGCCCCACCCGGCGGCTGTGATCGCTTGGCGTACTTGCGGGGCCCAAAAATGTGGCTTTCTTCATGAAAATGCAACCAATGGTGGCCCCGGGGGAGGGTGCCCGAAGGGGGTTGCTCGCAATAATTTCGGCTGCCCGGGCGCCATGAAGGCGGCGCCCGGCAGTGCCGTTCCCCGCCTTCTCCCCCGGAAGCCCCACATGTCCCATCCCAAGAACCGCCTGCCGGCGCTCTCCGTACTGGCTGCTGCCCTGGCGTCCCTGGCCTGGCCCCTGGCAGCCCGGGCCGCCGTACCTGCCGGCGCCGCCGCGGAAATCATCAGCCTGCAGGGTGCGGGTGACCAGCGGACTGCCGCCGCGGCCGACTGGCAGCCCGCCCGCCCCGCCCAGCCCCTGGGCACCGGCGACTTCGTGCGCACGCGCCAGGCCGCCAAGATGGCGCTGCTGTTTGCCGACGACACGCAGCTGCGCCTGCACCAGAACACGGTCCTGCAGGTCAAGGGCGTGGCCACGCCCGCCCAGCCCGTGACCACGCTGCTGCTGAACGCCGGCCGCGCCTGGACCCAGACGCGCCGTGCCGACGGCAGCCGGCTCAACCTGGAAACCCCGGCCGCCACCGCCGCCATCCGTGGCACCGACTGGGACCTGAGCGTGGAGGACGACGGCCGCACGGTGCTCACCGTGCTGTCGGGCACGGTGGAGTTCTCCAACGCGCAAGGGCAGGTGTCGGTGAGTGCGAACGAAGCGGCGGTGGCCGAGGTGGGCAAGGCCCCGGTCAAGCTGGTGCTGAGCCAGCCGCGCGACCGCATCCAGTGGGTGAACGCCCTGCGCGCGGACCCTTCGCCTGCGCTGGCCGCCGAGCCGGTGCCGGGGCCCCTGGCGCCCGTGCAGGCCGCCCTGCGGGCGCGCGACCTGGGTGCCGCCCGCGCCGCGCTGGCGCAGGCCCGCGCCGCTGGCGCGCCCGCTGGCTGGG
>NZ_JAJTBB010000066.1 GCF_021287135.1 Acidovorax sp.
CGTTCGCACTGCCGATTTCTCGGATTAAGCGGACTAGTGCGTCAGCCGCCCCGGCGTGCGCTCCAGCAGCATCGCGTCGCCGTAGCTGAAGAAGCGGTATTGCTGCGCAATCGCGTGGCGGTACAGGCCCATGGCGTGCGCGTAGCCCGCAAAGGCGCTCACCAGCATCATCAGCGTGCTCTTGGGCAGGTGGAAGTTGGTGATGAGCAGGTCCACCACCTGGAAGGCAAAGCCCGGCGTGATGAAGATGTCCGTGTCGCCCGTGGTCTGCCCGGAGCGGGCCCAGGACTCGAGCGTGCGCACGGTCGTGGTGCCCACGGCCACCACCCGCCCGCCGCGCTGGCGGCAGCGCTCCAGCGCGGCCAGGGTGTCCAGCGGCACCTCGTACCACTCGCTGTGCATCTGGTGCTCGGCCAGGTTCTCGGTCTTCACGGGCTGGAAGGTGCCCGCGCCCACGTGCAGCGTGACGCTGGCGCGCTCGACGCCGCGCGCGGCCAGCTCGGCCAGCACCCCGTCGTCAAAGTGCAGCGCGGCGGTGGGCGCGGCCACGGCACCGGGAGCGCGCGCAAACACGGTCTGGTAACGCTCGCTGTCTTCAGCTTCGTCCGGGTCGTGGTCGGCGTTCTGCTGGCGTTCGATGTAGGGCGGCAGCGGCAGGTGGCCGTGGCGCTCCATCAGCTCCCAGGGCGATTCGCCTGCGGGGCCTTGCAGCGCAAAGCGGAACAGCGGGCCGTCTTCCGTGGGCCAGCGCGACAGCAGCGTGGCGTCAAAGCCGCCCGCCTGGCGGCCGCCGGCCAGGTGCACGGTGCTGCCGGGCAGGGGCTTCTTGCTGACCTTCATGTGGGCCACGACTTCGTTGCCGGTGAGCACGCGCTCGATCAGCAGCTCCAGCTTGCCGCCGCTGGCCTTCTCGCCAAAGACGCGCGCCTTAACCACGCGGGTGTCGTTGAAAACCAGCAGGTCGCCTTCGCGCAGCAGGCCGGGCAGGTCGCGGAAGATGCGGTCCACGGGCTGCTGCGCGCGGCCGTCCAGCAGGCGCGAGGCGCTGCGCTCGGCGGCAGGGTGCTGGGCAATGAGTTCGGGGGGCAGCGAGAAGTCGAAGTCGCTGAGCGTGAAGGCCCGCGGCGCATGCGGGGCGGCGGCAGGGGCGCCAGCAGAAAGGTCGGTCATGGGTGCTTGAGGGCCGGACGGGCCCGTGCCAAGAAAGCAGTGGGAACGGTACGAACAAGGGCCGCCCCGAAGGGGGCACAACAAACGGGAACCGCAATTGTCCCATGCACGCCCCGGGCCTGCAGGCTGCGGGCCGGGCCGGGTGGGCGGCGGCTCAGTCCTGCAGGGCCACCCGCACCGGCGCGGGCACCTCGACGGCCAAGCGGTGCACTTCGGCCGCCTGGGCCAGGGCGGTGCCGGGCGCCAGCAGTGAGGCCGCGCCCGCTGCCACGCCCCAGCGCAGGGCGTCGGGCGGCGGCAGGCCGCGGTCCAGCGACCACAGCAGGGCCGCCAGGAAGCAGTCGCCCGCCCCGGTGGTGCCGCTGGCGGCGGGCACGGGCAGGGCGGGCGCCTGCCACACCCCTTCCCGGGTGGCCAGCACCGCGCCCTGTTCCCCCGCCGACAAGGCCACCGCCTCGGCCGCGCCGCTGCGCACCAGCGACCGTGCGGCTTGGCACCAGGCCGCGGGCTCGGCCAGCGGCTGCTGCACCAGTTCGCGCAACTCGCGCAGGCTCGGCTTGACCAGTGCCACGCCGGCCTGCAGCGCGGCCGACAAGGCAGCGCCCGAAGTGTCCAGCGCCACGCGCACGCCCCGCGCGGCCAGGGCGCGGGCCGCACGGGCATAGAAATCATCCGGCACGCCCGGCGGCAGGCTGCCGCTGGCCACCAGCCAGCGCGGCAGGGCGGCTTGCGGCAGGGCGGCCAGGCCGTCCAGCACGGCCTGCCATTCATGGGCCTGCACGGTGGGGCCGGGCAGCACGAAGCGGTACTCCTGCGCCGTGGCCGTCTCCAGCACGGAGAAGTTCTCGCGCGTGTCGCCAGCCACGGGCCACGGTTGCACGGCGACTCCTTCGCCGGCCAGCAGCTGGACGATTTGCGCACCCGCCGCGCCGCCGGCCAGCGCCCAGGCCTGCACGTCGGCCCCCAGGCGGTGCAGCACCCGGGCCACGTTGATGCCGCCACCGCCAGCGAACCGTTGCACGGGGCCGCAGCGCAGCTTGTGCGTGGGCTGCAGGCGGTCGGTGGTGGTGGCGAGGTCGAGCGCCGGGTTGGGCGTGAGGGTGATCAGTGCGGCCATGGCGGCGCAGCCTACCACTGTGCGGGCGGGGCGCGGCGTGCTACCAGGCCTTTTCCGTGAACCCGGACCACAGCTCGTTCAGGTCGGGAAAGCGCCATTTGTCCGGGTCTTCTCGCGCCACGATCTTCTCGGTGCAGCCGGGCGCGGCCAGGTCCACCAGCTCGGGCGGAATGCGCAGGTCCGACTTGGTGGAATAGAACACCTTGACCTTGGGCGTGGTGAGCGCGGTGGGCGCCTGCTCGGTCACGACGCCGATGCGCCCGGACGCCAGCCGCACCAGCGAGCCCACGGGGTAGATGCCGATGCTCTTGACGAACGCCTGGAACAGGCGCTGGTCAAAATGGTCGTTGGTCCACTCGGCCATGCGGCGCAGCGACTCGGACGGATCCCAGCCCCGCTTGTAAGGGCGGTCGGACGTGATGGCGTCGTACACGTCGCAGATGGCCGCCATGCGCGCGATCACGCTGATGCCGTCGCCCTTGAGCTTGTCGGGGTAGCCCGAGCCGTCGATCTTCTCGTGGTGGTGCAGGCAGGCGTCCAGCACCGCGTCGGGCACGTTGCCGCCTTCCTTGAGCATGTGGTAGCCCTCCACGGGGTGGCTGCGGACCACGCTGAACTCGTTGTCGGTGAGCTTGCCGGGCTTGTTCAGCACCGCCAGCGGGATGGCGGCCTTGCCCAGGTCGTGCAGCAGCCCGGCCAGCCCGGCCAGGCGGGTCTGCTCGTCGTTGAGCTTGAGCTGCCGGGCCAGCGCCACCATCAGCGCGCACACGGCCACCGAGTGCATGTAGGTGTAGTCGTCCGCCGTCTTCAGGCGTGCCAGGCTGATGAGCGCGCCGGGGTTGCGCGTCACGGAGTCGGAGATCTCCTGCACCAGGCTCTGGGCGCCGGCCGAGTCCACGGCACGGCCCATGCGCGCCTCGTTGAACATGGACACCACGGCGGTCTTGGAGCGCACGCAGATGGCGGCGGCGCGCTTGAGCTCGCTGTGCATGTCCTTGGGCGCCTGGTCGCGCGCAGGCGGGGCGGGCGGGGGCGGCAGCGTCACCTGCAGGGGGGGCAGGTCCTCCAGGCGGCTGAAGTCGGTCTCGATCTGGGCGTCCACTTCCTCGCGGGACCGCGATGCGGTGCCGGCCGCCACGTCCAGTCCCTTGGATGTGTCGATCCAGCACTCCTGGATCGCCGTGGCCTGGATGCGCTCCAGATCCTTGGGGTCCTTCAGCAAAAACTTGGCCCGCCAGAAGGGATGGTCCATCCACGACCCGCAGAACTCGTGGAGGTACATGCCCAGGGTGAGATGTTGGATACGAATGCGCTTGAGCATGGAAAAACCGAAACCCGAAAACCTGCCGCGTGCCGGGACGCCTGATTGTGAGCAATGGTAACCATGGTAGCCTTTTTGCCCGCCCGGTCCGCGCTTCCCACTTTCCTTTTCATGCCCACGACTCCACCGTCCCTCGCGCCCCCGGCCGCTCCGCCTGCGGCGCGCCGCCCGGCGTCGGCCGGCCCGGCCGGGGCGTCGGTGGCCCAGAAGGCCCTGCACAAGCTGGGCCTGGTGCGCGACATCGACCTGGCCCTGCACCTGCCGCTGCGCTACGAGGACGAAACCCGCATCACCCCCCTGGCCAGCGCCCGCGACGGGCAGACCGTGCAGATCGAGGCCACCGTCACCGCCAGTGACGTGCAGCTGCGCCCGCGCCGCCAGCTGGTGGTGCAGGTGGACGACGGCTCGGCCACCTGCGAGCTGCGCTTCTTCAGCTTCTACCCCTCGCACCAGAAGACCCTGGCCGTGGGCGCGCGCCTGCGCATCCGTGGCGAGGTCAAGGGCGGCTTCTGGGGGCGGCAGATGCTGCACCCGGCCTTTCGCCAGGCCGGGGGCGAACTGCCCGCCGCGCTCACGCCGGTGTACCCCACCACGGCCGGCCTGCCCCAGCCCTACCTGCGGCGCGCCGTGGTGAGCGCGCTGGCGCGGGCCGACCTGTCGGACACGCTGCCGCCCGGGGCGGAGCCGCCGGTGGCTAGCTTTTATGGCAAAAATGGCCTCCAGCGCTTGTGCAGCCTGCGCGAGGCGCTCACTTTTTTGCACCATCCCACGCCCGACGTGGCTCTGTCCACGCTGGAAGACCACAGCCACCCGGCCTGGCAGCGCCTGAAGGCCGAGGAACTGCTGGCCCAGCAGCTGTCGCAGCACCAGTCGCGCCGTGAGCGCGACCGGCTGCGCGCACCGGTGCTGCGGCCGCAACCTGCACAGGGCACGGCGCCGCCCCTGCACGAGCAGTTGCTGGCCGTGCTGCCCTTTGGCCTCACCGCCGCGCAGCGCCGCGTGGGCGAGGAGATCGCCGCCGATCTGGCGCGGCCCGTGCCCATGCACCGGTTGCTGCAGGGCGACGTGGGCTCGGGCAAGACGGTGGTCTCGGCCCTGGCCGCCTGCGTGGCCATGGACGCGGGCTGGCAGTGCGCACTGATGGCGCCCACCGAAATCCTGGCCGAGCAGCACTTCGCCAAGATGATCGGCTGGCTGGAGCCCCTGCTGGCCGCGCGCGGGCGCAAGGTGGCGTGGCTGGTGGGCGGGCAGAAGAAAAAGGAGCGCACCGCCATGCTGGCCCTGGTGGAGTCCGGCGAGGCCGCGCTGGTGGTGGGCACGCACGCCGTCATCCAGGAGCAGGTGCGTTTCAAGAACCTGGCGCTGGCCATCATCGACGAGCAGCACCGCTTTGGCGTGGCGCAGCGGCTGGAGCTGCGCCGCAAATTGGCTGAGCACGGCATGGAGCCGCACATGCTGATGATGAGCGCCACGCCCATCCCGCGCACGCTGGCTATGAGCTACTACGCCGACCTGGATGTGTCCGTGATCGACGAGCTGCCCCCCGGCCGCACGCCCATCGTCACCAAACTCATCGCCGACAGCCGCAAGGACGAAGTCATCGAGCGCATCGGCACGCAGGTGGCCGCGGGCCGGCAGGTGTACTGGGTGTGCCCGCTGATCGAGGAAAGCGAGGCGCTGGACCTCTCCAATGCCACCGCCACGCACCAGGATCTGAGCGAGGCGCTGCAAGGCGACGAGGCGCACGGGCGTGCGCCGGTGATGGTCGGCCTGCTGCACTCGCGCATGCCCACGGCCGAGAAGAAGGCCGTGATGGCGCTCTTCACCAGCGGCCAGATGGGCGTGCTGGTCAGCACCACCGTCATCGAGGTGGGCGTGGACGTGCCCAACGCCTCGCTCATGGTCATCGAGCATGCCGAGCGCTTTGGCCTCTCGCAGCTGCACCAGCTGCGCGGCCGGGTAGGGCGGGGCGCGGCGGCGTCGGCCTGCGTGCTGCTGTACGCCACCAACGACAGCGGCCGCGTGGGCGAGACGGCCAAGGAACGCCTGCGCGCCATGGCCGAGACCAACGACGGCTTCGAGATCGCCCGCCGCGACCTGGAGATCCGTGGCCCCGGCGAATTCCTAGGCGCGCGCCAGTCGGGCGACGCGCTGCTGCGCTTTGCCGACCTGGCCACCGACACGCATTTGCTGGAGTGGGCGCGCGCGCTGGCACCGCAGATGCTGGACCGCCACCCGGACCTGGCCGCCAAGCACGTGGCGCGGTGGCTGGGCGGCAAGTCGGATTACCTCAAGGCGTGAAACGGTACATGCGCCCGCCGCCGGCCCACCTCCCCCCGTGAACGGAAGTCCTGTGAACTCCCTTGTCCCTTCGACCGCAGCCCTGCCCACGACCAACACGCCGCCCCCGGCGGTGCGCGCAGCCTGGGTGCGCGACGCGGCCTACCGCGACCGCGCCGTGCGCCTGGGCCTCATCGACCGCCCGGCCTGGGCGCGGTTCCTGGCGCCGCTGTGGCTGGGGCTGGGCGTTGTGCTGGTGTTCTCGCCCTGGGGCGCCTTGGGCATCCTGTACGGCGGTGAACCGCTGGCGTTGCGCTGGCCCGCCGTCGTGCTGGCCGGCCTGCTGCTGGGCCTGGGCGGCGTGCAGACCTTCCCTGCGCAACGGCGCGCCACCGCCCGCCACTACGCGTTTGCGGGCGACACCACGCGCTGGGAGTTCTCGGCCGCGGGGCTCGCCTACCGGATGGAGGCGCCCGACGGCACGTTGCGCCACGCGGCCTCGTCGCAATGGAACTGGTTTCGCGCCGTGGCCGTGGACCGCACGGGCCTGCGGCTGTACCGGCAGGGCACGGTGGAGTCGTACTTCGTCCCCGCCACGGCGTTGGCCCAGCCCGGCCAGGAGGCCGAGCGGGCGCAGCAGGCGGTGGTGGCGTGGGCGCGCGAAGCCGGGCTGACGGTGCGCCAGCTGCCTGCGCGGGACACCGCCGGACTGCTGGGCATGGTGGCCAGCGCCAGCCTGTTGGTCGGCCTGGCCCTGGTGCACGCCGCCATGGTGGCGGCGCTGCCGCACCTGCGGTGGGGGCGCGTGTCGGCGCTGTTCTTCTCGGGGGTGGACACCTTCTGGTGGGCGGCCGTGCCGTGTGCGATGGCGGTGGTCGCGCTGCACCTGCTGCTGGCGCGCCAGCAAGTCCGCGGCGCGCCACAGCGCGACCTGCCGCCGCTGGCGCCGCACCTGGCCCTGGCGCTGTGCTGGGGCGCCCTGTTGCTGGCGGGCCTGCAGGCGCTGCGCGGGTGGGTGTTCGACGAGGCGCTGGCGCGCAGCACGTTTGCCGTGCCCGGGCCTGTGCTGGTGGTGGCGGTGTTCGTGCTGCTCACGGGCTTCGTGGTGCACCGGGCCTTCGCGGCGCCCTGGGCAGCGCGGCAGGTTGCGTTGCACAATGACGTGCCAGGACCCTCCTCGACATGACCCTCACCGAACTCAAATACATCGTCGCCGTGGCCCGCGAAAAGCACTTCGGCCACGCCGCCGATGCGTGCTACGTGTCCCAGCCCACGCTGTCGGTCGCGATCAAGAAGCTGGAAGAAGAGCTGGACGTGAAGCTCTTCGAGCGCAGCGCGGGCGAGGTCACCGTCACCCCCCTGGGCGAGGAGATCGTGCGGCAGGCGCAGAGCGTGCTGGAGCAGGCCGCCGCCATCAAGGAAATCGCCAAGCGCGGCAAGGACCCGCTGGCCGGCCCCCTCACGCTGGGCGTGATCTACACCATCGGCCCCTACCTGCTGCCCGAGCTGGTGCGCCACTCCATCGCCCGCACGCCGCAGATGCCGCTGATGCTGCAGGAGAACTTCACCGTCAAGCTGCTGGAGATGCTGCGCACGGGCGAGATCGACTGCGCCATCCTGGCCGAGCCGTTTCCCGACACCGGGCTGGCCGTGGCGCCGCTGTACGACGAGCCGTTCATGGCGGCCGTTCCCAGCGCGCATCCGCTGGCGTCCCGCAAGGCGGTGAGCGCCGAGGAGCTCAAGAGCGAAACCATGCTGCTGCTGGGCGCGGGCCACTGCTTTCGCGACCATGTGCTGGAGGTCTGCCCCGAGTTCGCGCGGTTTTCCAGCAACGCCGAAGGCATCCGCAAATCGTTCGAGGGCTCGTCGCTGGAAACCATCAAGCACATGGTGGCGGCTGGCATGGGCGTCACCCTGGTGCCGCGCCTGTCGGTGCCGCGCGATGCGCTGCTCACGGTGTCCCGCCGCCGCAAGAGCGACGAGACCTATGTGCGCTATCTCCCCATCCGCGAGGCGGACGGCGGGCCGCCGCCCATGCGCCGGGTGGTGCTGGCCTGGCGGCGCAGCTTCACGCGCTATGAAGCCATCGCCGCGCTGCGCAATGCCATCTATGCGTGCGAGCTGCCGGGCGTCACGCGGCTGTCCTGATCCCGCCCCGCAGCCGGCGCGGGCAGCCCGCAAGTCCGGGTGCCGCAGTACGGCTTGTGCCGCGCCGCAGCGCCCCCGCAGCGGGCCTGGGCTACAGTGGTTCGGTGCGCCGCCGGGGCCTCGGCGGCCGGGGTGGCGCCCTGCCGGGCGTCCCCATTGTCTTTTTTTGTTTCCTCCTTTTTCGTCACTTCACTTCAGGAGCACTCCATGGCAAAAGCCCCCAAGAACATCTCCGCCCCCTCCATCAACATCGGCATCAGCGACAAGGACCGTGCCGCCATTGCCCAGGGCCTGTCGCGCCTGCTGGCCGACACCTACACCCTGTACCTGACCACCCACAACTTCCACTGGAACGTGACCGGCCCCATGTTCAACACGCTGCACACCATGTTCATGGTGCAGTACACCGAGCTGTGGAACGCGGTGGACCCGATCGCCGAGCGCATCCGCTCGCTGGGCCATGTGGCCCCCGGCTCGTACGCCGAGTTCGGCAAGCTGGCCACCGTGCCCGATGCGCCCGCCAAGCCGCCCAAGGCGATGGACATGGTGCGTGTGCTGGTGGAGGGCCACGAAGCCGTGGCCCGCACCGCGCGCAACCTGTTCCCCCTGGCCGACAAGGCCAGCGACGAACCCACGGCCGACCTGCTGACCCAGCGCCTCACGGTGCACGAGCAGACGGCCTGGATGCTCCGCTCGCTGCTGGAAGAGTGAGCCCCCGGCCGCCGGGGGGCGCCTGCACGGCAGGCGCCCGGCGGAGGGAATGCAAAGAAATGTGACCGAACTGCGCGTTGTCCTACATGCCCGCGCCGCCCGGCTGGGCAAAGATCGCTGCCTTGGGCATGCCCCCTGTCGGGGCATGGTGGGGACACTCTGCGGTGATGTATGCGAATCCTGTACGTGGAAGACAATCCCGAGCTGCGTGAGACCATCGGCGCGCTCATGGAAGGCGAGGGCCAGACCGTGACTGCGGTGGCCACCGCCGAAGAGGCGCTGGAGCTGGAAGCCCGGCAGCCTTTTGACGTGCTGGTTTCCGACGTCAGTCTGCCCGGCCTGTCGGGCACGGATCTGGCGCGCAAGGTGCTCGCCAACGATCCCCACCGCTGGGTGGTGCTGTGCTCGGGCTACGAGCTGGGGCACTACCCCGGTGCCTGGGGCCCCAATGTGCGGGCCTTGCTCAAGCCTTTCGATGTGGAGGAGCTGGAGGCCCTGCTCGGCTCCATCCGCGCTTCGGTGCAGGGTCGCGCTGCCGCGTAGGCGGCGGGCCTGCGGGGCCGCCGCCCCAGGAGGTCACCGGCCTGCGCCTGCAGGGCCGCTGGCAGCTACGGCCACCCGCGGCAGGCTTACGCGAAAGCGCGTGTGGCCCCCGGCGGACTCTGCGGCAATGTGCCCCTGGTGCGAGCGCACGATCTGCTGCGCGATGAACAGCCCCAGGCCCAGGCCCTGGTGCCGGCCGGGCTCGCGGTCGCGCCCGCGGAAGGGGTCGAACAGCCGCGGCAGCAGCGCCGGCGGAATCGTGCCGCCATTGGCCACCGTCACTGCCACGCAGCCGCTATGCGTTCCGTCGATCTCGCAGCGCACGGGCACGTCCGTGTCGCCGTGGTGCATGGCGTTGCCCACCAAATTGCTCAGCACCTGGCACAGCCGCTCCCCGTCCCAGACGCCCTGGGTATCGCCCTGGGACTGCACCTCCACGGTACGGTCCGGGAAGGCGGAGCGCACCTCGTCCAGCGTGCGCTGCACCAGCGCCTGCAGGTCCGCCGGCCCCAGGTTCAGGGCCAGGCCGCCGGCCTGGCGGATGCGGGTGACGTCCAGCAAGTCCTCGATCATGCTGCCCATGCGCTGGCTGCTGCTGAGCACGCGTTCGGCCATGACCGCCGCCTTGTCGGGCGTGGGCTGGCGCTTGAGCACGGTGGCGGCGGCGGTGATGGACATCAGTGGCGTGCGCAGGTCGTGGCTGAGCACGGCCATGAACATTTCATTGATGCGCAGGGCCTCGGTGCGCTCGCGCAGCTCATGCGCCAGCGCCTGCTTGCGGCGGTGCAGCTCGAAGAACACCTGCGCCTTGCTGGTGAGCATGTGCGGATCGATGGGCTTGTACAGAAAATCCACCGCGCCGCTTTCGTAGCCCCGGAACTGCCAGTTCTGCTCGCGCGTGCCGGCGGTCATGAAGATCAGCGGGATGTGCCGCGTGCGTTCGCTGCCGCGGATCAGCTCGGCCAGCTCGAAGCCGTTCATCTCAGGCATCTGCACGTCCAGCAGCGCCAGCGCCACGTCGTCATGGGCCAGCAGCAGCTCCAGCGCCGCGGCGCCGGAATCGGCCTTCAGGATCTGCACGTCGGGACGCTGCAGCAGGGCCTCCAGGGCGATGAGGTTCTCCTCCACATCGTCGACCAGCAGGCACTTGATGCGGTCGCCGGCAGGAGTGGCTTGTGGGGCGGGCATGGCGTTGGCGGAGGGCAGGGGCGGGTGGGAGCACATGGCAGGTCTCATTTCAGAGCAGGTGTTGCGTGTGCAACTGTTGCAGCAGCGCGGGCATGTCCGCGGGCGCCAGGATGTGGTGCATGGGAGCGCGGGCCAGCGCGGCCAGCGGCATGGCGGGCATGGGCGCGCTGTCGGGGGCCTGCACCACGGTCAGGCCCCCGGCCGCGTAGATGGCGGCCATGCCCTGGGCGCCGTCCTCGTTGGCGCCCGACAGCAGGATGCCCAGCAGCCGCTCGCCCCACAGGTCGGCGGCGGATTCCATCAGCACGTCGATGGACGGGCGCGAGTAGTGCACGGGTGGGTCCACCGACAGCGCCAGCCGCGGCCCCTGGTCCACCAGCAGGTGGTAGTCGGGCGGGGCAAAGTACACATGGCCGGGCTGCGGCGGGTCCTTGTCCTGGGCCTCGTGCAGGGGCAGCGGGCAGCGCGGGCTGAAGATCTCCGGCAGCAGGCTGCGCCGGTCGCGCGGCAGGTGCAGCACCACCAGCACGCAGGCCCGCAGCGTGGGGGGCAGGGCGGGCAGCAGCTGCATCAGCGCCTCCAGCCCCCCGGACGAGCCGCCGACCACCACGGCGTCGAAGGCCGGGCGCTGTGCAGCCGCCGGGGCGGGCCCGGGCGCTGCGATGGGGGCGTGCTGCGCGGTCACAGGCCGGCCCGCTTTCGGTAGATGCGGTCTTCGAGCACGAAGTCCTCGAAGGCATCGCTATGGGCCGAGAAGCGCAGCGACTCCTTGGAGCCCAGGCCCAGGAAGCCGCGGTGGCACAGCGCCTCGCGGAACAGGCCCAGGGCCCGGTTCTGCAGTTCCCGGTCGAAGTAGATCAGCACGTTGCGGCACGACACGAAATGCATCTCGGCAAACACGCTGTCGGTGGCCAGGCTGTGGTCCGAGAACACCATGCGCTCGCGCAGCGCCTTGTCGAACACCACGCGCCCGTAGCGCGCCGTGTAGTAGTCCGACAGCGAACTGCGGGCCCCCGAGCGCGCATGGTTCTCGGTGAACAGGGGCACCCGCGCCTGGTCGAACACGCCGGCCTCGGCCGCGCGCAGCGCCTGGGTGTTGATGTCGGTGGCGTAGATCAGCGAGCGGTCCAGCAGGCCCTCCTCCTGCAGCAGGATGGCCAGCGAATACACCTCTTCGCCCGCGCTGCAGCCGGCCACCCAGATCTTGAGCGACGGGTAGGTGCGCAGCAGCGGCACCACCTCGCGGCGCAGCGACTGGTAGTAGCCCGGGTCGCGGAACATCTCGCTCACCTGCACGGTGAGGTATTCCAAGAGCGCGGGGAACACCGCCGGGTCGTGCAGCACGCGGTCCTGCAGCTGCGACAGCGTGTCGCAGCCGAACTGGATCAGTGCCGTGTTCAGGCGCCGCTTGAGCGAGGCCTGCGCATAGCCGCGGAAGTCGTAGTGGTAGCGGTGGTAGATGGCATCGATCAGCAGGCGCTGTTCGATGTCGGCGGTGCGCGCTTTGCGGTGGGGCATGGGGCGTAGGGCTCGGGCCGCGGCACCGGGGCTCACTGGGGCATCCACACGCGCACCAGCGACAGGAGCTTTTCCACGTCCAGCGGCTTGGCGATGTAGTCGTTGGCCCCGGCGGCCAGGCACTTCTCCTGGTCGTCCTTCATGGCCTTGGCCGTGAGGGCGATGATGGGCAGGCGGCGCCAGCCGGGGCGCAGGCGGATCTCGCGCATGGCGGTGTAGCCGTCCATCTCCGGCATCATGATGTCCATGAGCACCAGGTCCACCGCGGGCGCCTGGCCGGCATCGGCGCGCTCCAGGGCCTGCAGCGCCTCGCGGCCATTGCGCGCGATCTCCACGCGGATGCCCGTGGGCTCCAGGATGCTGGAGAGCGCGAACACATTGCGCACATCGTCCTCCACCACCAGCACGGTGCGCCCTTCCAGCGCCGATTCGCGGCTGCGCGCGGCCTGCAGCATCTGCCGGTGCTCGGCGGGCAGCTCGGACTCCACCTGGTGCAGGAACAGCGTCACCTCGTCCAGCAGCCGCTCGGGCGAGCGGGCGTCCTTGATGATGATGGACTTGGAGAACCGGCGCAGCTGCTGTTCCTCGTCGCGCGAGAGGGCGCGGCCGGTGTACACGATCACGGGCGGGAAGGAGACGCCGTCCTGCTCGGTCATCTGCTGCAGCAGTTCGTAGCCGCTCAGGTCGGGCAGGTTCAGGTCCATCACCATGCAGTCGAACGTGGAGCCGCGCAGGTGCGCCAGCGCTGCGGCCGCCGTGCCCGCGCAGACGATCTCTACGCCGTCGCGGCTGAGCAGCTGCTGCACGCTGTCGCGCTGGCGCTCGTCGTCTTCCACCACCAGCACGCGGCGCAGAGCCTGCGTGAACTTGGCTTCCAGCCGCTGCAGCGCCTGCACCAGCTCATCGCGCTTGACGGGCTTGAGCGCATAGCCCACCGCGCCGCGGCCCAGCGCCTCCTGCGCGTAGTCGGCCACCGACACCACATGCACGGGAATGTGGCGCGTGGCAGGGTTGCGCTTGAGCTGGTCCAGCACGCCCAGGCCGGAGAAGTCGGGCAGGTTCACGTCCAGCACGATGGCGCTGGGCAGGACCTGCGCGGCCAGGGCCAGGCCGTCCGCGGCATTCAGCGCGACGTGGCAGTCGAAGTGCATTTCGGCGGCCAGGTCGCGCAGGATGTGCGCAAAGCGCTCGTCGTCCTCGATGACCAGGATGCTGCGGGCGCTGGCCGCCGGGGCCGGCTGCGGCGGCGCTGCGGGGGGCTGTGCCGGCGCTGCCATCGGGCGGTCGGCGGGCGCCGGGGC
>NZ_JAJTBB010000078.1 GCF_021287135.1 Acidovorax sp.
GCACCTGGTGGACCTGAACGGTGCGTTTGCGGGCGTGCCCAAGAACTACAGCGCCATCAAGTCCATCCTGAAGGAAGTGGGCGACGACATTCCCGTGCAGCTGGGCGGCGGCATCCGCGACCTGGACACCATCGTGAAGTACATCGACGGCGGCCTGCGCTACGTCATCATCGGCACGGCGGCTGTCAAGAACCCCGGCTTCCTGAAGGACGCCTGCAGCGCCTTCGGCGGCCACATCATCGTGGGCCTGGACGCCAAGGACGGCAAGGTGGCCACCGACGGCTGGAGCAAGCTCACCGGCCACGAGGTGGTGGACCTGGCCAAGAAGTTCGAGGACTGGGGCGTCGAATCCATCATCTACACCGACATCGGCCGCGACGGCATGCTCTCGGGCATCAACATCGAGGCCACCGTCAAGCTCGCGCAGGCGCTCAGCATCCCCGTGATCGCCTCGGGCGGCCTGTCCAACATGGCCGACATCGAGAACCTGTGCGCGGTGGAGGACGAGGGCGTGGAAGGCGTGATCTGCGGCCGTGCCATCTACAGCGGCGACCTGGACTTTGCCGCGGCCCAGGCCCGCGCCGACGCGCTGGGCAATGCAGCCTGACACCGCAGCGGCCGCCGCCGGGCTGCCGCGGCCGGCCCTGCAAGGCACGCCGTCGTGCCTGCGGCTTGCCAACGCGCAGGGCGACAGCGCCCTGGTGGCGCTGCAGGGCGCGCAGGTGCTGTCCTGGGTGGCTGGCGGGCGCGAGCGCCTGTACCTGAGTCCCCGCGCCGTGCTGGACGGCCACACGGCCATCCGCGGCGGTATTCCCGTGTGCTGGCCCCAGTTCAACCAGCGCGGCCCGCTGCCCAAGCATGGCTTTGCGCGCAACCTCGCCTGGCAGCCCCTGCCGGAGCAGCCGGGCGACCGCCCGGAGGGCGCCGCGCTGCCCAGCACGGTGCGCCTGCAGCTGGCGGATGACGCCGCCACGCAGGCCCAGTGGCCGGCGTGTTTTGCCGCGCAGCTCACGGTGAGCCTGGCCCCTGGCAGCCTGCGCGTGGCGCTGCAGGTGCGCAACACCGGTGCGGCAGCGGCGAACGCCTGGGATTTCACCGGCGCACTGCACACCTACCTGCGTGTGGACGATGTCGAGCAGGTGCGGCTGGAGGGTCTGGACGGCTGTGACCGCTGGGACGCCCTCACCGACGCCCGCGCCCGGCAACAAGGCCCTGTCACGTTTTCTGGCGAGTACGACCGCGTCTTTGGCGCGCCGGCCGGGCCGCTGCACCTGCGCGAGGGCGCGCACGCCCTGGAGATCACCCAGAGCGCCAGCCTCGCCAACACCGTGGTCTGGAACCCGGGCGCCGCCCTGTGCGCCCGGTTGCCCGACATGCCGCCGGACGGCTACCGCACCATGCTCTGCGTGGAGGCGGCCCAGATCGACACGCCCATCACCCTGGCGCCCCAGGCCCAGTGGCAGGGCTGGCAAACGCTGCGCGTGCTGGCCTAGGCCCGCCCGGCCGTTTTCGCAATTCCCCGTATTTTTTGGAGCTTCGCATGCTGGCCAAACGCATCATCCCCTGCCTCGACGTGACCGGCGGCCGCGTGGTCAAGGGCGTCAACTTCGTGGAGCTGCGCGACGCTGGCGACCCGGTCGAGATTGCCGCGCGCTACAACGCGCAGGGCGCCGATGAACTGACCTTTCTGGACATCACGGCCACCAGCGACGGGCGCGACCTGATCCTGCACATCATCGAGGCCGTGGCCAGCCAGGTCTTCATTCCGCTGACGGTGGGCGGGGGCGTGCGCACTGTGGAAGACGTGCGCCGCCTGCTCAACGCCGGCGCAGACAAGACCAGCTTCAACTCGGCCGCCATCGCCAACCCCGACGTGATCAGCGCCGCATCGGCCCGCTACGGTGCGCAGTGCATCGTGGTGGCCATCGACGCCAAGCGGCGCCACGGCGACGAGGTGGCCGCGCGCGGCGAAGGCTGGGACGTGTACAGCCACGGCGGACGCAAGAACACCGGCCTGGACGCCGTGCAGTGGGCCACTGAGATGGCGCGCCGCGGCGCGGGCGAGATCCTGCTGACCAGCATGGACCGCGACGGCACCAAGGCCGGGTTCGACCTGGCGCTGACGCGCGCCGTGAGCGACGCCGTGAGCGTGCCGGTGATCGCCTCGGGCGGCGTGGGCAACCTCGACCACCTGGCCGACGGCATCCAGCAGGGCGGCGCCGACGCGGTGCTGGCCGCCAGCATCTTCCACTACGGCGAATACACCGTGGCCCAGGCCAAGCAGCGCATGGCCGAGCGCGGCATCCCGGTGCGCATGTGATGGCGCGACGCGCTGGCGTGCGCTGGGCCCTGGCCTGGGCCTGCGCCACGGGCATGCTGCCCGCTGCGGCGCAGGTGCCGCCGCCGTCCTATGCCAGCTTCTCGGACCGCCTGCCGTGCGTGCACCGCATCGGCCGGTGTTTCGACGCCGCCATCGGCGGGGTGCCGGTGGAGGTGATTGCCGACCCCGCCGAATTCGAGCAGCTGAAGGCGCAGCTGCGGACGCTGAACCCCAACGTGCGCGACGTGCACTGGATCGTGAGGCACCCCGTGGCGGGCACGCAGGCACTGGACGTGGAAACCCGCGCCAATGCCTTGGGCTTGCCCCACGTCGGCGATGAGAAGGAAGAGCCCGACGTGACCGTCTACGCCCTGGACGGGCAGGACCTGGACAGCGAACCCGAGCTGGTGGACAACCCCAGCGTGCGCATCAACGGCCAGCCCGTGGTGACGCGGCAGGAAACCCTGACGCAGGACTTCCTGCCCCCCGGCCGCTACGCCTTTGCCATCAAGTACCTGGGCCGCAAGAACTGGGACCGCAAGTGGGTGCTCGTGACCGTGGCGAAGTAGCCGCTGGCCGCACGGAATCGGCGCCAATTGCTCCTGTTTTCATAGCTGTTTGCGCTTGATGGACGGGCGCTGGAGGCCAAAATGGCTTCAAGTTGCTGGCCCGCTGCGGCGTCCGGTCACGCAAATCGCCGACAATTCCGGTCATGAACTGGCTCAACGAAGTGAAGTGGGATGCGCAGGGCCTGGTGCCCGTGATCGCGCAGGAGCAGGGCACGGGCGACGTGCTGATGTTTGCCTGGATGAACCGCGAGGCCCTGGCCAAGACGGCCGAACTGGGGCGCGCGGTGTACTTCAGCCGCTCGCGCAACAAGCTGTGGTTCAAGGGCGAGGAATCGGGCCATGTGCAAACGGTGCATGAGATCCGCCTGGACTGCGACAACGATGTCGTGCTGCTCAAGGTCACGCAGCTGGGCCACGAGCCTGGCATCGCCTGCCACACCGGCCGCCACAGCTGCTTCTTCAGCGTCCTGCGCGACGGCGCCTGGCAGCCCGTTGATCCGGTCTTGAAAGACCCTGAATCCATCTACAAATAAGACCATGCGCTCCAACGATTCCCTGGCCCGCCTTGCCGACGTGATTGAAAGCCGCAAGCCGGCCCGCGGCGGCGATCCCGAAAAGAGCTATGTCTCGCGCCTGCTGCACAAGGGGCCGGATGCGTTCCTGAAGAAGATCGGCGAAGAGGCCACCGAGGTCGTCATGGCGGCCAAGGACGTGGACCACGGCGCCGACAGGTCCAAGCTGGTCTATGAAGTGGCCGATCTGTGGTTCCACTCCATGGTGGCGCTGGCCCACTACGGCCTCACGCCCGCCGATGTGCTGGCCGAGCTGGAGCGCCGCGAGGGCACCAGCGGCATCGAGGAAAAAGCCTTGCGCAAGGCGGCTGCGCGTGCCACGGAGGAGGGCGGTTCATGAGCGATATCGTCGACGTGCAGACCAACGACCAGAAGGCCGAGGACCTCAAGGCCGTCGGCTGGGTCAGCTACATCCTGCACCTGATCGTGGCCGTGGGGGCCGTTATCCCGGGCGCGCAGCCGGGTGTGGTGCTGTTGATTATCGCGTTGGTGATCGATTTGGTTAAGCGCGACGACGCTGCCGGCACCTGGCAGGCCAACCACTTCTCGTGGCGTATTCGATCGGTGATTTGGGCGGGTGTGCTGTATTTGGTCACCGTACCGGGTTTCCTGTTGGGCCTGCTGTTTTTCAATCCCTTGTGGCTAGTGGTTTCCGTTTGGTTCCTCTACCGCATCGTGCGCGGCATGGTGGCCATGAACAAGAGCCAGGCGGTGGATGCCTGAAACCGCCGCCGTACAGCCGCCGCGCCTGAACCTGGCCCTGCAGGGTGGGGGCTCGCACGGGGCGCTGACCTGGGGCGTGCTGGACGCTCTGCTGGAAGACGGCCAATGGCACTTTGACGGCGTGAGCGGCACCAGCGCCGGCGCCATGAATGCCGTGGCGCTGGCCCACGGCTTTGCCGCGGCGGCCCGCGAGCACAAGGACCCGCACGAGGCGCACCTTGCGGGCTGCCAGCAGGCGCGCGAAACCCTCACCCGGCTCTGGGAGGGCGTAGGCACGCTGGGCAGCCTGGTGGGAGGCTCGCCACTTTTGGCCGCCAACCCCATGCTGGGCCTGGTGCGGCAGTGGCTGTCGCCCTACCAGACCAATCCGCTGGACATCAACCCGCTGCGCCGCCTGCTCGAGCGCGTGGTGGACTTCGATCTGCTGTGCACGGAGCGGCGCGCCATCAGCGCGGCGGGTGGCCCCAAGGTGTTTGTGTGCGCCACCAACGTGCGCACGGGGCGCGGCGAGATCTTCTCGGGCCCCCAGCTCAGCGCCGACGCCGTGATGGCGTCCGCCTGCCTGCCGATGCTGTTCAAGGCCGTGGAAATCGACGGCCAGCATTACTGGGACGGCGGCTACTCCGGCAACCCGGCCCTGCACCCGCTGATCTACCAGACCGAGACGTCGGACATCCTGCTGGTGCAGATCAATCCCATCGAGCACCTGGACCTGCCCAACTCCGGCCCCGAGATCATGGAGCGCATGAACGAGGTCACCTTCAACGCGAGCCTGCTGGCCGAGCTGCGGGCCATTGAATTCGTGCGCCGGCTGCTGGCCGAGGGCAAGCTGGACCCGCGCCGCTACAAGAGCGTGCGCATGCACCGCATCGACGGCGGCGCCGTGCTGGCCCCCTTCGGCGCCGACAGCAAGATGCGCGCGGACCTGGGCTTCGTGCGCAAGCTGTTTGCGCTGGGTCGCTCGGCCGGGCAGGCCTGGCTGCAGGCACACCGCAAGGACGTCGGGGTGCGTCCGTCGATCAAGATCGCGGACAATGCATAAGGCGCGATGAAAGCCCGCTGAGCCCGCCCATGGCGCACCGGCGCAGGCCTGCAGCGCCAGCGCCGGGCTGATTCCCTTTTCTTCTGATTGCTTCTTTCTCTATGCACGATCCGAACTGCCTTTTCTGCAAGATCATCGCGGGCCAGATTCCTTCGAAGAAGGTGTACGAAGACGAGGAGATTTTCGCCTTCCACGACATCCATCCCTGGGCGCCCGTGCATTTCCTGATGGTGCCCAAGCTGCATGTCCCTTCGATGGCCCAGGTCACTGCGGAGCATGCCGGCGTGCTGGGGCGCATGATGGCGCTGGCACCGCGTCTGGCGCTGGAGCAAGGGTGCAACCCGTACCCCGAAGGTGGCTTTCGCGTCGTGGTAAATACGGGGGCAGAAGGCGGCCAGGAAATCCACCACCTGCACATTCACGTGATGGGCGGCCCGCGTCCCTGGCTCAAAGGCTGACCCAAGCTGACGACCCGGCGGGCGGCTGGCTGGCGTGAACGCCTGCCATCCCTGCCGTCTAAAATGATTGCAATTCGTTAGGAGATATTCCATGGGCTCTTTTTCCATCTGGCACTGGCTGATCGTGCTGCTGATCGTCGTCATGGTGTTCGGCACCAAGAAGCTCAAGAACATGGGCTCCGACCTCGGAAGCGCCGTCAAGGGCTTCAAGGATGGCATGCGCGACGGCTCGTCGGACACGCCAGCCGCCGGCGGCACCGTGACGCCGCCCCCCGGCCAGGTTGCCAACAACCCGGCCAGCGACAAGACGACGATCGACGTCGAAGCCAAGCAAAAAAGCTGACGCTTGCATCGCCCCGGTGTGACGCATGATTGATATCGGCCTGTCCAAGATGGCGCTGATCGGCGCGGTGGCCCTGGTGGTCATCGGGCCGGAGAAGCTGCCCCGCGTTGCCCGCACGGTGGGAACGCTGCTGGGCAAGGCCCAGCGCTACGTGGCCGACGTGAAGGCGGAGGTCAACCGCTCGATGGAGCTCGACGAGCTCAAGAAGATGAAGGACTCGGTGGAGAGTGCCGCGCGCGACGTGCACAACACCATCCAGACCAGCGCCAGCGAGTTCGAGAAAGACTGGGCCGAAGCCACCGGCACCGCCAGCGCGGCGTTGCAGGAGCAGTCGGCCGTCGTGCCGGCGTACAAGCACCCCGGCAAGAACTGGCGCCTCAAGCGCGGAGCCGTCCCGCAGTGGTACAAGGCCCGCGCCGGCGTGCGCACCAAGGCCCAGTCCGGCGCAGCCCGCGTGGCGCGTTTCCGCCCCCGTAAGTTCCATTGATGCGCCAGCAGCCGTCTGGGACGCCCTCGCGCCAGCAGGGGCGGCCCAGGCGCACGCGATAACCCAACATGTCCGAAACCCCCTCCCCCGAAGACGAGCTCGCAGGCACCGAGCAGCCGTTCGTGCAGCACCTGATGGAGCTGCGCGACCGTCTGGTCAAGGCGCTGATTGCCATTGGCATCGCCGCAGCCATCCTGTTCTTCTTCCCCGGCCCTGGCGCGCTGTACGACTTTCTGGCGGCGCCCCTGGTGGCCCACTTGCCCAAGGGGGCGACACTGATCGCCACCTCGGTGATTTCGCCCTTCATGGTGCCGCTCAAGATCCTGCTGATGTCGGCGTTCCTGCTGGCGCTGCCGTTTGTGCTGTGGCAAGTGTGGGCCTTTGTCGCGCCCGGCCTGTATTCGCACGAAAAGAAGCTGGTGCTGCCGCTGGTGATCTCCAGCACCGTCCTGTTCTTCATCGGCGTGGCCTTCTGCTACTTCCTGGTGTTCGGCCAGGTGTTCGCGTTCATCCAGAGCTTTGCGCCCAAGAGCATCACGGCCGCGCCGGACATCGAGGCGTACCTGAGCTTCGTGCTGTCGATGTTCCTGGCGTTCGGCCTGGCGTTCGAGGTGCCCATTGCCGTGGTGGTGCTGGCCCGCATGGGGGTTGTCAGTGTCGAGAAGCTGCGGGAGTTCCGCGGCTATTTCATTGTGCTGGCCTTCGTCGTGTCGGCCATCGTCACGCCGCCGGACGTGGTGTCGCAGCTGTCCCTGGCCGTGCCCATGTGCCTGCTGTACGAGGTGGGCATCTGGGCCGCCCAGCTGTTCATCAAGCACACCAAGGCGCCGGAAGACGCCGAGGAATCCGCTTCGGCGTCCTGACCGATCAGCCAGGCCTGTCACCCTGCCTGTCGCCGGCGGCACCTTCGCCGGCGGGCAGCTCCGGCCGCACAGCAGCCATTCACCGCCCACGCTGGCGCGCCCTGCGCCCGCTGAATGCTCCGCCGGCCAGGCCGTGGCCGCCTGGGCAGCCCGACAGTTGGCGGCGAAGCGCTGGCTTCGGGAGCCCGCGCCGTTGCGGGCAGGCTCCTATTGCCTCACATTGCGCTGCGGACGGGGGCGCAGGCCCGGGTTGATGCTCAGCTCCACCATCTTGTCGCCGCGCTGCACGTTGAACGGCGCTGGCGTGCCGGGCTTGAGGCCCGCCACGGCGGTCAGCAGTTCCGACACATGGCCTACGTTCTTGCCGTCCACGCGCACGATCACGTCGCCGGGGCGCATGCCGGCCTGGGCGGCCGGGCCGTCCTGCAGCACGCCCGTGATGATCACGCCCTCGGTGGCCTTCACGCCAAAGGTCTCGGCCAGTTCCGGGGACAGTTCGTTGGGCTCCACGCCGATCCAGCCGCGCGTGACCTGCCCGTCCTTCACGATGCCGTCCAGCACCTGCCGGGCCGTGGAGACAGGGATGGCAAAGCCGATGCCCATGCTGCCGCCCGAGCGCGAATAGATGGCCGTGTTGATGCCCATGAGGTTGCCGTTCACGTCCACCAGCGCGCCGCCCGAGTTGCCGGGGTTGATGGCCGCGTCCGTCTGGATGAAGTTCTCAAAGGTGTTGATGCCCAACTGCGTGCGGCCCAGCGCGCTCACGATGCCGCTGGTGACCGTCTGGCCCACGCCGAAGGGGTTGCCGATGGCCAGCACCTGGTCGCCCACGGCCAGCGTGTCGGAGTTGCCCAGCACGATGACGGGCAGCTTGTCGAGCTCGATCTTGAGGATGGCCAGGTCGGTGTCCGGGTCGGTGCCAATCACCCGGGCGCGCGCGCGCCGGCTGTCGGTGAGCGTGACCTCGATCTCATCAGCGCCTTCCACGACGTGGTTGTTCGTGAGGATGTAGCCGTCGGGGCTCACGATCACGCCGCTGCCCAGGCCGGCCTGGGTCTGGCTGCTCTGGTCGCCAAAGAAGAACTGGAACCACGGGTCGTTGCTGCGCGGGTGGCGCACGGCCTTGCTGGTGTTGATGCTGACCACGGCGGGCGAGGCCGTGCGCGCGGCCGCGCTGAAGCTGCCCGCCGCCGGCTGCGCGCTGCCGGTGGAGGCTGGCGCTTCCAGCAGGGAAATGCCCGCGCTGGAGCGCGTGGCGGATCCGCGGCCCAGCCAGTCGGGCTGCAGAGTGGCAACAACAAAATAGGCGGCGACGAACACCGTCACGGCCTGCGAAAACAACAGCCAGATGCGTTTCATGGAAAGTTCTGCGCGTACAGAAGTGGTGGTTGGCGGGCGGCGGCCGGGCCGCGGCGCCCGCTGGACCAGCCCATTGTCCCTGAATGTGCGGGCGGCGGGGCGGGCGACAATACCCTCATGAGCATTTCACGCACCGAACTCCTGCAGGCATTCGATGGCCTGCTGCAACCCGAGCGCTTCAAGGACTATGGCCCCAACGGCCTGCAGGTGGAAGGCAAGGCCGAGGTCACCCGCATCGTCAGCGGGGTGACGGCCAGCCTTGCGCTGATCGACGCCGCCATTGCGGCGGGCGCCGACGCCGTCTTTGTGCACCACGGGCTGTTCTGGCGCGGGCAGGACGGCCGCGTGACGGGGTGGATGAAGCAGCGGCTGCAGCGGCTGCTGGGGCATGACATCAACCTGTTTGCCTACCACCTGCCGCTGGATGCGCACCCCCAGTGGGGCAACAATGCCCAACTGGGCCGGGTGCTGGGCTTTTCGGCAGACGCGCAGTTTGGCGAACAGGCGCTGGGCTGCATCGGGGCTGCGGCGTTTTCTGGCGTGCCCGCGCTGGCCGAGCATGTGTCGCAGCTTCTCGGGCGGCCGGCCACCTGGGTGGCGCCCGACGGGCCGGCACAGCGCCCCGTGCGCCGCGTGGCCTGGTGCACTGGGGGCGCCCAGGGGTACTTCGAATCGGCCATCGCGGCGGGGGCGGACGTGTTCATCACCGGCGAGATCTCGGAGCCGCAGGCGCACCTGGCCCGCGAGAGCGGGGTGGGCTTCATCGCTGCCGGCCACCATGCCACGGAACGCTACGGCGCGCCCGCCGTGGCTGCACAGGTGGCGGCGCAGTTCGGCCTGGAGCACCAGTTCATCGAGATCCCCAATCCCGCCTGAGCCGGGCAGGAATTTGCTACTAATTTAATAGCTTCTTGCGCTTGATGGACGGGTGCTAGAGGCCATTTTCTTTCAGAAAGCAGCACACCATGTACACCCAGGCGCTGGCCATTACCCAGGGCGATCCCGCCGGCATCGGCCCCGAAATCGTGGCCAAGGCGTTCCGCGATGTCCCGGCGCAGCTGCAGGGATGCTTCGTGGTGGGCGACGTCGCCACCCTGCGGCGCGCGGCGCAGGCCATTGCCCGGCCCGGCCAGCCGCAGGTGCCGGTGGCCCAGCTGGCGGCGCCTGCCGAGGCGCTGCAGGCGCCCCCGCGCTGCATTCCTGTGCTCCAGCTGCCGGGCATTCCGGGCCCGCAGCCCTGGGGGCGCATCAGCGCCGCGGCGGGCCGTGCGGCGGCGGACAGCGTCGTCTGGGCGGCCCGCGCAGCGCTGCGGGGCGAAGTGGCCGGGCTGGTCACCGCACCGCTGCACAAGGAAGCGTTGTCGGCGGCGGGCGTCGCGTTTCCCGGCCACACCGAGCTGCTGCAGGCCGAGGCCGCCGCCCACCAGGGCGTGCCGGTGGCCGCCATGCCGGTGCGCATGATGCTGGCCAGCGACGAGCTGCGCACCGTGCTGGTGAGCATCCATGTGGCGCTGCGCGACGCCATTGCCGCCGTCACCCTGGAGAACGTCTTGCAGACGCTGCGCATCACGCATGCGGCCTTGTCCCGCAGCCTGGGGCGCGCGCCACACATGGGGGTGGCGGGCCTCAACCCCCACGCGGGCGAGGGCGGCTTGTTCGGGCGGGAGGAGATCGACGCCATCGCGCCAGCCATCGCTGCAGCACGCGCCGAGGGGATGGACGCCCAGGGGCCGTTCGCGCCCGACACGGTGTTCATGCGCGCCCGGCACGCGCCTGGGCACCCGGGGGAGTTCGATGTGGTGGTGGCCATGTACCACGACCAGGGGCTGATCCCCGTGAAGTACCTGGGCGTGGACAAGGGGGTGAACGTGACGCTGGGCCTGCCCCTGGTGCGCACCAGCCCCGACCACGGAACCGCCTTCGACATTGCGGGCCAGGGCGTGGCGGACGCCGCCAGCCTGGTCGAAGCCGTGCGCATGGCCCGCGCCCTGGCCGCCTGATGGGCCGGCCCGCCTACCGTGGCATTGCCGCGCAGGGGCCGCGCAGCGCGACCAGTGCC
The DNA here is from genome assembly GCF_021287135.1 of Acidovorax sp. Taxonomy (GTDB): domain Bacteria; phylum Pseudomonadota; class Gammaproteobacteria; order Burkholderiales; family Burkholderiaceae_C; genus Acidovorax. Next base: position 10,796 of record NZ_JAJTBB010000078.1, read on the forward strand.
CGGGCCGTGGCGAGCCGTGTGCCTGCCGCGACTATTTTTTCAAGCTATCCCTGATCTCGCGCAACAAAACGATGTCTTCGGGCGGGGCCGCAGGAGCCGCCGGTGCCTCTGCGGGAGCCTCGCGCTTGAGGCGGTTGATCTGCTTGACCATCATGAAAATGATGAACGCCAAGATCAGGAAGTTGACGGCCACGGTGAGAAAGTTGCCGTAGGCAAACACGGGGACCCCGGCCTTCTTGAGTGCGTCCAGCGTCATCGCCGTGCCGGGGGGCACCGTGCCCAACACCACGAAAAGGCTCGAAAAATCAAGCTTGCCGAACACCGTTGCCACGACCGGCATGATCAGGTCAGCCACCACCGAATCCACGATTTTGCCGAACGCCCCGCCGATGATCACGCCCACCGCAAGGTCGATGACGTTACCCTTGATGGCGAATTCCCTGAACTCCTGCATCATTCCCATGTAGTACTCCTGTGCCAAACGTTGATGGCCGAGTATTGCCTGGCCGAGGGGGCTGTCAAGGCTGTCCGTGGCTTTGAGATACCCATTTTCACTCCGCTACAATTCGCGGTTGACCCAACAACAGCGATGTTTACCGAGGATCCCCATGAGTGACACACCAGTCGACACCAGTAAAAGGACGTGGCTGATTGCGTCCGGATGTGCCGGTGCCGCAGGCGGAGTGGCCGTAGCCGTGCCCTTCGTCAGCAGCTTTCAGCCTTCGGAAAGAGCCAGAGCAGCTGGTGCCGCTGTGGAGGTGGATATCTCCACCCTGCAGCCCGGCGAGAAGCGGACCGTCGAGTGGCGCGGCAAGCCCGTGTGGATCCTCAAGCGCACGCCCGAGCAGCTCAAGTCCCTCGAAGAGACAGAGCCCCAGTTGGTCGACCCCAATTCGGACCGCAAGACGTACCCCACGCCCGAGTACGCCAAGAACCGCCACCGCTCCATCAAGCCCGAGGTCTTCGTGGGCGTGGGCATCTGCACCCATCTGGGTTGCTCGCCCGGCGACAAGTTCCAGACCGGCCCGCAGCCGTCCCTGCCCGACGACTGGCACGGCGGCTTCCTCTGCGCCTGCCATGGCTCCACGTTCGACCTGGCGGGTCGCGTCTTCAAGAACAAGCCCGCGCCGGACAACCTGGAAGTGCCGCCCCACATGTACCTGTCCGACACCGTGCTGCTGATCGGTGAAGACAAGAAGGCCTGAGGTGAATGGACATGGCTGAATTCAAGGAAATTTCCCCCAACGCCCCGATGGGCGCCAAGGTCACCAACTGGTTTGAAAACCGGTTCCCGACCGCGTTCGACGCCTACAAGGTGCACATGTCGGAGTACTACGCTCCGAAGAACTTCAACTTCTGGTACATCTTCGGTTCGCTGGCCCTGGTGGTGCTGGTGATCCAGATCGTGACCGGCATCTTCCTGGTCATGCACTACAAGCCCGACGCCAACCTCGCGTTCGCGTCGGTCGAGTACATCATGCGCGACGTGCCCTGGGGATGGCTGATCCGCTACATGCACTCCACCGGCGCCTCGGCGTTCTTCGTGGTGGTGTACCTGCACATGTTCCGCGGCCTCCTGTACGGCAGCTACCGCAAGCCGCGCGAACTGGTGTGGATCTTCGGTTGCGCCATCTTCCTGTGCCTGATGGCCGAAGCCTTCATGGGCTACCTGCTGCCCTGGGGCCAGATGTCGTACTGGGGCGCCCAGGTGATCGTGAACCTGTTCGCGGCCATTCCGTTCATCGGCCCCGATCTGGCCCTGCTGATCCGCGGCGACTTCGTGGTGGGCGACGCCACGCTCAACCGCTTCTTCAGCTTCCACGTGATCGCCGTGCCCCTGGTGCTGCTGGGCCTGGTGGTGGCCCACTTGCTGGCCCTGCACGACGTCGGCTCCAACAACCCCGACGGTGTGGAAATCAAGGGCCCCAAGGCTCCCAAGGATGCCAACGGCAAGCCGCTGGACGGCGTTCCTTTCCACCCCTACTACACGGTGCATGACATCTTTGCGCTGAGCATGTTCCTGGTGGCGTTCTCGGCCGTGGTGTTCTTCGCGCCTGAGTTCGGCGGCTACTTCCTGGAGTACAACAACTTCATCCCGGCCGACCCGCTGGTGACGCCGCTGCACATCGCGCCGGTCTGGTACTTCACGCCGTTCTATTCCATGCTGCGCGCCATCACGACCGAGATGGTGTACGTGCTGGTGGTGTGCGTGCTGGCGGCCGCTGCGTTTGGCGTGTTCAAGGCCAAGCTGCCCAGCTTTGCCAAGGCGGGCGTCGGCGTGGCCGCACTGGTCGCGGTGGCCCTGCTGCTGGCCATCGATGCCAAGTTCTGGGGTGTGGTCGCCATGGGCGGCGCCGTGATCATCCTGTTCTTCCTGCCCTGGCTGGACCAGAGCCCGGTCAAGTCGATCCGGTACCGCCCGAGCTGGCACAAGTACCTGTACGGCGTGTTCGTGGTCATCTTCCTGATCCTGGGCTACCTGGGCGTGCAGCCGCCTTCGCCAGTGGGCGAACGTGTTTCCCAGGTGGGCACGCTGTTCTATTTCGGCTTCTTCCTGTTGATGCCGTGGTGGAGCCGCATCGGCGAACCCAAGCCCGTGCCCGACCGCGTGACCTTCGTGGCGCACTGAGTCCAGGAGAGAACAACAATGAAGAAAATCATCCTCACGTTGGTGGCCGCCCTCGGGATGGCTGCGGGGTCCGCGTTTGCCGCCGGCGGCGGCATTCCCCTGGACAAGGCGCCGGTCAAGACCAACGATCTGGCATCGCTTCAAAACGGCGCCAAGATCTTCGTCAACTACTGCCTGAACTGCCACTCGGCCGCGTTCATGCGCTTCAACCGCCTGAAGGACATCGGCCTGACCGACCAGCAGATCAAGGACAACCTGCTGTTCACCACCGAGAAGGTGGGCGAGACGATGAAGTCGGCCATCGACCCCAAGCAGGCCAAGGCCTGGTTTGGCGCCAATCCGCCGGACCTGACGGTGATTGCCCGGTCGCGGGCGAGCGCCGCAGGTTCGGGTGCTGACTATCTGTACACTTACCTGCGCACGTACTACCGCGACGAGGCCAAGCCCACGGGCTGGAACAACCTCGTGTTCCCCAATGTGGGCATGCCCCACGTGCTGTGGGAACTGCAGGGCGAGCGCCGCCCCGTGTTCGAAGAGCATGAGAGCCACGGCCAGACCACCCATGTCCTCAAGGGCTGGGAACAGGTCAAGCCCGGCACGATGACGCCGCTGCAGTTTGACGAGACCGTCGGGGATCTGGTGAACTACATGCAGTGGATGGCCGAACCCGCGCAGAACACCCGCCGCCGCGTGGGCGTCTGGGTCCTGATTTTCCTGGGCCTGTTCACCGTGATCGCCTGGAGGCTCAACGCGGCCTTCTGGAAGGACGTGAAGTAATCCGCCGCACGGCGACGCGATCTGTCTCCGTCGAAAAAGCACCCTTCGGGGTGCTTGTGGTTTTTTGCAGAGTGGGCGCTTTTTAGCGTCCCACTCTTTTGATTTTTAGGAGCCTCCCACCATGATGGTGCTTTATTCGGGTACGACCTGTCCCTTCTCCCACCGCTGCCGTTTCGTGCTGTTCGAAAAAGGCATGGACTTTGAAATCCGCGATGTGGACCTGTACAACAAGCCCGAAGACATCAGCGTGATGAACCCGTACGGCCAGGTGCCCATCCTGGTCGAGCGCGACCTCATCCTGTACGAGTCGAACATCATCAACGAGTACATCGACGAGCGCTTCCCGCATCCCCAGCTGATGCCTGGCGACCCGGTGGACCGCGCCCGCGTGCGCCTGTTCCTGCTGAACTTTGAAAAGGAACTGTTCGTCCACGTGAACACCCTGGAGTCGCGTGCGACCAAGGGCAACGAGAAGGCGCTGGAGAAGGCGCGCGCCCACATCCGCGACCGTCTCACGCAGCTGGCCCCCGTGTTCCTCAAGAACAAGTACATGCTGGGCGACAATTTCTCGATGCTCGATGTGGCCATCGCTCCGCTGCTGTGGCGCCTGGACTACTACGGCATCGACCTGAGCAAGAACGCGGCGCCTCTGCTGAAGTACGCCGAGCGCATCTTCTCGCGCCCGGCTTACATCGAAGCGCTGACGCCGTCCGAAAAGGTCATGCGCAAGTAACTTGCGGCGTGCTCCAATCGCCCTCTCCGTCGTTGCCCCGCACTGCCCATGACCGTCCAGGAATCTACCTCCACGCGCCCGTACCTCATTCGTGCCCTGTATGAATGGTGCACGGACAATGGCCTGACACCGTATGTCGCCGTGCGCGTGGACGATTCCGTGCAGGTGCCGCGGGAGTACGTGAAGGACGGCGAAATCGTGCTGAACATCAGCTTCGATGCGACCAGCGCCCTGCAGCTGGGCAACGACTTCATCGAGTTCAAGGCGCGCTTCGGCGGCAAGCCCCGGGAGATCCTGGTGCCGGTGGGGCGGGTGATCGCCATCTATGCCCGTGAGAACGGGCAGGGCATGGCGTTCCCTCCGCCGGTGGATGTACTCGCGGGAACCGGCAGCAGCGGCGGGGATGCGCTTGCGCCCGGCGTCGCGGACCTGGCCGCGCAGCCTGCCGGCGCTGCGGCGCCGGAGGACCGCGTGGTGCAGCTGGTGTCCACAGAAGAAGGTACCAAGGACGCGGACGACGGTGGCGACGCGCCCCGGCCGCCACCCTCCGCAGGCGGCGCAAGGCCGTCTCTCAAGCGGGTCAAATAGCCGCAAACGGCCGATGGGCGCCGTTTTTACGCGATAGAATGCGCGCTTCGCCGGTTTAGCTCAGTTGGTAGAGCACCCGCCTTGTAAGCGGTAGGTCGTCAGTTCGATTCCGACAACCGGCACCATACCCCTTTGCGCTTCTGCATTGTTTCCCTGCGTCGCCTCGGCCTGGCGTTGAGCTTCAGGTTTGAACTTTCAGGCGAATCGCGTTAACCTCCCACCCCCGGCTGCGCAAGTGGGCCTGCAAGGCAGGTACCAGCTGGCGTACCTTGGCCGCGGCGGCATTGCTCTTGACCAGCAGGCACCAGGAATCCCCGTCAATCGGGCCTGCCTGAATCGCGGGGCGCAGTCCGACGGGAATCAGCTTTTCAATGGCCTTGAGCCGATCGCTCGAATCGCGCGTCAGCGCTGTGAGCCGTGCCAGCGTGGGAGATTCTTCGCTGGCCTGCTGCAGGGTGACGGCGTAGTGGCGGCGGGTCATGGTGTGCGTCTTCGCGGCGTGGAGAGTTTGCAGTGCATCTGATTATCACGGACGCCCGGTTGGCGCGCAGCCGGGCCATTCACTTGTCAGGCACCCGCTTGCTGCTGGCAGGGTTTGCGGTGTCGCTGTGCCTGATGCTGATTGCCGCGGCGCTCTATCACTGGGTGTTCCTCAAGGGCGCGCGCGAGGGGTGGCCCATTGTCGGCTCGCTGGTGCGTCTCGTGGTCAAGGACGAGTTTGCCGAGCGTGACCGCTTCATGCGCGCCAATCTGGACGCCATGGCGCGCCGTGTGGGCGAGATGCAGGCCCGCATGGTGCAGTTGGAGTCACTGGGAGAGCGGGTCATGGGCCTGGCGGGCGTGGCGCCGGCGGATCTGCCCAAGGCGGACGGCCGCGGCGGCGTGCTGGTCAGTGCGCGCAACCTGTCGATGGAGGAACTGCAGTCCACGCTGGATGAGCTGGAGCGGCTGACCAACCAGCGGGTGGACCTGATGACGGTGCTGGAGTCCCGCCTGTTCGACCAGCACATCCGCAAGAAGATGGTGCCCACGCACGCGCCGGTGACCGGCCGGGCGCCGGGCTCGGCATTTGGCTGGCGCGTGGACCCCATCACGGGCCAGTCGGCGCTGCACACGGGGCTGGATTTCCAGGCGGACACGGGCACCCCCATCCTCGCAGCCGCCGGTGGCGTGGTGGTGACGCAGGAGTACCACCCGGCCTACGGCAACATGATCGAGGTGGACCACGGCAACCAGCTGGTGACGCGCTACGCCCATGCGTCGCGCACGCTGGTGAAGCAGGGTGACATCGTCAAGCGCGGGCAGAAGATTGCCGAGGTGGGCACCACCGGGCGCTCCACCGGCCCGCATCTGCACTTCGAGGTGCTGGTGCAGGGCGTATTCCAGGACCCGCAGAAGTTCCTGAATGCAGGGGCGTCCGCACGGTCCAACGCCCCGGGCCCGCAGGTGGCGTCCATCCAGCCACGGGCCTCGCCGGACGCTTCCGCAGCGCCCACAGTGCGCAGGTAAAATCGCGGGTCCGGTGTTCGCGGCCGGGTTTGCAAGCTTGCATTCCCGGGTGGTGAACCCACCTGAACTCAATTCATCTTAGGGATTTCGGTCGCCTGGCGCGCTGATTGCAGCGGCCGGGCGGTCCTGTTCGCATGGCCACCAACTTCCTCACCAAACTATTCGGCAGCCGCAATGACCGGTTGCTCAAGCAGTACCGCAAGACGGTGTCCCGCATCAATGCGATGGAGCCCGACTACGAGAAACTGTCCGATGAACAACTGCGCGCCAAGACGCAAGAGTTCAAGGAGCGCGTGGCCAAGGGCGAGTCGCTGGATGACATCCTGCCCGAAGCCTTCGCGGTGGTGCGCGAAGGCTCCAAGCGCATCATGAAGATGCGGCACTTCGATGTGCAGCTGCTGGGCGGCATGGCCCTGCACTTCGGCAAAATTTCCGAAATGCGCACGGGGGAGGGCAAGACGCTGACCGCGACGCTCCCGGTGTATCTCAACGCCCTGTCGGACAAGGGCGTGCACGTGGTGACGGTCAACGACTACCTGGCCAACCGCGATGCCCAATGGATGGGCCGCCTGTACAACTTCCTGGGGCTCACCGTCGGGGTCAACCTGCCGCAGATGCCGCGCGAGCAGAAGCAGGAAGCCTACCGTGCCGACATCACCTACGGCACCAACAACGAGTACGGCTTCGACTACCTGCGCGACAACATGGTGTATGAGTCGCAGGACCGCGTGCAGCGCGGCTTGAACTTCGCGATCGTGGACGAGGTGGACTCCATCCTGATCGACGAGGCCCGCACGCCGCTGATCATCAGCGGCCAGGCCGAAGACCACACCGCGATGTACATCGCGATGAACAAGGTGGTGCCGCTGCTGGTGCGCCAGGAAGGTGAAGCCGACCCGCGCACCGGCGAGGGGGTGACCAAGCCGGGCGACTTCACGGTGGACGAGAAGACCCACCAGGTGTTCCTGACCGAGCAAGGCCATGAAAACGCCGAGCGCATCCTGGCGTCCCACGGCCTGATTGCTGAAGGGGCGTCGGTGTACGACCCGGCCAACATCACGCTGATGCACCACCTGTATGCGGCGCTGCGGGCCAACCACCTGTACCACCGCGACCAGCATTACGTGGTGCAGAACGGCGAGATCGTGATCGTGGACGAGTTCACCGGCCGCCTGATGTCGGGCCGCCGCTGGAGCGAAGGCCTGCACCAGGCCGTCGAGGCCAAGGAAGGCGTGAACATCCAGGCCGAGAACCAGACCCTGGCCTCGATCACCTTCCAGAACTATTTCCGCCTGTACAACAAGCTGGCCGGCATGACCGGCACGGCCGACACCGAGGCCTACGAGTTCCAGGAGATCTACGGCCTGGAAACCGTCGTCATTCCGCCCAATCGCCCGAGCAAGCGCGACGACCAGCTCGACCGCGTCTACAAGACCACGCGCGAGAAGTACGAGGCCGCGATCAAGGACATCCGCGAGTGCCACGAGCGCGGCCAGCCCGTGCTGGTGGGTACGACGTCGATCGAGAACTCCGAGATCATCGACCAGCTGCTCAACAAGGAAGGTTTGCCGCACCAGGTCCTCAACGCCAAGCAGCATGCGCGTGAAGCCGACATCGTGGCGCAGGCCGGCCGCGAAGGCATGATCACCATCGCCACCAACATGGCGGGCCGCGGCACCGACATCGTGCTGGGCGGCAACATCGAGAAGGATGTGGTGGCCATCGAGGCCGACGAGTCCCTCTCCGAATCCGAGCGCGCGGCCAAGGTGGCCGCGCTGCGCGAGCAGTGGAAGGCCGATCACGAGAAGGTCAAGGCCCTGGGCGGCCTGCGCATCATCGCCACCGAGCGCCACGAGTCCCGCCGCATCGACAACCAGCTGCGGGGCCGCTCGGGCCGCCAGGGCGACCCCGGCTCCTCGCGCTTCTACTTGAGCCTGGACGACTCCCTGATGCGCATTTTCGCGGGCGACCGCGTCAAGGCGATCATGGACCGCCTCAAGATGCCCGATGGTGAAGCCATCGAAGCCGGCATCGTGACCCGCAGCATCGAGTCGGCCCAGCGCAAGGTGGAAGCCCGCAACTTCGACATCCGCAAGCAGCTGCTGGAATACGACGATGTGGCCAACGACCAGCGCAAGGTGATCTACCAGCAGCGCAACGACATCCTGGACGCGGCCGACTTGTCCGACGTGATCGCGGCCATGCGCGAGGATTGCGCGACCGATCTGGTGCGCCAGTACGTGCCGGCTGAATCGGTGGAAGAGCAGTGGGACCTGCCGGGCCTGGAGAAGGCCCTGGCTGAGGAATGGCAGGTGGCCATCGACCTGCAGCAGCTCGTGCAGGGCTCCAGCGCCATCACCGACGACGAGATCCTGGAGAAGGTCGTGGCGGCCGCTCATGCCGCGTTTGGCGCCAAGGTGGAGCAGGTCGGCCGTGAGAACTTCACGCAGTTCGAGCGCATGGTGCTGCTGCAGAGCTTTGACTCGAACTGGCGCGACCACCTGTCTGCGCTGGACTATCTGCGCCAGGGCATCCACCTGCGCGGCTATGCGCAAAAGCAGCCCAAGCAGGAATACAAGCGCGAAGCCTTCGAGCTGTTCCGCCAGCTGATCGACCAGGTGAAGAACGAGGTCACCAAGATCCTGATGACGGTCCAGGTGCAGTCGCAAGAGCAGCTCGACCAGGCTGCGCAGGACATGGAAAGCCGTGGCGAAGCCATTGCCAACGTGACGTACACGGCGCCGACGGAGACCGGCGAAGTGGAGACCCTGGCCGGCGGCCCGGCAGAGGCTGCTGCGGCCTTGCCGCAGGAGTTCCAGGGCATGCGCATCGGGCGCAACGACCCCTGCCCCTGTGGCAGCGGCAAGAAGTACAAGCAGTGCCACGGCAAGCTGGCATGAGGATGGGCTGACGGACGGTCCCTGCCACACGGGCTTCGGCCCGTGTTTTCATTGGCGCGGCACGGTTTTCCGGATAATCGCGCAGTCTTCATGGAACGGGCGCGTGCCTGCGTGGCGACCGCCCGTCCGTTGTCTTCCCCCGGATAGCAAAGAGAAAGAGAAAGGCCCATTCCCATGCCCGTGAATCTTCTGGCCCCCGTCGCCGCCGACCTGCGGCCCATCGCCGGCGTCCGCATTGGCGTTGCCGAAGCCGGTGTCCGCAAGGCCCACCGCAAGGACCTCACGGTGTTCCTGCTGGACGAGGGAGCCGCGGTGGCCGGCGTCTTCACGCAGAACCGCTTTTGCGCCGCCCCCGTGCAGATCAGCCGCGAACATTTGGCCAGCGGCCAGCCCATCCGCGCCATGGTGATCAACACCGGCAACGCCAACGCCGGCACGGGCGCTGACGGCCTGGCGCGTGCACGCTCCACCTGTGTCGCACTGGCGCGCCACTTGGGCGTGGCGCCGGAGCAGGTGCTGCCGTTCTCGACCGGCGTGATCATGGAACCCCTGCCCAACGACCGCATCGAGGCGGGCCTGCCGGCTGCCATCGCCGATGCGCAACCCGGCCATTGGGCGCGGGCGGCCGAAGGCATCATGACCACGGACACCTTGCCCAAGGCGTTTTCCGCGCAGGTCCAGGTCGGTGGCGCGACGGTGTCCATCACCGGCATCAGCAAGGGGGCCGGGATGATCCGCCCCAACATGGCGACCATGCTCGGCTTCCTGGCCACGGATGCCTGCGTGGCGCCCACCGTGCTGCAGCAGCTGGTGCGCGAGCTGGCCGAGGGGTCGTTCAACCGCGTCACCATTGACGGCGACACCTCGACCAACGACTCGTTCGTGCTCGTGGCCACCCACAAGGCTGCGCATGCGCCGATCACGGCCCTGGACAGCGCCGAGGGCCAGGCGCTCAAGGCGGCCCTGCTGGCGGTGTCGCAGCAGCTGGCCCAGGCCATCGTGCGCGACGGCGAAGGCGCCACCAAGTTCATCACCGTGCAGGTGGAAGGCGGCAAAACGGCGGAAGAATGCCGCAAGGTGGCCTACGCCATCGCCCACTCGCCCCTGGTCAAGACGGCGTTCTATGCCAGCGACCCCAACCTGGGCCGGATCCTGGCCGCCGTGGGCTACGCGGGCATCGAAGACCTGGACCAGACGGGCATCGACCTGTACCTGGACGACGTGCACGTGGCCCAGCAGGGTGGCCGCAACCCGGCCTACCGCGAGGAAGACGGCCAGCGCGTGATGAAGCAAAGCGAGATCACGGTGCGCGTCGTGCTGGGCCGCGGTGTGGCGGCGGACACGGTGTGGACCTGCGACTTCAGCCACGACTACGTCACGATCAACGCGGACTACCGGTCCTGAAATACTCACTTTTTTGTAGCTGCTTGCGCTTGCTGGAAGGGCGCTACAGGCCAAAATGAACCAAAATCTTGAACGTTTGATCGAGCGCGCCGAGCAACTCATGGCCCGCATCGAGTCCGTGCTGCCGCAGCCGCTGGGCGCCCCCGATTGGTCTGCGGCCATTGCGTGGCGCTACCGCAAGCGCAGCAGCGGGCATGGCACCCTGGAGCCGGTACGCCATGTGGCGGCCCTGCAGCTGTCGGAGCTCAAGGAGATTGACGGCCAGAAGGAAAAGATCGAGCGCAACACGCAGCAGTTCGTGCAGGGCAAGCCCGCCAACAACGTGCTGCTGACGGGCGCGCGCGGCACGGGCAAATCGTCGCTCATCAAGGCCTGCCTGAATGCCTACGCGCCGCAGGGACTGCGCCTGATCGAGGTGGACAAGGCCGACCTGACCGATTTGCCCGACATCGTGGAAGTGGTGTCCGGGCGGCCGGAGAAATTCATCGTCTTCTGCGACGACCTGAGCTTTGAAGAGGGCGAGGCGGGCTACAAGGCGCTCAAATCCATCCTGGACGGATCGGTGGCCGCAGCCACCCCCAATGTGCTGGTCTATGCCACGAGCAACCGGCGCCACCTGCTGCCCGAGTACATGAAGGAAAACCTTTCCTACACGCACACGGAGGATGGCGAAGTCCATCCCGGCGAGGTGGTGGAGGAGAAGATCTCCCTGTCGGAGCGCTTCGGGCTCTGGGTGAGCTTCTACCCCTTCAGCCAGGAGGAATACCTCACCATTGTGGCGCAATGGCTGGGCTCCCTGGGCGTGCCCCCCGCGGCCATCGCGGCGGCCCGCCCCGAAGCCCTGGTCTGGGCCCTGGAACGCGGCTCGCGCAGCGGCCGGGTGGCCTACCAGTTTGCGCGCGACTACGCGGGGCGGATATGACGCAGGAGGCGCGCAAACACACCGAGGTGGCGGTGGGCATCCTGCTGCGGGACGACGGCGCCATGCTGCTGTCCACCCGCCCGCCGGGCAAGCCCTATGCCGGCTACTGGGAGTTTCCGGGCGGGAAGCTCGAAGCCGGCGAAACGGTAGAACAGGCGCTGCGCCGTGAACTCATCGAAGAACTCGGCGTGACCATCGGCCCGGCCGCCGTGTGGAAGGTCACCGAACACGACTATCCGCATGCCCTGGTGCGCCTGCACTGGTGCAAGGTCCGCGAATGGACGGGGGATTTCGAAATGCGCGAGGGCCAGTCCATGGCCTGGCAGCAGATGCCGCTGACGGTGGCACCCGTCCTGCCAGGGGCGTACCCGGTGTTGGAATGGCTGGCGGCAGAGCGGGGGCTGCAATTCAGTCCGGGTGCTGCGGAGTAGTGCTATATATTTTGTAGCGCTTCGCGCTGCAGTGACGCCGCCGGAGTGCCTTTTGGCGCTGAATGCTCGGGTGGCCAATCCCGGAGGCGGCGCTGCGGCCGCGCGGGTATCTCAGTGTTCCGTGCGCGGATCGCCGTACTGGGCATCGGCCGGGGGCGACTCGGCTGGCATGCGGAAATCCTCGTTGGCCCAGGCCCCCAGGTCGATCTGCTTGCAGCGTTCGCTGCAGAACGGCCGGTAGGCGTTGGCAGGGCTGTAGAGGCTGTCGCCACCGCAACACGGACACATCACCGTGCGGGGCGGCTGCGAGGAGGATTGCGCCGGATGGGCCATGGCTTCGTGCAAGAGAAAGGAAAACTGCCGCAGGCAGTGGTCGCGCGCGTTCGGGTCAGGCGCACAGGGTCAATTCGAAGGCCGTGTCCTCGGTGCACGGCTGCAGACGGCCGTCGTCCTCGCGGCGCATGAGGCGCACGGACACAATCAGCCGGTTGCCGCTGATTTCCGGCACGAGGTTCAGGCCGGGATCAATGCGCAGTCGCAGCAACTGGAAGGTGCGGCCCTGGGGGAGGTTCTGCTGGAACTGGCCGCGTTCTGCCGCCACCTTTTGCGGCACGCCCGAATCCCGCAGCAGTTTGAGCAGCACGTAGATGGCCTCGGCCAGCGGTGCGAGCGTGGAAGCCCACCCCTCCAGCGCCTGCTGGCGAACCGCCGGCGCATCGTGCTGCCAGGCGTAGTAGGCCGGAAGGTCGAACCCGCAGGTGCCGCCCGGAATGCCCACGCGGCTGCGAATGCTCATCAGCCAGTCGTTTTCGGTCAGCGCGTGCCCGGCCTTTCCGGCTTGGGTGTTCAGCGCGGTAAAGCAGCGGTCCAGCTGCGCAATGACCGCGTCCAGCGCAGCCTCCGAAATGGACGGGTTGCCGCGGTAGCTGTCGAGCTGGTGCTTGTGCTTTTCAATATCCTTGAGCACATCGGCCTTCAGGTCCGCCCGCGCGGCCACGTCCATGATTTCGAAAATCGTAACGAGCGCGAAGTGGTGGTCCAGCGCATGGGTGCGGGGGATCAATTCGCCCAGCCTGCGGAACAACTGCTCCAGCCGCAGGTAGGTTCTCAGGCGTTCGTTAAAGGGATATTCGTAAAGGATCACGCTGGCGGGTTCCTGGAGGCTCAGGGGGCATTCTGGCGCCGCTGGCGCGCGGCCAGGCGGAAAAGCACAAACAGTTTCGTCCGCTCATCATAGCCCGAACAGCGCAGCCATCTGCCGCGTCTGCGCATGCAGTGCTTCCAGGGTGCAGTCCCCGCCATTGGCAATGACGGCGTCCGCAATGGCCCGGCGCGCCGGGCGGCTGGCTTGGGAAGCGATGATCCCCAGCACCGCCTCGCGCGCAAGCCCGTTGCGCCGCATGACGCGCTCGACCTGCGTTTCCTCAGGGCAGTCCACCACCAGCACGGCATCGAGCCGGCGGGCCCACCGGCCGGACTCGGCGAGCAGGGGGATGTCGAACACCACCACCGCCCGTCCTTCCTCGGCTGCCCGCTGGGCCAGGAGATCGGACTGCAGCGTTACCAGGGGATGCACGATGGCTTCCAGTTGCGCCCGGGCCTCCGGGCGGCTGAAGACCCAGTCGCGCATGCGGGCGCGGTCCAGCGCGCCCCGCTCATCCACGAAATCCGGCCCGAAGCTGGCGCGGATGGCCGCCATGGCGCTCCCCCCCGGGCCGGTGGCTTCGCGGGCAATCTGGTCTGCATCGATCAGGGCCGCGCCCAGGCCCGCCAACTGGCTGCCCACGGTGCTCTTGCCGCTGCCGATGCCCCCGGTCAGGCCCAGCAGCACGGGCCGCTTGCGCGCACCGTCCATCGGTCAAAGCCCCAGCAGGCCCAGCACGGTGCCCAGGATCGCATGAGGCCCGAAAATCATGGCCGTGAACCCCGCGCCCACCAGGAAGGGCCCGAACGGGACGTAGCCGCCCTCGCGCAGGCTGCTCCGGAGTTTCATGGCAATTCCGATGACCGCGCCGATCACGGACGCCATGAGAATGATCGGCACCAATGCTGGCCAGCCAAACCATGCTCCCAGCGCGGCAAAGAGCTTGAAGTCCCCGTAGCCCATGCCTTCCTTGCCGGTGGCCAGCTTGAAGCCCCAGTAGACCAGCCAGAGCGAAAGGTACCCGGCGGCCGCGCCGAGCACCGAATCCTGCAGGGGCACTTGCGTCCATTGCAGGGCAGCCGCCAACAGTCCGGCCCACAGCAGGGGCAGGGTGATATCGTCCGGCAGCAGCGTGGTGTCCCAGTCGATCAGCGCCAACGCCACCAGGGCCGCCGAAAAGCCGCACCAGGCTGCGGCGGTGGGCGTCAGCCCCCAGCGCTGGACGCAGAAGAAGAACAGCGCGCCTGTCGCCAGCTCAACCAGCGGATAGCGGATTCCGATCGGTGCCTTGCAGGCTGAACAGCGCCCCCGCAGGAAGAGATAGCTGAGGACGGGGATGTTCTCGTACCACTGCACCATGTGTCCGCAGGACGGACAGCGGGAGCGAGGCACCATGAGGTTGAAGGGCTCTTGCGCAGCGGCGTCGGCCGGCGCTGCGTTGCTGTCGCCGGCGGGCGTCTGGGCCGCCTGGATTTCTTGGGCCCATTGCCGCTCCAGCATTTTCGGCAGGCGGTAGATGACGACATTCAGAAAGCTGCCGATCAGAAGCCCCAGCACGCCGCCCAGCACCGCGTTGCCCCACGCTGCCATCTCCATCAGACGACCTGGCCCAGCTTGAAGATGGGCAGGTACATGGACACGACGATGCCGCCGATCAGGGTCCCCAGGAACACAATGATGATGGGCTCCATCAGGCTCGACAGCCCGGCCACCATTTCGTCCACCTCGGCCTCGTAGAAGTCGGCGGCCTTGCCCAGCATGTGGTCAATGGAACCGGACTCCTCGCCAATCGCGCACATCTGCAGCACCATGGAGGGAAAGACGTTGGCATTGCCCATGGCGGCAGTCAGGCTCGTGCCGGTCGAGACCTCCTGCTGGATCTTTTCCGTTGCCATCGAATAGACGGAATTCCCGGACGCGCCCCCGACCGAGTCGAGGGCTTCCACCAACGGCACACCCGCGGCAAACATGGTCGCCAGCGTGCGCGTCCAGCGCGCGACGCAGGACTTTTCCACCAGCGCGCCAAAAATCGGGACACGGAGCAGTACCCGGTCCATGAACATCTGCATCTTCTCGTTCCGCTTCCAGGCCTGCATGAAGAAAAAGATGCCGCCGCCGACCACGCCGAAGATCAGCCACCACCATTTCACAAAGATATCGCTGATGCCCATGACGAACAGGGTCGGGGCAGGAAGGTCAGCGCCGAACGAGGTGAACACCTCCTTGAAGGCCGGGATCACGAAAATCATGATCACCGTGACCACCACGAATGCGACGATGATGACCGAGATGGGGTACATCAATGCCGATTTGATCTTGGACTTGATGGCCTCCGTTTTTTCCATGTAGGTGGCCAGCCGGTCCAGCAGCGCTTCCAGAATACCGGCCGCTTCGCCTGCCTCCACCAGGTTGCAGTAGAGGCTGTCGAAATACATCGGGTGTTTGCGGAATGCCGCGTTGAGCGATGTCCCGGTTTCCACATCCGAGCGAATGTCGTTGAGAAGCTTGGTCACGCTGGCATTGGTGTTGCCGCGCCCGACTATGTCAAAGGACTGCAGCAGCGGCACGCCGGCCTTCATCATCGTGGCCAGCTGCCGGGTGAACAGGGCAATATCCTTGGGCTTGATCTTTTTGCCGGAACGCATCCGGCGCTTTTTGATCTTGGTGGGAAAAACCCCCTGCCGGCGGAGCGTGGCCTGCACCTGGTTCTCGCCCACCGCACGGACCTCGCCCCGCACAATCTTCCCGTTGCGGTCCTTCCCTTCCCATTCAAAAACAAAATCCTTGATGTCCCTGGATGCTGCGGTTGCCATGTTGGTCCCTCTAGCTCGTAATTCCGTTATTCGTTGGTGACGGCGAGAACTTCTTCCAGCGAAGTCAAACCCAGCTTGGCTTTGTAGAGGCCCGATTCGCGCAGTGAACGAACCCCTTCGGCGCGGGCCTGCTCTGCAATTTCCAGGGCGCTGCCGTCCCGCAAGATGATGCGCTGCAGCTCTTCGGAAATCGGCATCACCTGGTAGATGCCCACGCGGCCCTTGTAGCCGTTGTTGCAGGCGGAGCATCCGACCGGGCGGTAGGTGACCCAGCTACCGTCAATTTCCTCTTCCTTGTAGCCAGCGTCTATCAGCGCCTCCAGAGGAATGTCTGCGGGTGCTTTGCAAACCGGGCAGAGCCGCCGGGCGAGGCGCTGGGCCGTGATCAAGATGACGCTGGAGGCGATATTGAAGGGCGCAATGCCCATGTTGCGCATCCGGGTCAGCGTGGTCGGCGCGTCATTGGTGTGGAGCGTGGACAGGACCAAGTGCCCCGTTTGTGCCGCCTTGATCGAAATATCGGCCGTTTCCAGGTCGCGGATTTCCCCCACCATGATGATGTCCGGATCCTGGCGCAGAAACGACTTCAGGGCGACCGCGAA
This sequence comes from Acidovorax sp., assembly GCF_021287135.1. GTDB lineage: Bacteria > Pseudomonadota > Gammaproteobacteria > Burkholderiales > Burkholderiaceae_C > Acidovorax. The sequence continues at coordinate 27,248 of NZ_JAJTBB010000078.1, forward strand.
TGTCAGCCCCGCTTTTTCGTTCACGTTCACCTGGTTGACGCCCGGGAGGTTGATTTCTGACGGGTCTTCGGCCGTGGCAATGTTGACTCCCGGCTTGTTCAGCAGGTTCAGGCAGGTGTACAAGGACACGGTCTTGCCGGAGCCGGTTGGCCCGGTGACCAGGATCATTCCATACGGTCGGCCAATCGCCTCCAGCAGGCGTTCCTTTTCCTCCGGCTCGTAGCCCAGTGCGTCAATGCCGAGCTTGGCGCTGCTGGGGTCCAGAATACGGATCACAATCTTTTCGCCAAACAGCGTCGGCAAGGTGCTGACCCGGAAATCGATCACGCGGTCGGGCCCCACCTTCAGCTTCATCCGGCCGTCCTGGGGGACCCGCTTTTCGGAGATGTCCAGCCGGGAAATGACCTTGATGCGCGAGGCCAGCTTGTCCTTGATGGCGATGGGCGGCGAGGCGATCTCGCGCAACTCGCCGTCAATGCGGAACCGGACGCGGTACTGGTGCTCGTAAGGCTCAAAATGCAGGTCGGACGCCCGCATGTTGAAGGCGTCCAGCAGCATCTTGTGCAGGAATTTGACGATGGGGGCGTCTTCCACGTCCCCGGCCCCGGCGTCGTTGGTCTCAGGGGCTTCTTCTACCGCGACATCGTCGAAATCGAAGTCGCCGCCACCGCTCACCAGCGTGTCCATGGTTTCGCCAGCGGACTTGGTCGTGGCTTCAACCAGGCGGCTCAGCTTGTCGTATTCCGCAATGATCCAGTCCACCCCCATCTGGGTGGTGAACTTGATCTTCTCGGCCGCTTCCTGGTCGGTCGGGTCGGCCGTGGCCACAATCAGGCGGTTGTTGCGCTTGCTCAGGACGACCACCCGGTAGGCCTGGCAGATCTTGCCGTCCAGCAGGTCTTTGGGCAGCCGCTGGGGGTCGATGGCGTCCAGGTCGAGCAAGGGGGCGCCAAACACTGCAGATACGGTGTGGGCCAGGTCTGCGGCAGACACCGCGCCGGAGCCGGTGAGCTCCGCAATAAAACTGGTGCGGCCGACCTGTGATTTTTTGTAAATGTCTTCTGCGGCCTTTTGGGTCAGTTTCCCGGCAGACATCAAAGCCCGTCCGAGCCCGGGCAGGGCGACGGCGGAGGCTTCTTTGGGGGCAGTATCGACAGCGGCCATGTAACCGGTAATGTTGTTAGGTGTGGAAAGGAAACCATCCTATCATCGCCGATCGCCATGGGGCTGTACAGGCGCCGCTGTCGGCAGCAGTACCACACTGCCAGCCGTCGTGCGCTGGCGTCCATGGCCAAAAACCTACCATCCACTGCGCTGTGATGGTGGTCGGGGTGAGAGGATTCGAACCTCCGGCCTCTACGTCCCGAACGTAGCGCTCTACCAGGCTAAGCTACACCCCGTGTGTCGCTATTGGCACCTGTGCGGTGCCTGCAACGATTGGCTCAATTGCGTCGTGAAAGCAATTGAGCTGCTAATTCTAGCAAACCTGCGGAGTGCGGATTTGCTGGCAGGCATTCTGCGGCCGCCATGGCCCGCCGTGCCTCTTCGATGGCTGCGGCGCGCGTGACCTCCAGCGCCCCGGTTTCGCGAACGATTTGCACGATCTCCGCCAACTGATCGGTCGAGCCTTGCTCAATGGCTTGGCGCACGGTGTGGGCCTGGCTGGCGGTGCCGCGCTGCATGGCCGCGATCAGCGGCAGCGTGGACTTGCCTTCCCGCAGGTCGTCGCCCAGGTTTTTGCCCATTTCGGCGGCGTTGCCGTCGTAGTCGAGCACGTCGTCAATGATCTGGAATGCCGTGCCCAGCGCCTGGCCGTAGGTCGCGCAGGCTTCCTCCACCGGTGCCGGGCTTTCGGCCAGGACCGCGCCCAGGCGCGCGCTGGCCTCGAACAGCTTGGCGGTCTTGGAGCGGATGACGCGAAGGTAGCCGGCTTCGTCGAGCGAGGCATCGTGCATGTTCATCAGCTGCAACACCTCGCCCTCGGCAATCACGTTCGTGGCTTCGGAGAGGATCTCCATCACGCGCATGCTGCCGGTCTCCACCATCATCTGGAAGGAGCGGGTGTGCAGAAAGTCGCCCACCAGCACGCTGGCGGGATTGCCGAAGGTTTCGTTGGCCGTGGGCCGTCCGCGGCGCAAGGTGGAGGCGTCCACCACATCGTCGTGCAGCAGCGTGGCGGTGTGGATCAGTTCCACAACGGCCGCCAGACTGTGGCGGTGCGCGCCGCGGTACCCCAGTGCTCCGCAGACCATGAGCAGCAGGGCGGGCCGCAGGCGCTTGCCGCCCGCTGCGATGATGTATTGCGATATCTGGGCTACCAGAGGGACGCTGGAAGTCAGGCGCTGACCAATGACCTTGTCGACCTCGTGCATGTCTTGTGCAACGAGCAGCAGTGGCGAGGCAGCGGAAGCGGTGTGGTCGGTCAAGATGGTGGGCGTAGAAAGAGCCCGGATTATAGGAATCCCGCGGGGCGCCCCGGGCCTTTCGCCGGGGCAGTGTGGCGCGGTGCCGGGGAGGGCTGGCGCGAAACGGTGCTATGCGCTATACTCGCGGGCTCTGCGGAAATCCGTCTGCAGAACTCAAATCAAGAGGTCAACATGTACGCGGTCATAAAAACCGGCGGCAAGCAGTATCGCGTTGCTTCCGGCGAAAAAATCAAAGTAGAACAGATTGCTGCGGACGTAGGCCAGGAAATTGTGATCGACCAGGTTCTGGCTGTCGGCAACGGCGCTGAACTGAAGGTGGGTACGCCCCTGGTGTCCGGCGCAACCGTGAAAGCCACTGTCGTGGCGCACGGCAAGCACGACAAAGTGCACATCTTCAAGATGCGCCGTCGCAAGCACTATCAAAAACGCCAAGGCCATCGCCAGCAGTTCACCGAGCTGCAAATCGGTGCGATTGCTGCTTAATCGAAGGAGCTAGTCATGGCACAGAAAAAAGGCGGCGGCTCTACGCGAAACGGGCGCGACTCCAAGCCAAAGATGCTGGGTGTCAAGGCGTTCGGTGGTGAACTGATCAGTGCTGGCTCCATCATCGTGCGCCAGCGCGGCACGCGTTTCCACCCCGGCACCAATGTCGGCGTGGGCAAGGATCACACCTTGTTTGCCCTGGTGGACGGCCACGTGTCGTTCGGCTCCAAGGGCGCAATGTCCAAACAGACGGTCAATGTGACTCCCGCCTGAGGCTGAGACCTCCGGTACCCACGAAGCCCCGCTATGCCGGGGCTTTGTTGTTTGGGCTGTACGATGGCGCCCCGCCTTCCGCTGGCAGCGCTGCGCTGCCGCCGTGGGGCCAGGAGCCCCGGTGTGCGCCATGGCCGCGCTCTTTTGTAAACTGGATATCCCATGAAGTTCGTCGACGAAGCCTTTATTGACATTGCCGCTGGCGATGGGGGCAATGGCTGCGTGTCGTTCCGGCACGAAAAATACAAGGAATTCGGCGGGCCCAACGGAGGGGACGGCGGGCGCGGCGGGCATGTGTTCGCTGTGGCGGACCCCAACCTGAACACGCTGGTGGACTACCGGTACTCCCGCCGCTACGAGGCCAAGCGGGGTGAACACGGCATGGGCTCGGACATGTTCGGCGCGGCCGGGGCCGACATCACCTTGAAGATGCCGGTGGGCACCATCATCACCGACGCGGAAACGGGCGAGGTCCTGTACGAGCTGCTCAATCCGGGCGAAGTGATCACCATCGCCAAGGGCGGTGACGGCGGCTTCGGCAACCTGCGGTTCAAGAGTGCCATCAACCGGGCGCCGCGCCAGAAGACCCCCGGCTGGCCCGGGGAGCGCAAAAACCTGAAGCTGGAGCTGAAGGTGCTGGCGGATGTGGGCCTGCTGGGCATGCCCAATGCGGGCAAGTCCACCTTCATTGCCGCGGTGTCCAACGCCCGCCCCAAGATTGCCGACTATCCCTTCACCACGCTGCATCCCAACCTCGGCGTGGTGCGGGTGGGGCCGGAGCAGAGCTTTGTGGTGGCCGATATTCCCGGGCTGATCGAGGGCGCGTCGGAGGGCGCGGGCCTGGGGCACCAATTCCTGCGGCACCTGCAGCGCACCCGTCTGCTGCTGCATATCGTGGATCTGGCGCCGTTTGACGAGGCGGTGGACCCCGTGGCCCAGGCCAAGGCGATCGTGAATGAGCTGAAGAAGTACGACCAGCAGCTGTACGACAAGCCGCGCTGGCTGGTGCTCAACAAGCTGGACATGGTGCCGGCCGAGGACCGCGCTGAACGGGTGAAGGACTTCGTCAAGCGCTTCAAGTGGAAAGGGCCGGTGTTCGAGATCTCTGCCCTCACGCGGGAAGGGTGTGAGCCCTTGATCCACGCCGTTTTCCGCCACATCCAGTCCGAACGGCGTGCCGAGAACGAGCCGGTGGAAGTGGACCCGCGCTTTGCCGGCGACGCGCCTGCCTGATGCCCGGGCAGTGTGTGCATGGCTTGCTATATTATTGATAGCTGCTTGCGCTTGCTAGATAAGCGCTAGCGGCATAAAACATACAAAAATGGTTTCCAGCGTATTGCGAGATGCCCGCCGCATTGTGGTCAAGGTGGGCTCCAGTCTTGTGACCAACGAGGGCCGTGGCCTGGACGAAACCGCCATTGGCGAATGGAGCCGCCAGCTGGCGGCCCTGGTGCGCGGAGATGGCGGGGAGCGCCGCGAGGTGGTGATGGTGTCCAGCGGCGCCATCGCCGAAGGAATGAAGCGCCTGGGCTGGAGCGCCCGGCCCAAGGAGGTGCACGAACTCCAGGCCGCTGCCGCCGTTGGCCAGATGGGGCTGGCGCAAATGTACGAAACCAAGCTGCGCGAGCAGGGCATGGGCAGCGCGCAGGTGCTGCTCACCCACGCCGACCTGGCCGACCGCGAACGCTATCTGAACGCGCGCTCGACGCTGCTGACCCTGCTGCGCCTGGGTGTGGTGCCGGTCATCAACGAGAACGACACGGTCGTCAACGACGAAATCAAGTTTGGCGACAACGACACGCTGGGCGCGCTGGTCGCCAATCTGGTCGAGGCCGACGCGCTGGTGATCCTCACCGACCAAAAAGGCCTCTACACCGCGGACCCGCGCCGCGACCCGTCTGCGCAGTTCGTGCACGAAGCCCATGCGGGCGACCCGGCCCTGGAGGCCATGGCCGGAGGCGCGGGGTCCAGCATCGGCAAAGGCGGCATGATCACCAAGATCCTGGCGGCCAAGCGGGCTGCCGGCTCGGGCGCGTCCACCGTGATTGCCTGGGGCCGGGAGGCGGACGTGCTGATGCGCCTGGCGCGCGGCGAAGCACTGGGCACGCTGCTAGTGGCGCAGACGCAGAAGAAGCAAGCCCGCAAGCAGTGGATGGCCGACCACCTGCAGCTGCGCGGCGCCGTGGTGGTGGATGCCGGCGCGGCGGCCAAGGTGCGGGACGAAGGCAAGAGCCTGCTGCCCATCGGCATGACGGCCGTGGAAGGCGATTTCTCGCGCGGCGACGTGATTGCCGTGCGCGACGCCTCGGGCCTGGAAATCGCGCGGGGCCTGGCCAACTACGCGGCAGCCGAAGCGCGTCTGCTGTGCCGCAAGCCCTCGGCGGAGTTTGAAAAGCTGCTGGGGTACATGGCGGAGCCTGAAATGGTGCACCGCGACAACCTGATCCTGGCCGCGCACTGACCTGGCAGCCTGGGGCGGCATCGACCGCCGCCGCCAGGGCGCTGATGCCACGAAAAAAATGCCTGCGCGGGACGCAGGCATTTTTTTCGCCGGGGCTTACGGCGCCGGTGGATTGGCGGGCAATCCGTCGAGCTCGCCGGGCACGCTGTTTTGCGGGTCGGGATCGAAGCTGGCGCCAGGCGGCAGTTCCATGCCCGGGTTGAGCAGCATCGAGCCGGTGCGGAACATGGCGCCGGGGTGCTCGCCCTCGCGTGTGCGCATGCCGCTGCGCAGGTAGCGGTTGCGCTGTTCGTGCCGCGGCAGGTAGCGGGCCAGTTCAGTCAGCGCCATTTCATAGACGCCGCGCTTGAACTCGACGACTACGTCCAGCGGAACCCAGTAGTCATTCCACCGCCACGCATCGAACTCCGGATGGTTGGTCGCGCGAAGGTTCAGGTCCCAGTCGTGGCCCAGCAGTTGGAGCAGATACCAGATCTGTTTCTGGCCCTTGTAATGGCCGCGGGCGTCGCGGCGGATGTACCGGTCAGGCACCTCATAGCGCAACCAGTCCCGGGTGCGGGCGACCACGCGCACGTGGCTGGGCAAGAGCCCCACCTCCTCGTGCAGCTCGCGGAACATGGCCTGTTCGGGGGTCTCGCCCCGGTCGATGCCACCTTGCGGAAACTGCCAGCTGTGGGTGCGGATGCGCTTGCCCCAGAACACCTGGTTTCTCTGGTTGAGCAGGATGATGCCGACGTTCGGCCGAAAGCCGTCCCGGTCAAGCATAATCAAACCCCAAATTTGTAAACTGTGTCCATTATGCACGGCGCTCCGGGGCCGGCAAGTGGACCGGTTTTTTCTGCGCGAAACCGATCCGATGAAAGCCTCCCAATTCTTCATTTCCACCCTCAAGGAAGCCCCGGCCGACGCCGAAGTGGTCAGCCACAAGCTCATGACGCGGGCAGGGCTGATCAAGAAGCTGGGCGCCGGCATCTACAACTACATGCCGATGGGGCTGCGCGTCATTCGCAAGGTGGAGGCCATCGTGCGCGAGGAAATGAACCGGGCGGGCGCCGTGGAGCTGACCATGCCCGTGGTGCAGCCGGCCGAGCTCTGGCAGGAAACCGGCCGTTTCGACAAGATGGGCCCTGAGCTGCTGCGCATCCACGACCGCCATGGGCGCGATTTCGTGGTGCAGCCCACCAGCGAGGAAGTGGTCACGGACATCGCTCGCCAGGAGCTCAAGAGCTACAAGCAGCTGCCCAAGAACTTCTACCAGATCCAGACCAAGTTCCGTGACGAGCGCCGGCCGCGCTTCGGCCTGATGCGCGGGCGTGAATTCATCATGAAGGACGCCTACAGCTTCGACAAGGACCAGGCGGCTGCCAAGGCCAGCTACCAGGTCATGGCGCAGGCCTACCGCCGGATCTTTGACCGCTTCGGGCTCACCTACCGTGCCGTGGCGGCCGACAGCGGCGCCATCGGCGGCGACCTGTCTGAAGAATTCCAGGTGATTGCCGCCACCGGCGAGGACGCCATCGTCTACTGCCCGGGCAGCGACTACGCCGCCAACATGGAAAAGGCCGAGGCTCTGGCGCCCGCCGGCCCGCGCGGCGCGGCCACCCAGGCCATGACCAAGACCGCCACGCCCGGCAAGAGCACCTGCGCCGATGTGGCCGAGCTGCTGGGCGTGCCCCTGGCCAGCACGGTCAAGTCGCTGGTGCTGGCCACGGACGAAGTCAACGAGGCGGGCGACATCGTCAAAAGCCAGGTCTGGCTGCTGCTGCTGCGCGGCGACCATGACATGAACGAGATCAAGGTCTCCAAGGTCCCGGGGCTCGACGCAGGCTTCCGCTTTGCCACGCTCGCCGAGATCGAGGACCACTTCGGCTGCAAGCCCGGCTACCTGGGCCCCATCGGCCTGAAGCAGCCGGTGAAGCTGGTGGTGGACCGCGAGGTGGCCGTGATGGCCGACTGGATCTGCGGCGCCAACGAGCCCGACTTCCACATCACCGGCGTGAACTGGGGCCGCGACCTGCCGGAGCCCGACGCCGTGGCCGATCTGCGCAACGTGGTGGCGGGCGACCGCTCGCCGGACGGCAAGGGCGAGCTGGCCATCGAGCGCGGCATTGAAGTGGGCCACGTGTTCTACCTGGGCACCAAGTATTCGAAGGCCATGAACGCCACGTTCCTGGACGAGAACGGCAAGCCCCAGCCTTTCGAGATGGGCTGCTACGGCATTGGCGTCACGCGCCTGCCGGCCGCCGCCATCGAGCAGAACCATGACGAGCGCGGCATCATCTGGCCCGACGCCATTGCGCCCTTCACCGTGGTGGTGTGCCCCGTGGGCATGGACCGCAGCGAGGCCGTCAAGGCCACGGCTGAGCAGCTGTATGCCGATCTGCTGGCCGCTGGCGTGGACGTGATCCTGGACGACCGCGGCGAGCGCCCCGGTGCCATGTTTGCCGACTGGGAGCTGATCGGCGTGCCGCACCGCGTGACGGTTGGCGACAAGAGCCTCAAGGACGGCGTGGTCGAGTACCAGCACCGCCGCGACGCGGCCGCTACCAAGGTGGCCGTGGCCGACATCCTGGCCCACGTGAAGGGCCGGCTGGCGGCATGAACGGCCGTGGCGGCGCCTCTCAGCCGGGCCGAGCCGGGCTGAGCCGGCGGGCCTTGCTGGGTGCCGGGGCCGCGGGCCCCGCCGCGTGGCTGGCCCTGGCGCCCCAGGCCGCGCACGCCGGCGGGCAGCTGGAAGAGCCCCTGGCGGACTCCGTGCGCACCGCCCTGGCATCCGCCATTGCCTTCAGCGCGCCGCCCGAGCCGGAGTTCCGGTCGACCGAAGCGCGCATCCACTATCTGCGCTGGCTCAGCGCCATGAGCGACCGGCTGCGCCGCCGCAAGCCCGACCTGGACGTGCGCCGCGAATTTCTGCAGACGGTGTGGTACGAGTCCAAACGGGCGGGGCTCGACGTGTCGCTGGTGCTGGGCCTGATCCAGGTCGAGAGCGCATTCCGCAAGTTCGCCGTCTCCAGCGTGGGCGCGCGTGGCTACATGCAGGTGATGCCGTTCTGGACCCGTGTGATTGGCGACGGCGATGCGGGCAAGCTGTTCCACATGCAGACCAACCTGCGCTTTGGCTGCGTGATCCTGCGGCACTATGTGGACCGCGAGCGGGGCGACCTGTTCATGGCCCTGGGGCGCTACAACGGCAGCCGCGGGCGTTCCCCCTACCCGGACGCCGTGTTCGGCGCGCAGCGCAACTGGCTGTTTGGCGAGAAGCCGCCCGTTGCCGCAACCTGACCGGGTGCGGAACGCCCTGGCGTGCTGGTCAGTGCGCGAAGGCGCAGCCTATTGCTGACCAATTTGCTATTAATAAGGTAGCTGTTTGCGCTTGTCTGATAAGGCCTAGATGCCTTTTTGACGGATATTCCTTCGGCGTGCCCTGTGCCCCCGCACCAGGGTCATTTGGCGGCCGGCGCAGGCAGGCGGTCGCCTTTCGCCTCGGCCGGCAAGGCGCCGTCCCCGGCGGACGTGCCCAGGCGCGACACCATCACCTGGTCGATGCGGTAGCTGTCCACGTCCAGCACCTCGAACTTGTAGCCGCCCCAGGTCACGCTGTCGGTGCGGCGCGGCACGCGGCGCAGCATCACCATCAGGAAGCCGGCCAGGGTTTCGTACTCCTCGGCGTGGGGCAATTCGTCCAGCGACAGGGCGTGCAGCACGTCGGTGATGGGCGTGACGCCGTCGATGAGCCAGGAGTTCTCGTCCCGGCGCACGATCTGCTCCTCGTCCGCCGGCCCCACCAGATCGCCCATCACCGTGCTCATCACGTCGTTGAGCGTGACCACGCCGACCACCAGGCTGTACTCGTTGACGATCACGGCGAAATCCTCGTGCACCTGGCGGAACTGCTCCAGCACCTCGGACAGGGTGAGCCGGTCCGGCACGATGAGCACCTTGCGCACCAGGCTGTCGTCGGCCAGTGAAATGGGCTGGTTGTTCAGCACGCGCTGGAACAGGTCCTTGGCGTCCACATAGCCCACCACGTGGTCGATGTCGCCTTCGCACACCGGGTAGGTGGAAAACGGCTCGGCGGCAATGCGCAGGCGGATCACCTCGTCGGGTTCGTCGCGCAGGAAGAAGGCCACCCGGTCGCGTGGCGACATCGCGCTGGAGACGGTGCGCGTGTCCAGCTCGAACACGTTGGTGATCACCTGCTGCTCGCGCGCGGCCAGCACGCCCGCGCGGGCACCGGCTTCCATCATCGCCAGGATGTCGTCGGAGGTGATGCGGTCGTCGCGCAGGGACGACAGGCCCAGCACGCGGAACAGCGCATCGGCCCCCCGGCTGTAGAACCACACCACCGGCCGCAGCAGGGCCATGAAAAACGCCATGGGCCGCGCCAGGAACACCGCGATGCGCTCCGGCTCGGCCATGCCCAGGCGCTTGGGGAACAGGTCGGCAAACAGGATGAACAGCGACGTGACGATGGTGAACGACGCGAGAAACCCCACCGTCTGGGCGGTCGCCTCGGCCAGCCACAGCTCCAGCAGGGCGGTGAAGTGCGGGCTGAGCGCTCCTTCGCCCACGATCCCCCCCAGGATGGCCACCGCGTTCTGGCCCACCTGCACCACCGTGAAATAGTCGCCCGGCTGCTCCTGCATGCGCATCACCCGGTCGGCCCGGGCGTCCCCTTCATCGGCCATCTGGCGCAGGCGCAGGCGGCGCGCTGCGGCCAGCGAAATCTCGGCCATGGAGAAAAAGGCGCTGGCTGCAATCAGCAGCCCGATCACGAAGAGGCTTTGCAACAGGGTCATGGAGGGCGTCAGAGCGTGGCGCCATGGCACACAGTGTTGACAAGTGTATCTGTGCCCCTGTTGCGCACGCCCCGGGTGGGGCCCGGGGGGCCGGGCGCCGCGGAGCCGGGCAGGGCTGGACGGACGCTCTGCCGTTGCAGGGCGGGCGCCCGCCGATACGCGCTGGCGCCGGTGCCTACTGCACGAAGCCGATGCGGCTGCGGCCCGAGGCTGCCTTGGGCAGGTCGGCCACCTCCACGGTGGAGCGCCGGTCCAGCCGCGCGTTGCCAAAGCCGGTCATCAGTGCGCGCCGCATTTCGCGCGGCGGCATCTGCGCCAGGTGGTCCAGCACGTCGGGGAGCGGTTCGGGGTCCAGCAGCCGGCCCCAGTCGTGCCCGGCGCGGATGCCCAGGTACAGGTTGCGCGCGATGCTGCGGGCTTGCTCCAGCGTGGGCGCCTCCACCTCGAACACGTTCATGCGGTTGAGGATGGGGTCCGGAATGCCGCGGCTGTCGTTGGCCGTGGTGATCCAGATCACCTGGCTGGCGTCGATGGCCACCTCCGCGAACTCGTCGGTAAAGCTCTGCGCCGTGTCGTGCTCCAGCAGGCTGTACAGCGCGCCCAGCGGGTCGTACTGCGCGTCCGAGCTGGCCTTGTCGATCTCGTCCACCACGATGACGGGGTTGGCGTATTCCCCCTCGACCAGCGCCTCGAACACCTTGCCCGGGCGCGCGCCCTTCCACTGCGCGGACGAGCCCGACAGCAGCCAGCCGGCGGTCATGGAACTCATGGGCAGCAGGTTCATGCCCGTGCCCAGCAGTTCGGCCAGGTGGCGCGCAAAGTGCGTCTTGCCGATGCCGGGCGGGCCCAGCAGCAGCATGGGCGTGACCTCCAGCCCGTCGCTGCTGTCCTGCGCCAGGGCCACATGGCGCTTCACGTCGTCCAGCACCTCGGTGAAGTTGGGCAGCTGCGCATACAGGCTGGCCATGTCCGGCACGCCCGAGGGCTTGACCTGGAAGCGTTCGGGCCCGCGCTCCAGCATGCGTTCGTAGACCGCGCGAAGGTTCTCGTATTCGCGCTGGCTGCCGGCTTCCTGCAGGCGGGCCAGCTTGCGTTCCACGTCGCCGGGGTGGAACACGCTGCGCATCTGGGCCACGGGCAGGCGCAGGGCGGAAGGTTGGGGAACAAGGCTATGAGTCATTGCATGCTCTCCTTTCGCGTGAGGTCGTCACGCAACCATTCAAGCACACAACGTGCCGGCCGCAACATCGGAAAAATCCGCTTTCTGGGGCGGCTGTTGCAGCGATGCAAAAGCGCCGCAGGAGCCCACCCAAGAAAAAGGCCGCCCGTAGGCGGCCTGTGCTGGCGGGCAGCGGCGGGTGGAAAGGGCTCAGCCCTCGGTGCCCAGCACCTGCTTGAGCTCGCCGGACTCGTACATCTCCATCATGATGTCGGAGCCGCCGATGAATTCGCCCTTGATGTACAGCTGCGGGATGGTGGGCCAGTTGCTGTATTCCTTGATGCCCTGGCGGATGGCGTCGTCTTCCAGCACGTTCACGGTGACCACGCTCTTGGGATCCACGCCGCAGGCCTTCAGGATCTGGATGGCACGGCCCGAGAAGCCGCACATGGGGAAGCTGGCGCTGCCCTTCATGAACAGCAGGATGTCGCTGGATTTGACGAGGGCGTCGATGCGTTGCTGGGTGTCGCTCATGGGAAGGCTCCTCAAAAAGGTGGGGCGCGTTGGCCCGGAAAAGATGCGCTGGCCGGGATTATTTCACTGTCTGCCCGGGGCTGTGGCCTGCGGGGGCACCCGCGGCCCACTGGCCCCCGGTGCAGCGCGCAATACCCGCAAGGTCGTTGTGGCTTTGTACCCGCCCAAAACCCTGGTGCGTGAGCAGCGCGCGCACCGCCTCGGCCTGGTCGTAGCCGTGCTCCAGCAGCAGCCAGCCGCCGGGCGCCAGGTGGGCGGGCGCCTGCGCCACGATGGTGCGCAGGTCCGCCAGGCCGTCGGCGCCGCTGGCCAGGGCCTGCAGGGGCTCGTGGGTGAGGGCGGCCAGGTGCGGGTCGGCGCTGGGGATGTAGGGCGGGTTGGAGACGATGGCGTCGAAAACGCCGTCCACGCCCGCCAGCCAGTCCGATTGCACAAACCGCACCGGCAGGCCCAGCCGCTGGGCATTGGCCTGGGCCACGGCCAGGGCATCGCTGCTCGCATCCACGGCCAGCACCCGGGCGGTGGGGCGCTGGCTTTGCAGCGCCAGGGCGATGGCGCCGCTGCCGGTGCCCAGGTCGGCCACGCGCGGGGCGGGCAGGGGGGCCATCACTTCCAGCGCCCAGTCCACCAGGGTTTCGGTGTCGGGGCGCGGGTCCAGCACGCGGGCGTCCACCTGCAGCGGCAGGCCGTAGAACTCCTTGTGCCCCGTCAGGTAAGCCACGGGCTCGCCGGCCGCGCGGCGCTGGCACAGGGCCAGGAACTGCGTGTGCTGCGCGGGCGCCAGCACGTCGGTGTCGTGCGCCAGCAGCCAGGCGCGGTCGCTGCCCGTGCGGCCCACGGTGTGCAGCAGCAGCAGCTGGGCGTCGATGCGCGCCAGGCCCAGGGTGTGGGCCTGCGCCAGGGCTTGGGCCAGGGTGGGGGTGTTCACTATGCTTTTAATAGCTGCTGGCGCTTTCTGGATAAGCGCTGGAGGCCATTTTGCTTCAAATTCTGATCAGACCGCGCTCAACTCCAGCTCTTCCAGCTGTTCGGCCTCGCGCGCATGCTGCAGCGCCTGGAGCACGTCGCCCAGGTCGCCCTCCATCACCTGCAGCAGCTTGTACAGCGTGAGGTTGATGCGGTGGTCCGTCAGGCGCCCCTGCGGGAAGTTGTAGGTGCGGATGCGGTCGCTGCGGTCGCCGCTGCCGATCAGGCCCTTGCGCAGCGCCGCCTCCTTGGCGGCGCGTTCGCTGCGCTCTTTCTCCTGGATGCGCGCCTGCAGCACCTGCAGCGCCTTGGCCTTGTTGCTGTGCTGGCTGCGGCCGTCCTGGCATTCGGCCACGATGCCGGTGGGCAGGTGCACCACGCGCACGGCGGAGTCGGTCTTGTTGATGTGCTGGCCGCCTGCGCCGCTGGCGCGGAAGGTGTCGATGCGCAGGTCCGCCGGGTTCAGCGTGATGGCCTGGTGCTCGTCGGGCTCGGGCATCACGGCCACGGTGCAGGCGCTGGTGTGGATGCGGCCTTGGGTCTCGGTGGCGGGCACGCGCTGCACGCGGTGGCCGCCGGATTCGAACTTGAGCGCGCCATACACATGGTCGCCTTCCACGCGCAGCACGATTTCCTTGTAGCCGCCCAGCTCGCTTTCGTTGGCGCTCATGATCTCCACCTTCCAGCCTTGGGTGGCGGCGTAGCGGGTGTACATGCGGGTCAGGTCGGCGGCAAACAGGGCGGATTCGTCGCCGCCCGTCCCTGCGCGGATTTCCACGAAGGCGTTGCGGGCGTCGTCGGGGTCCTTGGGCAGCAACAGGCGCTGCAGCTCGTCTTCCAGCTGCAGCAGTTCGGCCTCGGCGCTGGTAATTTCTTCCTGCGCCATCTCGGCCATGTCGGGGTCGGCCAGCATTTCGCGCGCGCCGGCCAGGTCGGCCTCGCGCTGCTGGTAGCGGGCGTAGCGGCCGGCGATCTGCGTGACCTCGGCATGCTCGACGGAGATGCGCCGGTACTGCGCCATGTCGCTCATGATGTCTTCGCGCGAGAGCAGGAAGTCGAGTTCGCCCAGGCGCTGTGCGTAGCGTTCCAGCTGGCTGCGGAGAAAAGGTTTCATGGAGTGGGGAGAGAGATTTTGCTACGAAAATTGTAGCTGCTTGCGCTTATCTATCAAGCGCTGGAGGCCGATTGGACTTGCAATCGGGGCGGGCGGTGGAGCGGGCGAGCGCCGCTACAGCCCGTTGCCGGCAGTCTTGCTTTGCGAGCGCAGGAACAGGCGCGAGACGGTCTGCGCCGTCTGGGCACGCGTTTCGGCGTCGCCCGCGCGCAGCTCGGCCAGGGTGCCGTGCAGCATCTTCTGCGTGAGGCCGCGCGAGAGGGCCTCCAGCACGGCGTCCACGTCCTCGCCCTTGGCCAGCAGTTTCTTGGCGCGGGCGATTTCCAGGGCGCGCCACTCGTCGGTCTGCGCGTTGAGCTGCTGGATCAGCGGCACCACGCCGCCGGCGGCGCCTGCGGGGCTGCGCAGCTCCATCCAGTGCATGAAGCTTTGCACGCCCGCGTCGATGATGGCCTCGGCCTGGGCCACGGCGGCTTGGCGGTTGGCCTGGGCCGTCTGCACCACGGTGGCCAGGTCGTCCACGGTGTACAGGTACACATCGCCCAGGGCCTTGACCTCGGGCTCGATGTCGCGCGGCACGGCCAAATCGACCATGAACATGGGGCGGTGGCGGCGCTTCTTGAGCGCGCGCTCCACGGCGCCCAGGCCGATGATGGGCAGGCTGCTGGCGGTGCAGCTGATGACGGCGTCAAACTCGTGCAGGCGCTCGGGCAGGTCGGCCAGGCGCATCACCTCGCCGCCGAAACGGGTGGCGAGCTTCTCGCCACGCTCCAGCGTGCGGTTGGCAATGGCGATCTGCTTGGGGTTCTTGGCGGCGAAGTGCGTGGTGCACAGCTCGATCATCTCGCCCGCGCCGACAAACAGCACCTTGATCTGCGAGAGGTCTTCAAACAGCTGGCCCGCCAGGCGCACGGCAGCTGCGGCCATGCTGATGCTGTGGGCGCCGATGTCGGTGCTGGTGCGCACCTCCTTGGCCACGGCAAAGCTGCGCTGGAAGAGCTGGTTGAGCGTGGTGCCCAGGGCGCCGGCGGTTTCGGCGGCGCGCACGGCGTCTTTCATCTGGCCCAGGATCTGGGCCTCGCCCAGCACCATGGAATCGAGCCCGCTGGCCACGCGGAAGGCGTGGCGCGCAACCAGGCTGTCTTCCAGCGTGTACGAGTGCGATGCCAGCAGCGCGGGGCTCACGCCGCCGCTTTGCGCCAGCCAGCCCAGCGTGTGGTCCAGCGCGGGCTGGGCGCCAGCGCAATAGATTTCGGTGCGGTTGCAGGTGGAGATGATGGCTGTCTCGACACCGGGGTGGCGGGCGGCGCTGCCCGCCAGCGACTGGCGCAGGCCCTGCAGGGTGGGTGCAATCTGGTCGAGCGCAAACGCAAAGCGGCCGCGCAGGTCGAGCGGCGCGGTCGTGTGGTTGATGCCGAGGGCCCAGACTGCCATAGTCCCGGATTATAAAATTGTTGGCTCTGGCGAGCATTCCTGCTTGCCCAACACTTGATTTGGGTCAATCGCATGGGTCCGTTGGACGTCCTGAACCACCTGCTCAACTTTGTGGCGCCGGCTGCCGCCCTGGCGCTGCTGCTGGTGCTGGCGGGGGGATGGGTGGGCCCCAAGGGCCGTCCCGCAATGGCTGCATGGCGGCGCTTTGCGATCTTGTTCGCCGTGGGCGTGGCGGTGCTGGCCGCCGGGCTCGTGCTGTGGGGCCGCGACGGGAAAATGCTGACCTACGCCGCGCTGGTGCTCGGCTGCGCTAGCACGCAGTGGGTGCTTTCGCGCGGCTGGCGCTGAACGGGCCGTTCTCTCCGCTCTTCATGCCCTTGCAGCCGGCAGCAGCAGGATCTTGCCCACGTTGGCGCCCGACTCCATGCGCCGGTGGGCCTCGGCCGCATCGGCCAGCGGGTAGCTGCGGTCGATCACCGGGCGCAGAGTGCCCGCCGCCAGCGCCGGCAGCCAACGCGCGGCAAAGCGCTGCACCATGCCCTGTTTGACCTCTGGCGAGCGCGACTTCATCACCGTGCCGAAGATCTGCAGGTGCCGGTACAGCACGGCGTCCATGGGCAGCGTGCCCTGCTTGCCGCCCAGCAGTCCCACGCAGACCATGCGCCCGCCTTCGGCCAGCGAGCGCACGTTGCGCTCCAGGTACGGCGCACCAATGAAGTCAATGACCACGTCCACGCCCCGGCCACCCGTGGCCTCGTGCACCACGGCCTGAAAATCCTCGCTGCGGTGGTCTATGACCCCATCGGCGCCGAGGGCCTGCACCGCAGCGTGCTTGGAACCGCTGGCCGTGGCGAACACCCGCGCGCCCGCCGCGTGCGCCAACTGCACCGCCGCGGAGCCCACGCCGCCGGCGGCGGCATGCACCAGCACCGATTCGCCCGCCTGCAGGCGCGCCAGGTGGAACAGCGCCTCGTGCGCGGTCACGAACACTTCGGGGATGGCGCCGGCCTCCACCAGGCCCAGGCCCTCGGGGACCGGCATGGCCATGCGGTAGTCGATGCGCGAAAGCTCGGCATAGGCGCCGCCGCCCACGATGCCCATCACCCGGTCGCCCACGGCAAAGCCCTGCACCTGCGCACCCATGGCCTCCACAGTGCCGGCGATCTCCAGGCCCATGGTGTCCGCATCGCCGAACGATGCCCGGCCGTAGGCGCCCTGGCGGTGCAGCAGGTCGGCGCGGTTCACGCCGATGGCGGCGTTGCGCACGAGCAGGTCGTGGGGGCGCAGTTCGGGGGCGGGCGTGACGCGCAGCTGCAGCACTTCGGGGCCGCCGAAGTCGTCGAAAACGATGGCTTGCATGGGGGTGGAGGTCATGGGGGTGAAGGGGAAAAAGGGGGGGTGTGTCTGGTCGCTGCCTGCACGCAGGTGTGGCCAGCGGCGTGAGGAGGAGCTTACGCGCGCCGGGTGCATGTGCGGTGCAGCGATTTCGCTCTACAGTGCTGCAAATTTGCATCGCTGCCGCGCCCAATCGGCCACGGCCGCCCCAACACACACGCCACCGTCATGAACTGGGACGACACCCGCATCTTTCTCGCCTTGACCCGCGCCCCCTCGCTGCGGGCTGCAGCCCGCAGCCTGGGCATCGACCAGGCCACCGTCGGGCGGCGGCTGAATGCGCTGGAGGCTGAGCTGGGCGCCCGCCTGTTCCTGCGGGCGCGCGACGGCTACCTGCTCACCGCCGCCGGCGAGGCCGCCCTGGCTGCCGCGCGCCGCATGGAGAACGCGGCGCTGGATCTGCGCACCAAAGTCGAGGGCCAGGACGACGAGCCCGGCGGCCTGGTGCGCGTGACCAGCACCGATTCGATCGCCGTGGATCTGCTCCTGCCGGCCATCGGGCGGCTGCAGCAGCGCTGGCCGCAGATCCGCGTGGATCTGCAGGTCTCCACGCAGCTGCTGAGCCTCACGCGGCGGCAGGCCGACATTGCCTTCCGCAACGTGCGGCCCGACACGCCCGATCTGGTGGTGCGCCGCGTGGCCTCCTGGCCCGTGGGCCTGTTCGCCAGCGCCGCCTACCTGGAGCGCTTCGGCGTGCCCCGGCCCGAGGACGAGCTGCGCGGCCACCACCTTGTCGCCTATGCGCCCTATCTGGAGAACGCGCCCCACCTCACCCTGGCCGGCGTGCCCGCGCGCCAGGGCCGCATCGCCGCCGCGCTGCCCTCCAGCCTGCTGGTGCGCAAGGCGGTGGCGGCCGGCATCGGCATCGGCGAGATGCCGCTGTGGATGGGCGAGCGCGAAGGCCTCACCCGCCTTTGGCCCGACCGCCGCCGGCCGCATGACTACGACGTCTGGCTGGTGATGCACCCGGACCTGCAGCGCACGGCGCGGGTGCGGGAAACGGCGGAGTTCTTGTCGGAGGCTGTGGGCGGGGAGGCGCGACGCAGCGAGACCGCGCCGGCCAGCGCAACGCGCGGCGGCGCCTGAATGGGCTGGCGCGACCTTGAAAGGACCCTGAACAGGTGCTGAGCGCAGGCGCGCATCTGCCCGGCACTCCGGCGCGGGGCGGATGCCCGTGTCCTCATGGGCGCATGTCCCGCGGGAATGCCCTGTGCTTTCCCCACCCGCCCGCGCTTAAGCTCGGTCTCCATCCCCTCACTCATTCTGGAGATTTCGCATGCGCTTGCGCATCTGGCTTGCCGCCGCCGCACTGACCCTGACTTCCCTGGCCGCGACGGCCCAGGGATTTCCCACCAAGCCCATCCGCATCGTGGTGGGCTTCCCGGCCGGCGGCCCGCTGGACCAGCATGCCCGCCTGCTCTCCGACAAGCTGCAGGCCGTGCTCGGCCAGCCCGTGGTGGTGGACTACAAGGCCGGCGCCGGCGGCACCGTGGGGGCGCAGGAGGTGATGAAGGCGCCCGCCGACGGCCACACGCTCATGCTGGCCAACACGGGCGTGATGGTGATCAACCCGGCGTTGTACAGCCGGCTGCCCTATGCCACGCTCAAGGACTTCACCCCGGTGGCGCGCACGGCGATGCAGCCCCTGGCGCTGCTGGTGAATACGGGCGTGCCCGCCAAGAACCTGCAGGAGTTCATGGCCTATGCCAAGGCGCGGCCGGGCCAGGTCAACTTTGGCTCGGCGGGCAATGGGGGCATCAGCCACCTGGTACCCGAGATGTTCAAGACGGCCACGGGGCTGTACATGGTCCACATCCCGTACCGGGGCAGCGCGCCGGCGTTCACCGACCTGATGGGCGGGCAGGTGCAGTTCATGGCCGAGAGCATTCCGCAGGCCGCCAGCTACCACAAGCAGGGCAAGGTACGCGCGCTGGCCGTGACCAGCCGCGAGCGCAACCCCGCCCTGCCGGATGTGCCCACCGTCATCGAAAGCGGCATCAAGGGCTTCGAAGTGGTGGGCTTCTATGGCTTCCTCGCGCCCGCCGGCACGCCCAAGGACGTGGTGGCCAAGCTCAGCGACGCGTTCGGCCAGGTGATGCAGTCGCCCGAGGTGAAGAACCGCATGGTGAGCCAGGGCGCCGACCCGGCCTTCCTGGGCGCGGACGACTTTGCCAAGTTTCTGGCGTCGGAGATGCCACGCTGGGCGGATGCGGTGAAGAAGTCGGGAGCGAAATTGGACTGATACCCCCTGAGCCGCTGTGCGGCTTCCCCCGCTCTCGCAGCGCGCTGCGCTGCGGGCAGGGGACGACGCCAGCGCGGCGGGGCGGCCCTTGCGCGGCGTCCCTGGTCCGCGCAGCGCCCCCTGCGCAAGCAGGGTGGCATGCACGAGGGAAGCCCCTCACCGATCCAGTGAACGGGAAACCCGCAGAAAAGTGCCTTCAGCCGCTTATCCCATCGGCGGCAATTGCTATGTTTTGCGTAGCACTTAATTTGCTGAACCCGGCTGGGGCACGCTGACGGTTGTCAACGGTGCCTGCGCCGCCGCAGGCACATACGGCGCCACCGCGGTGGTGGCCGGTGGTGAGAGCGCCAGGCCCGCTTCGCGCAGCGCGCCGAGGATGCTGAACAGCAGGTCGCTGCGCACGCTGCCTGCATTGCGCGGGTTGCTCACGTAGCCAATGGCAAGGAAGGTGAGCGTGCCGCTCACGATGCCTTCCAGCTGCACGATGGGCTCGGGGTTGTCCAGCACGCCCTCGTGCTCCCGGAACGCCTGCAGGATCAGATCCCGCATGCGTTTGGCGTCGGTGTCCAGGGGTGCGGGCAGGCGCAGCAGCACGCGGCCCGGGGCGCCGGTGAGCGTCATGTTGCGCACGGTCTTGGTGATGAATTCCGAGTTGGGCACGATCACGGTGGAGCGGTCGCCCAGCTGGATCTCGGTGGCGCGCACGTTCACGCGGCGCACGTCGCCCTCGGTGTCGCCCAGCACCACCCAGTCGCCCACCTTCACCGGCCGCTCGGCCAGCAGGATCAGGCCCGAGATGAAGTTCTGCACGATGGCCTGCAGCCCGAAGCCGATGCCCACCGACAGCGCGCTGGCCACCCAGGCAATGCGCTCCACGCTGATGCCCAGCCCCGCCAGCGCCACGGCTACCACCAGCACGCCGCCCACGTAGCCCAGCAGGGTGACGATGGAGCTGCGCATGCCGGGCTCGAGCGACGTGTTGGGGAAGTAGCGCTCGCTCAGCCAGCGCTTGAGCATGCGGATCATCAAGAGGCCGGCCACCACCACCGCCAGCGCCGTCAGCAGCGCCTGCGGGGCCAGCGTGATGTCGCCCACCTTCAGGCGGTGGTCCACCGTGGTGCCGCGGCGGAAGACCTCGTCCGGCCCCGTGCCGAAGGGCGCCATGAGGGCCACCGCCATGTAGAACAGCAGCACGATGCGCAGCACCCCCGAGGCCACCACGGCGGCCTGGTCCAGCAGCTTCGCGTCCAGCCCCAGGCCCGTGTGCAGCCGCTGGCCGAAACCGCCCTTGGACGAGAGCAGGGCCTCGCACAGGTCGTCCACCAGCTCGAACAGCAGGTAGGTGGTGGCGAACACCACGCCGGTCCAGAGCATCTGGCGGGTGAGCGTGCCCGCCAAAGCGATGTACCCGAGCGCGACCATCAGCACCGTGGCGACCACGGCCGCGCCGGCCGCCGCCACCAGCAGGCCGACCCACAGCGGTCTCGGCGCTGCGCTGCCGTCCCCGGCGGGGTCCGGCCCCGGGCTGGGCGCAGGCGCCTCCACCGGCGCACCGCCATCGCCGGAGGCCGGCGCGCGCAGGTGCCGCAGCGCCAGCGCGACCGTGGCGGACAGCAGCAGCGCCGTGGCTGCGTGCACGCTCACCTCGGCCGCCAGGCTGGCGTCCACCAGGCTGTTCACCTCGGTCGCCAGCCCGCTGAAGGCGGCCAGCAGGGCCACCCACCAGGGGTAGGGGCTCAGGCGCTGCGCCAGCGTGTCCGAAATGCCTGGCAGGCGCCAGGAGCTGCGCTTGCGTGACAACAGGGCATGGCCCAGGCCGACGATGAATGCCGCAAACACGGCCAGCCGCAGGGTGGCCCGGGACAACGCCTGCAGGCGCTCGCTCAGGCCCCCGTCCGCGGCCAGGCCGGTCCAGGCCAGCTGCACGGCCATGCCGATCAGCAGCACATAGGCCAGCACCGACACCGATGCCAGCAGCGAACGCCGCAGCCGCCCCGCCGGCAGGCGTGCGGGCGCCAGGCGCACCAGCAGCCGCTCGGCCAGCCAGGTGCCCGCCACGGCCAGCAGCAGCGCGCCCACCAGGCTGGACAGGAAGGCGGTGCGGTGGTCGGAGGCCAGGGCCGCCCGCGCCGCCTGGCGCAGTTCCTGGCCCAGCGCGCTCAGCCGCTCCAGGTCGCCCGGCGCCGCGTTGCGCAAGGCGCGCCAAAAGGTGGCGCCCAGGGGCGAGTCGGTGCGGGTGGTGAGGGCCGCCTGGAACTGTTCGCGCCGCTGGCGGATGAGCTCGGTGCCGCGTTGCTCGGCGTCCACGGCCACCAGGCGCGCCAGCTTGAGCTCCGCGTCAATGGCCGCGCGCTGCTTGGCCAGGCCGGCGCGCTGCTCGGCCACATCGCGCGTGTCGGGCGGAGCGCCCTTGGCCGGGGCCGGGCCCAGGCCCGCCAGGCGCGAATCAATGTCGGCGAGCGCCTCCGTGCGGCGCGCGGCCAGCTCTTCGGCCGCCTTGCCGATGGCATTCACGTCGGCCAGCAGCTTGCGCCCATCGTCGGCCTCGCCCAGCTGGAGCGGGATGGCGTCCAGCTGCTGGCGCAGCACGTCCACGCCCGGCAAGGCAGGGTCCGGCGCTCCCGATTTGCTGCCGGGCGCGGTGGCGGTCCCCGCGGCGGTCGATGCGGCAGCGGCGCTGGAGGCGGAGGCAGGCGCAGACGCCCCCTTGGCCGGCTGCTGCGGGCCCTGGGCCATCGCGGGTGCGCCCAGCAGCACCAGGCACAGCAGCGCGACC
Source organism: Acidovorax sp. (assembly GCF_021287135.1). Taxonomy (GTDB): domain Bacteria; phylum Pseudomonadota; class Gammaproteobacteria; order Burkholderiales; family Burkholderiaceae_C; genus Acidovorax. Next base: position 49,310 of record NZ_JAJTBB010000078.1, read on the forward strand.
ACCAGGCCCGCCGCTGCGCGCGCCGGGAACGGGAGGAAAGGGATACCAGGGGAGCGCAACGAGAAGAAAGAAAGCAGCGCGCGTGAAGAACTCCGCGCGTGGCACAGGCAGGGCAGTCGCATCCGCCCATTGTCGGGCGTCCAGCGCCGGACGGGCCGGACCGGCTGTAGGCAAAAGCCTTGCCGTGGTGTCGGGCGGGGGCGCGATGGCGGCCCACCCCCGGCGCGGCGGCTACGCCTGCAGGGCCGGGCTGAACAGGTCCACGCGGTCGGTGATGATGCCGTCGGTGCCCAGCTCAATGAGGCGCTGCGCGGCCCACTCGTCATTCACCGTGTAGCTGAGGGCGCGCAGGCCCCAGCCCTGTACCTGCGCCACCAGGGCGCGGTCCCACAGTGCGTGGTTGCAGACGATGGCCACGCAGCCGAGTTCGCGGGCCACATCAAGGCAGCCGTCCCACAGCGTGTCCAGCAGCAGCGCACGGGGCAGGTGGGGCGCGGTGGCGCGGGCGCCGGCCAGCGCCTCGGGGCGGAACGACGAGAACAGCGGGGGCACGGCCTCGTTCTTCCACAGGCGGGTGCACAGTTCGCCCACCACCTGCCCGGTTTTTTCTTCGAGTCCCGGCGTGGGCTTGATCTCGATGTTGAGAAAGTAGCTGTTGGCGATGCAAAAGCGGGCCAGGTTCTCCAGCGTGGGCAGTGGCTCGCCCGCATGCTGGCGCGAGTGCCAGCCGCCCGCGTCGAGCTGGGCCAGCGCGCTCCACGGCTGGTCGCCGCCGGTGCCGCGGCCGTTCGTGGTGCGCTCCAGCGTGGCGTCGTGCATCAGGAAGGGCACGCCGTCGCTGCTGAGCTTGGTGTCGCACTCGAACATGCGGTAGCCGTGTTGCGCGCCCAGGCGGAACGCGGCCAGGGTGTTCTCAGGCGCCAGCTTGCCGGCGCCCCGGTGGGCAATCCAGCGCGGGTAGGGCCAGTGGGGCAGGGGCGATGCGGATGTCGTGCTCATGCGGGTTCACCAAATTTCAGCAGGTTGCCATGGGGGTCGATGACCAGCAGCTCTTTCATGCCCCAGGGCTGGACGGCTGGGGGCGCCAGCGGCAGGCCGCGCGCCGCGAAGTCGGCATGCAGCGCTTCGGTGTCGGCGCGCACATAGCACGAGGTGTTCTCGGCGATGTGGCGCTCGGCGCAGGCCCAGAAGTGCAGCTCGCAGCCGTCGCGCGCCACGATGAGGTAGTTGTCCATCTCCAGCGCGGGCGCAAAGCCCAGCCGGTCCCGGTAGAACCGCAGCGTCTCGGCCAGGTCCAGCGACGCCAGCACCGGCACCGTGGCGTGGATGCGTGGCGGGGTGGTGGTGGCAGCCGCGGCGGGCATGGCTTCAGGCGGCGATCCGCTTGCCGTTGGACGCGTCGAACGCATGCAGGCGGTCGGCGCGCGGCTGCACATGGATGACCGTGTCGGGCGCGGGGGCGTAGGCCCCTTCCTCGACGCGCACGATGATGGACTCGCCGTTCAGGCGGCCGTAGATCAGGCGCTCGGCGCCCAGCAGCTCCACAGTCTCCACGGTCACGGCCCAGCCGTCGCCGGTGGTCACGTCCAGGTGCTCAGGGCGGATGCCCAGGATGGTGCCGGCCTGCACGCCCGGTGCGTTCTTGAGCAGGTTCATGGGCGGCGAGCCGATGAAGCTGGCCACAAACGTGGAGGCGGGCGTGTGGTAGACCTCTTCGGGCGTGCCGAACTGCTCCATGTTGCCGGCATTCATCACGATCATGCGCTGCGCCAGCGTCATGGCCTCGACCTGGTCGTGCGTGACGAACAGGCTGGTGATGCCCAGCTCGCGGTGCAGCTTCTGGATCTCCAGGCGCGTCTGCGCGCGCAGCTTGGCGTCCAGGTTGGACAGGGGCTCGTCGAACAGGAAGACCTGGGGCTGGCGCACGATGGCGCGGCCCATGGCCACGCGCTGGCGCTGGCCGCCCGACAGTTCGCGGGGCTTGCGCTCCAGCAGGTGACCCAGCTCCAGGATCTTGGCGGCCTTGTCCACACGCGCCTTGATCTCGTCCTTGGGCACCTTGGCGATCTTCAGCCCATAGGCCATGTTCTCGAAGTTCGTCATGTGCGGGTAGAGCGCGTAGTTCTGGAACACCATGGCGATGTCGCGGCGCGCAGGCTCCAGGTCGTTCACCACGCGGTCGCCGATGCGCAGCTCGCCGCCGGAGATTTCCTCCAGGCCCGCGACCATGCGCAGCAGCGTGGACTTGCCGCAGCCCGAGGGGCCGACGATGACGATGAATTCACCGTCCTTCACCTCGGCGTTCACGCCATGGATGACCTGGTTGGCCTTGGGCCCGTGGCCGTAGCGCTTGATGATGTTGCGAAAGGAAAGGGATGCCATTTTGCTATTGATTTGGTAGCTGCTTGCGCTTGTGGGTAGGGCGCTGGGGCAGGTTTTTGTTCGAATGCGCTTATTTCTCGGTGTCCACCAGGCCCTTGACGAACCAGCGCTGCATCAACACCACCACCAGGGCGGGCGGCAGCATGGCCAGGAGGGCGGTGGCCATCACCACGTTCCACTCCGTGCCCATGTCGCCGCCGGTGATCATGCGTTTGATGCCGATCACCACGGGGTACATGTCTTCGGAGGTGGTGACCAGAAGCGGCCACAGGTACTGGTTCCAGCCGTAGATGAACTGGATCACGAACAGCGCGGCAATCGACGTGCGCGACAGCGGCACCAGGATGTCCTTGAAGAAGCGCATGGGGCCTGCGCCGTCCACGCGGGCGGCCTCCACCAACTCGTCAGGCACGGTGAGGAAGAACTGCCGGAACAGGAAGGTGGCGGTGGCCGAAGCGATCAGCGGGATCGTCAGCCCGGCGTAGCTGTTGAGCATGCCCAGGTCCGACACCACTTGGTAAGTAGGGCCGATGCGCACTTCCACCGGCAGCATCAGCGTGATGAAGATCAGCCAGAAGCAGATGCCCTTGAACGGAAAGCGGAAGTACACGATGGCGAAGGCCGACAGCAGCGAGATGGCGATCTTGCCCACGGCGATCACGATGGCGGTGACAAAGCTCACCCACATCATGCGGGCCACGGGCGCAGTGGAGCCCGGCCCCGTGCCGCCACCAAACAGCGTGTCGTGGTAGGTCTGCCAGAAGTTGCTGCCCGGCGCCATGGGCATGGGCACCTGCACGATTTCCTGGGCGGTGTGGGTGGAAGCCACAAACGCCAGGTACAGCGGGAAGCCGACGATGATGATCCCCAGCACCATGATCAGGTGCGAGAACGCGGTGAGATAAGGGCTACGTTCAACCATTTTTAATATTGCACTTTCTTCTCGACGTAGCGGAACTGGATGACTGTCAAAACGACGACGATGGCCATCAACACCACCGACTGCGCCGCCGAGCCGCCCAGGTCCATGGCCTTGAAGCCATCGTGATAGACCTTGTAAACCAGGATAGCCGTGTCCTGCCCGGGCCCGCCTTGCGTGGTGGCATCGACGATGGCGAAGGTGTCGAAGAAGGCATACACCACGTTGATCACCAGCAGGAAGAACGTCGTGGGCGACAGCAGCGGGAACTGGATGCTCCAGAACCGGCGCCATGGCCCCGCGCCATCAATGGCTGCTGCCTCGATGAGCGACTTGGGGATGGATTGCAGGCCCGCCAGGAAGAACAGGAAGTTGTACGAGATCTGCTTCCACACGGCGGCGATCACGATGAGCGCCATGGCATGGTCGGAATTGAGCAGGTGGTTCCAGTCCATGCCGGCGTAGCGCAGCAGATAGGCCACCACGCCCAGCGAGGGCGAGAACATGAACATCCACAGCACGCCCGCCACGGCCGGGGCCACGGCATAGGGCAGCAGCAGGGCGGTCTTGTAAACCAGCGCACCCTTGATGATGCGGTCGGCAAAGATCGCCAGCACCAGCGACAGGCTGATGCCGATCACCGCCACCAGGATCGAGAAGAAGGCCGTGGTCTTGAACGACGCGAGGTAGCCGGGGTCGTTGAACAGGTTCTTGAAATTCTCCAGGCCTACCCATTCGGTGGCCAGGCCAAAGGAGTCTTGCATCTGGAACGACTGCACCAGGGCCTGCCCGGCGGGCCAGAAAAAGAACACGCTGATGACGACCAGCTGGGGCGCGAGCAGCACCCAGGGCAGCCATGACGAGCGGAAGAGAACGCGTTTTTCCATGGATCAATCTTCAAAAAATGAACCCGCCACCCTGGAAATCAGGGGGGCGGGCCGGGATGCCGCAGTGCATGCGGGCATCAATGGAGCACGGGCGCTGTGATTACTTGTTGGCGCGCGCAAAGCGCTCCAGTTGCTCGTTGCCGCGCGTCACGGCGGTGTCCAGCGCTTCCTTGGGCGACTTCTTGCCCGACCAGATCTGTTCGGTTTCCTCGTCGATGATGGTGCGGATCTGCACGAAGTTGCCCAGACGGATGCCGCGCGACTTGTCAGTGGCCTTCTTGATCATCTGCGTCACGGCCACGTCGGTGCCGGGGTGCTTTTCATAGAAGCCCGAGGCCTCGGTCAGCTTGTAGGCGCCCATGGTGACGGGCAGGTAGCCCGTGCGCTGGTGGCTGGCGGCCTGGATCTTCGTGTCGTTCAGGAAGTTCAGGAAGTCGGCCACGCCCTTGTACTCGTCGGCCTTCTTGCCGGCCATCACCCACAGGCTGGCGCCGCCGATGGCGGTGTTCTGCGGAGCGCCCTTCACGTCATCGTAGTAGGGCAGGGTGGAGATGCCGTAGGCGAACTTGGCTTCCTTGGACACACGGGCATACAGGCCGGAGGAGCCCGTGATCATGGCGCACTCGCCTGAGGGGAACGAGGCATCCGCCGTGTTGTTGCGGCCCTTGTACACGAAGCTGCCTTCCTTGGAGGCCTTGGCCAGGTTCTCGAAGTGGCGCACGTGCAGGGGCGTGTTGATCTGCAGCTTGGCGTCGTTGCCGTCAAAGCCGTTGTTCTTGGAGGCGAACAGCGTGTTGTGCCACAGCGAGAAGCTCTCCAGCTGCGTCCAGCTGATCCAACTGGTGGTGAACGGGCAGCTGTGGCCGCTGGCCTTGAGCTTGGAGGCGGCCGCGAACACTTCAGGCCAGGTCTTCGGGGCCTTTTCAGGGTCGAGGCCGGCCTTCTTGAAAGCGTCCTTGTTGTAATAGAAGATGGTGGTGGAGCTGTTGAGCGGGTAGCTCAGCATCTGGCCGTTGGGCGCCGTGTAGTAGCCGGCCACGGCCGACACATAGTCGGTGGGCGTGAACTTGAAGCCGCCGTCGTTGAGCACCTTGGCCACGGGAACGATGGCGCCCTTGCTGGCCATCATGGTGGCGGTGCCTACTTCAAACACCTGCAGGATGTGGGGCGCATTGCCCGCGCGGAAGGCGGCAATGGCGGCCGTCATGGATTCGTTGTACTGGCCCTTGTAGGTGGGCACGACCTTGTACTGGGTCTGGCTGGCGTTGTACTGCTTGGCCAGGTCGTTGACCCAGTCGCCCAGCGCCGCGCTCATCGAATGCCACCATTGAATTTCCACCGGCTGCGCGTGCACGGGTGCGGCGACGGACAGCGCGATGGCGGCAGAGAGCGCCAGATGCTTGAATTGCATGAATCTTCCTCCAGGAATGACAAGAGCACAAAGGCCGCAGGGTATGCAGCCGATGTGACAAGGATATGTCGTTGTCGCATGGCCGCGCGGCCAGCAACAACCGGGAAACCCCTTGGGCTGCCCTGTGGGGGACTGATTTTGACTCTTTTGTGACAGGCTGTTGTTGATTTGCCCCGGCTTGCAAGGTTTTGTGCAATGCACCATGCTGGCGGCCCCGGGGATGGCTGCGGCCGCGCCGGTTCGTTCGCGCCGCCGCGCACCGGCGCGCCGGCGCATGCTGTTTTTTCTTTTTTATCCCATTGCCATGGCCACCAATTCGCTGGACAAGAACAAGATCAAATTCCTCCTGCTCGAGGGCATCCACGCGTCTGCCGTGGACGTGATCCGGTCCGCGGGCTACACGCAGGTTGAGACCGTTTCTGGCGCGCTGCCGGACGATGAACTCCAGCGCAAGATCGCGGACGTGCACTTCCTGGGCATCCGCTCGCGCACGCAGCTCACCGAGGCGGTGTTCGCCCAGGCGCACAAGCTCGTGGCCGTGGGCTGCTTTTGCATCGGCACCAACCAGGTGGACCTGAACGCCGCGCGCGAGCGCGGCATTGCGGTGTTCAACGCGCCGTATTCCAACACCCGCTCCGTGGCCGAGCTGGTGCTGGCCGAGGCGATTCTGCTGCTGCGCGGCGTGCCGGAGAAGAATGCCGTGGCGCACCGCGGCGGCTGGCTCAAGAGCGCCGAGAACGCCTACGAGATCCGCGGCAAGACGCTGGGCATCGTGGGCTACGGCTCCATCGGCACGCAGCTGTCGGTGCTGGCCGAGGCCCTGGGCATGCACGTGGCGTTCTACGACGTGGTCAGCAAGCTGCCCCTGGGCAACGCCCGCCAGGTGCACAACCTGCACGAGCTGCTGGCGCAAAGCGACATCGTGAGCCTGCACGTGCCCGAGCTGCCCTCCACGCAGTGGATGATCGGCGCGGCCGAGATCGCCGCCATGAAGCCGGGCGGCATTCTCATCAATGCGTCGCGCGGCACGGTGGTGGAGATCGAGCCGCTGGCCGAAGCGATCCAGGCGCGCAAGCTGCTGGGCGCAGCCGTGGACGTGTTCCCGGTGGAGCCGCGCACCAACAAGGACGAGTTCCTCTCGCCCCTGCGCGGGCTGGACAACGTGATCCTCACGCCCCACATCGGCGGCTCCACCATGGAGGCGCAGGCCAACATCGGGCTGGAAGTGGCCGAGAAGCTGGTCAAGTACAGCGACAACGGCACCAGCACCTCGTCGGTCAACTTCCCTGAAGTGGCGCTGCCGGCCCACCCGGGCAAGCACCGCATCCTGCACATCCACCGCAACGTGCCGGGCGTGCTGTCCGAGATCAACCGCGTCTTTTCGGACTTGCAGATCAACATCGCGGCGCAGTACCTGCAGACCAATGAGGCCATCGGCTACGTGGTGATTGACACCGACGCGGCCTCGTCCCACCTGGCGCTGGACCGGCTGGCCCAGGTGCCGGGCACGCTGCGCAGCCGGGTGCTGTTCTGAGAGTGTTGCTCCGAAAATAATAGCTGCTTGCGCTTGCTGAGCAAGCGCTGCAGGCCGATTTGGCTGGAAACTCCGGGGCCGGCGCGTTGCAGGGCCTCCTGGCGCGGGGCTCCGCCCGGCGCGTCCGGAGGGCCTGACATAAAATCACGCCCCCACCCCAGGTAGATCCCCCATGAATGTTCCGATAGCGTTGGCTGCCCTGCAGGCGCAGGCTGCCGAGCCTGTGCGTCTGCGCGAGATTCCGTACAACTACACCTCGTTCTCCGACCGCGAGATCGTGATCCGCCTGCTGGGCTCCGCCTCCTGGGACGTGCTGGACCAGCTGCGCAAGGAGCGCCGCACGGGCCGCTCCGCCCGCATGTTGTACGAAGTGCTGGGCGACATCTGGGTGGTGCAGCGCAACCCCTACCTGCAGGACGACCTGCTGGACAACCCCGACCGCCGCAAGCTGCTGGTCGATGCGCTGAACCACCGCCTGGCCGAGATCGAAAAGCGCCGCACCCCCGATGACGACGCCGAGCGCGACCGCCTGGTGGGCGAGCTGGTGGTGGCCGCGCGCCGTGCGGTGGCCGAATTCAACGCCACCTTCGAGCAGGCCGCGCAGCTGCGCCGCCAGGTCCGCAAGACGCTGGGGCGCCTGACGGCCAAGGACAACATCAAGTTCGACGGGCTCTCGCGCGTCTCGCACGTCACCGACGCCACCGACTGGCGCGTGGAGTACCCCTTCGTCGTGCTCACGCCCGACACCGAGGCCGAGATGGCCGGCCTGGTCAAGGGCTGCATCGAACTGGGCCTGACCATCATCCCGCGCGGGGGCGGCACGGGCTACACCGGCGGCGCCATTCCGCTCACCTGGAAGAGCGTGGTCATCAACACCGAAAAGCTCGAAGCCATGACCGAGGTGGAACTGCGCCGCCTGCCGGGCCTGGACCGCGAGGTGGGCACCATCTGGACCGAAGCCGGCGTGGTCACCCAGCGCGTGGCCGACGCGGCCGAGCGCGCAGGCTTTGTGTTTGCGGTGGACCCGACCAGTGCCGAGGCTTCGTGCATTGGCGGCAATATCGCCATGAACGCGGGCGGCAAGAAGGCCGTGCTGTGGGGCACGGCGCTGGACAACCTGGCCAGCTGGCGCATGGTGACGCCCGACGCCCAGTGGCTGGAGGTGACGCGCCTGGACCACAACCTGGGCAAGATCCATGACGTGGAGGCGGCCACCTTCGAGCTGCAGTACTTCGAGGCCGATGGCAAGACGCCCGTGCGCACCGAGCGCCTGCAGATCCCGGGCCGCACCTTCCGCAAGGAAGGCCTGGGCAAGGACGTGACGGACAAGTTCCTGGCCGGCCTGCCGGGCATCCAGAAGGAGGGCTGCGACGGCCTCATCACTAGCGCCCGCTGGGTGGTGCACCGCATGCCCGAGCACACGCGCACCGTGTGCCTGGAGTTCTTCGGCAATGCCAAGGATGCGGTGCCGAGCATCGTGGACATCAAGGACCACATGTTCGCCGAGCAAAAGCGCAGCGGCGTGGTGCTGGCCGGGCTGGAACACCTGGACGACCGCTACCTGAAGGCCGTGGGCTACGCCACCAAGAGCAAGAAGGGCAACGGCGGCCTGCCCAAGATGGTGCTGATCGGCGACATTGCCGGCGACAACGCCGACGAAGTGGCCCGCGTGACCAGCGAAGTGGTGCGCCTGGCCAACACCCGCAGCGGCGAGGGCTTCATTGCCATCAGTGCCGATGCGCGCAAGAAGTTCTGGGCCGACCGCAAGAAGACCGCCGCCATCAGCCGCCACACCAACGCCTTCAAGATCAACGAAGACGTGGTGATCCCGCTGCCGCGCATGGCTGAGTACACCGACGGCATCGAGCGCATCAACATCGAACTCTCCCTGCGCAACAAGCTCAAGCTGTGCGATGCGCTGACGGAGTTCTTTGCCCGCGGCAACCTGCCGCTGGGCAAGCAGGACGCGGCCGACGACGTGCCCGCCGCCGAGCTGCTGGAAGACCGCGTGGCCCAGGCCATTGCCCTGGTGGCCGAGGTGCGCGCGCTGTGGCAAGGTTGGCTGGACAACGTGGAGGCGCTGTTCCCGCAACTGCAGGACCACAGCCTGCGCGCCAGCTGGAAGACCCAGCTGCGGGCGCCGCTGCAAGGCATCTTCTCCGGCGCCGCGTTCCAGCCCATCCTGGACGAGGCCGTGGCCATCCACCAGCGCGTGCTCAAGGGCCGCGTGTGGGTGGCCCTCCACATGCATGCGGGCGACGGCAACGTGCACACCAACATCCCCGTCAACAGCGACGACTACGAGATGCTGCAGACCGCCCACGAAGCGGTGGCGCGCATCATGGTGCTGGCGCGCGGCCTGGACGGCGTGATCTCGGGCGAACACGGCATCGGCATCACCAAGCTGGAGTTCCTGACCGACGCCGAGCTGCAGCCCTTTGCCGACTACAAGCGCAAGGTGGACCCCGAAGGCCGCTTCAATAAAGGCAAATTGCTACGAAATCAGGAGCTGCCTGCGCTTGCTGCAAGTGCCCTGGAGGCCAAAAATGCTTCCAATTCCGCGGTCCTGCACGCCGACCTGACGAATGCCTACACCCCCAGCTTTGGTCTGATGGGACACGAGTCGCTGATCATGCAGCAGAGCGACATCGGCGCGATTGCCGACAGCGTGAAGGACTGCCTGCGCTGCGGCAAGTGCAAGCCCGTGTGCTCCACGCACGTGCCGCGCGCCAGCCTGCTGTACAGCCCGCGCAACAAGATCCTGGCCACCTCGCTGCTGGTCGAGGCCTTCCTGTACGAGGAGCAGACGCGCCGCGGCGTGTCCATCAAGCACTGGCAGGAGTTTGAAGACGTGGCCGACCACTGCACCGTCTGCCACAAGTGCTACACGCCGTGCCCGGTCAAGATCGACTTTGGCGACGTGACCATGAACATGCGCAACCTGCTGCGCAAGATGGGCAAGAAGAGCTTCCGCCCGGGCAATGCGCTGGCCATGACCATGCTCAACGCCACCAGCCCCGACACCATCAAGCTGCTGCGCTCGGGCATGGTCAATGTGGGCTTCAAGGCCCAGCGCATGGCCGTGGACCTGCTGCGCACCGTGGGCCGCAAGCAGACGGCCAAGCCACCGGCCACGGTGGGCACCGCGCCCATCAAGGAGCAGGTGATCCACTTCATCAACAAGAAGCTGCCCGGCGGCCTGCCCAAGAAGACCGCGCGGGCGCTGCTGGACATCGAGAACAAGGACTACGTGCCCATCATCCGCAACCCGGCCACCACCTCGGCCGAGACGGAGGCGGTGTTCTACTTCCCGGGCTGCGGGTCCGAGCGCCTGTTCTCGCAGGTCGGCCTGGCCACCCAGGCCATGCTCTGGCACGCGGGCGTGCAGACGGTGCTGCCGCCGGGGTATCTGTGCTGCGGCTACCCGCAGCGCGGCAGCGGCCAGTTCGACAAGGCCGAGAAGATGATCACCGACAACCGCGTGCTCTTCCACCGCGTGGCCAACACGCTCAACTACCTGGACATCAAGACCGTGGTGGTGAGCTGCGGCACCTGCTACGACCAGCTGCAGGGCTACCAGTTCGACAAGATCTTCCCCGGCTGCCGCATCATCGACATCCACGAATACCTGCTGGAGAAGGGCATCACCCTGCAGGGCAAGGGCGCCTACCTGTACCACGAGCCCTGCCACAACCCCATGAAGCAGCAGGACTCGCTGAAGACCGTGAAGGCGCTGGTGGGCGAGCAGGTCTTGAAGAGCGACCGCTGCTGCGGCGAATCCGGCACGCTGGGCGTGACCCGGCCGGACGTGTCCACGCAGGTGCGCTTCCGCAAGGAAGAGGAAATCCGCAAGGGCGAGGCCACGCTGCGCCAGAGCGGCGCGGTGGCCGCCCAGGACAACGTGAAGATCCTCACCAGCTGCCCCAGCTGCCTGCAGGGCCTGAACCGCTACCAGGACGACTTGCAAAACGGCCTGCTCGAAGCCGATTACATCGTGATCGAGATGGCGCGCGAGATCCTGGGCGAGAACTGGATGCCTGAATACGTGCAGCGCGCCAACCAAGGCGGCATCGAGCGGGTACTGGTGTAGGAATGAAGCACCCCCTGAGTCGCTTCGCGCCTCGGCGCAGTCGCCAGAGGCAACAGCTCTTCGGGCCCGTCCAAGCCTGCGCCGGCAGGCTTGGAGCCGCGGCCCTCAGCCCCTCGCTCGCTGCGCGGGAGGGGGACGACACCCTCGCTGCGGGGCGGCCCTTGCTCGGTGTCCCTGGCTTGGCGCCGCGCCCGGTTCGAGCCCTGTGTGTTTTCATGGGGTTTTGCCAATGAGTTGCCCGCTGTGCGTGGAAGACGGCGGCGTGCTGGTCTGGCGCGGCGAGCGCCTGCGCGTGATCCGCGCCAACGAGGCCGGCTTCCCCGCGTTCTACCGCGTGGTGTGGAACGCGCACGTGGCCGAGTTCTCGGATCTGGCCGCGTCTGACCGTGCCCATTGCATGGACGCGGTGGTGGCGGTGGAGCAGGCGCTGCGCGAGCACCTGTCGCCCACCAAGATCAACATGGCCGCGCTGGGCAACATGGTGCCCCACCTGCACTGGCATGTGATTGCGCGGTTTGCCTGGGACAGCCACTTCCCCTCGCCCGTGTGGGCCAGCGCCCAGCGGCCCGGCCCGCAGGCGCAGGAAGACGCCGTGCGCGCGCGCCTGCCCGCGCTGGAAGAGGCGCTGCGCCAGCGGCTGGCGGCGCTCTCGCCCTGACCCGGGCGGCGGCGTGCGGCCTTCTGACTTGTCCGATTTTTCTTCGTCAACCCGATCCAAGGAACCTTTGCCATGGCAGGTTTGAAAGCAGGCGCCCCCACCCCCGAGGCGCTCACGGTGCACGAGACCTCGCGCGTGCTGGAGGTCGCGTTCTCGGACGGTGCGCGCTTTCGCATTCCGTTCGAGCTGATGCGCGTGTACTCCCCGTCGGCCGAGGTACAGGGCCACGGCCCCGGGCAGGAGGTGCTGCAGACCGGCAAGCGCGACGTGACGCTGGTCCACCTGGAGCCAGTGGGCAACTACGCGGTCAAGCCCACCTTCTCCGACGGGCACGACAGCGGCATCTTCAGCTGGGACTACTTGTACGAACTGGGCGAGCAGCAGGAGGCGCTGTGGGCCCGGTACGCCGAGCGCCTGGCCGCCGCCGGCGCCGACCGCGACGCGCCCATGCCGCCTCCGGCGCGCTCGGGTGGGCACGGTGGTGGATGCGGCTGATGCGGCTCCGGTGGCGCTGGATTGCTACTAAAACAATAGCTTCTGGCGCAGTACTGTAGCGCGTCAGAGCCATTTATCACGGATATTCCCTGTTCCACTGGCGATACATGCCCCAGGCCCGTGCGGGGTTGTCGCTGTACCTCGGGCGCTTGCGCGCCTAGCATGATTTGTATGAGCACCACCCATTTCGGATTCCAGTCGGTCGATGAGCAGGAAAAAGCGCAGAAGGTGCGCGGCGTCTTCGACTCGGTCGCCAACAAGTACGACGTGATGAACGACCTCATGTCCGGCGGCCTGCACCGCGCGTGGAAGGCCTACACCGTGATGGTGGCCAACCTGCGCGAGGGCAGCCAGGTGCTGGACATCGCCGGCGGCACGGGCGACCTGGCGCTGGCCTTTGCCAAGAAGGTGGGCACCTCCGGCCGCGTGGTCCACACCGACATCAACGAAGCCATGCTGCGCGTGGGCCGCGACCGGCTCATCAACGCCGGCGTGGTGCTGCCGACCCTGGTGTGCGACGCGGAGAAGCTGCCGTTCCCCGACGCGCATTTCGACGTGGTGAGCGTGGCCTTCGGCCTGCGCAACATGACGCACAAGGATCGCGCGCTGGCCGAGATGTGCCGCGTGCTCAAGCCCGGTGGCCGGCTGCTGGTGCTGGAGTTTTCCAAGGTCGCCAAGCCCCTGGAAAAAGCCTACGACTGGTATTCGTTCAAGGTGCTTCCGCGCCTGGGCAAGCTGGTGGCGGGCGACGACGCCAGCTACCGCTACCTGGCCGAGTCCATCCGCATGCATCCGGGCCAGGAAGAGCTCAAAGGCCTCATGCAGCAAAGTGGCTTTGGACATGTGGACTATCACAACATGACTGGCGGAATCGTGGCCTTGCATGTTGGAATCAAGTGCTGAGCAACGAGCTCGGATGATGACGGAGACGGAGAATTCATGATGAAACTGTGGTCTGTGGTGTTGGTGGCGATGCTGGCGTTCGCCCACGCGGATGCCGACGCCCGGCGACTGGGCGGCGGTAAATCGCTGGGCAAGCAGTCGAGCAATGTGACGCAGCGCGAGTCGGCCACGCCGCCGCCCGCAACGCCGGGCGCGCCCGCGCAGAACGCCGCGGCGGCCAAGCCCGCCGCACCGGCGGCGGCCCCAGCGGCCGCCACCCCCGCCCGGAAGCCCTGGGGCGCCATGCTCGGCGGCCTGGCCGCCGGCCTGGGCCTGGCGTGGCTCGCGCACTCGCTGGGCCTGGGCGCGGGCTTTGCCAACTTCCTCATGGTGGCGCTGCTGGCCCTGGCGGCCGTCGTCATCATCCGCATGGTGATGCGATCGCGCAGCGCTGGCGGCAGCCCGGTGGCGGGCGGTGCGCCCTTTGCCCTGCAGGGAGCGGGGGCCTCGTCGCCCGCCGCGGCGCAGGTGCCGCCCCAGTACAGCCCCAACAACGTGGGCAACGACGCGTCGGCCCGCCCCTGGGAGCGCAGCAGCATGGCGTTTGAAGCGCCGCGCCCCGCAGCCGGGGGCAGTGGTGTCGTGATCGGATCGGCGCTTTCGGGTTCGCAGAACTGGGGCATTCCCGCGGGCTTCGACACGGAAGGCTTCCTGGCGGCCGCCAAGCGGAATTTCATCACCCTGCAGGCGGCCTGGGACCGCTCCGACATGGCCACGCTGCGGTCGATGATGACGGACGGCATGCTGGATGAAATCCGCACCCAGCTGGCCGAGCGCGAGGCCCACCGTGGCGCGCAGCCCAACCTCACGGACGTGGTCATGATCGATGCGCAGCTGCTGGGCATCGAGGACCTGGGCGACGGCTACATGGCCAGCGTCGAGTTCTCCGGCATGATCCGCGAGGAACCCTCGGCGGGCCCCAGCCCCTTCCGCGAGGTCTGGAACATGACCAAGCCCAAGGACGGCGGCAGCGGCTGGCTGGTCGCGGGGGTGCAGGCGCTGCAATGACCTGCGCCTGCTAGCGCCCCGGGCATGTGCCACGGGGCCGAAGGGACAAGGCTCTCCCCACGGGGGGATGCCCGATAATCGGGGACTATGGCAACACCACAGTCCCCTTTTTCGTTTCTGGACGGCCTTTTCGAGCGGGTCGCCGCAGGCCCGCAGCCGCCGCAATGGCTGGTGCATGAGGTTCAGCAGCGCACCGTGCTGTTTCTGAACCACGTGCTGATGCAGGAGCGCGAGGCCATGGACCGCCTGGTGCGCCAGAAGGGCCGCGTGGCCCGCGTGCAGTGGCGGGCCTATTCGATGGCGCTGGTGGTCACGCCCGCAGGGCTGTTCAACCTGGCCCCTGAGTCCGCTGTGCCCGACCTGCGCCTGGAAGTGACCGAGGCGTCGCCCGTCGCGCTGGCACAGACCGCCCTGCGAGGCGACAAGCCTGCCATCCGCATCGAGGGCGACGTGCAGCTGGCGGCCGAGATCAACTGGCTGGTCGACCATGTGCGCTGGGATGTGGAGGAGGACCTGGCGCGCCTCATCGGCGACGCCCCCGCCCACACCGTGGCGCAGGTGGCACGCCGCGCGGCCCAGGCCTTGCGCCAGTTCGTCGGCTCCCGCGCCCCGGCGGCGGCGCCCGCTGCGGGCGTCGTTCCCGCGCCCGCTGCTGCAGGCGCCACCCCGAACCCTGCCGACCGGCCCGGCGCATGAAGCAGTTCCTGCGGGGCGGCACCATCCTGTGGGTGGTGTTCCGGTACGGGCTCGACAGCCTGCTGCTCGACAGCTTCCAGAAGCCCTGGTTGCGGGCCGTGTCCCGGGTGCTGTCGGTCGGGCGCAAGCTGGACGCGCCGCGCGGCCAGCGCCTGCGCGAGGCCCTGGAGCAGCTGGGCCCCATCTTCGTGAAGTTCGGCCAAGTGCTGTCCACCCGGCGCGACCTGCTGCCGCCCGACATGGCCGACGAGCTGGCCCGGCTGCAGGACCGCGTGCCCCCGTTCGATCCCGACATCGCCATCGCCACCATCGAGCGGGCGTTCCGCCGGCCGGTGGAGGAAGTCTTCACGTCCTTTGACCGCGTGCCCGTGGCCAGCGCATCCATTGCGCAAGTGCACTTCGCCACGCTGCGCGACCGCCACGGACAGGAGCGCGAAGTCGCCGTCAAGGTGCTGAGGCCCGGCATGCTGCCGGTGATCGAGAAGGACCTGAGCCTCATGCGCATGATGGCCGGCTGGGTGGAAAACCTGTCGGCCGACGGCAAGCGCCTCAAGCCGCGCGAGGTGGTGGCCGAGTTCGACAACTACCTGCACGACGAGCTGGACCTGGTGCGCGAGGCCGCCAACGCCGCGCAGCTGCGCCGCAACATGCAGGGCCTGGACCTGGTGCTGATTCCCGAGATCTTCTGGGACTTCTGCCACCCCGAAGTCATGGTGATGCAGCGCATGACGGGCGTGCCCATCAGCCAGATCGAGCGCCTGCGCGAGGCGGGGGTCGACATCCCTCAGCTCGCGCGCGATGGCGTGACGATCTTCTTCACCCAGGTGTTCCGCGACGGCTTCTTCCATGCCGACATGCACCCGGGCAACATCCAGGTGAGCCTGGAGCCCGCGACATTTGGCCGCTATATCTCGCTGGACTTCGGCATCGTGGGCACGCTCACGGAGGTCGACAAGGAATACCTGGCGCAGAACTTCGTGGCGTTCTTCCGGCGCGACTACAAGCGCGTGGCCGAGCTGCACATTGAAAGCGGCTGGGTGCCGCCGGGCACGCGCGTGAACGACCTGGAGTCGGCCATCCGCGCGGTGTGCGAGCCGTATTTCGACCGCCCGCTCAAGGAAATCTCCCTGGGCATGGTGCTCATGCGGCTGTTCCAGACGTCGCGCCGCTTCCATGTCGAGATCCAGCCCCAGCTGGTGCTGCTGCAAAAGACCTTGCTCAACATCGAGGGCCTCGGCCGCGAACTGGACCCGGAGCTGGACCTGTGGAGCACGGCCAAGCCGTTCCTCGAGAAGTGGATGCTGGAGCAGATGGGGCCGCAGCGCCTGTGGCGCGAGCTGCGGGCCGAGGCGCCGCACTACGCCAAGCTGGTGCCGGAATTGCCGCGGCTGCTGTACGGTTACCTGCAGCAGCGGCCCAACACCGAGTCGCAGTCCGCCCTGCGCGAACTGCTGGAGGCCCAGAAGCGCACCAACCGGCTGCTGCAGTCGCTGATCTATGGCGGCGCGGGCTTCGTGCTCGGCCTGCTGGCCATGCAGTTGTTCCTGCGCATCAGGGTGTTCTAGTGTCCCGAGTTGGAAGTTCGTTGACGAAATAAAGAGGCCGAAATCGTCGCCAGGCAAGGCGCAAACCGCAGCGATAGCCGGTGCTATCGCGAGGATTTGCAACGCAGCATGGCGGCGATCTCGGCCTCTTTGTAAAACGAATCTCCAACTCGGGACACTCGCGCTTGACCCTCCCGGGCGCCTGCCCGGCGTGGAAGGCATGGAAGTTGCCTTCATAATCCGCTGCGAATTTTGTTACGAGTTTCCTGATACGTGGGGTTCACCGCCCCAGGGACCGCGCAGGCGCAGGCCCGGCACGACCGGGGCTTGCGCGGTGTATTTCCGCAACCATCCTCGGAGCTTCGGAGCGGCGCCATGCTGTTGTCATTCATTGTTCTGTACCTGCTGGTTTCTATTGGGGTGGGCCTGTATGCCGCGACGCGCGTGCACAACACGGCCGACTACGCGGTGGCCGGGCGCAGCCTGCCGCTGGCCGTGGTGATCGCCACCACGTTTGCCACCTGGTTCGGCTCCGAAACCGTGCTGGGGGTGTCCGCGCGCTTCGTCGATGGCGGCCTGGGGTCCGTCGTGGAAGACCCCTTTGGCGCTTCCATGTGCCTGGTGCTGGTGGGGCTGTTCTTCGCGTACAAGCTCTACCAGAAGAACCTCATCACCCTGGGCGACTACTACCGCCAGCGCTACGGCCGGGTGATCGAAGTGGTGTGCTCGGGGATCATCATGTTCAGCTACCTGGGCTGGGTGGCCGCTCAGATCACGGCGCTTGGCCTGGTGTTCAATCTGCTCACGCAGGGCGCCGTGCCGCTCACGCTGGGCATGGTCATCGGCACGGCCGTGGTGCTGGTCTACACCCTGTACGGCGGGATGTGGTCCGTGGCGATGACGGATTTCGTGCAGATGATCGTCATCGCCGTGGGGCTGGTGGCCATTGCCTGGTTCGCGGCCAATCTGGCCGGCGGGGCCGACAAGGTGATCGCGTTTGCCGCCCGCGAAGGCAAATTCCAGTTCTTCCCCACCGGCGGCGCCAAGGAATGGACCTTTTTTGCCGCTTCGGCCATCACCATGATGCTGGGCTCCATCCCGCAGCAGGACGTGTTCCAGCGCGTCATGTCGTCCAACAGCCCCGAGACCGCCCGCACCGGGCCGGTGATCGGCGGCGTGCTGTACCTGCTGTTCGCCTTCATCCCCATGTTTGTCGTGACGGCTGCGGTGCTGGTGATGCCGGAGACGGCGCAGGCGCTGCTCAAGGACGATCCGCAAAAGGTGCTGCCCACCCTGGTCATGGAGCGCATGCCGCTGGTGCTGCAGGTGGCGTTCTTTGGCGCGTTGCTGTCGGCCATCATGTCCACCGCATCGGCCACGCTCCTGGCGCCATCCACGACGTTTGTGGAGAACATCCTGCACAACCTGCGCCCCGGCATGACCGACCAGCAGACGCTCAAGGCCATGCGCATTTCGGTGCTGGTCTTCACAGGCTGCGTGCTGACCTACGCGATCACCATGCAGGGGACTTCCATCTATGAGCTGGTCTCGGGGGCCTACCAGGTGCCTCTGGTGGGCGCCTTCGTGCCGCTGGTGTTCGGCCTGTACTGGAAGCGCGCCACCACCCAGGGCGCCTTGCTGGCGGTCGCCATGGGCCTGGGCGTGTGGCTGCTGTTCGTCGCCAGCCCGATGTTGTCGGAGGCGTTCCCGCAGCAACTGGCGGGCGTGCTGGCCGCGTTGCTGGGCATGCTCGGCGGCTCGCTGGCCCCGCAATGGGTTCCGGACCACAAGGGCCATGTCACCCACTACGAAGGCAGCGCGGGCTGACCTCGGCCCGGCCGGGGAGGCCGTGGGAGGGGCGCCGCCTATAATTGAGGGTTTTGCACTTTCCCTTCCCACGCTGACATGCCTATTTACGCCTACAAATGCGGCTCCTGCGGCCATGCCAAGGATGTGCTGCAAAAAATCTCCGACGCTCCCCTGACCGTCTGCCCCGCCTGCGGCGCTGAAGCCTTTTCCAAGCAGGTGACTGCGGCGGGATTCCAGCTCAAGGGTTCCGGCTGGTACGTGACCGACTTCCGGGGCGGCAGCGGCGGCAGTTCTGCTCCCGCCACCGAAGCCAAGACCGGCTCGCAGCCCGAGGCGGCGAGCGCCGGCGACGCCCCCAAGAAGGACGCTTCCGGCAGTGCGGGGACTGCAGCCAACCCGGCAACAACCCCGTCTGCAAGCTGAGCCGCGTTACATGGTTGCGTTGCGCAAGTGGCTGTTGACAGGCCTGCTGGTCATCGTGCCAGGGGTCATTACGGCGTGGGTGCTCCACTGGATCGTGAGCACCCTCGACCAGACCCTGCAGATCCTGCCGGGCGCGTGGCACCCGGACAAGCTGCTGGGTTTTCACGTGCCGGGCTTCGGGGTGGTGCTCACGCTGCTGATCCTGTTGTGCGTTGGCGCGATTGCCAGCAATTTCGCGGGGCGCAAGCTGGTGCAGTGGGGCGACGCGCTGGTGCACCGCATTCCGGTGGTCCGCTCCATCTATTCCAGCGTCAAGCAGGTATCGGACACGCTGTTTTCCGAAAGTGGCAACGCGTTTCGCACGGCGGTGCTGGTGCAGTGGCCCCGCGAGGGCGTCTGGACCGTGGCCTTTGTGACGGGCGCGCCCAGTGGCGAGGTGGCCGCCTACCTGCGCGACGAGTTCGTGAGCGTGTACGTGCCCACCACGCCCAACCCGACGGGGGGCTATTTCGTCATGGTGCGCAAGAGCGACTGTGTCGAACTCGACATGAGCGTCGACACGGCTCTCAAGTACATCGTGTCGATGGGGGTGGTGGCTCCGCCGGACCTGACCGCCGTCGGCGCGCCTTCCTCCACCGTCCAGTAACCGTTGTTTGTCTTTTATCGATGCGCCCACGAGGCGTGAAAGTTCTGCCATGGCCATGCGCTCCCACTATTGCGGTCTCGTGACCGAAGCCCTGATGGGCCAAACCGTTACCCTGTGCGGCTGGGTGAACCGCCGCCGCGACCATGGCGGCGTGATCTTCATCGACCTGCGCGACCGCGAAGGCTATGTGCAGGTGGTGTGCGACCCCGACCGCGCCGAGATGTTCAAGACCGCCGAAGACGTGCGCAACGAGTTTTGCGTGCGGGTCCAGGGCGTGGTGCGCGCCCGCCCCGCCGGCACCACCAACGACAAGCTCAAGAGCGGCCAGATCGAAGTGCTGTGCCACGAGCTGACCGTGCTCAACCCGTCCGTCACGCCCCCCTTCCAGATGGACGACGAGAACCTGTCGGAAACCACCCGCCTCACGCACCGCGTGATGGATCTGCGCCGCCCCTACATGCAGCGCAACATGATGCTGCGCTACAAGACGGCCATCCAGGTGCGCAACTTCCTGGACCAGGAAGGGTTCATCGACATCGAAACGCCCATGCTGGGCAAGAGCACGCCCGAAGGCGCGCGCGACTACCTGGTGCCGAGCCGTGTACACGACGGCCAGTTCTTCGCGCTGCCGCAATCGCCCCAGCTGTACAAGCAGATGCTGATGGTGGCCGGCTACGACCGGTACTACCAGATCACCAAGTGCTTCCGCGACGAAGACCTGCGTGCCGACCGCCAGCCCGAGTTCACGCAGATCGACTGCGAGACCTCGTTCCTGAACGAGGAAGAGATCCGCGCCATCTTCCAGCGCATGATCACCGAGGTGTTCCAGACCCAGCTGGGCGTGGACTTGGGTGAATTCCCCATCATGACCTACCAGGAGGCAGCCTACCGCTTCGGCTCCGACAAGCCCGACCTGCGCGTGAAGCTTGAATTCACCGAGCTGACCGAAGTGATGAAGGATGTCGAGTTCAAGGTCTTCTCGGGCGCTGCCAACATGAAGGGCGGCCGCGTGGTGGCCCTGCGCGTGCCCGGCGGCTCGGCCGAGAACGGCGGCATCAGCCGGGGCGAGATCGACGCCTACACCGAGTTCGTGAAGATCTACGGCGCCAAGGGCCTGGCGTACATCCGCGTCAACGACCTGTCCAAGGGCCGCGACGGCCTGCAATCGCCCATCGTGAAGAACATCCACGATGCGGCGCTGGAGCAGGTGCTCAAGCTCTCCGGCGCACAGAACGGCGACCTGATCTTCTTCGGCGCCGACAAGGAAAAGGTCGTCAACGACGCCATCGGCGCCCTGCGCCTGAAGATCGGCCACAGCGAGTTCGGCAAGAAGAACGGCCTGTTCGAGGACCGCTGGGCACCGCTGTGGGTGGTGGACTTCCCGATGTTCGAGCACGACGAGGAAGAAGACCGCTGGACGGCCGTGCACCACCCCTTCACCAGCCCCAAGGACGGCCACGAGGACCTCATGGACACCGACCCGGGCAAGTGCCTGGCCAAGGCCTACGACATGGTGCTCAACGGCTGGGAGCTGGGCGGCGGCTCGGTGCGTATCCACCGCGCCGACGTGCAGAGCAAGGTGTTCAGCGCGCTCAAGATCACGCCCGAGGATGCGCAGGCCAAGTTCGGCTATCTGCTGGACGCGCTGCAATACGGTGCGCCCCCGCACGGTGGCCTTGCCTTCGGCCTGGACCGCCTGATCACGCTGATGACCGGCGCCGAGTCGATCCGCGACGTGATTGCCTTCCCCAAGACCCAGCGCGCACAGGACCTGCTCACCCAGGCGCCGTCGCCCGTGGATGAAAAGCAGCTGCGCGAGCTGCACATCCGCCTGCGCAACCCGGACGCCGTGAAGACGGCCTGATCCCGGTTTTCTCTCGACCGTGGCAGATGCGTTGCGTTTTCGCGGCATCGCACGACCAGCGGCACGGGCCCCAGGCCCGCGCCGCTTTTCTTTTGGGTGGCCGGCCGGTGCTGGCGTTGAAAGGATGCTCCCGATGCGCTCCCTGACGAAGCATGCCCTGGTGGGCGCCGTGGCGCTGTTGGCCCTGGCGGCCTGCGGCGAAAAGAAGACCGAACTGGGGCAGGGCGGCTCCGTGGTCACCGGCTCCGCCGGCCCGCAGGGCGCGCAGAACGCTGCCAAGGAACTGGTGCGCTGCGAGGCGCCCGTGGCCACGCTCGCGCTGGCCGAGAACCCGAACGGCTACACCGTGGGCTCCGGCTACCAGCTGCCGGCTTCGCCGGTTCCGCTGGTCAAGCTGCTGGCCCAGCAAAGCGGGTGCTTTCGCGTAGTGGACCGCGCGGCCGGGCTGCGGGGCACGGTGCAGGAGCAGGAGCTGAAAGAGGCCGGCATCCTGCGCAAGAACAACTCCACCGTGGCCAAGGGCAAGGGCTATGAGGCGCAGTACACCCTCACGCCCAGCCTCACGTTCAGCGAGCAGGACGCGGGGCGGAACCTGGCGGGGCTGATCGCCATGATCCCGGTGCTGCGCGACATCGCCGGCCTGGCCGGGCTGGTGGAGCAGGTCAAGTTCAAGGAGGCGCAAACGGCGCTGCTGCTGTCCGACAACGAAACCACCGAGCAGGTGGCCGCTGCCACCGGCGCCGCCCGCAGCACCGACCTGGGCGTGGGCGGGCTGGTCTTTGGCAAGCTGGGTGGAGGCGCCGGGGCCGGGTGGAGCAACACCAACGAGGGCAAGGTGATTGCCGCCGCCTTCCTGGACGCACACAACCAGCTGGTGGTGCAGGTGCGCGCCCTGCAGGCCAAGGAGCTGCCGCCCCCGGTGCCCACCACCAGCCGTTCCACCGGCGCCGCCGCGCCCGGCGTGCGCGGGGGCTGACCGGGGCGCTGCGCCATGGCGGAGATGCCGCAGGGGCAGCGCTACAAGCTGCCGGAGTCGGTGCTGGTGGTCATCCACACCCCGGCCCTGGAGGTGCTGCTGATCCGCCGCACGGGCGGCGGCGAGCACTGGCAATCGGTCACCGGCAGCAAAGACACGCCGGACGAGCCCTTCGAGGCCACGGCGCGGCGTGAAGTGGCCGAGGAAACGGGCATCGACACCGGCGCCCCGGGTTGCGTGCTGACCGATTGGGCGCTGGAGAACGTGTACGACATCTGGCCCCAGTGGCTGCACCGCTATGCGCCGGGCGTGGTGCGCAACCGCGAGCGGGTGTTCGGGCTGTGCGTTCCGGCCGGCACGCCCGTGGTGCTGCACGCGCGGGAGCACGATGCCTTTCAGTGGCTGCCGTGGCGGGCTGCGGCGGATGCCTGCTTTTCCGCGTCGAACGCCGAGGCCTGCCTGCTGCTGCCCCGCTTTGCCGCGCCCCCGGCGTGAGCCGCCGGGTGGCGCGGCCGCGTTCACACGGGCCGCAGGCGCAGGGCGGCGGCCGGGTCGGGGGGCTCTGCCAGCTCGGGTTCCAGGGCGTCGGGCGGCGGAGCCTCTTGCATGCGCCGGGACTCGTCGGCGGCCTTGCGGACCCGCAGCAGCACCCCGCCGGGCCGGCGCTCGCTCTCCTGCCCCAGGATGGCCCGCGCGGGGGCGCTGCCGACGCGGTGGCGCAGCGTGTCCACGGCCTGCTGCAAGGGCTCGGCCGTGGCAACGCGCGCGCCGTGCCGCAGCAGGATCTGCTGGGACAGGTCGAGCAGCTTGGAGTTGAGCGTCTGCTCGGACTGCTGCAGCAGGCTTTGCACGGCGCCCGCCGGGTCGCCGGCCAGACTGCGGGCCATGGCGATCTCGGCGGTCTTGTTGATCTGCTGCAGGCAGTCCCGCACCAGGTCGCCATAGGGCGCGTGCAGGCTGCAGGCGTTGGCCAGCAGTTCCGTCAGGCCGCGGGTGTTTGCGTAGCGCAGGCCCAGCATACGCACCCAGCCTTCGCTTTCGGGCAGGTCGATGGAGGTGACCGCCAGCACCGCCAGCAGGCTGCCCAGGTTGCACGCCGCCTCGAAGTCAAAGCCCCCGGAGTCGATCTCGCGCGCCATCCGGCGCACCGACTCCACCGCCTGCGAGAACTGGCGTTGCTGGATCAGCTGCAGCGCACGCGCCACTTCGGCAAAGCGCAGGATGCGCTCGCTGCCGTGGTGGCGCTCCAGAATGCGGGCGAAATCGGCAATGCAGCGTTCGATGCCCTTGCGGTCGTTGTCGGCGAAGTACGAGAACGTGAGCAGCACCAGCGACTGGAAGTCAAACAGCTTGGAGTCGATGCCCAGGATGGCCGCGCGCGCCAGCACCTTGGTGGCGGTCTCGCGGTCGCCCATGTAGTACGACATCATTCCCAGCTTCTGCAGCCGTACCACCGAGTCGGGCGTGAGGCCGCTGGCGGTGCGGTAGGTTTCGATGGCCTGCGAGAAATTGCCCAGCTCCACCTGGGCGCGGCCCAGCACGTCGTAGGCGTCGGCGAACGACGCGTCCTCGCCGATCAGCTCCTGCAGCGTGGTGATGGCGCGGGCCGCCTGCCCGGACTCGATCTGCGCGCGCGCCACCCCCAGCTTGGCCCAGGGCAGGGCGCGGGCGGCGATCACGGCCTCGAACAGGGTGCGGGCCTCGTCGTGCCGGCCCAGCCGCAGCAGCAGCTCCGAGCCGATGCGCGCGGCATAGAGCCAGTAGGGCTTGCGCGCTTCGAAGCGTTCCACGCAGAGCCGGGCGGCGCTCTCGAAGTCCTCGGCCTCGATGGCATCGAAGATGGGCTTCAGGTGCACCTTGCGCAGCCGCGCCAGGCTCAGCCGCTCGAACAGCGCGGAGGGGGTGAAGGGCTTGAGCAGGTAGCCGTCCAGGGCGGACTCCGCAGCCTCCGCCACGGCGGCGTACGAGGCCTCGGTGGTGACCATGAAGAACACGGTGGAAAAGGGCAGCAGCTGCGCGCGCCGCAGGTCGTCCAGCAGCGTCTGGCCGGAATAGCCGCCCTCGCCGAAATACTGCTCGCACAGCACGTAGTCGAACACGGTGTGTTCCAGCCGGCTGCGCGCGTCCTGTACGCGGCTGCACTGCACGATGCGCGTCACGCCGTATTCGCGCAACTGGGCCACGAGAATGCTGCGCGAGGTGGCGTTGCTGTCAACGACCAGCGCCAGCACCGCAGGGGCTGCGGACGAACCGTTCTCGGTAGCCATGCAAGGATCTGCCGGCCTGGCGGCCGGGAAGTGGATGCAACAGAGTGTAAACCCCGGCCGCGTCCCCCCGCGGCCGGGCAAACCCTGGGCTGGCGCGGCATGCGAGACAATGGCTGCTGCGGAATGCGGCATTTAGCCGCGAGGGATGCTCAGCACGAATCGAGCGGAAAGTGTGCGCTGCGGATCGGGAGGGGCTGCAAGGCGCAAACTCAGCAATAGCCGCAGCAATAGCAGTAGCTATTGCGAGGATTTGCAACGCCGCAGACTGCCCGAGGCCGCAGATGCACACGGCGCGACGATTCGTGCAGAGAATCCCTTGCCGCCACTACCGTTTCTAGGACCATGGAACACGACGACATACTGCGGGTGGCCACCTACAACATCCACAAGGGCGTGCAGGGCATCGGGCCCGCGCGGCGGCTGGAGATCCACAACCTGGGGCTCGCCGTGGAGCAGCTGGACGCGGACATCGTGTGCCTGCAGGAGGTGCGCAAGCTGCACCGCCGCGAGCAGGCGTATTTCCAGCGCTGGCCTGAGTTGCCCCAGGCCGACTTTCTGGCGCCCGAAGGCTACGAGGCCGTCTACCGGACCAATGCCGTCACCAAGCACGGCGAGCACGGCAACGCACTGCTGTCGCGCTGGCCGGTGCTGGGCCACCAGCACGAAGACATGTCCGACCACCGCTTCGAGCAGCGCGGCCTGCTGCATGTGGAGGTCGATGTCCACGGCCGCCCGCTGCATGTGATCGTGGTGCACCTGGGGCTGATCCCGGGCAGCCGCATCCGCCAGATCGCACAGCTGCAGCGCTTCATCGAGCGCGAGGTGCCGGGCGGTGCGCCGGTCGTGGTGGCGGGCGACTTCAACGACTGGGGCCTGCAGGTCAAGCGCATGCTCGCCGGCTTCGGCATGCACGAGTTCGACGCGCCGCGCACCTTCACCTACCCCGCGCGGCTGCCGCTGGCGCAGCTGGACCACGTGTATGCGCGCGGGCTCACGCCGCTGTCGCTGCATGTGCCGCGGGGGCGCATCTGGTGGCGCATGTCGGACCATCTGCCGCTGATCGCCGAGTTCAGGCTATGAAGCCCCCCTGTGTCGCCTTCGGCGCCTCGGTGCCGCTGCCAGAGGCAGCGGCTCTTCGGGCACGTCCAAGCCTGCGCAGGCAGGCTTGGAGCCGCGGCCCTCAACCCCCAGGGGGACGCCGCCAGCGTGGCGGGGCGGCCCTTGCGCGGCGGCCGCAGGTAGCGGGCGCGCCAGTTTCGTGGGCTGTGCGCTGTGCGGTGTACCGCTGGTTGCTGGCGTGAAAAGAAAGCCGTCTGTCCCGCTGCGGGGTGGTTTCGACTTTGCCGACGACCACCAGGTGCGTCTGCTGCAGGGTGCGCAGGAGCTGTTTCCCGCCTTGGTCGAGGCCATGGATGCCGCGCTGTCGGACATCCAGTTCGAGACCTACATCTTCGACTTCACCGGCGCTGGCGCCGACGTGGCCCAGGCGCTGATGCGCGCGGCCCAGCGCGGGGTGCGCACGCAGTTGGTGGTGGACGGTGTGGGTACCGGCGCGCTGCCTGCGGCCTGGGCCGAGCGGCTGCGGGTGGCGGGGGTGCAGTACCGCGTGTATTCGCCCTTGGGCACGTTGGGCCTGCTGCTGCCGCACCGCTGGCGCCGCCTGCACCGCAAGCTGTGCGTGGTGGACGGGTGCGTGCTGTTCTGCGGCGGCATCAATGTGCTGGACGATTTCCACGACCCCAACCACGGCGCGCTCGATGCGCCGCGCTTTGACTTTGCCGTGCGCGCCACCGGCAGCCTGGTGGCGATGGCCAGCGAGACCATGGACCAGCTGTGGTGGCGCATGCAGGCCGTGCAGGGCGTGCGCGAGCGCCGCCTGCCCGAGGCCCTGCAGGCGCTGCGGGCGGCCAGTGCCGCGCGGCACGCGGCCCGGGCGGCGGAAGACGCCGCGCCGCCCACCATGCGCGCCGCCCTGGTGCTGCGCGACAACGTGCGCCACCGCAGCCGCATCGAGAAGGCCTACCGCCGTGCCATTGGCGCCGCGCGGCACGAGGTCATCATCGCCAACGCCTACTTCATGCCCGGCGGCAAGCTGCGCCGCGCGCTCGTCCTGGCTGCGCGCCGCGGCGTGCGCGTGCGGCTGCTGCTGCAGGGGCGCTACGAGTACTTCATGCAGTACCACGCGGCGCGCCCGGTGTACGGCGCGCTGCTGGCGGCTGGCGTGGAGATCTACGAGTACGCGCCCAGCTTCCTGCACGCCAAGGTGGCCGTGATCGACGCGCTGGGCGAGCACCCCTGGGCCACCGTGGGCTCGTCCAACCTGGACCCGCTCTCCCTGCTGCTGGCGCGTGAGGCCAACGTGGTGGTGGAGGACGCCGCCTTCGCCACCGACCTGCGCCAGCGCCTGGTGCACGCCATGCAGCATGCCGGCCGCCGCATGGACCCCGCCCGCTACGCCGGCCGCCCGCTGCGCCAGCGCGTGCTGGACCGCGTGGCCTACGGCCTCATGCGGCTGGCGCTGTGGGTGACGGGGAAGACTTATTGAGCCCCCCCTGAGCGGCTGCGCCGCTTCCCCCCTCAGGGGGGACGCCACCGGTGGCCCGGCAAAGCCTGTTCCACGGTGGCACTGGCGTTGGCGCCGCGCGGTCGTGGAGGCAGCGGGCGTAGCGGGCGCAGTGCCGGGTTCGTGCATCCGGTGGGTATTGCTATGAATATCGTAGCTGTCTGCGCTTGTCCTGCAAGCGCTAGAGGCAAAAAACCCTTGAAACGGGCCGTGCGCCATTCGCTGTTACGATTCCAGCCATGTCCAGCCCCAAAGCCGCCGCTATGACCAGCACCCCGCCGGAAGACGAAGGCACGCCCGTCTCCGTGAAGATCCGCGAGCGCCTTGCCGCCGCCCGCAAGCGCTTCCATGCCAACGACAACATTGCCGAGTTCATCCAGCCCGGCGAACTGGAAAAGCTGCTGGACGAGGTCGAGGCCAAGATGCAGGGCGTGCTCGACAGCATGGTGATCGACACGGCGGGCGACCACAACACCCACAACACCGCGCGCCGCGTGGCCAAGATGTACCTGAACGAGGTGTTCAAGGGCCGCTACGTGACGCCGCCGGCCATCACCGAGTTTCCCAACGCCGAGCACCTCAACGAGCTCATGATTGTGGGCCCCATCACCGTGCGCAGCGCCTGCAGCCACCACTTCTGCCCCGTCATCGGCAAGATCTGGATCGGCGTGATGCCCAACGAGCACACCAACGTGATCGGCCTGAGCAAGTACGCGCGGCTGGTGGACTGGGTGATGGGCCGCCCGCAGATCCAGGAAGAGGCCGTGGTGCAGCTGGCCGACCTCATCATGGAAAAGACCCAGCCCGACGGCCTGGCCGTGGTGATGGAAGCCAGCCACTTCTGCATGTCCTGGCGCGGCGTGCGCGAGATGGACAGCAAGATGATCAACTCCGTGATGCGCGGCGTGTTCCTCAAGGATTCGGCGCTGCGCCGCGAGTTTCTCTCCCTCATTCCCCGAAAGGCCTGATCCCATGCTCGTTCGCCTGCTCTACGTCAGCCGCGCCGTGGACACCACGCCGTCGGCCATCGAAGCCATCCTCGCCGAAGGACGCGAGCACAACCCGGCCTGCGGCATCACCGGGGTGCTGTGCTACGGCGGCGGCATCTTCTTGCAAGCCATCGAGGGCGGCCGCACCGCCGTCAGCCAGCTGTACAACGCCATCCAGCGCGACAAGCGCCACAAGGATGTGGAGCTGCTGCACTACGAAGAGATCGAAGAGCGCCGCTTCGGCGGCTGGTCCATGGGTCAGGTCAACCTGACCAAGCTCAACCATTCCATCGTGCTCAAGTACTCCGAGCGGCCGGAGCTGGACCCGTACACCGTGTCGGGCAAGGTGTCGTTTGCGCTGCTGGAGGAGTTGATGGCGACGGCCTCTATCATTGGAAGGGCATAGAGATCACCCCCCTGAGGCGCTGCGCGCCTTCCCCCCGCTCTCGCACCGCTGCGCGGTGCGGGCAGGGGGACGCCACCAGTGCGGCGGGGCGGCCCTTGCACGGTGGCCTCCGGCTTGGGGCGCGCCAGTTGCAGATGCCTTGAGCGAAATTCAGCCCTTCGATCGATAGACCCTTTTGCGCCACACCAAGCCGCAGCCGCTAAGGCGTTGCGGCTTTTTGCATTCAAGCCGTCTTTCTCGCCCGTGACCCTCACCGCCTTCGCCCTCATCATCCTCGCCGGCCTGATCCATGCCTGCTGGAACATCGCCGCCAAGAAGGCCGGAGGCGATGCACGGTTTGCGTTCTTCACCTCCTTTCTCATGATGCTGTTCTGGGCGCCGCTGGGCTGGTGGCTGGGGCGCGATGCGGTGCCGCTGTGGGGCGCGGTGCAATGGGGCTTTGTGGTGGCCAGCGGGCTGCTGCATGTGGCGTACTACGTGATCCTGCTGCGCGGCTACCGCGTGGCGGACCTCACGGTGGTGTATCCGCTGGCGCGGGGCTCGGGGCCGCTGTTGTCGTCGCTGGTGGCCATCACGCTGCTGGGCGAGCGCATCTCGGCCCTGGGCGCATTGGGCATTGCGGGCGTGGTGGGTGGCGTGTTCCTCATTGCGGGCGGCCCGGGCCTGCTGCGTGCCGCACACGACCCCGCAGCGCGCGAGCGGGTACACAAAGGCATGCTGTACGGCCTGCTGACCGGCGCCTTCATCGCCAGCTACACGGTGGTGGACGGCTATGCGGTCAAGGTGCTGCTGATGTCGCCCATCCTCATCGACTACATGGGCAACTTCGTGCGCGTGGGGCTGCTCGCGCCCGTGGTGCTGCGCGACCTGCCCACCGCCCGCACGCTGTGGCGGGCCCAGTGGCGCTTTGCGCTGCTGGTGGCGGTGGTGAGCCCCGTGGCCTATGTGCTGGTGCTGTATGCGATGCAGCAGGCGCCCATGTCGCACGTGGCACCCGCGCGCGAGGTGTCCATGCTGTTCGCTGCCCTCATCGGCGGGCACTTGCTGGGCGAGGGTGACCGCGTGGCGCGCATCTTTGGCGCGGTGTGCATTGCGGCGGGGGTCACGGCCCTGGCGTTGGGATAGGGACACCCCCCTGAGGCGCTGTGCGCCTTCCCCCCGCTCTCACAGTGCTTCGCACTGTGGGCAGGGTGACGCAGCCAGCGCGGCGGGGCGGCCCTTGCGCGGCTGCCCTCGCGGCGGCGGCGCCGGTTTCGCAGGCTATTGGCAGCGCGTCGCGCTTCGTAAAACTGAAATGGTTACTGAGCAAGCCTCTCCTCTGATCATCGGCTGCGACTTTTCCAGCAGCCCCACGCGGCGCAAGCCCATCGTGCTGGCTCTGGGCCAGCGCCAGGGCGCGCGCGTGCAGCTCGCGGCGCTGCAGACGTTTGACACGTTGGCCGCCTGGGGCCGGTGGCTGGCCCAGCCCGGCGACTGGGTGGGCGGGTTCGACCTGCCGTTCGGCCTGCCGCGCGAGCTGGTGCAGGCCCTGGGCTGGCCCACCGACTGGCTGGGCTGCCTGCAGCACTACCGCCGCCTCAGCCGCGAACAGATCCGCGCCCAGTTTGCGGCGTTTTGCGACGCGCGCCCCGTGGGCGGCAAGTTTGCCCACCGCGCCACGGACGGCCCCGCGGGCTCCAGCCCGTCGATGAAATGGGTGAACCCGCCCGTGGCCTACATGCTGCACGCGGGTGTGCCGCGGCTGCTGGATGCGGGCGTGCACTTGCCCGGCTCGCATGCAGGTGACCGGCGCCGCGTGGCGCTGGAGGCCTACCCCGGCCTGCTCGCGCGCGAGGTGCTGGGCCGGCGCAGCTACAAGAGCGACGACCGCGCCCGGCAGACGCCCGACCGCCTCATCGCCCGCAAGGACCTGATCACGGCCCTCGAAGCCGGCCAGACGCGGCTGGGACTGCGCCTGAAGCTCAGCCACGCGCAGCGCGACGCCCTGGCGGATGACGCCAGCGGCGACCGCCTGGACGCCGTGCTGTGCCTGCTGCAGGCTGCCTGGGCCGAGCAGCGGCACACGGACTATGGCGATGCGCTGTACGGCCTGCCGCCCGCCATGGACCCGCTGGAGGGGTGGATCGTGGGGGCCGATGCCCCGGCTTTTTCGGGGATCGCGCCGCCACCGGCTGCGTAGCATGCAGGGGATGCGCAGCGCTTCCTGCTCCCTTTGGCCCGCCGTGGGTGCCCTGTGCCTTGTGGCGGCCGCCGCGTACGCCGGCCCGGCGCCGTGGTACTACTGGCGCAGCACGCTGGACGGCGCCCGCGTGTGCGCCCAGACCTCGCCCGGCTCCGCCTGGGAGCGCGACAGCGCCGCCTACGACGGCCCCGGTTGCCAGCCGCGCCGCAAGGTGCTCATCGTCCCCATGCGGTAGTGCGGGGGCACGGGTAACCGCAGGCCGGTGCCATTTGTTGCTATAAAAATAATAGCTGTCTGCGCTTGTTGCATAAGCGCTAGGCCCTGATTTTGCTTGCAATAATGTGCATGCATTCGATAATGCAGACCCGCCCCGCTCTCTGCACCGACCCGTCCCGCGCATGACCGAACTCATCCTGATCCGC
Source organism: Acidovorax sp. (assembly GCF_021287135.1). Taxonomy (GTDB): domain Bacteria; phylum Pseudomonadota; class Gammaproteobacteria; order Burkholderiales; family Burkholderiaceae_C; genus Acidovorax. The sequence goes on from NZ_JAJTBB010000078.1 coordinate 80,423, forward strand.
CACGGCGAGACCGACTGGAACCGCGAACTGCGCTTCCAGGGCCACGTGGATGTGCCCCTGAACGCCACCGGCCATGAGCAGGCCCGCCGCCTGGCCGAACGCCTGGCCGCCGAGCGGCCCGTGGTGGACCACCTGGTCTGCAGCGACCTCATCCGCACCCGCGAGACCGCCACGCCCAGCCTGCAGGTGTACTTTCCCGAGCAGGCCATCGACACCCTCACCGACCCGGCGCTGCGCGAGCAGAGCTTTGGCATCGTGGACGGCCTGCGCGTGGACGACATCAAGGCAGACCACGCCGATGCGTGGGAGCGCTGGCTGCGCTTTGAGGCCGACTACGGCATGCCCGGCGGCGAGACCACGCGCCAGTTCCACACCCGCGTGATGGACGCCCTGCGCCGCATCGCCCAGCAGCACGCCGGCCGCACGGTGATGGTGGTCACCCACGGCGGCGTGCTCGACATGGTGTGGCGCACCGCGCGCGGCACGGGGCTGGAGGGCCCCCGCCAGAGCGACATCCCCAACGCCGGCCTGAACCGCGTGCGCCTGGACGGCGACGCGGTGGAGATCCTGCAATGGGCCGACACCCGCCACCTGGCCGACCTGCCGGAGCAGCCCGTGTACAACCAGAGCAAGCTGCTGGTGCGCTGACCTGGCCGCCCTGCCGGCCGGCCCGCATCAAGATTTCATCAAGACTGCAGCGGCCACCTTGACGCCGGTTATGGTGCGGTGCACCATCCGCCCGTCACCACTTCGGAGCCGCGCGGGGTACGCCCCGGTTGTCCATCCGTGTGAAGGGCGCCCCGGGAACCTCCCGCCCCGCGCCACGCACGCCCGCTACCTACTTCCTGGCCCCCGCCCGTGCCTGGCGCGCCGCTTTGTGCGCCAGGGCCTCACGGCCGCAACGCTGCACGCCGCAAAGAGCCCGCCATGCCTCCCGCACTGAAACACACCGCGCCCCAGTTGGGCGCCAGCGAGGCGCCCCGCGGCTTCGGCTGGGTGGACGCGCTCGTCCTGCTGGCGCTGCTGGGCCTCCTGTGGAGCGCCTTGCACTTTGGCAAAGGCATGCTCGTGCACTTCGACGCGGCCCGCGCCCCGTCGGTGGACGTGTCGCCCCGCCAGATTCCCTACTACGCCGGCCGCACGCTGCTGCGCATGTGGATCGCGTTCGCCTTCTCGCTGTGCTTTGCCATCAGCGTGGGCTACGTGGCGGCCAAGAGCCATGCCGCCCGCGCCGTCATCCTGCCCGCGCTGGACGTGCTGCAGTCCGTGCCGGTGCTGGGCTTTCTGTCGGCCACGGTGGCGGGCTTCATGGCGCTGTTCCCGGGCAGCCTGCTGGGCGTGGAGTGCGCGGCCATCTTTGCCATCTTCACCGGGCAGGTGTGGAACATGGCATTCGGCTTCTACCACTCCATGGTCACCATTCCGAATGACATGCAGGAGGCCGCGTCCACCTACGGGCTCAGCCCCTGGCAGCGCTTTCGCACGCTGGAGCTGCCTGCGTCGGCCCACAGCCTGATCTGGAACTCCATGATGTCGTTTGGCGGCGGCTGGTTCTTCGTGGCGCAGAGCGAGGCCATCAGCGTGATGAACCGCGACATCCAGCTGCCCGGCCTGGGCTCGTACATGGCGCAGGCCATCGCGCTGGGCGACCGGCCGGCGGCGCTGTGGGCCGTGCTGGCGATGCTGGCGCTCATCCTGGCCAGCGACCAGCTGGTGTGGCGCCCGCTGCTGGCCTGGGCCGACAAGTTCAAGATCGAGCTGACCGAATCCGCCGCGCCCGCCACCTCGTGGGTGTACGACCTGCTGCGCCGCGCCTATGTCTTTGAGTGGCTGGGCCGCGCCGTGGGCCAGCCTCTGGCGGACGCCGCGCAGGCGCTGCGCCCGCGTCCCGCGCAGGGGGGCGCCACGCGCGCCGCCGCACGGCCGGCGAGCCGCTGGCCGCTGCGCATCCTGGGCCTGGCTGCCGCGGCGTGGCTGGGGCTGGAGGTGCTGCGCGGCCTGCTCGCGGCCATCGCGGCGGTGCACGGGGCGGTCACGCCCGCAATGGTGGTCCACATCGTGGGGCTGGGGGGGCTCACGCTGCTGCGCGTGCTGGCCATGACGGTGCTGGCCACGCTGGTGTGGACGCCCGTCGGGGTCTGGATCGGGCTGCAGCCGCGCGTGGCGCGCCTGGCCCAGCCGCTGGCGCAGATCGGCGCGTCGTTTCCGGTGAACATGACCTTCCCGGTGGTGGTGGGCTTCTTCGTGGCCACGCACATGCCAATGAACTGGGGCAGCATCCTGCTGATCGCCATGGGCACGCAGTGGTACATCCTGTTCAACGTGATCGCGGGGGCCATGGCGATCCCCAACGACCTGAAGGAGGCCGCGCGCATCTACGGCCTGCGCCGTTGGGCGCTGTGGCGCACGCTGATCCTGCCGGCCATCTTTCCGTTCTGGGTGACCGGGGCCTGCACGGCCGCGGGCGGCGCCTGGAACGCGAGCATCGTGGCCGAGCTGGCCACCTGGGGCACCACCACCCTGCAGGCCGACGGCCTGGGCGCCTTCATTGCGCAGGCCACCCGGTCGGGCAACACGCCGCTCATCATCACCAGCATCGCGGTGATGTCGGTGTTCGTGCTGGTGATGAACAAGCTGGTCTGGCGGCGCCTGTACGCCTTTGCGGAACGCCGCTTCCGCCTGGACTGACAAGAAGGCCATGACGATGACGACAACAACGACCATGACGGTACAAGCAGCCGCATCCACCGCACCCGCCGCGCCCATCGCACAGCTCTGCGCCGTGACCAAGTCCTTCACCACCGCGGGCGGGCACGAGCTCAAGGTGCTCGACAACATCGACCTGGACATCCGCGAAGGCGAACTGCTGGCGCTGCTGGGGCAGTCGGGATCGGGCAAGTCCACCATCCTGCGCTGCCTGACCGGGCTGATCGAGCCCACGTCCGGGCGGGTCCTGGCCGACGGGCAGCCGCTGCACGGGGTGAACCCGGATGCCTCGGTGGTGTTCCAGACCTTTGCGCTCTACCCCTGGCTCACCGTGGCGCAGAACGTGGCCGTGGGGTTGATGGCGCACCGCGTCAGCCGGGCCGAGCGTGACGCGGCCGTGCAGCATGCCATCGAGCTGATCGGCCTGGGCAATTACCACGCGGCCTACCCGCGCGAGCTTTCGGGCGGTATGCGCCAGCGCGTGGGCATTGCGCGGGCGCTGGTGTCGCAGCCCCGGCTCCTGTGCCTGGACGAGGCCTTCAGCGCGCTGGACGTGCTGACGGCCGAGAACCTGCGCCAGGAGCTGATCAGCCTGTGGCGCGGCCATGGCACGGGCCCGAAATCGGTGTTCATGGTCACCCACAACATCGAAGAGGCGGTGGAGATGGCCACGCGCATCGTGGTGCTGTTTCCGCACCCGGGCCGCCTGGGCCTGGTGCTGGACAACCCGCTGCCCTACCCGCGCGACAGCCGCGACCCGGAGTTCCAGCGCCTCGTGAAAGTGATCCACGAAACCATCACCACCCTGGCGCTGCCCGACCTGCCGGCCGAGGCGCCGGTGGCGGGGCACCCCATCTCGCGGGCGCGCGGGCGCATGGAGTCGATTCCGCTGGTGTCGGTGGCGCAGATCCTGGGCCTGCTCAGCATCCTGCACGACACGCCGGAGCTATCCAACATCTACGACATCTCGGACGAGATCGGCAAGGAGTTCGGCGAGACCATCGCCCTGGTCAAGGCGGCGGAAATCCTGGAGCTGATCGAGACGCCGAAGGACGAGGTGCGCTTCACCGAGCTGGGCCGCCGCTTCGTGGCCGCCGACCGGCAGGGCCGCCGCGCGATCTTTGCCGAGCAGGTGTTCAAGCTGCGCATCTTTCACATCATCATTGCCCTGCTCAAGGAATACGAAGAGGTGGACGCTGCCCGGGTCATCAAGGACATCGGCAGCGCGCTGCCCTACGAGAACCCCGAGAAAACCTTCCAGACCATGATCGCCTGGGGCCGCTACGCGGGCCTGATGGACTGCAACCCGAACACGCAGAAGGTGTTCGTGCCCCGGGACGACGAGGGCGGGGAGGCGGCGGAAGGGGCGGAGGCGGGCGACGCCGAACGGTAGCGCCCTTCACGGGGCTCAGCCGGCCGCCTGGCCTGTCAGCCGGCGGCTCCAGTCTTCGGTGCGGCCTTGTTCCAGGCGCCGCGCGAACAGCTTGTGCCACGAGGGAGGCAGGGGCAGCGCCAGCACCGCGCCCAGCACGTCGGGGTGGCACTCGCGGTCGCGGATCAGGGCCAGCAGCCGCTGTACCGTCCAGCCGGGGTGGGGGCGCTCCAGCAGCTCCAGGGTGTCCCCGGCCTGCACCACACCGCTGTGCAGCGTGCGGCAGTACCAGCCGGCGCGCAGCGACTGCTGCACGCGCGCGGCCATGTCCGGCACGCCAAAGCGCAGGTTCAGCTTCCAGCAGGGCTGGCGGCCTTGCGTCACCACCAACACGGCCGTGCCCGCCCGCCAGTGGTCGCCCACGCACACGCCGGCCTCGTCCACGCCCGTCACGGCCAGGTTCTCGCCGAAGGCCCCCGGGGTTTGCAGCAACGGCTGGGGCAGCCCCGTGGCGGCCTCCAGCTCCTGCTGCCATTGCGTGTAGTGCGACCAGGCGTACAGGTGCACGGCCTTGTCGGGCCCGCCGTGCACGCGCAGGTCGGCCTGTGCATCGCCGGCCAGGCCCAGCGGGCCGATGGCGACGGGCTGGCCCACCGGGCGCTTGGCAATGGCGCTGGTGGCGCCGGCAGGCCCGAGCGGGGCCACGGGGCCGGCCAGCACCTGCAGGATGTGGGGTGGGGAGGATCGCATGCGGTTCCTGATGGCAAAGAGGTGGGGCTGAAAAACAGCGCGGGATGGCGCCCATTGTTCCAGGTGCGGTGCGGTGCGGGCGGCCCGCACCGCGCGGGCACGGCGCTACGCCGCCGGCCGCAGCTTCACGGCCGGAAAGTCCACCGGCACGTCGAAGGCCACGTTCACGTAGTTGGTGAACAGGTTCAGCGCCACATGGGCCAGGATCTCCACCACGGCTTCGTCGCTGAAGCCGGCGTCGCTCAGGCGCTGCACTTCGCTGGCCTCCACCTGCCCGCGGTGCTCCACCAGCTGCAGGGCAAAGCGCAGCGCGGCCTGGGTGGCGGCGTCGCTGGCCTGGCCTACCTGGGCGGCGGCCATCTCGTCAGCGCTGGCGCCGGCCTTGCGGCCCAGGGCCGTGTGGGCGGCCAGGCAGTATTCGCAGGCGTTGCGGTTGGCCACCGCCACGGCAATCTGCTCGCCCAGCTTGGCGCCCAGCGTGCGGCTGGCGCCCAGCGCACCAAACGCGGCCCACATGCTTTGCAGCGCGGCAGGCGAGTTGGCCACCGCGCGGAACATGTTGGGCGTAGCGCCAAACGCACCGTGGATCGAGTCCAGCAGTGCCTGGCGTTCGGGGGTGGTGTGGGCACGGTCGATGAGGGGAACGCGGTTCATGGTGAAAAGCTCCGGGAGTGAAGGGATGAGGTTCCCAGTGTGGGGGCGACATTCGTATGATTGGATGCATTCAATCCACAAAACATTGCAATTCATCCATGGCCGCCCCTTCAACCCCCCTCAGCGCGACGGCATCCGATAGCGGCGTGGACCGGCTCTCCGCGCTGCTGGAGCGTTTCCGGGTGCGCGCACACCTGTTCCATGCGGGGCCGCTGTGTGGCGTCACGCACTTCGCAGCGCAGCCGGGCCGGGCGTTTTTGCATGTGCTGCGGCGGGGAGACATGGAGGTCACCCACCGGCCCCAAAGCGGCGCGCCGCGCACGCTGCGGCTGACCGAGCCCACGCTGCTGTTCTACCCCCGGCCCCTGGACCACGACTTTCACAACGCGCCCGTGGACGGCAGCGATTTCGTGTGCGCCACGCTGGACTTTGACGGCGGCGTGCGCCACCCGCTGGTGCAGGCGCTGCCCTCGGTGCTGGCGCTGCCAGTGCGGCAGGTGCAGGGCATCGAGCAGACGCTGCAGCTGCTGTTTGCCGAAACCGAGCGCGTGCGCTGCGGCCAGCGCCTGCTGGCCGACCGGCTGTTCGAGGTGCTGCTGTTGCAGATGCTGCGCTGGCTGCTGGACCATCCGGCCGAAGGCGGCGTGCAGGCCGGCGTGCTGGCCGGGCTTTCGCACCCCAAGCTGGCCCGCGCCCTCACAGCGCTGCACGAGCAGCCCGGCGCCGCCTGGTCGCTGGACGCCCTGGCCCGTGCGGCGGGCATGTCGCGCAGCGCCTTTGCGGCCGAGTTCAAGGCGGCCGTGGGCACCTCGCCCGGCGACTACCTGCTGCGCTGGAGGGTGGCGATTGCGCAGGCCCAACTGCGCGGCGGCGCCGCCGTCAAATCGGTGAGTGACAGCCTGGGCTACGCCAGCCCGGCGGCTTTCAGCCGCGCGTTCACGCAGGTGGTCGGGGCATCGCCGCGGGCCTGGCTGCAGGGCGACCGGGACCCCATGCACTGACATGGCCCAGCAGGTGCAGTGCAGTCGATTTCGCTATTAAAAGTATAGCTGTCTGCGCTTGTCTGGAGAGCGCTGGGCGCCAAAAACATCCCAACGCGAACGCCCGCAACGCGACCGCGCCGCTCAGCGGGGCAGGCCCAGGGCCGTGTTGACCGCGCCGGCCTGCCGGGCCAGCCGCAGCGACTGCGGCTGCGCGTTGGCCTGCGGCTGCAGCAGGTTCTGCACCGCCGCCCACTGCCCATGGCGCTGCAGCGCGTCCAGCCAGATCTGGTGGAACAGGTCGCGCTGCGCGTGGCTGCCGCCGATCTCCACCAGCCGGGGCAGGGCCGTGCCCAGCTGCGCCGCCGCCGTGGCCCAGTCGCCCTCGGCGTGCGCCAGCAGCCCGTGCGCGGCGGGCACGCAGACCTGCTGCCACACGGTGCGCTCGTGGGCCTCGGTGCGGGTGGCGGCGTGCTCTTGCAGGTTCTGCAGCAGGGTGCGGGCCGCCGCCGCGCGGCCGGCGCGGGCCAGGCCGTAGAGGTATTGCAGGTCCAGGAAGGGCAGCACCTGGTCGGCCAGGCGCTGGCGTTGCAGGTAGTCGGCCACATCGGCCCAACGCGGGCCGACATCGACGCCGGCCAGCTCCAGCCGCGCGAGCAGCGACACCGCGCTGATCTGGTCCTGGGTGTATTCCTTGACCACGCCCCAGACCTGCTGGTCGTACAGGGCCAGGGCGTCGTCGTGGCGGTCGCGTTCGAGCAGGAACAGCGCCTGGTGCCACCAGTTGTGCGTGACCATGAAGGAGTTCAGGCCCGTCCAGGTGTCGCTCACGCTGGCCATGAAATCGGTGCCTTCCAGGATGCGCCCTTGCGTCAGCATCACATGGGCCAGCGCGTGGTGGGCCCAGGGTTCCTTGCGGCGCAGGGCGATGGCGTGGCGGGCGGCGGCTTCGGCCTCTTGCAGGCGGTGGCATTGCTCCCAGCCAAAGGCGAGCATGCCGTGCAGGTAGGGCACATCGGCCGCGGCGGGCACGGCCTGCAGGGCGATGCGCAGCATGCCGGGCGAGTTGCCGCGGTTGAACAGGTGGTACTGCCCCAGCTTGAGCGATGCCAGGTCGCGCGGGTGCAGGCGGGCCTGCTCTTCGTGCAGCGCGATGGCGCGGGGCAGGTCACCCTGAACCCAGGCGGCGACGGCGGCCACGAAGCGTTGTTCGCGCTCGGTGGCCTGGCTGGAGCGCGCCAGGGCCCGGTCGATGAAAGGGCGGGCATTGCGCGGGCCGTCCGCCGACTCGGCAAACAGGTGCAGCGCCGCGCAGCTGGCCTGCACGATGGGGCTTGCGTCCGCGGCGGCGTTCAGCACGTTCACCGCCCGGGCCTCGCAGGCGATGAAGCCTTCGATGAAGTCGTTCAGCGCGGGCAGGCTGGCAGGGTCCTGCAGGGTGACGGGGTTGCCGAGGCTGTCGGTCAATGGGGTGTGCTGCATGACGGCACCGTGGAGGTGGTTGGCGTGGATCGGCTTGATATCACCCTATACCGTTCGGGCTGAGCTTGTCGAAGCCCCGCGCCGCGCTTCGGCAAGCTCAGCGTGAACGGTTTGTAGGGGGGAAGACGAGGAGGCATTAGCCGCCCTGGATGAGTGCCAGGTAGGCCTTGCGGGTCTCCGGCGACACGGACGCGATCAGCTGATCGTGCGGGGTCTGGTGCCGCGCGAGCATGCGCGCCGTGGCAATGGCCTTGGACTTGCAGAACCAGTGGCAGGTGTGCTGCATCAGGAACAGCTCGGCCGTCATCATGTAGGCGCGGTCCTTGGGGGCCAGGTGCCCGGTGTTCTGCACCACATGGGCAATGCCGCGGGCATGGATGGCCAGGGCCCGGCGCATGTCGAAGGTCACCGCGGGCAGCAGCTTGTCCGCGAACGGAAACGCCACCGGCAGGCGGCTGACCCGCGCGTCGGCCTCGCTCACCCGCCCAAAGTCCGCGGCGAAGCGGTTGAACTGCTCGGCCAGTTGCAGCTCGGTGGTGCCCAGCAGCCGCCAGATCTGGTCGCGCCGCTCGTCGGTGCTTTCGCCCAGGGCCCGCAGGTAGCCGTCGGTGAGCGCTTCCATGAGCTTCTCGATCTGGTAATGGGCCAGGTGGCTGCCGAGCAGCACGATGCGCTTGCGCTGCTCCTTGGCATTGAGCAGGTAGGTGCCGGTGGCGATGAAGATCGCCAGAACGAAGAGGTCCATGCGGTGTTGTGCGGGAAAGAAGGCCCCGGGGGGCGGGGGAAGGGCGGGCCGTGTCTGCGTAGATTACCAACAACGCTGCCCACCACGGCCGCGCCGCCCCGTGACGTCAGGCGCCGGGCGGCTGGGGCCAGGGGCGCTGCGGGTCGCGGATCAGCTCGAACGCATGCGCCACCTGCAGCACGCCCAGGTCGTCAAAGCGCGGCCCCGCAATCTGCAGGCCGATGGGCAGGCCCGCAGCGGTGTAGCCGCAGTTGACGGACGCGGCCGGCTGCTCGGACATGTTGTACGGCACGGTGAAGCCGATGTGCTCCAGCGGCCGCAGCGGGTCGTTGGTGGGCGAGGGCAGGTCGGCCTGGAAGGCGACATTGGGGGCCACGGGCGAGATCACGTAGTCGAACGCGCTGCAGGCCTTGACGGTGTTCACCCGCGTCAGGTGGAACTGGTGGCTGGCGTTGAAGACCTCGGTGCCGCTCATGCCGGCCGCGCTGTCGGCCCAGGCGCGGATGTAGGGCAGCACCTTGGCGCGCCGCTCGGCGGGCAGCGCCTGCAGGTCAATGTACGAGCGCATGCGCCAGAAGTGGTCCATGCCGTCGAGCATGGCCTGGGTCATGAAGGGCTGCATGGGCACGATGGTGGCGCCTGCGCGCTCCATCAGACGGGCTGCGTGTTCGACGGCGGCTTGCACCTCCGGCTCCACGGGCAGGCCGCAGCCGGCATCCAGCAGCAGCCCGATGCGCAGGCCGCGCAGGCGCTCCGCGCCCTGGTTGAACTGGCCCCAGGCAATGTCCTGCGCGGGCAGGCTCATGCTGTCGCGCGCGTCGGGCTGGCTCAGCACCTGCATCATCAGCGCGGCGTCCTGCACGGTGCGCGTCATGGGGCCGGCGGCGCGGCCGGTGTAGGGCGGATCGATGGGGATGCGGCCCAGGCTGGGCTTCAAGCTAAAGATGCCGCACCAGCTGGCGGGCAGGCGCAGCGAGCCGCCGATGTCGGTGCCGATGTGCAGCGGGCCGTAGCCCGCAGCCGCGGCGGCGCCACCGCCGGCGCTGGAGCCGCCCGGGCCCTTGCTCAGGTCCCACGGGTTGCGCGACAGCGGGTGGAAGGAGGACAGGCCCGAGGACAGCATGCCGTAGTCGGGCATGGTGGTCTTGGACACCATGATCGCCCCGGCCGCACACATGCGGGCGGCGGGTGGTGCGTCGGCCGCGGCGGGCACCAGCTCCACGGCCGCGGTGCCCAGCGGGGTCGGGTCGCCCTCGGTGGCGATGTTCTCCTTGATGGTGCCGGGCACGCCGTCCAGCAGCCCCAGCGGTTCCCCGCGCAGCCAGCGCGCCTCGGACGCACGGGCCTGCGCCAGCGCGGCCTCGGGGCGCAGCAGGTACGTGGCGCGGATGTGCGGCTCCCACCGCTCCATGTGCGCCAGCACGGCCTGCGTGACCTCCACGGGCGAGAGCGTGCGCTGGCGGTAAGCGGCCAGCAATTCGTGGGCGGGGAGGTCGTGCAGGGCGGTCATGGCAGGGTTCAACAAGTAAAAATCGCCTTTAGCGCATATCCAGTAAGCGCCAGCAGCTATCTATTTAGGAGCTAATGGCTCCGTGCATTTTCAGGTATCCAAGGCGCTGGCACCGCTCGCAGCCTTGGATACTGGCGCGGCCCAGCCGCAGGCAGCCGAGCAAGGGCCGCCCCGCAGCGAGGGCTGCGTCCCCCTGCCCACATCGCGCAGCGATGTGAGAGCGGGGGGAAGACGCGCAGCGGCTCAGGGGGGTGTCCGAGTCTCAACTCCAGGACAGCGCCGACAGGTCGTTCACGAACACCGGCATGTCCTTCCACAGGCCCTTGAGGTTCTTGTTCGCCACCGTGATCCATTGGTTGGAGTACAGGAAGGCGTGCACCGAATCCTCGGCCAGCAGGCGCTGCGCATCGCCCAGCAGCTTGGCCCGGTCGGCGGGGCGGGCGGCGTTCTTGATCTGGTTGAACAGCTCGTTGAACTTGGGCGAGTTGTAGGCCCAGTAGTAGTCGGGCTTGGCAAAGTTGCCCAGGTCGAACGGCTCCACGTGGCTGATGAGGGTCAGGTCGTAGTTCTTGCTGCCGTAGGTGCCGCTGAGCCACTGCGCCCATTCCACGTTCTGGATCTTGGCGATGATGCCGACCTTGGCCAGCTGCGCCGCCACCACCTCGCCGCCCTGGCGGGCGTACGGGGTGGGCGGCAGCGTCAGGGTCAGCTCCAGCGGCGTCTTGATGCCGGCCTCGGTCAGCAGCTTCTTGGCCTTTTCGGGGTCGTAGGGGTTCACGCCCGTGGTGTCCACATAGCCGAACGCGCCGGGCACGTAGTGGCTGCCGATGGGCGCGCCGTAGCCGTCGCCCGCGCCTTCGATGACGGCCTTGCGGTCAATGGCGGCGGCAATGGCGCGGCGCACGCGCACGTCGTCCAGCGGCTTCTTGCCGTTGTTGATGGCCAGGATGGTCTTGGCGCGCGAGCCCGCCACGATCACCTGGTACTTCGGGTTGGCCTTGAACTGTGCCACGCTGCGTGGCGTGACGCGGGGGAACGCGTCCACATCGCCGGCCAGCAGGGCGGCCACCTGGGCGGCCGGGTCGGAAATGAAGCGGAAGGTGGCGCGCTTGATCTTGATGGCCTTGGCGTCGCGGTAGCCGTCCCAGGCCGTGAGCACCACCGAGGAACCCTTGTTCCAGGCCTGCAGCTGGTAGGGGCCGGTGCCCACGGGCTTGGTGGCGTTGGTGTCGGCGCTCTTGGGCTCCACGATGATGGAGGTGGCCTGGCCCAGCACGAACAACAGGTCGGGATCGATCTCCTTGTTGAGCAGCACCACGGTGTAGTCGTCCACCACCTGGGTGCTCAGCCCCGCGAAGGTGCGCTTGTCCTTGTTGGTGCTTTTTTCCGCGCCGGCGCGGTCGAACGAGAATTTCACGGCCGCGGCGGTGAAGGGCTCGCCGTTGCTGAACTTCACGCCGCGGCGCAGCTTGAAGGTGTAGGTCTTGAGGTCGGGCGAGACTTCCCAGCTCTCGGCCAGCAGGGGCGTGACGTTGCCGTCGGCGTTGATCTTGGTGAGCGTCTCGAAGATGTTGTACTGCACGATCTCGGCAATGGCCGAGGCCGCACCCGCCGTCGGGTCCAGGCCCGGGGGCTCCAGCGTCATGGCCAGTGTCACCGCATCCTTGCGGCCCTGCGCCAGGGCGGCGAGCGGAGTGGTCAGGGGCACGGCGGCCAGGGCGCCAGTGGCGAGGACGGTACGGCGGTTCAGCATGTTCGGACTCTCCAGACAAAAAACCAGACAACAACCATAAAACCCCCGGTGCAATTTGTTACCGGGGCACACAAGCGCTTTTTACACCATCGAAACTGTATGTCGTTATGCGACTTTTGCAGCGGCCGCTGCCGCCGCTGCGCGGCGTGCCCGTGCGCGGCCCGGCTGCACCTGCGGCACGGCGCCCACCAGCGACTGGGTGTAGGGGTGCTGGGCGTTGCGGAACAGCTCGCCCGGCGAGCCGCGCTCCACGATCTGGCCCTGGTACAGCACCACCACCTCGTCGCACAGATGATTGACCACCGCGAGGTCGTGGCTGATGAGCATGTAGGTGATGCCGAACTGCTGCTGCAGATCCTGCATCAGGTTGAGCACCTGGGCCTGTACCGACACGTCGAGCGCGCTCACGGGCTCGTCCGCCACGATGAGGCGCGGGCGCGTGATGAGCGCGCGTGCAATGGCGATGCGCTGGCGCTGGCCGCCCGAGAACTCGTGCGGGTACTTGCCCAGGTCGTTCGTGCGCAGCCCCACCTGGGCCAGCACCTGGGCGGCCTGCTCGTGCTGCTCGGCGCGCGTGGTCTGGCCCTGGGCCTGCAGCGGCTCGGTGACGATGCGCTCCACCGTCTGGCGTGGGTCCAGCGAGCCGTAGGGGTCCTGGAACACCATCTGGAAGTCGCGGCGCGCCTCGCGCAGTTCGGCCGGGGGCAGGGCGTGCAGGTTGCGGCCCAGCAGGTGCACGGTGCCGGCGGTGGGCGTGTCCAGCGCCATGACCAGGCGGGCCAGGGTGGACTTGCCCGAGCCGGACTCGCCCACCACCCCCAGGCTGCGCCCCGCGGCAATGGAAAAGCTCACGCCCTTGAGGGCGTGGACGGTGGCGGGCGGCGTGAACAGGTTCTCGCGCGGCAAGGTGTAGTCGCGCACCAGCTCGTGCACCTGCAGCAGGCCGGACGGAATGGGCGGGGGCGTGCTCATGCGGCGGTCTCGGTGGTGGAAAAGTCATCCTGGGCGCTGCGCGCCGCGGCGATGGCTTCGTGGCGGATGCAGCGCACGGTGTGGTCGCCGTCGGCATCGGTGGCGACCAGCGTCGGAGCCGGAGACTCGTGGTGGCAGGCCGGCACCGTATAGCTGCAGCGTCCCGCAAAAGGGCAGCCAGCGGGCAGGTCCACCAGCTCGGGCACGGTGCCGGCAATGGTGGACAGGCGCGGGCGCTGGCCCGGAGCATGGCGGGTGCCCAGGTGCGGCCGCGCCGCAAACAGGCCGCGGGTGTAAGGGTGGGCCATGGCGGAGAACACCGAGGCCGTGGAACCGCTTTCGACCACGGTGCCGCCGTACATCACCATCATGCGGTCCACGTTCTGCGAGATGACGCCCAGGTCGTGCGAGATGAGGATCATGGCCATGTGCCGCTCGGCCACCAGGTCGCTGATCAGGTCCAGGATCTGCTGCTGGATCGTCACGTCCAGCGCCGTGGTGGGTTCGTCGGCAATCAGCAGGTCGGGGCTGCAGGCCAGCGCCATGGCAATGGTGATGCGCTGGCGCTGTCCGCCGGAAAACTGGTGGGGATAGGCGTCAAAGCGCTGCGCGGCGCTGGGGATGCCCACGCGGTCCAGCAGCGCAATGGCCTCCTTGCGGGCGCTGGCGGCATCCATGCCGCGGTGCAGGCGCAGGGGCTCGGCCACCTGGCGGCCGATGGTGTGCACGGGGTTCAGCGCCGTCATCGGCTCCTGGAACACCATGCCGATGCGGTTGCCGCGCATCTTGCACATCTGCGCATCGGTGCGACCCACCAGCTCCTGCCCGTCAAAGCGGATGCTGCCGGACACCTGCGCGCTCTCGGGCAGCAGGCCCATGAGCGACATGGCGGTGATGGACTTGCCGCAGCCGGACTCGCCGATCAGGCCCAGGGTCTCGCCGCGTTCCAGCGAAAAACTCACGCCGCGCACGGCATCGGCCGGGCCCCGGTGGGTCTGCAGGCGCACGCGCAGGTTGGAGACTTCTAGCAAGGACATCGTGGGGCTCGTGGCGGGCGGTTCTTCTGGGAGCGTCATCAGCGTTTGCGCGCCAGACGGGGATCGAGCAGGTCGCGCAGGCCGTCGCCCAACAGGTTCAACCCCAGCACGGCCAGCGCAATCGCCACGCCGGGCCAGACGGCCAGCAACGGCGCCTGGAACATGAGGGTCTGCGCCTCGCTGAGCATGCGGCCCCACGAGGGCTGGGGCGGCTGGGTGCCCAGGCCCAGGTAGGACAGCGCGGCCTCGGCCAGGATGGCAATGGCGAACTGGATGGTTGCCTGCACGATGAGCACGGACAGGATGTTGGGCAGCACATGCTCGAGGGTGATGCGCCAGCCGCCCTTGCCGCAGGCACGCGCGGCCATGATGTATTCACGCGACCAGACGGCGTTGGCCGAGGCGCGGGTCACACGCGCAAAGGTCGGGATGTTGAAGATGCCGATGGCGATGATGGAGTTGACGATGCCCGCGCCGAACACCGCCGTCATCATGATGGCCGAGAGGATGGCCGGGAAGGCAAAGGTGAAGTCCGCCAGCCGCATGATGAGCTCTTCCACCCAGCCACGGCGGGCCGCGGCCAGCAGGCCCAGGGCCGTGCCGATGGTCAGCCCGATGCCCACCGCGATCACGCCGACCAGGATGGAGTTGCGCGCCCCCACCAGCAGCAGCGAAGCCACGTCGCGGCCGAACGCGTCGGTGCCCAGCCAGTGCGTGGCGGAGGGCTCGGCCAGCTTGTTGGCCAGGTCCATCTCGTAGGGCGACCAGGGCGTCCACACGAATGAGAGGGCCGCGGCCACGACCAGCAGCAGCGACAGCACGGCGCCAATGGCAAAGCTGCGGTGGCGCAGCGCGCGGCGCAGCCAGCCGGGGGCGGCCGCTACGGAAGCAGGGGAAAGGGCAGCGCTCATGGAGGGGGTCAGATGTCGGAGGCTTTCACGCGGGGGTCGATCACGGCGTAGAGAATGTCCACCACGAAATTCACGATCACCACCATGGCGGCCAGCAGCATGACGCAGTTGCGCACCACGATCAGGTCGCGGTTGGAGATGGACTGGAAGATCAGGCGCCCGAGCCCTGGCAGGTAGAACACGTTCTCTACCACGATGGTGCCGGCCAGCAGGTTGGCAAATTGCAGCCCCATCACGGTGACCACGGGGATCATGGCGTTGCGCAGCACATGGCCCCAGAGCGCCGCGCGCTGCGACAGGCCCTTGGCGCGGGCGGTGCGCACAAAGTCTTCGCGCAGCACCTCCAGCACCGCCGAGCGGGTGATGCGCGCCAGGATGGCCGCCTGCACCACGGCCAGCGCGATGGCCGGCAGCAGCAGGGCCTTCAGGGCTTCCAGCGGGCTGCCGCCGGCGTCTTCCGTCCAGCCCGGAAAGCCACCCGCAGAGAACCACTGCAGCTTCACCGAGAACAGCAAAATCAGCAGGATGGCGAACCAGAAATTGGGAATGGCGATGCCGATCTGCGCCAGGGCCATCACGCCCACGTCACCGAGCTTGTTGTGCCGCGCCGCGGCATAGACGCCTGCGGCGAGCGCCAGCACCGTCGTGATGACCATGGCCATGAGCGCCAGAGGGATGGTCAGCGCCAGGCGCTCCAGCACGAGATCCACCACCGGGGTGCTGTAGGCGTAGCTGTCCCCCATGTCCCCCACCAGCAGGCCGCTGATCCAGTGCCAGTAGCGCACGCTGGCGGGCTGGTCCAGCCCCAGCTTGGTGGCCAGGGCGGCCACGGCCTCAGGGGCCGCATCCGGGCCCATCAGGATCTGGGCAGCATTGCCGGGCAGGATCTCCAGCACCAGGAACACAACGATGGATGCGCCGATCAGCGTCGCCGCAAGGGTGGCAAACCGTTTGAGAAAAAACAGACCCATGGAGTACGCGACAGAGGAGGAAGTGGTGCGGGGAGCGAGGACTGCAAATTAATGTGTATACACAGCATAACGGTAAATGTGTCCCCGTCAGCCGTGGTGGGTTGCAGTGTGGCATGCAAAGCACATGCCAGTGCCGCGGGATAATACGGAGCATGAATTGCGCTCTGCACCTGCTGGCTGTTGCCGCCCCCCCGTCGCCCGAGGAGGCCCTATGGCGCTGATGATCACGGACGAATGCATCAACTGCGACGTCTGCGAGCCCGAGTGCCCCAACCAGGCCATCTTTCTGGGGCAGGAAATCTACGAGATCGACCCCGGCAAATGCACCGAGTGCGTGGGCCACTTTGACGAGCCGCAGTGCGTGCAGGTGTGCCCCGTGGCGTGCATC
Organism: Acidovorax sp.; assembly: GCF_021287135.1. Classification (GTDB taxonomy): domain Bacteria; phylum Pseudomonadota; class Gammaproteobacteria; order Burkholderiales; family Burkholderiaceae_C; genus Acidovorax. The sequence continues at coordinate 96,654 of NZ_JAJTBB010000078.1, forward strand.
CCCGTCAATCCACAGCACGTGGAAAGCCGCGAAACCCTGTGGCAGAAGTACCAGCGGCTGCAGGCGGCGGCCGCTGGCTGAGTTTTAGTGTTTTTGCCTGACTAGCGGCCTACCTCAGACGCTTTCTCCTCCCCACCCGTTCGGGCTGAGCCTGTCGAAGCCTTGCACGCGCGCTGCAAGCCCTGGCTTCGACGGGCTCTGCCCGAACGGATGGAGTGGTATCTGAGACAAGTAACTAATCAGGTGTTTTTAGGCTCTAGCGCCCGCCCATCAATCGCTGGCGGCTATAAAAATTATAGCAATCTGCCCCTGCGCGCGGTTCAATCTTCCGTGGGCTTGGGCGGCTTGGGGCGGGGCGGCTTGGTGGTGTGGATCAGCAACGTGGCCTTGTCCATCTCGCCAGCCAGCAGGGCCGGATAGGCCTTGAGCGAATGCGCGATGCTGTCTTCGATCAGCGTGCGCTGGTCGGGCGATGGCTTCTTGAGCACCCAGTTGGCGACTTCGCTCTTGATGCCCGGATGGCCGATGCCGATGCGCAGGCGCCAGTAGTCGGGCGAGCCCAGCTGGCCGTGGATGTCGCGCAGGCCGTTGTGCCCCGCATGGCTGCCGCCGCGCTTGAGCTTGGCCTGGCCCGGCGGAATGTCCAGCTCGTCATGCACCACCAGGATCTCGTCCGGCTGGATCTTGAAAAAGCGCGCCAGCGCCGCGACGGACTTGCCCGAAAGGTTCATGAACGTCTGTGGCTGCAGCAGCCACACGCTCTGTCCATGGACCGAAGTGCGGGCCACCAGGCCGTGGTAGCCCCGCTCGGGCACCAGCGTGGCCTTGAGCTCGCGCGCCAGCGCATCAATCCACCAAAAACCCGCGTTGTGCCGCGTGGCTTCGTAGTCCGGCCCTGGATTGCCCAGGCCCACAAACAGCTTGATCATCCGCGGATTATCGGTGGGACGGACGCCATTTTCGCCCCGTGTGGGCCGCTATCGGGCGGGGCAGGAGCGGCAGGCGCGTGGCTGCGGTCCGCATTCGTCAAGGCGCTGCCGTGGGGCGCCACCGTCAACGGACATCTTCGCGGGCCAAAAAAAAGACCCACACAGGTGGGTCTTTGGCGGCCAGCCGGATGGGCTGGCCAGGGAGGTGCGGGGCCGGGACCCCGCCATGCAAGCGCAGCGAAGTGATTACTTCTTGCCCTTGCCCTTGCCCTTGGCGTCTGCTGCGGGGGCTGCTTCGGCGGCAGGGGCTTCCACGACCTCGACCGGAGGCACCACGGACACCAGCACGGGGTTGTTGGTCTGGCCGCCGCGCACCTTGGGCGCCACGCCCTTGGGCAGCTTGATGTCCTTCAGGTGCAACGAAGCGCCCTTTTCCAGCTTGGACAGGTCCACAGCGATGAATTCGGGCAGATCGGACGGCATGCAGGTCACGTCCAACTCGTTCACCACGGGGTTGACCATGCACTTGTCGACCTTGACGGCGGGCGATTCTTCAGCACCGCTGTAGTGCAGCGGCACCTTCATGTGCAGCTTGGTCTTGTCGTCCACGCGCTGGAAATCGATGTGCAGGACCAGTTGCTTGTAGGGGTGGTATTGCACGTCGCGCAGCAGGACCTTGCTGGTCTTGCCGGCCACTTCCATGTCCAGCACGCTGGAGTGGAAGGCTTCCTTCTTGAGGGCGTGCCACAGGGCGTTGTGGTCCACTTCGATCAGTTGGGGCTCGGCAGCACCACCGTACACGATGCCAGGCGTCTTGCCCGAATTGCGCAGACGGCGGCTCGCACCCGTACCCTGCTTGGCGCGCTCAAAAGCGACGAAGTTCATAGTTAGCTCCTGAAAAGAGGCGACCGCGACCAGTCGTCCTCCGTTTTGAAAAAGACCCGAAACCCCGGTGGGCCTCAGGCCTGCTGGTTGTTCTCGCACAGGAAACAAGCCTCCGCAGGGGAGGCTTGTGCGCGAAATCCGCCGGCGGCCTTCGCCGCGGGGATCAGAACAGGTTTTCCTGGTCCGAGAACAGGCTCATCACCGACTCCCCCTTGGCAATGCGCTGGATCGTCTCGGCGAACAGCGGGGCCACGGAAAGCTGGCGAATCTTGGAACATCCCTTGGCGTTGTCGCTCAGGGGAATGGTATTGGTCACCACCACTTCGTCCAGAGCCGTGCCCTTGGAGATGCGCTCAATGGCGGGACCCGAGAAAATGGGGTGGGTGCAATAGGCGTACACGCTCTTGGCGCCGCGCTCCTTGAGCACCTCGGCCGCCTTCACCAGCGTGCCGGCGGTGTCGATCATGTCGTCCATGATCACGCAGTTGCGGCCTTCGATTTCACCGATCACGTGCATGACCTCGGACACGTTGGCCCGAGGGCGCCGCTTGTCGATGATGGCCAGATCGCAACCCAGCTGCTTGGCCAGCGCACGTGCGCGCACCACGCCACCCACGTCGGGAGACACGACGATCAGGTCATCGTAATTCTTCTGGCGCAGATCCCCCAGCAGAACGGGGGAGGCATAGATGTTGTCCACCGGGATGTCGAAGAAACCCTGGATCTGGTCGGCATGCAGGTCCATGGTCAGCACGCGGGCCACGCCCACGGCCTGGAGCATGTTGGCCACCACCTTGGCGGTGATTGGCACGCGCGTCGAACGGGGGCGGCGGTCCTGGCGGGCGTAGCCGAAGTAGGGGATCACGGCGCTGATGCGTTCGGCCGATGCGCGCTTGAGCGCATCCACCATGATCAGCAGTTCCATCAGGTTTTCGTTGGTGGGCGCGCAGGTGGACTGCACCACGAACACATCGCGCGCACGCACGTTCTGCTTGATTTCGACGGTGACTTCGCCGTCGGAGAAGCGACCCACGTCGGCCGCGCCCAGAGGGGTGCCGAGGTGTTGGGCAATTTCAGCTGCCATGCCAGGGTTGGCATTGCCGGTGAAAACCATGAAGTCGGGTTGATTGGCTTGCATGAGAGTCCCAGCAATCTGAAAAAAGGCCCGTACGCGAGAAGATATTTGGCAGGGGAAGAAGGATTCGAACCTTCGCATGCCGGAATCAAAATCCGGTGCCTTAACCAGCTTGGCGACTCCCCTACACAGGTTGACTGCCGAAGGCAGCCCACCTTAATCTTCGTCTGATGCCCACCCTGCCAGAGGATGAACCATCAGATTTTCACATGGCTTGACTTGCCAGCCCTCAGGGGCTCCGGACAAATCCACCGCATGTGACATTTGCGCAAACACTGCACTTCCTGAGCCTGTCATCCGGCCTTGCAATCCGCGTTTTCCCAGCCATTGAATGGCTTGAGTCACATCCGGGCACAAGGCTTCTGCAACGGGCTGCAAGTCATTTCGACCGAAGTCAAAGTGTGCTGCAGCAAAGCCTAAGATTGTAGCACTATCTGAATCACGTTTCAAACTCGGCGACGAAAAAATTGTTTTTGTCTCCAAGCCTGCTGCGGGCTTCACTACCGCGAAGCGCGCTTGTGGCACTTGGTGCGCTTTCTCAAGCGGCGCTATTGTCTCACCAATTCCTTCCACCCAGGCGTTGCCCCCGCATAAAAAAAACGGGACGTCTGCGCCCAGTGTCAAGCCGATCTTCTGCAGCGCGCCGCGCGACAGGCCCAGGCCCCACAGTTGGTTGAGCGCCAGCAGGGTGGTGGCCGCGTCGGACGAACCGCCGCCCATGCCCGCCTGCGAGGGAATGCTCTTCAAGACCCCAATGTGCACGCCCTCGGAACACCCGGTGGCCTGTTGCAGTGCCAGGGCGGCCCGCACGGTGAGATCGGTCTCTGGAAGGGGCGCGCCCAGGTCTTCGCGGGTGATCCGGCCATCCGTGCGCCGGGTGAAATGCAGCGTGTCGCACCAGTCGATGAGCATGAATACCGATTGCAGCAAGTGGTATCCATCGGCACGGCGGCCCATGATGTGAAGGAACAGGTTGAGCTTGGCCGGGGCTGGCACGTCGTACAGGGAATGCATGGGGCAGGGGGCACCAGAAGCGAAATGGCGCCTGGATTTTCAAAGGACTGGCTAGCGCGTCAGCGCAATGCGCAAGGTGGCTTGGGGTGCGGGCTCGTCGCGCTGGGCCACCAGCCGGCCTTGCTCCAGCGCGGAAAGGTCCGCCCTCCAGCCGGGCGCGCTGGCTGGCTGGCCCTGGAACCAGCGGAACAGCGCGGCCACGGGGATGGGCGCCCCAGCGACCTCCTGCAGCAGTGCGTCGAGCGAGTCGGAGCGGCGTGTTTCCTGGGCGGTCGTCAACTGGGCGTAGCCTTCGTTCCATTCCACCTGGGCGATCCGGGTGCCGAGGGGGCTGGTCAGCGCCAGGCCGCCCTGGCGCTCGCTGCCCCACAGTTCAAACAGGGCGGCGAACGACTGCGCGTTCTGCCCCTCGACCTGCAGTGAAAGGCGGCCGGACCACGTGTTCTCTTCCCCGGCAGGCTTGAGCGGCGCCTGCGCGCAGCCCGCTAGCCACAAGGCGCAGACTGCCCAGAAGAGCCATCGGGCGTATTGCCAGCCGGGGCCGTTCCAGGGCCGGGCGCCGGTCTGGTTTGTGTGGGATGCGGTGTGGGTCAAGGCTGCGCCCCCAGGCGCTTGAGTGTTTCCTTGAGGGTCTCGTTGTCAGGGCTGGTGCGAAAGCCCTCTCTCCAGACGGCCCGGGCGGCATCCTGGTCGCCGAGGCTCCAGAGCACTTCCCCTAAATGGGCGGCAATTTCCACATCGGCCCGCGCCTTATAGGCGGCTTCCAGGAGCCGGCGGGCCTCCGCCTTGTTGCCCATGCGGAATTCCACCCACGCCAGGCTGTCGTTGATGAACGGATCTGACGGCGCGAATTCCAGCGCTTTCAGGATGAGCTGCTTGGCCTCTTCCAGCCGCTGGCCGCGATCCGCCAGCGAGTAGCCCAGCGCGTTGTAGGCGTGGTGGTAGTCCGGCTTCTGTGCGATGACCTGCCGCAGGAGTTGCTCCATCAGTTCGGGGCGGCCCGCCTTCTCGGCCAGCATCGCTTGGTCGTACACCAGTTCCGGGTCGTCGGGCTCCAGCGCCACGAGTTCGCTCTGGACTTTGTAGGCGTCCTGGTAGAGGTGCAGGTCGCGCAGCAACTGCACTTCTGCCAGCAGTTTCATGCGTTGCTGCTCGGGCGATGTGCCGGGCAGATTGCGCAGCAGCGCGCGCGCCTCGGCGATTTTTCCTTGCCGTGCCAGCAGGGAGGCGCGGCGACTTTGGGCGCTGAAGAGGTCTTCTGCACTGTCGATACGCGCCAGCCAGGCTTCGGCCGCCGCATAGTCCTTTTTCTTCTCCGCAATCTGCGCATGCAGCAGGTATGCCTGGGTCAGGCCTCGTTGGCGCAGTTCGGGGTCCGCCGCGGCGCTGGCCAGTTCCATGTAATGCTGCAGCGCGGCTTCCGCGGCGGGCAAGCGGTTGTCCTGCAAGTGCAGATTGGCAAGCACCAGCCATGCCTCGGGCAGGTCCGGCTTCTCCTTGGTCGCCGACTCGAGCTGGCGGGCCGCGTCGGGGTAGCGCTGCAATCCGAGCAGCACCCTCGCGTAGGCCATGCGCAGTTCTGGCACAGGCTGGTGCGCAAGCGCCTGGGCCACCACGGGTTCGGCGTCCAGCACGTTTTCTTCCATCAGCTCCAGCGCCAGCCGGGCTGCGCCTTCATTGGCGTTGTCCAGGACCTGGGCCTTGCGCGCGGCCTCCAGCGCGCCGGGCTTGTCCCCTGCGGCCAGACGCAGTCGACCCAAGGACACCCAGGCGACCGGGCCGGTCGCGGGGTGCGAGAGTTCGTCCACCAGCGCGGATTCGACGACCTTTACGGCCAGCGCCTTGTCACTGGCACGGCCATACAACTGGGGCAGTGCGGCCAAGGTCGATGCCTTGGCGCGCGGGGAGGACTGGGCCAGTTCCTGGCGAAGCAATTCCGGCGTTTCGGCAATGCGGTTCAGCGCCACGAGAATCTGCAGCACGTAGCGGTTCGCCTCGCGCGACTCCGGCAGTGCGTCCTTCCAGGCCTTGGCGGCTGCCAGGGCGTACTCGCCCGAGCGGGATTGCAAGGCGATGTCTGCCGCCCGCTGGTAGAGCTGGCCGTCGGCGCTGCGGCGTGCAGCCTCCAGCATGAAGGCGTACCCCGCGCCGGGATCGCCGGTGCGGGCGCTGAGTTCTCCGAGGAAGATCTCGTAGAACAGATCAGCGTCCAGCGCGGGGTTGGAAACCACTGCCGGTTCGTCCGCAGGGGGGGGCGGCGTGTCCGCCTGCTTGGCCCAAACGCCCTGGGCGACGACGGCCGCCAGGGCGGTCAATAATGCGGTCCGAAAGCTCTGAAATAGCACCATCGGGCCATAATAATCCATGCCTGCTGTCCTGCCGCCCTGGTCTTTCTATGCCTGAGTTGCCCGAAGTGGAAGTCACGCGCCGCAGCGTGGCGCAAGCCGTCGAGGGCGCACGCATCCGGTCGGTGGAGCTGGGCAAGCCCTTGCGCTGGCCGTTGGGCTGCGCGCCGCAGATCCTGGTCGGGCAGGAGGTGCTGGGGGTTCGCCGCCGGGGCAAATATCTGTTGTTCGACCTGAGCCAAGGGATGCTGCTGGTGCACCTGGGCATGTCGGGCAGCCTGCGCTTTGCCGAGAGTCTGCCGCCGGCCGGAGCCCACGACCACTTCACCCTGGTGACCACCTTCGGCACTTTGCGGTTGCACGACCCCCGGCGGTTCGGCGCCGTGGTGTATGCGGCGGGCGAGCAGGACCCTGTCGCTGCCAAGTTGCTTGGCGGGCTCGGAATGGAGCCTCTGTCGGATGCCTTTTCTCTGGAGGCGTTTCGGCTGGGCCTGAAAAAGAGCCGCCTGCCCATCAAGCAACTGCTGCTGGCGGGCCGCCTGGTGGTTGGGGTGGGCAACATCTATGCGTCGGAAGTGCTGTATCTTGCCGGCGTCCGTCCCACCACGGCGGCTTCCCGCATCGGGCCTGTGCGTGTTGAAAAGCTGCACGCGGCGATTCGCTCCGTGCTGGCACGGGCGGTGGAGATGGGCGGGAGCACGTTGCGGGATTTTTCCAGCGCGGACGGATCGGCCGGCCACTTTCAGGCCCAGGCAAACGTGTATGGACGCGGGGGCGCGCCCTGCTATCGTTGCGGTGCCTCCATCCAGCTGATTCGGCAGGGGCAGCGAAGCAGTTACTTCTGTCCCGGATGCCAGCGTCCCTGAGTTGTGGAGCTTTGCGGTCCCTGGGGCGGGGGCAGCGGCTCGTCGGTCGATGCTATATTTTGTGTCTGCCTGCCGGGTTGGCGGGGACATTGTTTTCTTAGACCTCCGGGAGCAAAGTGGGCCCTTCCTTTAACGAGCAGTTCGACCAGCACGGCGTCTGGCGGCGTGAGTTCGCCCTGCAGCTCAAACGGCTGGCGGAGTGGATGTCCTCCCACGAGCTCATGGACGCGGCCGTCCAGGAACGGCTGGCCCGCTTGGAGGAGCAGGTGCGCAGCGACAAGGTCATGGTGGCTTTTGTCGCAGAGTTCTCCCGCGGCAAATCGGAGCTGATCAACGCGATCTTCTTTGCGGACTACGGACGCCGCATCATGCCGGCGAGTGCCGGGCGCACAACGATGTGTCCCACCGAGTTGGGATATGACGCCAGCGTGGCACCTTGCCTGCGCCTGCTCCCCATCGAAACCCGGCTGCAAGTACAGAGCCTGGCAGAGTGGCGGATGAAAGCCGACCGCTGGCAGGAAATCCCCTTGGAAATAGGGAACGCGGACCAGATCGCTGCAGCGCTCGAAAAGGTCTCCGAGGTGCGCAAGGTCAGCCTGGATGACGCGCGCGCCCTAGGTTTCTGGCACGACGACCTGGTCGAGGAAAACCCGGTCCCGGATGCGGACGGGTTGGTGGAGGTGCCCATGTGGCGCCATGCGGTCATCAACATCCCGCATCCTTTGCTCAAGCAAGGCCTGGTGATTCTGGACACCCCCGGACTGAACGCCGTGGGCGCGGAGCCTGAGCTGACGGTGAACCTGATTCCGCAGGCCCATGCGGTGGTGTTCATTCTGGGGGCGGACACCGGGGTGACCCGCTCCGATCTCTCGATCTGGCGGGAGCACTTGGCCACGTCGGCAGAGAGCATCGACGCCCGCTTGGTAGTGCTGAACAAGATCGACACGCTGTGGGACACGCTGAACTCCGCAGAGCAGGTGCAGGCGCAGATCGAGCGTCAATGCCGCACCTCTGCGGAAATGCTGGGCGTTCCGCTAGACCGGGTGGTCCCTGTCTCGGCGCAGAAAGGCCTGGTCGCCAAGATCACGGCCGATGACCTGCTGTTGGAAAGCAGCGGATTGCCTGTCCTTGAAGACGCTCTGGCGCGGGGCATCATGGGACGGCGCCAGTCCATCCTGCGGGCTGCCGTGGCCAACGGGGTGTCCAGCCTGCGGGCGGAAACCTCCCGTGTCATCAATATCCGGCGCCGGGATCTCGACGACCAGATGGCCGAGTTGCGCAGCCTGCGGGGCAAGAACGCCTCCGTGATCGAGTCCATGCGCCACCGCATCGAGCAGGAGCAGCGCGAGTTCGACCTGAGCACGGCCAAGATCCAGGCCGTGCGGGCGGTGCATCTCAAGCTGCTTCGCGACGTGTTTCAGCAGTTGGGGGCCAAGTCGCTGAAGGCAGAGTTGGCGGAGTTGGCCCAGACACTCCAGCACAAGGGGCTGAAGCTTGGCGTTAAAAAGATCTACGTCCAGACGTTCGACCAGCTGCGGGGTACGTTGGACAAGGCGCAAGCCTCCGGCACCGAGATCCAGGCCATGCTGGGCGGGACGTTCCGGCAGCTCAACGCGGAATTCGGCTTCTCGCTGCAGGTGCCATCGCCACCGCAGCTGGAGCATTTCATTGGTGATCTGAACCAGATCGAGCAAAGCCATTTGCAGTATCTTGGTGTAGGCAACGCGCTGAAGCTCGCGCAGCCTGAGTTTGCCGAGCGGCTGGTGCGTGCGCTGGCGATGCGGCTGCGCACCGTCTACGAATCTGCGGCCAACGATCTGGAGTTGTGGAGCAAGTCGGCGACAGCTCAGCTGGATGCCCAGTTGCGCGAGCGCCGTCGCAGCTTTGCGCGCCGTATCGAGGCCGTGGACCGGATACAGCAAGCGGCCAGCGGCTTGGTGGAGCGCATTGCCGAAATTGAGGCGAGCGAGGAAGAGCTCGTCCAGCTGGAACAGCGGCTGCAGGAGTTGACGGGCCGGCTGGTGGCGCTGCCCGGCACTGCGGGTGTGACCGCAGCGGATGGCCTCGCGCAGTCCGCATGAGGGCCCCGCTACCGGAGAACCTTGCCGAACGGGTGGTTGCATGGCAGGCCTCCCATGGCCGCAACCACCTGCCCTGGCAGAAGACGCGGGACCCCTATCGGGTCTGGCTCTCGGAAATCATGCTGCAACAAACCCAGGTGGCCACGGTCCTGGAGTACTACGCGCGCTTTCTCGAACGTTTCCCCGACGTGGCGGCCCTGGCGCGAGCCGACCAGGACGAGGTGATGGGGTTGTGGAGCGGCTTGGGCTATTACACCCGTGCCCGCAATTTGCACCGTTGCGCCCAGCGCGTGGTCGACACCCACGGGGGCGAGTTTCCTCGTTCGGCGCAAGAGCTGGCAACGCTGCCCGGGATCGGCCGTTCGACTGCTGGCGCCATTGCCGCGTTCTGCTTCTCAGAGCGGGTCCCTATCCTGGACGCCAATGTCCGGCGGGTACTGACCCGTGTACTGGGGTTTGAAGAGGATCTGGCGCAGGCTAAAAACGAGCGCGCGCTGTGGGGGGCGGCCCAGTCCCTGCTTCCGACCACCGATCTCGCGGAGGCCATGCCCCGGTATACCCAAGGCCTCATGGACTTGGGCGCGTCGGTGTGCACGCCGCGCTCGCCAAAGTGCCAGGCCTGCCCCCTGGTCGCTTGCTGTGCAGCATTTGCGGCGGGCGACCCGGAGCGCTATCCCGTCAAGACACGCAAGCTGCTTCGCCGGGCGGAGTCGTGGTATCTGCTGGTCCTTCGCAATGCCGCTGGGGCCGTGTGGTTGCAGCGCAGGCCTGCCGACGGCATTTGGGCAGGTATGCACTGCGTGCCCGTGTTTGCCGACAGGGCGGCATTGCAGGACTGCGTGGCATCCCTCGGGGATGCCTGCGACTTGGCGATGGAAGAGCTCCCGCCATTCGTCCATGTCCTGACACACCGGGATTTGCACCTTCACCCTGTGTTGGTTGCTGCAGGGGCGTCAGCGCAGCCTGGGCAGGACCCCGGGGACTGGTATGGCCCTGAGGCATGGCAGGGCATGGGTTTGCCGGCGCCGATACGCAAGCTGCTGGACGCGACCCGCTCGGCGCTCTGGTGAGGGTTCTGCGGGCGGGGCGCTGATCGCGCCGTCTATCTGCCGTCCAGTTCTCGGTGCCTCTTGAGCGTGCTCCAGCGGTGGCCCATGGCTTCCGAGAGTTGCTCCACCAGGTAGACCGAGCGGTGCTGACCGCCTGTGCAGCCCACGGCGACCGTGACGTAGCTGCGGTGATTCCGGTCCAGCATCTCCAGCCAATGGGTCAGGAACTGCTCAATATGCGCCTGCATCAAGGACACGTCGGGCTGCTGGCGCAGGAACTCTGCCACCGAGGCATCCAAACCGGTCAGGTCGCGCAGCGAAGGCTCGTAATGTGGATTGGGGAGCATGCGCACATCGAATACGTAGTCCGCGTCCATCGGGATGCCCCGCTTGAATGCAAAGGACTGGAACACCAGCGTCATCTGCCCATGGGTGGTGGCCAGCAGGCTCTTGACGTAGCTCTGCAGCTGGGACGCCCGTATCGTGCTGGTGTCGATCACGTGCGCTTCTTCACGCAGCTCGGCCAGCAGTTCCCGCTCCAGCTCAATGATCTGCACCAGCGCCCGCCGTCCCTTCTGGAGGTCGTCGTTTGAAAGAGGGTGGCGCCGCCGTGTTTCCGAAAAGCGCCGCACCAGCGTGTCGATGGTGGCGTCCAGGAAGATAGATTGCACCGAGACACCCTGGCTCCGCAGGCGCTTCAGTTCCTGGGGAACTTGGTGCAGGGAGGTTGCGCTGCGCACGTCCATCGCAATGGCCACGCGGTTGCCGTGGTGGCGGTGCTCCAGTGCCACAAAGGCGGGAAGCAGTTCCGGCGGCAGGTTGTCCACGCAGTAGTAGCCGGCATCCTCCAGCGCGTGCAGTGCGACGGACTTCCCGGAACCGGACATGCCGGTAATCAACACGATTTCGAGCGCCATCAGTGGATCCCTTGAGGCGCCACTGCCGCCAGATCGAGCATTTCGCGCGCGTGGGCCAGCGTGGTGCTGGTAGGCTTTCCGCCGCCCAGCATGCGCGCTACTTCCGCAACCCGGGCATCGCCTTCTACCAACGCCACGGTGCTGGTGGTGCCCTTGTCGCTCTTGTGCTTGGAAACCTTGAGGTGATGGTGGGCGCAGGCCGCCACCTGCGGCAGGTGCGTGACGGCGAGCACCTGCCGGTCCGCACCCAGGCGCTGCATCAGCTGGCCTACGGTTTCCGCCACCGCTCCGCCCACGCCGGAATCCACCTCATCAAAAATGAGGGTAGGGGCGACTCCCAGTTCGCTGGTCGTCACGGAAATGGCAAGCGAGATGCGAGAGAGCTCGCCCCCCGACGCCACCTTGCCGACCGGCTTGGGCGTTGTACCGGGATGGCCTGCCACCAGAAACGCAATATCGTCGATGCCGTGGGACGCTGGTTCGGACGCCTTGGACACCGCAACCTCGAATTTGCCGCCTTCCATGCCCAAGCCCTGCATGGCGTGCGTGATGGCTGCCGACAGTTTGGGAGCGGCCTTGGCGCGGTCCAAGGATAGCGCGCGCGCGGCCGAATGATAGGCTTTAGCGCTGGCCGCCTCGGCGTTTTCCAACTGTTCGAGGTCCGTAGCGGCATCCAGGGCCAGTAGTTCTTTTTTCCAACTCGACAACAGGGCGGGTAACTCGGCAGGCGGCCGCTTGTAGCGGCGTGCCAGTGCCATCCACAGCGAGATCCGGCTGTCGAGTTCTGCCATGCGCTGTGGATCAATCTCCGCATGGCGAAGGTACATCTGCAGCGAGTGCACCACATCGTTTGCCTGAGCCAGGCTGGAGGAAAGGATGTCCGCCAGATTGGCGAACTCTGGCTCGATATGTTCCTGGTCTTGCAGCAGCGCATGTGCGCGCGTGAGGCCAGTCAGCGCACCCGACTCCTCGCTCTGCAAGACCTGGAGAGCGCCCTCGGCACTGTCCAGCAGTGCTTGCGCGTGCGAAAGCCGCTTGTGCTGGGCTTCCAGTTCGTCCCATTCGCCTTCCGCTGGCGCGAGCTTGCCCACCTCGCCGATCTGCCATTGCAGACGTTCACGTTCTTGTTGCAGCGTGGATTGCGCCATGCGCGCCCGTTCCAGGGCATGTTGATTCGCGCGCCATTGCGCCCACCGTGCTGCCGTCTCGGCCGTTTGCAACCCCGCAAAGGCGTCCAGCAGTCCGCGCACCGATTCCGGGCGGGTGAGGCTTTGCCAAGCGTGCTGACCGTGGATATCAAGAAGGTTGTCACCCAGCGCCCGCAACTGGCCTGCCGTGGCCGGCGCGCCGTTGATCCATGCGCGGCTTTTGCCCTGGGTGTCGACGGTACGGCGCAACAGCAGCACGTCCTCCAGCGCGAAACCGGCTTCTTCCAGCCAGGGCTGCACATGGGGCGGGCAGTCGAACTCGGCACTCAGATCGGCTTTGTCGGCCCCGTCCCGAACCACGCCCGCATCGGCGCGCGAGCCCAGGATGAGCTGCAGTGCGTCGATCAGAATGGACTTGCCCGCACCGGTCTCCCCGGTCAGCACCGTGAAACCCGCCGCCAGGTCGAGTTCCAGGGCCTGGACGATCACAAAATCCCGCAGCGTGATCCGCCTGAGCGCCATGGTCAGGAGCCTCCTTCATTCCAGCGCAGCTTCTTGCGCAGAGTTGCAAAGTAATTCCATCCTTCAGGGTGCAGAAAGCGCGCGCAGTGTTCCGACCGCTTGACCAGGATGCGGTCTCCGTGCAGCAACGATGCCAGCGACTGCATGTCGAAATTGGCGCTGACATCGCGGCCGCTCACCACCTCGACCGCCACTTCGGTGGCATCGGAAAGCACGATGGGCCGGTTGGACAGGGTGTGCGGCGCAATGGGCACCAGCACCCAGCCTGGAATGGAGGGGTGGAGCATGGGGCCACCGGCCGATAGCGAATACGCCGTCGAACCCGTAGGGGATGAAATGATCAACCCGTCGGCACGCTGGTTGGCCACGAAACGCCCACCCACTTCCACCCGCAGTTCGACCATGCCAGAGGTGGCTCCGCGGTTGACCACTACGTCGTTCATGGCCAGGGCCTCGTACACGGTCCGTTCGTCCCGCACCACCTTGGCGTGCATGAGGGGACGCAGGTCTTCCTCGTATTCCCCTTGCAGCATGGCCGGCAAAGTGGTTCGGTAAGCGTCGAAGGGAATGTCGGTGATAAAGCCCAGGCGGCCCTGGTTGATGCCAATCAGCGGGGTGCCGAAGCGCGCAAGCCGCCGGCCGATGCCCAGCATCGTGCCGTCCCCGCCCACGACCAGGCCCAGGTCGCATCGGGATCCGATCTCATCCGCCGTGAGGACGGGGTAGTGCGCAATGCCCGTATTGCTCGCGGTCTCTGCCTCCAGCACCACTTCGCAGCCCTGGCGCTCCAGCAGGTGCGCAATATCTTCCAGGGCTTGGCGCAGGCTGTCTCCTGTGGGACCTGCCGATGAAGCGTGGTACTTGCCGATGAGCGCCACATGGCGGAATTTGGACGTCATCGTGAAATTACATCATTAAAATGATTCCATGCTCGATGACCGTGCCAAGTTATTGCTCAAAGCTCTGGTCGAGCGCTATATCGCTGACGGGCAGCCGGTCGGGTCGCGCACGTTGTCCCGCGCTTCGGGGCTGGATCTCTCGCCTGCGACCATCCGCAACGTGATGGCCGATCTGGAGGAACTGGGGCTTATTGCCAGTCCGCATACATCGGCTGGACGGGTCCCGACCGCCAGAGGTTACCGCCTGTTTGTGGACACCATGTTGACCGTGCAGCGTGATCCGCTCACGGCCCCGCAGCTGGCGCCCGAGCAGCCGCAGAAAGTGATCGCGAACGCAGCGCAGTTGCTGTCCAATCTGTCGCAGTTTGTGGGGGTTGTGATGGCTCCACGGCGGACTTCGGTGTTCCGCCACATTGAATTCCTGCGCCTGTCCGAGCGGCGTTTTCTGGTCATCATCGTGTCGCCTGAAGGTGACGTGCAGAACCGAGTGATCTTCACGGATGCGGACTATTCGTCCTCCCAGCTCGTCGAGGCTTCCAATTTTCTGAACGCCCACTACGCCGGGCTCGCCATGGAGCAGGTCCGAGAGCGCCTGCGGTCCGAGGTGGATGTGCTGCGGGGTGAGATTGCGTCTCTCATGCACGCCGCGGTGAATGCGGGGTCCGAGGCGTTGTCCGCAGCGCAGGAGGAGGTCGTCATCTCCGGCGAGCGCAATCTCCTGTCGGTCAGTGATTTCTCCAGCGACATGGGCAATCTGCGGCGGGCTTTTGAGTTGTTCGAGCAAAAGACCCAGATCCTCCGGTTGCTGGACATTTCCAGCCAGGCCGAAGGGGTGCGCATTTACATTGGCGGAGAGAGTCAGGTAGTGCCGTTCGAGGAACTGTCCGTCGTCAGCGCACCCTACGAGGTGGATGGGCAGGTGGTCGGAACGCTGGGGGTCATTGGTCCGACGCGCATGCCCTACGACCGGATGATCCAGATCGTCGATATCACCTCCAAGCTGGTGTCCAACGCGCTTAGCCATCGTAGGTAAGCTGCTGGAGCCAGGGCGCAGCCTCGCCGAGCGCGCAGGCTTGGGTGCTTGCCTCAGCCGAATTTGAATAGGATGCCGTGCCCGCCCCGGGGGTACTCCCAGTTCACATTGCTGTGCTCCGAGCAGATGATGCGGCAGCTGCCGCACTCCAGGCAGCCATCGGTGATCAGCGTCACGCTGCCGTTGCCCTCCGCCTTGTAGCAGGACGCCGGACACACGTGCGTGCACGACTGGTCCGTGCAATCGTTGGAGCAAATGGCGGGGTCCTTGATCTGGATGTGGGGCCGGCCGGCGTCCACCCGGTAGCGGTTCTGGAACAGCTTTTCTTCGACGTTCACATGCGTGGCGGCGGTACTCATCGGAAGGCCCTCCAGAGTTTGACGGCGTCGCCCACCAGGCCGGTGAGTGACCGCGAGTTGCGGAAGCTCGAAAAAATCTCGCGTTCCTTGGTCTTCTTGTCCACCCCGTCGACGGTGAACATCTTGTGCGCGGCGCGCGAGACCAGCTCCGGGTAGGTGGTGAAGAACTGGTTGTTCTTGTGGAACACGCCCGGCATGTCACGGTACTTGTGCAGGTCCTTCATGACGAAGCTCTTGTCGAGTTCGGTCTTGTAGGGCTTGAGCGCGGCCTCGTTCATCGGCAGGCCAGCGGCCTTGGCAGCGATCACGGTTTCGGCGGCCAGGCGCCCTGTGGTCATGGCCAGGTTGGAGCCCTCGCGGTGCACCGCGTTGACGAACCCGCCCGAGTCGCCCACGATCATCCAGCCGTTGCCATACACCTTGGGCACCGCATAAAAGCCACCCTCGGGGATGAGGTGCGCGGCGTACTCCTTCATCTCGCCGCCCTGGATCAGCGGGGCAATGGAAGGATGCTGCTTGAGCCGCTCAAGCAGCGCATAGGGGCTGGTCTTGTTGGGGCTGGCCTTGAAATCGCCCAGCATGCAGCCGATACCCAGCGTCAGCGACTCCTTGTTGGTGTAGAGGAAGCCCGTGCCCATCATCCCGTCGGTGATCTTGCCGACCATCTCGATGACCACGCCCTCCTCTTCGCCGATGTTGAAGCGCTGGCGGATGGTCTCTTCGGGCAGGAACAGAATCTCCTTGACCGCGAGCGCAACGTTACCCGCCTTGATCTCGCCGTGAAACCCCGCCTTGCGTGCCAGCGTGCTGTTCACGCCGTCCGCGAGGATCACCACGTCGGCGTACACGTCGCCCGCTTCGCGGTCGCATTGCACGCCCACCACCTGGTCGCCGTCCATGATGAGATGGTCCACGGTGGTCTCGCAAATCAGCAGCGCCCCGGCCTCGCGCACCTTGGAGCTGAACCACTTGTCGAACTGCGCGCGGATGATGGTGTAGCGGTTGTAGGGCGGCTTGTTGTAGTCGTCGCTGCGGTAGTGCGTGCCGACGAAGCTGTTGTCGTCGAGCACCCAGACACGCTGCTCGATGATGTGCCGTTCCAGCGGGGCGTCTTCCCGGAAATCGGGAATGATCTTCTCCAGCGCGTCGCTGTAGAGGATGGCCCCCTGCACATTCTTGCTGCCCGGGTATTCCCCGCGCTCGATCTGCAGGACCTTGAGGCCGGCCCGGGCCAGCGTGTAGGCGCAGGCGTTGCCCGACGCGCCGGCGCCAACCACGATGGCGTCGAATTGGGAGGGTTTCTTCATGGCGTTCCCCTTGAGGTGAATGGGCTTAGGCCACCTGGCGGCGGGCCTTGGCCAAGTGCTCGGCGAAGGCGCTCGTCAACGCGGGCAGCACCTGCAGGGCATTGCCGACGATGCCGTAGTGCGCGAAGTCGAAAATGGGCGCATTCGGGTCGGTGTTGATCGCGACGATCACGTCCGAGCTTTCCATGCCCACGCGGTGCTGGATGGCGCCGCTGATGCCTGCGGCGATGTAGAGCTTGGGGCGCACCGTCTTGCCGGTCTGGCCCACCTGGCGGTCCGCCTCCACCCAGCCGGCCTGCACGCACGGCCGTGTTGCGCCCACTTCGCCGCCCAGCACACGTGCCAGCTCGAACACCAGCTTGAAGTTCTCGGGGTTCTTCAGACCCTTGCCGCCGCTGACGATCACGTCCGCGTAAGGCAGGTTGATGCGGTTGCTGTGCGCGTCGGCAATGAAGTCCAGCAGCTTGGTCACGATCTGCGTCTCGACCATGCCCAGCGTGTCCTGGACGATCTCCCCCGTGCGACCGGTCTCGGCGCGTGGCATGGCCATCACCCGCGGGCGCACCGTGGCCATCTGGGGACGGTAGGCCAGCGTCATGATGGTGCACAGCAGCGAGCCGCCAAAGGTCGGCCGCGTGGCAGCCAGGGCCTTGGACGCGGGGTCGATGTTCAGCTCGGTGCAATCGGCGGTCAGGCCCGTGAGCAGCGTGGTGGCTACCGACCCCGCCAGATCGCGGCCCATAGACGTCGCGCCCAGCAGCAGGATCTCGGGCTGGTACTTGTTGACCAGGTCCGTCAGGCCCTTGGTGAAGGGCTCGTTGCGGTAGCCCTTGAGCACCGGGTCGTGGACGATGTAGGCCTTGTCGGCGCCAAAGGTGAAGGCCTCAGCCGCGTAGGCTTCCAGCGGCTCGTCGTTGCCGCCGAGCACCACCACGCCGACCTGGCTGCCCAGAATGTCGGCCAGCTTGCGGGCTTCGCCCAGCAGCTCCCACGACACACTGTGCACATGGCCGCGGTCGTGTTCGATGAACACCCACACGCCCTTGTAGGCCTTGAGGTGTTCTGGCAGCTCGGTGTTGCGTCCGGCGCGCCCGGCGGGGCGCCGGGCGGGAGCAGCCGATGGGGCGGTGGGGGCGTTCATGCTTCCTCCTTCATGAGCAGGTCGGCTTCCAGGGTGGGGTGGCGTGTAAAGATCTTCTGCAGCAGGTTCAGCGACACGTCGCGCAGGGTCGAGGTCTCCAGCGCCAGCATCTCGGCCTTTTCGCTGCGCGGCGTGGGGCCGAACACCTTGCTCACCACCGTGGGCGAGCCCTTGAGGCCGATCTTTTCGAGGTCCTCGATGCCTGCGTCCTCCTTGTTCCATTTGCGCACTGGATAGGCGGCGGCGTGGATCATGGCCGGCAGGTTGGCAAAGCGCAGTTCGTTGGTGTTCTCCAGCATGGTGATGAGGCAGGGCAGCGCCGTCTTGAGCACCTGCACTCCGCCCTCCGCCCGCCGCTCCACGGTGATGGTGTGCTGGTCCAGGTCGGTTTCGACGATGCGCGACACATAGGTCAACAGCTGCAGGCCCAGGCGCTTGGCGATGCCCGGGCCGACTTGCGCGGTGTCGCCGTCAATGGTCTGCTTGCCCGTGAAGACGATGTCCACGGCCTGTTCGCGGGCGATCTGCCGGATGCCCGCTGCGAGCGCATAGGACGTGGCCAGCGTATCGGCCCCGGCAAAGGCGCGATCGGTGACCAGCACGGCGTCGTCGGCACCGAAACTGATGCACTTGCGCAAGGCTTCTTCCGCCTGCGGCGGCCCCATGCACAGCACGGTCACCTTGCCTCCAAACTGGTCCTTGAGGCGCAACGCTTCTTCCAGCGAGAACAGGTCGTAGGGGTTGACGATGGCCGGAACCCCCTGGCGCATGATGGTGTTGGTGACGGGGTGGACGCGGATCTGCGCCGAGTCAGGGACCTGCTTGATACAGACGACGATGTGCATGGGATGCTCCTTGGGTTCAGGCGGCAAGGCGGGACGGCGCCGAATGCTTGAGGCTTTCCAACGAGACGTGCTGCTTGCCCCCCACGTCCTGGAACACCTTGAAGACCTTCTCCTGCGCCGGGGTGGAGGTCACGAAGTCCGCATAGGCGCGGGCCAATAGTTCGCGGTACGCAGTGAACAGTGCCAGTTCGTCGCCCGAGGGCGGCACCTGGCCCTGCTGGCGCAGGTACTGAAAGAAGCGCTTGAGGATGTGCAGCCGGCTGACGTTGACCACCGCCGGGTCGAACGGCACACCGAAGAACTGCAGAAAGTCCTCTGCCGATGAGAGGTTCTTGAGGCGGGTCAGAAAGTCATCCATGGGTCACTCCTCGGGAGTCGGTGGTGGGATGTCGCAGCCGGAGGCGGACAAGGTGCAGCCGGCGCCGCATGCGCCTTCGGAAGTCTGCGGCGCAGGGCCCCCAGCGCTGTCGAGTCCGCCGTGGGGCGCGTTGCGGCCTGCGGCCCAGGCGCGTTCGAGCCGGGCCAGGCGGTCCAGCGCGCAGACCATGGCTTTGCCGACCGGGTCCGGGATCAGGTGGTGGTCCAGGTCGAAGCCATGGGGCGTGCTGCGCCGGGGCGCGACCACCCTGCCGGGAATGCCAACCACGGTGGCCCCCTCGGGAACGGGCGCGATCACCACCGAGTTGGCGGCCACACGGGCGCCGTTGCCGACCTGGATCGGCCCCAGGATCTTTGCTCCCGCCCCCACCACCACGCCGTCGCCCAGGGTGGGATGGCGCTTGCCGGGGTTCCAGGTGGTGCCACCCAGCGTCACGCCGTGGTAAAGCGTCACGTCGTCACCGATCTCGGCGGTTTCCCCGATGACGACGCCCGCGCCGTGGTCGATGAAGAAGCGCTCGCCAATGCGGGCGCCCGGGTGGATGTCGACGTTGGTCAGCCAGCGCGAGGCGTAGGACACGCAGCGGGCCAGGTAGCGCCAGCCGCGCGTCCACAGCGCATGGGCAATGCGGTGGTGTGCCGTGGCCTGCACGCCGGGATAGATGGTCCAGACCTCCAGGCGGTTGCGCGCCGCGGGGTCTCGCTGCAGGGCACAGTCCACGTCGCTGCGCACCAGCGTCCACCAGCCACGGCGGCGGGGCAGGCGCTGTTCATGCGCGGCGAGCATGGTGTCCTCCGGTGGGGTCATGGCGCGACGGCTTGCCGGCTTGCGCCCGCACCTGCCGCGCGTGGCGTGGTTTCGGCCAGAAAGCGCTGCAGGTCCTGTGATGTGGGCGCCTGCTTGGCCGTTTCGGCATGGGCGCGAATGCGGCCGAGCAGCCGGCCGGTCAGGCGCTCGTCATCGAGCGGGATGCCGATTTCGCCGTAGGCATGGCGCACCGCCTGCGACCCCGAATGCTTGCCGAGCACGGTACGCCGCTGGCGGCCCAGCTCGGCGGGGTCGAAGCTCTCGTAGGTGCTGGGATTCTTGAGCAGGCCATCGATGTGGATGCCCGATTCGTGCGTGAAGACCGCATCACCCACGATGCTCTTGTTGGCCGCCACCGCGCGGCCCGATGCCCGCGCCACTTGGCCCGAGATGCCCACCAGCGCCTGGGTGGCCACGCCAGTGTCGCCGCCCAGCAGATGGCGCACGCCCATGACCACCTCTTCCAGCGCGGCGTTGCCTGCGCGCTCGCCCAGCCCGTTGACGGTGGTGTTGGCGTGTGTGGCGCCGGCCCGCAACGCGGCCAGGGTGTTGGCCGTGGCCAGGCCCAGGTCGTTGTGGGCGTGAATCTCGATGCCGATGTCGATGCACTCGCGCAGGCGTGCGATGGCCTCGTGGGTCGAGAAGGGGTCCAGCACGCCCAGCGTGTCGGCGTACCGTACCCGTTGCGCTCCGCACGCCTGGGCCAGCCGGGCGACTTCGGTCACGAAGGCAGGGTCGGCCCGGGAAGCGTCTTCCAGGCCCACGGACAGCTCGCGGCCGCTGGCTTGGGCCCGGGTGAGCACCCGGCGGACTTCCCCCAGTGCCCAGGCGCGCGACTGGCGCAGCTTGTGGCGCAGATGGATGTCGGACACCGGGATCGACAGATGGACGATGTGGGCGGGGGTGCGCAGCGCCAGGTCCAGATCGCGGTCCGTCATGCGGCCCCACACCATCAGGCGTGCCGGCAACTCTTGCGCGGCGATGGCGGCGATGCAGGCCATCTCCTCAGGCCCCATGGCCGGGATGCCGACTTCCATTTCGCGCACGCCCGCATCGGCCAGTGCACGCGCAATGGCGCACTTTTCTTCCACCGTGAAGGCCACCCCCGCTGTCTGCTCGCCATCGCGCAGGGTCGTGTCGTTGATGATGGGGTGAGGTGCCATGTTGCGAGGTCCTTTTCGTACCTACTGCAAACGGTGTGCCACGGGGAATCCGGTCCTTTTTGTGCGCTTTGGCGGCGGCTTGGTGGGGGGCGCATGGTTGCGGTCTGCGCTGGGTGTCGGGAATGTGCTGTTCCAGACACCGGGACGTCGGCTGTCAGAGCGTGGTCAAGACCTGTCAAGGCCGCACAAGGACCTTGTCGAAGGGTTGGCGCGAAAACGGGTCGTCGAACGCCCGGGCGGCTTGCACGGGCACGCGCCCATGCGGTGCATTCGCAGCACACATCCTCCCGATGGCACTCGGATGCGGTCCCCGAAAAGGCGTTGAACAGGTTTCTACTGCTCGCGTGCGTGATTGCGGGTGTGCCGGGGCAATTCCACCACCAGGTCGGCATCGCCGAGCCGCACGCAGCAGGCCAGGCGCGACTGAGCGTCCAGTCCCCAGGCGTTGTCGAGCTGGTCGCTCTCCGCCTCGTCCGCTTCGGTCAACGACGCGCCGCCCTGGCGCACATGCACATGGCAGGTGGCGCAGGCGGCCACCATGTCGCAGGCATGTTCGATGGCCAGTCCAGCGCGTAGCATCCCCTCGCACAGCGAGGTGCCGCGACGGCCTTCGAAATCCATGCCCCCGGGGCACAGCACGGGGTGGGGCAGTACATGGACGGTGGGCATCAGAGGCTTTCGAGGGCGCGGCCTGCCAGTGCCTTCTGGATGGACGCATTCATGCGTTGGGCCGCGAATCCTTCGGTCGCGGCGGACAGCTGGGCGCTTTGCAGTCGCAGGGCCTGCGCGTCCTCTTCGGTTTCCAGCAGGTCCGCCAGGCCGAAGGCCGCCTGGCGTATCGCCTGAAGATCGCCCGGGGCCAGCAAGGCCCCGTCCTGCGCCAGCGCG
This sequence comes from Acidovorax sp., assembly GCF_021287135.1. GTDB lineage: Bacteria > Pseudomonadota > Gammaproteobacteria > Burkholderiales > Burkholderiaceae_C > Acidovorax. The sequence continues at coordinate 118,366 of NZ_JAJTBB010000078.1, forward strand.
GCACAGGTGGCGTCCAGCAGGCGGCGCGCATCGACTTGCGCCTCGCGCAGCGAACGCAGCTGCATGTCCCGGGCCGATGCACCCACCGCTTCCTGCAGCATGGATGCGATCTGGGCGTCGGCCAGACCGTAGCTGGGCTTCACTTCAACATGCGCCTCGGTGCCTGTGGTTTGCTCGCGCGCGGTGACCGACAGTAGGCCATCGGCGTCAATCTGGAAGCTCACGCGGATGCGCGCCGCGCCCGCCACCGCTGCGGGGATGCCGCGCAGCTCAAAGCGCGCGAGGGAGCGGCAATCCGACACGGACTCCCTCTCACCCTGCACCACATGCAGGCTCATGGCCGTCTGCCCGTCCTTGAAGGTGGTGAACTCCTGGGCTCGCGCAATGGGCAGCGTGGAGTTGCGTGGAATGATCTTCTCGACCAGGCCGCCCATGGTCTCCAGCCCCAGGGACAGTGGGCAGACGTCCAGCAACAGCCAGCCGTCGCCCGTGCCGTTGCCCACCAGCACATCCGCCTGCATGGCAGCGCCCAAGGCGACGACCTGGTCGGGATCGATGTCACACAGCGGCTCGGTGCCGAAGAAGTCGCGCACCGCGTCCTGTGCCGCGCGCATGCGCGTCGAGCCGCCCACGAGCACCACGCCATCGATGTCTGCCGTGGACAGCCGCGCGTCACGCAGCGCACGCCGGGTGGCGCGCAGGGTCTGGTCGATCAGCCCCTTGGCGATCTGCGCGAACTGGTCCTGGCTGAGCAGGGCCTGCAGGGTGCCGCCGCCGGGCATGGCGACGCACAGGGGAACGACCTCGCTGGACGACAGCGATTCCTTGGCCGACCGCGCCGCGCTCAGCAGCGCCCGCTGTGCGGTGGGCGCCAGCGCCTGCAGCCCCGGCACGCCGTGCTGTGCGCAGAACCACTCGGCCACCGCACGGTCGAAGTCGTCGCCGCCCAGCGCGGAGTCGCCACCGGTAGCAAGCACCTCGAAGAGGCCGCGCGCAAGCCGGAGCACCGAAACGTCGAACGTTCCCCCGCCCAGGTCGTACACCACAAAGGTGCCTTCGGCGGCCTTGTCCAGACCGTAGGCAATGGCGGCCGCCGTGGGCTCGTTGAGCAGGCGCAGCACATTCAGGCCGGCCAGTCTGGCGGCGTCCTTGGTGGCCTGGCGCTGTGCGTCATCGAAGTAGGCGGGCACGGTGATGACCACCCCGGCCAGCGGGCCGGCCAGGGCTTCTTCGGCGCGCAGCCGCAGGGCCGCAAGAATGTCGGCCGAGACCTGTACGGGCGAGCGTTCGCCCGCCGCAGTGGCAATGCCGACCATGCCCTGGGCGTCCACAAAGCGGTAGGGCAAGGCCTGTGCCTCGGTGACGTCCGACAGCGTGCGGCCCATGAAGCGCTTGGCCGAGACGATGGTGTTCTGCGGGTCCTCCACCTGATGCGCCTGCGCGGGTGCGCCCACCACGGCAGTGCCGCCGGGAAGGTAGCGAACCACCGAGGGCAGCAGTAGCGCACCGGTGGCATCGGGCAGCGCGCGGGCCTGCGCACTCTGGACGGTGGCAACGAGCGAGTTGGTGGTTCCCAGATCAATGCCCGCCGCCAGCCGGTGCTGGTGGGGAGCGGCGGAGCGGCCGGGTTCGCTGATCTGTAGAAGGGCCATGGCTTTAGACGGCGAAGCTCTCGCCGCAGCCGCAACTGGCCTTGGCGTTCGGGTTGTTGAACTTGAAGCCCTCGTTCAGGCCTTCGCGCACAAAGTCGAGTTCGGTACCGTCCAGCATCTGAAGGCTGCGCGGATCAACGATGATCTTGACCCCGTGGTGCTCGAAGCACTGGTCGTCGGGGTTCATCGCGTCCACAAATTCCAGCGCATAGGCGAAGCCCGAGCAGCCACTGGTCTTGACGGCCAGCCGCAATCCCAGGCCGTTGCCGCGCTTGTACAGCGACTTTTGGACGTGGCGCGCGGCGGCGGGTGTCAACGAGATGGACATGGCATTACCTCAGGCGGAAAACGAACTACCGCAGCCGCACGTGGTTTGCGCGTTGGGGTTGTGGATGACGAAGCGCGACCCTTCCAAGCCGTCTTCAAAGTCGACCCGTGCGCCCACCAGGTACTGCAGGCTCATGGCATCCACCACCAGTGCGACTCCTTCCGTGGTGACGACGGTGTCGTCCTCGGCCACCTGGTCGTCGAAGACGAAGCCATAGGAAAAGCCTGAGCATCCGCCCCCCGTGACGTACAGGCGTAGCTTGAGTTGCGGATTGCCTTCTTCCTCGATCAACGCGGACACCTTGGCCGCGGCACTGGGGGTGAAGTCCAGCAGTCCGGGCAGGGGCGATGCGGCGGACAGCGGCGCTTCTTGGGGGGTGGACATGGCGGTTCTCCTGGTTGGGGCGGCTCAGCTGCCGCGGGGCTCGCAAGCCTGCTGCTCGATCACCACCTCGGCGGAGGGGGCTGGCGGCTGGTGGCGTGCGCGGTAATCAGCCACGGCGGCCTTGATGGCGTCCTCGGCCAGAATGGAGCAGTGGATCTTCACGGGAGGAAGTGCGAGCTCCTCGGCGATGGCGGAGTTCTTGATCGCCAGCGCTTCGTCCAGCGTGCGCCCCCGCACCCATTCGGTGACCAGGGAACTCGACGCGATGGCCGAGCCGCAGCCGTAGGTCTTGAACTTCGCGTCCTCGATCACGCCCTGGGCGTTGACCCGGATCTGCAACTTCATCACATCGCCGCAGGCTGGGGCTCCGACCATGCCGGTGCCCACCTGGTCATCGTTCGCGTCGAAGCCGCCGACATTGCGCGGGTTCTCGTAGTGGTCCACGACTTTGTCGCTGTAGGCCATGGTGTCTCTCCTGCCGTCGGGTCAATGTGCAGCCCACTGGATCGTGGACAGGTCGATGCCCGCCTGCACGAGGTCCCACAGGGGACTCATGTGGCGCAGGCGCGTTACCACCTCGGTCACTTGCGCGATCGTGGCGTCGATTTCTTCCGCTGTCGTGAAGCGGCCGATGGAGAAGCGCACGGAGCTGTGCGCCAACTCGTCGCTGCGGCCCATGGCGCGCAGCACGTAGCTGGGCTCCAGGCTGGCCGACGTGCACGCGGAGCCCGATGACACCGCCACGCCCTTCATTCCCATCAGCAGCGACTCGCCCTCCACATAGTTGAAGCTGGCATTGAGGTAGCCGCAGGCGCGGTGCACTGGGTCGCCATTGAGCTCGACGCTGTCGAGTCGGGAGATGCCGGCCCACAGTCGCGCGCGCAGCGCCGCGATGCGCGCGTTGTCGCTGGCCATCTGGTCGCGCGCCAACCAGAAGGCTTCGCCCATCCCCACGATCTGGTGGGTGGCCAGCGTGCCCGACCGCATGCCGCGCTCATGCCCGCCGCCATGCATCTGCGCCTCGATCCGCACGCGGGGCTTGCGCCGCACATACAACGCGCCAATGCCCTTGGGTCCGTAGATCTTGTGGGCCGACATGGACATCAAATCCACCGGCAGACTCTGCAGGTCGATCGCGACCTTGCCTACCGCCTGCGCGGCGTCCACATGCAGCAGAACGCCCTTGTCGCGGCAGAGGGCCCCAATGGCCGCGATGTCCTGAATCACGCCGGTTTCGTTGTTCACGAACATTACCGACGCCAGCACGGTGTCGGGACGCAGCGCGGCCTTGAAGCGGTCCAGATCCAGCAAACCGCTGGGCAGCACGGGCAGAACGGTGACCTCGAAGCCTTCGCGCTCCAGCTCCCGCATGCTGTCGAGCACGGCTTTGTGCTCGGTGGCAACCGTCACCAGGTGCTTTCCCTTGGCCTGGTAGAAGTGGGCCGCACCCTTGAGGGCCAGGTTGTTGGACTCGGTGGCGCCGGAGGTCCAGACGATTTCGCGCGGGTCGGCGTTGACCAGCGAACACACCTGCTCGCGCGCCAGTTCCACCGCCTCTTCGGCCGCCCAGCCAAAGGCGTGGGACCGGCTGGCGGGGTTGCCATATTGCTCGGTCAGGTAGGGCCACATCTTGTTGGCCACACGGCCGTCGACGGGGGTGGTCGCGGCGTAGTCCAGGTAGATGGGCAGGTGGCTGCGGGCAAGTGCGGGAGGGCGGCGCTCGTCTGGCATGGCTGACTCCTGTCGGTGGGATGCCCTGCCTCTGCAACTTCGGTGCCATGTGCTTTGGGCCGTTGAACCCGCATTTTTTCTGTGCTGTCTGTGCAATTTGTTCTGTGCATGACATACCGCAAGGTCCGCGCTTTGTCGGGTTTGTGGCAAAGCCCGCGCCTGGCCTGATCGGCATGTTTTTTGCGTCGGATTTGTTGCAAGGCCGTGGTCTCGCGGTGGAGTCCCGCTACTGGTGCACCCCGGTCGGCATCAACAGGATGGGAGAGCCATCGTGACGACTACGCCCCCTACGGTCCGCCGTGAACTTGAAGCGGTTTACGAGATCGGCAAGACACTGACCACGTCGCTTGACGTTCACAAGACCTTTCGCGAGGCGCTCAACTACCTGCTGCACGCCTTTGACTGGCGGCGCGCCTTTGTGGTCGTGGAGGATGCGGAAGGGATGCTCACGGGGCTGTGCGCGGTGGGCCTGACCCCTGCCGAACAGCAGCGCCTGCGCTTCGGGTCCGGCGAGGGCATTGTGGGGCGCGTGTTTGCCGGCGGCCTGCCCGCGGCCGTGTCCGATGTGCGGGCGGAGCCGCTGTTTTTGAACCGCACCGGGGGCGCCGACCAGAGCCCCGGCACCCCGGTGGCCATGCTGGCCATGCCCATCCGTGCGGACCATCGGACGCGCGGCGTGCTGGTGGTGGACTGCCTCAATCCCGACGGGCGCCGCGTGTTCGCCGACGACCTGCGGCTGCTGCGCATGGTGGCCACGCTGATGGGGCAGTCGCTGCGCCTGCACGACAGCGTCACCGCCGCCGCCGCATCCATGCAGGATGACAACCGCCGCATGCAAAAAGCCTTGAGCGGGCGCCGGCACAAGATCGAGCAGGTGGTGGGTGTCTCGCCACCCATGCTCAAGGTCTTTGAGCAGATCCACCAAGTGGCCCCCTCGCGCACTACCGTACTGCTGCGCGGCGAAAGCGGCACTGGCAAGGAGGTCATGGCCCGCGCCATTCACAGCCTGTCCCCGCGCGCCCGGGAGCCCTTTGTGGGTGTCAATTGCGCGGCGTTGACGGAAACCCTGCTGGAGAGCGAACTCTTCGGCCACGAGAAGGGCGCTTTCACCGGCGCCCAGGGGCAGCGCAAAGGGCGCTTTGAGATGGCGCACGGCGGCACGCTTTTCCTGGACGAAATCGGCGACATCTCCGCCGCCTTCCAGGCCAAGCTGCTGCGCGTGCTGCAGGAGCGCAGCTTCGAGCGCGTGGGCGGGGGCGCGCCGGTGAAGGTTGACGTGCGCCTCATCCTCGCCACCAATCGCAACCTGGAGCGCATGGTGCAGGCCGGCGAGTTTCGTGCGGATCTTTACTACCGCATCAACGTGGTCAGCATCCAGTTGCCCCCGCTGCGGGAGCGGCGCGAGGACATCCCGGCCATGGCCCAGCATTTTCTGGACCGCTTCAACCGCGACAACGGCAAAGCCACCCAGTTCAGCGCCGAAGCCATGCGGGTGCTGGTCAGTTGCTACTGGCCCGGCAACGTGCGCGAGCTGGAAAACTGCGTCGAGCGCACCGCCACCATGGCCGCCAACGACCTCATCACCGACCTTGCGTTTCCCTGCCGCGACAACCGCTGCCTCACCCAGGTGTTGCACCACATCGAACGTGAAGACGCCGTGCGTCCCAGCCGCCTCGCCGAAATCCCGGTGGCGGAAATTCCTGGCAATCCGCCGCCGCGGCCCGCAGCGCCGTCAGGCGGCGCGGCGGCCCCAAACCCCCAGCCGCCCGGGCCGGTGGGCTCTGGCGAAGGCGCACCGTTGGACTCTTCTCCCGCGCCCGCGCTGGCCGGGCGTGCCGACGACAAGCCCGAGGGTGAGCGTGAGCGACTCATCTGGGCCATGGAACGCTGCGGCTGGGTCCAGGCCAAGGCCGCCCGCCTGCTCAAGATCACGCCCCGCCAGATGGGCTATGCGCTGCAGAAGCACGGGATCGAGGTGAGGAAGTTCTGACGCCCGATTCGGCGGGCAAGCGCCGCGACTTGAGGGGCAGGGTGGCCGGCGTGTGCCCGCCTGTTTTCTTCTTTCCTTCTGTCCTTCTTTTTCTTTCTCTGGATTGCGGTGGCAGGCTTTCGTCGCCCAGTTCGGGAGTTGTTTCAAGGGCGTAGACGCTTCGTCGCAACCCCGACACTGTTGACCAAGCAACGTCGCACTTGCGACGAAGCCAACCGGCCACCGGTTCCGCAAGGTCATTGATTTCAAAAGGTTTTTTGCTGGCACGGAATTCGCAAAAGTCCCGGAAAGCGGCCACGGAACGGTCGCAGGAAGGGGTTTCATGTCGACAAGCACCGCTGCGGGTTCCCTGCCCGCCAAGACGTACGTGTCCATCGGCGCCATCAAGCCGCTCGGCGCCAAGCTCGATGTACCCGAAGCCGGTGGCGGCTGTGGCACTTCCGGCGGCGAAGGCAAAGCCAGCTGCGGGTCGTCGGGCGGGCCCGGCGACATGCCGCCTGAGATCTGGGAGAAGGTCAAGAACCATCCCTGCTATTCCGAAGAGGCCCACCACCACTACGCGCGCATGCACGTGGCCGTGGCGCCGGCCTGCAACATCCAGTGCAACTACTGCAACCGCAAATACGACTGCTCCAATGAATCGCGCCCGGGCGTGGTGAGCCAGAAGCTCACCCCCGAGCAGGCGGTGAAGAAGGTGGTGGCGGTGGCGAGCGAGATTCCGCAGATGACGGTGCTGGGCGTTGCCGGCCCCGGCGACTCGCTGGCCAACCCCCAGAAGACCTTCGAGACCTTCCGGCTGCTGCAGGCGCAGGCGCCGGACATCAAGCTTTGCATCTCCACCAATGGCCTGGCGCTGCCGGACTATGTGGACGAGATCTGCCAATACAACGTGGACCACGTGACCATCACCATCAACATGGTGGACCCGGCCGTGGGCCAGAAGATCTACCCCTGGATCTTCTGGAACCACCGGCGCGTCACCGGCTACGAGGCGGCCAAGATCCTGCACGAGCGGCAGATGCTCGGCCTGGCGATGCTGACCGCGCGTGGCGTGCTCACCAAGATCAACTCGGTGCTGATCCCCGGCATCAACGACGAGCACCTGATGGAGGTAAACCGCGAGGTGAAGAAGCGCGGCGCCTTCCTGCACAACATCATGCCGCTCATTTCCGAAGCGGAGCACGGCACGCACTTCGGTCTGACGGGCCAGCGCGGTCCCACCGCGCAAGAGTTGAAGGCCGTGCAGGACGCTTGCGCGGGGGGCGCCAACCTGATGCGCCATTGCCGCCAGTGCCGCGCCGACGCGGTGGGCTTGCTGGGCGAAGACCGCTCGGAAGAATTCACGCTGGACAAGATCGATGCGATGGAGGTCGTGTACGACCTGGACAAGCGCCGCGCCTACCAGGAGAAGGTGGAAGTAGAGCGCCAGGCCCAGCACGCCGCCAAGCACGAAGCGCTGGCCGCCAGCACCGCGATGGACGTAGATCACGACATGAAGGTACTGGTCGCGGTGGCCACCAAGGGGGGCGGCCGCGTCAACGAGCACTTCGGCCACGTCACTGAATTCCAGATCTTTGAAGTCAGCGCTGCCGAGGCCTTGTTCGTCGGCCACCGCCGGGTGGACCTGTACTGCCAGGGCGGCCATGGCGACGACGAGCAGCTGCCCAGCGTGGTCAAGGCCATCAATGACTGCCACGCCGTGCTAGTGGCCAAGATCGGCGCTTGCCCGCGCGACGAACTGCGGCAGGCTGGTATCGAGCCGGTGGAGCAGTTCAGCGGCGAGTTCATCGAGAAGGCCGCGCTCGACTGGTTCAACGGCTATCGCGCCCGCATCGCGGCCGGTGAGATGACCCACCAGGACCGCGGCGATGCACAGATCCGCCAAGGGGCCTTCACCGGCTTGGCGGCGGCCTGAACTGCGACAGTTTCCCCACGACACCCCCACCAGAAGGAGAACCACCATGGCCCTGAAGATCATTTCCTCGACCTGCACCGCCTGCTCAGCCTGCGAACCCGAGTGCCCCAATGTCGCGATCCGCGAGAAAGGGGGCACCTACGTGATCGACCCCAAAAAGTGCACCGAGTGCGCGGACCAGTACGACTCGCCGCAGTGCCAGGCCGTGTGCCCGGTGGACGGCTGCATCGTGAAGGCCTGACCCATGTCCACTTCTTTCACTTTGACCCCGGCCGCCGAGAAGTTCATTGGCCGCGTGGTGCGTTTCTCGGGCATTCCCTCGGCCGGCTTCCGTCTGCTGGTGTCGCCCGGCGGCTGTTCGGGCTACAGCTCGGAATTCAGTGCCGAGGCGGCCCCTAAGGACGACGAACAGGTGTTCGAGGTTTCGGGCCTGAAGTTCTTTCTGCCGGCCGAAAGCCGCATGCTGCTGGACGGTGTGACTATCGACTTCACCGAGACGCCGACCTCGTCGGGCCTGAACATCATCAACCCGAAGCAGGCGGCCTGCGGCTGCAGCAGCGCCGAGAACGCGGCGCCTCCGGGTGTGGTGAAGATCGAGATCGGGTCCATCGGCCGCGGCGGTCGCCCGGCCCTGGTGTCCTGAGACGGGCGCCAGAGAGGCCGACGTGAACGCCGCCGACCGGAACTTCGAAGCCGCCGCCGCGGCCTTTGCGGCTTCGGTGATCGGCGGGGCGTTGCCGCCTGTGGTCGAGGCGCTGATCGCACAGGCGGGCGCGCTGCGCGACCGGCCCGGCGAGGCGCTGCCGCTGCTGGAGCGCGCGCGGGTGTTGGCACCGCAGCACCCCGCGCCGGTGATTGCGGTTTACCGCTTCCACTTCTACGGCCACGCCCTGGTGCAGGCCCGCGCAGCGGGCGAGGACGCACTGGCGATTGCGCGCACGGCGCTCGGCCCGGACTTCGGCGATGTGCCGCCCGAGGAGGAGGCGGTGCGTGGCGACGCAGCGGTGCGCTTTTACCTCTTCACGCTCAAGGGCCTGGCCTACCTGAACCTGCGCCTGCGCGCGCTGGACGAGGCGCGCCTGATGCTGGGCGAGCTGCGCCGTCTCGACCCGCAGGACCACCTGGGCGGCGGGCTGCTCTCGCATGTGCTGGCGGGCCATGACGCGGGCGAGCCCATCCTGCCGGCCGAAGGGCCAGGCGGCTATCCGGCGCGCGGCTGGGCCCCCATCCGGAAGGCGGTTTGAGATGGGCGCCGCCGCCAGCTTTCCCGCCCGGCCACAGCGCCTGGCGGCGCGCGCGCCAGAAGGCGACATTCCGCGGATGGACTGGCGGGGCGGGCCGTTGGACTGCGAGGCCTGCGCCTACATCGACCTGCGCGCGCGCCCGAACGAGGAAATCAGCGGCCACGGCTGCCAACCGGGCCATGCCTGCATGCAGGACGCCTACGCGCGCCGCATCGACCGCTTCTTCCGCTGGCATCCTGAGCTGGCTGACCAGCAGCTGGAGCACCCATATTTCGAAGTGCGCGCCATTGCAGCACGGCACGCCAGCGTGTTTCGTTTGAACGGGCTGATGAACGACCCGGACGAGACGGTGCGGCTACAGGTGGCGGCGCGGCTCCCACCCGCGCAGTTGGAGCGCCTGATGCACGACCCGCACCGCGAGGTGCGCCTGCGGGTGGCACAGCGCATCGACCCGGTGCGGCTGGGCGGGATGCGGCACGACAGCGACTACGGCGTGCGCGAAATCGTGGCACAGCGGCTGCCGCTGGCGCTGCTGGCGACCTTGGCCCACGACCCCGAGCGCTCGGTGCGCGAGATTGTCGCGCGGCGGCTACCGATGCCGACGCTGTTCATCCTGGTCGGTGACCCCGAGCCCGAGGTGCGGCGCGCCGTGGCCGAGAGCCTGCCCGAGGCGCTGCTGGGCCGCATGGCGGACGACCCGGACTGGCGCGTGCGCTGGGAAGTGGCACGGCGCGTGCCGCTGGCGCAGCTGGCCGCGCTGCGCGACGACACCGACAGCGAGGTACGGCAGATGGTCCGCGATCGTCTGGCAGAGCCGAGGGAGGCGCCCCATGGCTGACATCGTGCGCGACGACGACGTGATCGAGGTGGCGGAGCCTCCGCGCTTCGCCTTTGGCGAGCGAGTGGTCGCGCGTTCGGTGGTGCGCAACGATGGCACCTACCGGGGGAAGGACATCGGAGAGGTGCTGGTGAGCAAGGGCGATGTGGGCTATGTGGTGAGCATCAACACCTTCCTGCAGCAGTTCTACATCTACGCGGTGGATTTCATCGACACCGGCCACCGCGTGGGCATGCGCGCCAAGGAACTCTGCACACTGGACCACCTGCCCGAGGAGGTGCTGGCGCAGTTGGGCGAAAAGGCCGGGGCCTTGGCAGACCTCGGTTCCGGAAAACCGCTTGATGCAGGAGCAACCCCATGAACACCGAAAACACCCTGGACCCAACCGCCTTTGTGGAACCGCGCGAGCCTGTCTACGGCTGGGGTCAGCGCGTGGTGGCGTTGGACGACCTGGTCAACGACGGCAGCCACCCCGAGCGCGAGCCCGATGCGCTGCTGGCGGCACGCGGCGATGTGGGTGAGGTGGTCAACATTGGCCATGCCAGCGAGATCAACGAGCCGGTGTACCTGGTGGATTTCGGCCGTTGCGTGGTGGGCTGTCTTGAAATCGAACTCGCGCCCGTTCCTGCGGGCTGGTGTGCCGATGTGGAGGGGGCCGGGGGATGAACGCCATGGCCCGCACGGCTCCACCCGATCCCGCGGCCGCACCGGTCGTGGGCTTCCTGCGGCCGTTCATCGAGCGTGCGCTGAAGGACCGGGTGCGCTACCGCTACGTGCAGCCGCGCGTGCTGCAGGAAGGCGAGGGCTTCCGCATTGAGGCGCCGTGCTGCTCGCGCAATGTGGACCCCGAGGGTGGCGTGATCGACATCGCGCTGCTCACGCCGTCCGCCGACGGGCGCTGGCGGTTGCAGGCGCGCGACCATGCGGCGGGTGTGTGGGAGATTTGCGCCGAGGGGCTATTGCTGGGTGAGGCGCTGGACATCCTCTGTGTCGATGCGCAGCGGAGGTTCTGGCCATGATCTACCTCGACCACCACGCCACCACGCCGCCTTTGCCTGCGGTGATTGGTGCGATGGGCGCGGTGATGGCGGACAGCTGGGCCAACGCCTCGTCCAAGCACGGGCCGGGCCAGGCGGCGGCCCGTGTGCTCGCGGGGGCGCGGTCGGCGGTGGCGCAAGCGCTGGGTTGCAAGCCGGCCGAGGTGGTGTTTACCAGCGGCGCCACCGAGGCCAACCACCTTGCGGTGCGGGGCCTGCTGGCAGCCGCGCCGGCGGGCCGGCGGCGTGTGCTGTTCAGCGCGGCCGAGCACGCGGGCCACCTCAAGCTGGCGCGCGAGTTGATGGATGCCGGCACGCCGGTGGATCTCATCCCGCTGCAGCCCGACGGCACGCTCCATCTGGACGCCGCCGCGCGCCTGATCCGTAGTGACGTGGCCCTGGTGTCACTGATGGCCGCCAACAACGAGACGGGCGCGCTGATGCCGGTGGCCGAGGTGGCGGCGCTTGCCGCCGCGGCCGGCGCACGCCTGCATGTCGATGCCACGCAATGGATCGGAAAGCGCCCGTTTCACTTTAGTGAATGGGGCGCCGACGCCGTGAGCTTGTCGGCCCACAAATTCAATGGCCCCAAGGGCGTGGGCGCGCTGCTGCTGCGCCAGGGCGTGCCGCTGCGGCCCACCATGCCGGGATCGCAGGAGCGCGGCCGGCGCGGCGGTACCGAGAACCTGCCCGCCATCGTGGGCTTGGCCACGGCGCTGGAGGCGCTGGGCGATCTGGGCGCTGAAGCCGCGCGGCAGGCTGCTCTGCGCAACCGCCTGGAGTGTGCACTGCAGTCTGAACTGCCGGGTGTGCATATCTGGTCGCGCGGTGCGCCCCGGCTGCCGGGCGTGAGCTTCCTGCGGGTGGGCAATTGGGAGGCCGACGTGCTGCTGGGCCGGCTGGAACGCCTGGGCTTTGCGGCCTCGTCCGGCGCGGCCTGTTCGTCTTCGGGCAGCGCCCCCTCGCACGTGCTGTGCGCCATGGGCGTGCCTGACGAAGAGGCCCTGGGCGCCATCCGCCTTTCGCTGGGCCGCACCACCACCGATACCGACGTGGACACGCTGATTGCAGCGCTGCCCACCCTTCGATCCCTGCTGCCTGCGGCGCAAGCCGTGGCCGCCTGAATCCCCGTTTCCCCCGTCCTGGAGCCGACCATGAAAGTGATGATCCGCAAAGACAGCAAGGGCTTGCTCAGCGCCTATGTGCCCAAGAAAGACCTGGAGGAGCCCATCGTCGCGATGGTGAACCCGGCCTTGTGGGGCGGCCTGGTGACGCTGGCCAACGGCTGGCAGCTGGACCTGCCCGCGATGGCGGCCGACACGCCGCTGCCGATCACCGTCGAGGCGCGCAAGCTGCCTTCGGCCGGGGAATGACCTTTCAGGGAGAAGCAGCATGGCACTGTCCGGCGAACAACTGCGGGGCGCGAGCGAGGTGGTGGGTTATGCCCCCACCTTGCGCGACGCCGCCACCATCCTGCGCGGCCGCTACCCCGGCGTGCGCGCCATTGTGGTGGATGAGGGAGACATGAAGGACGAGACTCCGGCCTTGCGGCTGGGGCACCGCAATGTCTACCTGGCGGCCAGCGATGGCCATTGCTGGCACGTCACGCACAGCGCCGACGAGGCCTCGGTCTTCATCCTCACCCAGCACTGAAGGGAGGCCCCATGGACGTCGAGACCATTGCGCTGTGCGAATCGTTGGTCAGCGGGCAGGGGGCCTCGCTGGTCGAGGCCGTCCTGGCGTCGGGCCGCTGGAGCGACGGGCCCATGCTTGACTCTTTCGAGCAGGCGTTCGCCCGCTGGGTTGGCCGAAAGCACGCGGTGGCGGTGGGCAGCGGCACGCTGGGTACCTGGATCGCCCTGCGCGCGATGGGCATCGGCCCGGGCGACGAGGTGGTCTGCGCCGCGCACACCTGGCACCAGGTGGCGCAGGCCGTCACGCTGGCCGGCGCGACGCCGGTGTTCGCGGACATCAACTACTGGAGCGGTTGCCTGAGCCCGGAAAAGGCCGCGTTGAAGATCACGCCCGCCACCCGCGCCATCCTGGCCGGCAACACCAATGGCCACCCGGCCGCGTGGAACGCATTGCGCGCGCTGGCCGATGCCCACGGCCTGAAGCTGATCGAGGACAGCACCGAGGCACTGGGCTCCCGCTACCTGGGGCGCAATGTCGGGACCTTTGGCGATGTGTCGGTGTTCGACTTCTCCACGCCTTCGGCGCTGTGCACCGGCGAGGGCGGCATGCTGCTGACCGACGATGATGCGCTGGCCATCGAACTGCGCTATCTGCGCCAGCGGCGTCTGTCCGACCGGGCCTCGGTGTCCATCGGCGCGCGCGTGCCGCTGCAGGCCTCCATGAGCGAGCTGACCGCCGCGCTGGGACTGGCCCAGCTGTCCGATCTGGACGAACGCCTGTTGCGGCGCAAACAGGTGGAGGCTTGGTACCACGCCGAGATGCAGAGCTTTGAGGGCGTGAAGCCTCCATACCTGGCGGAGGACGTGGACGAGGTGCACTGGATGCTTTACGTGGTGCACCTTGGCAAGCGCTTCACTGCCAGCGCGCGCGCCCAGATGATCGAGGACATGAAGGCGTGTGGCATCGAGACCGCCGCCTACAGCCACCCGCTGCACCAGCAGTTTTTCTACATGAGCGCCGCCGGTGCGTCCGGCCGCCAGCGCGGCGTGCTGCCCGACACCGACCGCATCGGCGACCGCGCGCTCGCGCTGCCCCTGCACACCGGCCTGGACGCGCCGCAGGTGAAGTACATCGTCAAGACGCTGAAGGACACCGCCACGAATGTGGGTGCCGGTGCTGCGATCTACCTCTGAAGGAATCCCATGTCCGAACTCATCGATGGTCTGATCGCCGAGATTGCCTTCCGGCTGGATGCAGGCAGCGCCATTCCCTATCTGGGCTCCGGCATGCTGTCGCTGTGTGCCGATGTGCGGGTACCGGCCACGCCGGCCGAACTGGCTGCGGTCATGACTGCCAAGGTCAGCGTGCCGCACAAGATCCGCAACCGGCTTACCCAGGCGGCGCAGTTCATCGAGAACTTCAAGCACCGCAAGTCGGTGGTGATGATCATGGACGAGGCCTATGCCAGCGTGCCTGCGCCCTCGCCACTGCACCGTGCGTTGGCCGCCAGCGGCGCCACCCTGTGGGTGGACACGTGGTACGACGACACTTTTCTGGCGGCGCTCCGGGCGGCGCGGCCGCAGGGGGACTGGCACCAGCTACAGGGTCTGTCCCAGTCCGAGCACTTCGGGCAGTGGACGGCCGACTATGGCGCCGATGGCCGTATCGCCGAGACCCCAGCCACCAGCGCCACGCCGCTGCTCTACCGCCCTCTGGGCGGCCGCAGTCCGGCCAGCAACTACCTGGTCTCCGACAGCGACTATGTCGAGGTATTGACCGAGATCGATATCCAGACCCCCATCCCGGCCGTGGTGCAGGAACGCCGCAAGGGCAAGGGCTTCCTGTTCCTGGGCTGCCGTTTCGACGACCAGCTGACGCGCAGCTTTGCACGCCAGATCATGAAGCGCTCCAGCACCACGCACTGGGCCGTGCTTCCCCATGAGCCCACGCGCATGGAAGCCCGTTTCCTCGAAGAGCAGGGCATTGTCCGCGTTCCCATGGCGCTGGCCGACTTTGCGGCCCGACTCACCCATGCGCTGCAGGCCGAGACCGCCTGAGCCGTTCCAGATTTTTGTTGCCCCACGAACCACCGAGAAAACCATGACCACCCTGACCGTTCTCCCCTCCGGCAAAAGCTACGAAGTGGCTGCTGGCACCACCATCATGAAGGCCCTGCTCGCTGCCGGTGAAAGCATCGCCCAGAAATGCGGTGGCAACGCGAGCTGCGGGTCCTGCCACATCTTCGTGACCGAAGGCCGCAAGTCCCTCCCGCGCATCCAGAAGCTGGAAAACGAGAAGCTCGACACCTTGGTCGGCGTCGGCTCCAAGTCGCGCCTGGCATGCCAGGCGGTGCTGGGCGACGAGCCGGTCACCGTGGAGCTGTTGAGCTTCGTCTAGTGGCAGACGGCGCATGAGCCGTATCGCCACCAGCGCCTTGGTGAACCGGATCGAGCAAACGGGTGGCTGCGTGTGTACCGCCAGAGCCACCCGCGGCGGTTCGTGATGGCGCCGGGCTGAAACCTGGCCCGCTGTTTGCAAAGTACGCACCAACGCCGCTGTCAGCACTGCGTTGTGTAGGAACCGCTACAGCGCAGCTTGCCGGGCGGCCCGTTGTGTAGCCATCTCTACCAAGACTGATCCGATGTTCCAAGGAGCCTGTCATGTTCCCTACGTTGTACAGAACCGAACACAACGCCTGCCACGGCCAGCGACCGCGGCGCGTGGCCTGGACGGAAGACCTGCCGAAGGATCTCATCGGGGTGGTGGTGGTGCCGTTGCGCTTTGAACTCCAGCGGGACTATCACATCGTGGCGGACCGCAGCCTGGGCCTGGATGCGCAGGGGCAGGCCTGTTTCTGCGCCTTCCGCCACGTAGAGACCGCTCTGCGTTCAGAGGACGACGAGTTTTTCTACGAAGCGCCGGTCCGCATCGAGACCGTGACCGCCTGGCGCCTGCCCGACCGGCGCTGGATCACCAGCCACAAGGTCGTGCAGGAGGGGTGCTCGGCCGTGGTGGTGCCACAACTCTCGCTGTGCGAAGGGATGCCGCGGTGAACGGGGGGCAACCGGACCCCCGGCGGCCCGGCGCGCGGCTTCGCCACGCCTGGCTGCTCGCCTTCATGCGCGGCCTTGACGGCTCAGACCTGTCGGAGCGCGAGCGCAAGGCCTGCTGGGCCTGGGCTGAGCGCTGGTCGCTTTGCATGGGTGGGCAGCCGGCCGAGCGCGCGCCGCGCTATCCCTACGAATGGGTGCTGCGCCAGGTGCGGACCCCCGCGTGGGGCGGTTGCCGTTAAGGGGGATTGGCGATGTATTCCCCCCGCCCCACGAGCCACACCCCGCCGGCCTTGACGGGCAAGCTGATGATCGACACCGCCGTGGGCAGCTTTCTGGGCGACAAGCGCATCCGCTTGCTGGAAGCGATTGACCAGCACGGCTCCATCCTGCAGGCGGCCAAGGCCGTTCCCATGGCCTACAAGGCCGCCTGGGATGCGGTGGATGACATGAACAACGTCGCGCCCGAACCGCTGGTGCTGCGCGCCACCGGTGGACGCCACGGGGGCGGCAGCGAACTCACCGATTTCGGCCGCCGCCTGATCGCCTTCTACCGCGCCCTTGAGCAGGAATCGCAGGCAGCGCTGGCGCGGCTGAGCGAACGGCTCACCCAGGCTGGTGCCCCCAATGTCGCCGAGTTTCGGCAGGTCCTGAGAAAGCTCTCCATGAAAACCAGCGCCCGCAACCAGTTCAGCGGTCCCATCGTCGCGATCCGCTCCGGTCCGGTGGAAAGCGAAGTCACGTTGCGCCTGGCGCCGTCGTTGGCGCTTGCGGCCATCGTCACCAACGAATCGGTGCAGAACCTGGGCCTGGCCGAAGGCCGCGAGGTAATGGCTTTTGTCAAGGCATCGTCCGTCGTGCTCCTGGTGGGCAGCAACGACACGCGGGTCTCGGCGCGCAACCAGTTCCAAGGCCGGGTGCAAGCCATCCATCACGGTCCGGTCAACACCGAGGTGACGCTGGACCTGCCCGGCGGCCAGCACGTGCTGACCGCTGTCGTCACCGAACAGAGCGTGGAACGACTGGGCCTGGCGGTGGGCCAGCCGGTGACCGCGGTCTTCAAGGCCTCCAGCGTGTTCCTGGTGTCCACCGACTGATCCCACGCATTCTTGAGAGGCACCCATGAAAGTCGCCATCGCCACCCACAAAGACTGCACCCAGGTCAGCGGTCACGCCGGCCAGACCCGCGAGTGGCTGCTGTTCGATTGCCAGCCCGATGCGCCCTTACCTGAGCCGCAGCGCATCGTATTGACCAAGGAGCAGTTGCCCCACCATTTCAAGGACAACGGACCGCACCCGCTGCACGGCGTGCAGGTGCTGATCGCAGGCAGCGCGGGTGACGGCTTCCTGCGCCACATGAAGACCTGGGGCGCCGAGGTGCTGCTGACCAGCGAGACCGACCCGCGCGCCGCGCTGCAGAAGGTGCTGGCCGGCGAGGCCCTGCCCGACACGCGTTTTGACGTCACCACCGCGCTGTGCAAGGTGCGCGATCTGTTTTCCCGCCGTTGAGTACTGTTTTTCAGCCCAGGAGTGTTCCCATGACCCTCAAGACACTTGTCCCTTCCTTCTTCGCCGGCCTGCTGCTGGCGGCCATGGGCGCGCGCGCCGACCAGGTGCCGGTGGCCGTGGCTGCCAACTTCACCGCGCCGTTCAACAAGATCGCGCCCGAGTTTGAGAAGGAGACCGGACACCAGCTCGTCGCCTCGTTCGGCTCCACCGGCAAGTTCTACGCACAGATCAAGAACGGCGCGCCGTTCGAGGTGCTGCTGGCGGCCGATGACGAAACACCGGCCAAACTCGTGAAGGAAAACGCCGCCGTGGCCGGCAGTCCGTTCAGCTACGCCATCGGCAAGCTGGTGCTGTGGTCCGCCCAACCGGGCTTGGTGGACGAGCAGGGCGCCGTGCTCAAGCGTGCCACCTTTGAGCGCCTCGCCATCGCTGAACCCAGGCTCGCGCCCTATGGCGCCGCTGGGGTGGAGGCAATGAAGAAACTGGGCGTGTACGACGCGGTTGCCCCCAAGCTTGTGACCGGCGAGACCATTGCGCAGGCTTACCAGTTCGTGGCCAGTGGCAACGCGCAGCTGGGCTTCGTGGCACTGTCGCAGGTGCTCAAGGACGGCAAGGTCGAAGGCTCTGCCTGGATCGTTCCGCCCGACCTCTACACCTCTATCCGTCAGGACGCGGTGCTGCTCAACTCCGGCAAGGACAAGCCGGGCCCCGTCGCGCTACTCAAGTATCTGCAAGGCGCCAAGGCGCAGGCGGTGATCAAGTCCTACGGCTACGAGCTGGGCAAGTGAACGTCATGTCGCCAGCTCTGAGCGACGAGGAACTGAGCCGTCTGCTGCTGGACGACACGCCCTGCGGCGACCTCACCACCGAGAGCTTGGCCATCGGTGCTGCCGCTGCCCGGCTGGACTTCGGCGCCCGTGGATCAATGGTGGTCTGCGGTACCGAGGAAGCCGCGCGGCTGTTCGAGCTGGTGGGGGCGCGAGTCATCTGGCGGGTGGACTCGGGCACCGCGCTCGATGCGGGCGCATGCATGCTGGTGGCCGAAGGCAGCGCCGCCCAGTTGCACCGCGCCTGGAAGACCGCGCAGACCCTGGTCGAATGGGCCGGCGGCATCGCGTCTGCAGCGGCGGCCATCGTGGCGCAGGCCAGGGGCGTTGCCGTGGCCTGCACGCGCAAGAACGTGCCGGGCACCAAGGCCCTGTCGGTCAAGGCTGTGAAAACGGGCGGGGCGGTGATGCACCGGCTCGGCCTGTCCGAGACGCTGCTGGTGTTTGCCGAGCACCGGCTGTTTGTGGACGAAGCGCCTGCGGCGACGGTGGCGCGGCTGCGGCGCGCGCAGCCCGAGAAGAAGACCGTGGTCGAGGTGGGCGACGTGGCCGAGGCACGGGTCTGGGCCCAGGCCGGAGCCGAAGTGCTGCAGCTGGAGAAGTTCAGCCCCGCCGCGGTGGCCGAATGCCGAGCGGCCGTCGATGCGCTGGCCGTTCGGCCCCTGCTGGCCGCCGCCGGCGGAGTGCGTGCCGACAACGCCGCCGCCTACGTGGCCGCCGGCGCCGACCTGCTGGTCACCTCCGCTCCGTTCACGGCGCCGCCGCGCGACGTGCAGGTGGATTTCTTCCGCCGTTGAGGGCCTCCCATGCTGTCCGCACAAGACCTTGCCGCCGTCTGGCTGACCGTGAAGCTGGCGGCCCTCACCACAGCGCTGCTGCTCCTGCTGGGCACGCCCGTGGCCTGGTGGCTGGCGCGCACGAAATCCCGCCTCAAAGGTTGGGTCGGCTCGGTGGTGACGCTGCCTCTGGTGCTGCCGCCGGCCGTGCTGGGCTTCTACCTGCTGGTGCTCATGGGGCCGAACGGGCCGGTGGGCCGGCTCACCCAGGCGCTGGGCCTGGGCCTGCTACCCTTCAACTTCGCCGGGCTGGTGGTCGCGTCCTGCCTGTACTCCATGCCCTTCGTGGTGCAGCCGCTGCAGCAGGCTTTTGCCGCCATCAGCCGTGCGCCCATGGAAGCGGCGGCCACCTTGCGCGCTTCGCCGTGGGACGCTTTCTTCACCGTGGCGCTGCCGCTGGCGCGGCCGGGCCTGCTCACCGCTGCGGTGCTGGGCTTTGCGCACACGGTGGGCGAGTTCGGCGTGGTGCTGATGATCGGCGGCAACATCCCGGGCAAGACCCAGGTGCTGTCCATGGCGATCTACAACCATGTGGAAGCGATGGACTACGCCAACGCCCATGGGCTGGCTGGCGGCATGCTGGTGTTTTCGTTCGCGGTGCTGCTGGCGCTGAACAGTCTGCAGGGGAGGCGCCAAGCATGACCCTGGATATCCGTTTCCGGCAGGATTTCCCCGGCTTCACGCTGGATGTGGATCTGAGCCTGCCAGGCCAGGGCGTGAGCGCGCTGTTCGGCTCCTCGGGCTGCGGCAAGTCCACGCTGCTGCGCTGCATCGCCGGGCTCAATGCCGCGCCGCAAGGCCGCTGCATGGTCAACGGCGCGATTTGGCAGGATGGCACCCACAGCCTGCCCACACACCGCCGCCCGCTGGGCTATGTGTTCCAGGAGCCGACGCTGTTCGCCCATCTGAGCGTGCAAGCCAATCTGGACTACGGCCGCCGCCGCGCCGGCGACGCAGGGCAGCGCGTGGCGCGCGAACGCGCCATCGAACTACTCGGAATCGGCCACCTGCTGCAGCGCCGCACCGACGGCCTGTCGGGCGGCGAGCGCCAGCGCATCGCCATTGCACGTGCCCTGCTCACCGGCCCGCAGTTGTTGCTGATGGACGAGCCCATGGCCGCGCTGGACCTGGCGCGCAAGAACGAGCTGATGCCCTACCTGGAGCGGCTCACGCACGAGCTGGACATCCCCGTGGTCTATGTGAGCCACGCGCCGGACGAAGTGGCGCGGCTGGCCCACCACATCGTGGCCATGGAAGCGGGCCGCGTGGTGGCCTCCGGCCCGCTGGCCGAGGTGCTGTCGCGCGTGGACCTGCCGATCCGTCTGGGCGAGGACGCGGGCGTGGTGCTGGAAGGTGTGGTGGTGGAGCGGGATCTGCAGTGGCACCTGGCGCGCATCGCCTTCCCCGGCGGCTGCCTGTGGGTGCGCGACGGCGGGCAGGGCCAAGGCACCACCGTGCGCATTCGCATCCTGGCGCGCGACGTGAGCCTGGCGCTGTCCCCGTCGGCCGATACTAGCCTGCTCAACAGCCTGCCGGTGGTGGTGGATGCGCTGGGCGACGAGAACCACCCGGCACTGGTGCTGTGCCGACTCAAAGTGGGCAGTGGTTCGTCGTCGCTGCTGGCGCGACTGACGCGGCGTTCGGCCGCTGCGCTGTACCTGCAGCCCGGTCAGGCCGTGTGGGCGCAGATCAAGGCGGTGGCTTTGATCGGCTGATTCAGGCGCTGGGCCACCCCAAGCCTCAATCGCGCCCCTCCGGGGGCAGCCACTCGCGCCGCGCCTTTGCAGAAACCTTGTTGTGTGCGCTGGGCACTGAGGGCGCCGTGCTGGCCTACAACGCCGGCTTCGAACGCGAGCTGGCCCGGTGGTTCGACGGCGTCGCCCCCGCGCTGGACGCGCCTCGGCCCTCACAGCCGCATCTCATCAAACCCCGCCGCCATCGCCGCACGCAACTCCAGATCCGCTGCCGCATCAGCCAGCGGGTCTTCGCCCTGTTTCCACCCGGCCTGGGCGCCGGGCCGGTCCAGCGCCAGCACCAGGGCGTGGTTGAGTTCGTAGGCGCCCCAGGCTTTGCCCTGGTCGCGCAGCGCGGCCTGCAGGGCGGACTGCAGCAGCAGGCGCACC
Organism: Acidovorax sp.; assembly: GCF_021287135.1. Taxonomy (GTDB): domain Bacteria; phylum Pseudomonadota; class Gammaproteobacteria; order Burkholderiales; family Burkholderiaceae_C; genus Acidovorax. Next base: position 139,465 of record NZ_JAJTBB010000078.1, read on the forward strand.
AGGCGGTGCGGGCCGGAGAAGGGCACTTCGTCCACGCGGCCGGCAGCGGCGTCGGCGCAAGCGCGCCGGTCGTGTGAGGCGTGGCCGCGGCAGGCCAGGGGCCGCGCGCGGTGGAGGAGGCACACGCCTTGAACGACGAAGGCGCAGCGGCGGCGGGCGGCGACCCGGGTGGCCTCATGAAGGCCTCGGGTGGCGGCGTCGGCTGCGCGCACGGCACCGATCAGGTCGATGCCGTGGCGCTGCAGGGCGGGGGCGGTGGCGCGCAGGTAGTCGGCCAGCACAAACACTTCGGGCGCCAGGGCGGTCACACGCAGCGTGCAGCAGCTGGCGCAGCCTTTGGCGCACTCCACCGGGGGCTGGCCTTCGCTCTGGATGGCGACGTTGCCGTCGAAGCTGTCCCAGGCCTGCAGCAGCGCGGCTTCGCTGCCCTGCGTGGCCAGGGTGTGCGTGAAGGCGGCGCGCTGTTCGCGGAAGAAGGCGTCGGCGCCGTGGCCGGTGGTGTCGCTCATGGCGCCCCTTAGGTCAGACGCTCTTGCCCTTGAGCAGCCGCGCGCGTTCGGATGGGCTGTAGTGGTTGAAGTGGCCGGCCGCGTCGGCCGCGCGCCGGTTGGACATGCGGATCGCTTCGATCTTGCCGGCCGGGGCGATGCGCGAGACGCACTTGTCCAGCTCGGTGCTGGCGCAGTGCGGGCAGGTGGGCACGGTGCTGGCGCGCACCAGCAGCTCGAAGTCGGCGTTGCAGGCTTTGCAGTGGTAGTCAAACAGCGGCATGGTGGTCTCCGGTGCGGCACGCGTGGGTGGGGGAACTGCAGCCTTCGAGCGAGGCCGGTCTCTGGGCCGAGGGTTCGAGGCCGATCCAGGCGCTGACGGCGGCGGTGTCGAAGCCCACATGGCGGCTGCCATCGGCGGTGTTCTGCATCAGCGGGCGGCGGATGAGCAGGGGATCGGCCATGAGCAGGGCCAGGGCGGCGTCGGCGGTCAGCGCTTCGGGCACTACCTCGCCGCTCTTGATGCGCGGGGCGGCGCGGTTGAACCAGTCGGCCACGGGCAGCGGTGCCAGGAATTCCAGCAGGGCTTCGCGCGTCCAGGGCTCGGTCAGCAGGTTGCGCTGCTCCAGCGTGTGGCCGGCGGCTTGCAGCGCGGCGCGCTGGCGGGCATTGCCGTTGCAACCGGGTTTTTCGAAGAAGACGACGTGGGTCATGCGGATGCTCCGGTGGGCACGGCGGTGGTGTCGGACAGCTGGTCCGCCAGGGCGAGCAGGCCGCTGGTCTGGTCGGTGATGGCGCGCACGGTGGCCGGTTGCAGGCGGCTGACCCAGCGCCAGGGCAGGCGGCTGGCGCCGCAGCGCGCGCCGGCCAGCATGCCCACCAGGGCGCCGGTGGTGTCGGCGTCGTCGCCCTGGTTGACGGTGGCGATGACGGCGTCCTCCACGTCCTCGTGCGTGCGGATGAAGTGGAGCACGGTCTGCACCGTGTCCACCACGTAGGCGGTGGCGCGGCCGTGGTAGGGGGTGTGGCGGAACGCCGGTTCTTCGGCCACCCACTGGTCGATGCGCTGGCACAGGCGCGCGTGGTCGTCGCCCGCGATCAGCCCGCGCAGCAGCCGGCCCAGGCCCAGCGTGGCGGCATCGGACAGAGGGTGGTGGTGGGTGACATGGGCCTGTGCGAGGGACAGGCGCTCGAACGCCGCGCGGTCGCCCAGCGTGGCCAGGGCCGCCGGCAGGTTGCGCATGGCCGCGCCGTTGCCGCCGTCGCCGTCGTTGGGCGGACCGCTGAGGCTGCCATCGTGCAGGTAACGGAGGATGCCGCGGCGGCAGGTGTTGCCGCAGTCCACCGGGCCGGCGCGCCACCAGGCCAGGTAGGCGTCGCCGATGTGGCGCACGAGGGTGTTGTCCTGGCCGTCGCGCAGGGCGGTGATGCCGCTGGCACCGCCCTGCAGCAGCGCGTCGCCCAGGGCCAGGCTCATGGTGGTGTCGTCGGTGACCTGGCCGCGCGCGAGCTTGAGCCAGCCGCCGCCGACGATGTCGCGGTGGGTGCCGTAGTGCAGCAGGATCTCGCGCGGGCGCATGAATTCCACCGTGGCGCCCAGGGCGTCGCCGATGGCCAGCCCCAGATAGGCGCCCAGGGCCTTGTCGAAGCGGGCGTGGAAGGCGATGTGCAAAGGGGCGGGGTGAAGATCAGCCATAACGTGCCACCACCTCGTAGTCTCCGCCCAGGGCGAGCACCTCCTGCTCGCCCTGCAGCACCTGTCCGGTCAGCAGGCCCGGAAACACCAGCAGTTTGCTGGCGGGCACCCGCACCTCGAACACCCAGTCGCCGAAGCAGCCCGCATCTTCTGGCGACAGGCTGAACGACACCAGATTGTTCAGCCGCACGGTGCAGTGGCGGTTTTGCAGGGTTCCGGCCACAAGCTGTTCGTCGCAGCGTGTGCTGCCGCGCCACAGCCGCACATGGGGCGCACCTGCGGCTGCATGCCCCGGCAGGCCGAAGCGCTGCAGCGCCCATTGGCAGAACTCGAACACCAGGTCCAGCTGCTGGTGGATGTTGTTGTTGTGCAGGCGGCTGAAGGTCTTTTCTTCGAGGTAGGTGACCCAGGCCGGCGACGGAAAACGCTGCAGCGGCTGGCGGTGGTGCGTGGGCACCAGGCCGAAGCGGCTCTCCACCCAGCCTTTGAGCACGGCCCCCGCGGGGCTGGCGTTGTCCATGCCCCAGGCCTGCAGCAGCTTGCGCCAGCTGCTGCGCCAGCGACGGCGTTCGGCTGGTCCCAGGTCGGCCGCCTCGTGGGCCGCAGGGCTGCGCAGGCCGAAGGCGATGTCGAGGTAGTGCACGAAGACCTCCGCCGCGTCGTTCAGACTCTGGCAGCGCTTGAGCAGGCTGAACAGACCAGGGTGGCATTCGCGCGTGCCGGCGATGGACAGGGGTACCGGGTGCGCGTTGAACGCGGTGCTGGCCAGCACCCGCGCGGGCACGCCCACGAGGTTGGTGCTGTACCAGCGGTGGGGCTGGACCGGTTCATCGTCCATCGCGGCCGGTCAGCCTTCAGACCGGCCGGTTCTCGTTGACGTTGCGCACCGGGCCCATCAGCGCCAAGCCTTCGTCGTAGGTGATGGTGTCGTAGGTGACGTCGTACTGGAGCGCGGCGTCGGCCACGGCGTCGAGCTTGCCTGCGGTGTCCTTCTTCTTGAGGTCGCCTTTCTCCAGGTAGAGCAGTTCGAGCATCTCGTTGTAGACGGTGTTCTCCAGGATGGGCAGCACGTAGAACATCGAGCCCTTGTAGGGCACCTGGTACTTCTTGGAGAGGTCCAGGTTGTCGCAAAACAGGAAGTACTTGCCACCGGCGCTGAGCGTGTCGCCCAGCGTCTCGGCCACGTCCTTGAGCGACTCGAAGGACAGCAGCCAGCCGCAGAAGAAGGGCAGGTGCGTCTCGCCCGCACGGGCCACCGCCATGACCTGGTCGCAGGTGAGTTCGGGCGGGCGGGCTTCGTCGGCCATCTTGGCAGCAAAGCGCAGCGCCAGTTCGCCGCGAAAGCCGAAGCGGCCGTCCACGTGCGTGGGCGCCTTGAGCACCGGGTTGAGCAGGCGGCCTTCCCGCTGCAGGCGGGCGAACGCGGTGTCTTCAATCGCGACGGGGGCGGTGAGGGTGGTCATCACAAGTTCCTGGTGGGTTGGGGAAGAAAGCTCACCGGCCCCGTCTGCAATGAACGTACCAGCCCCGCAACGTTCGCCACGCGCGCAGCGCTTGCGCGAAAGCGCTTCAAACCCCACACAAAAGCGCTGCGGGCGCTGGTCGAAGGCGTGCCGTTTGCGACGCGCGCGGCGTGCTTTGTCGCATTCTGAACAAAGCCTGCCGAGGTCCGTCACGGGCGGCGAAAAGCATGGATTTCCCTCTGAAAGACAAGCACTTGCGGGGTGTGAAAGTGGAGTTGGAACCGCATGGCACGGAAGGTGCAAAGGAGTGGCTGCGCGGACACAAGTCCGGCCGATGCGTGATCCAGATAAGAAGACCTATAGGCACGTCAGGCTGACCTGGTCGCGGACCTTCGCAACCCGGGTTTCAACCCTTCCTCGATTGGAGTACTGACATGGCATCCCTGCGTCAAATCGCCTTCTACGGCAAAGGTGGCATCGGCAAATCGACCACTTCCCAGAACACCCTCGCGGCCCTGGCCGAGATGGGCCAGAAGATCCTCATCGTCGGCTGCGACCCCAAGGCTGACTCGACCCGTCTGATCCTGCACGCCAAGGCCCAGGACACCATCCTCTCGCTGGCGGCCGAGGCCGGCTCGGTGGAGGACCTGGAGCTCGAAGACGTGATGAAGATCGGCTACCGCGACATCCGCTGCGTGGAGTCCGGTGGCCCGGAGCCAGGCGTGGGCTGCGCCGGCCGTGGCGTGATCACCTCGATCAACTTCCTGGAAGAAAACGGCGCCTACGACGGCGTGGACTACGTGTCCTATGACGTGCTGGGTGACGTGGTGTGCGGCGGCTTCGCCATGCCCATCCGCGAGAACAAGGCCCAGGAAATCTACATCGTGATGTCCGGCGAAATGATGGCCATGTACGCGGCCAACAACATCTCCAAGGGCATTCTGAAGTACGCCAACAGCGGCGGCGTGCGCCTGGGCGGCCTGGTCTGCAACGAGCGCCAGACCGACAAGGAACTGGAGCTGGCCGAGTCGCTGGCCAAGATGCTGGGTTCGCGCCTGATCCACTTCGTGCCGCGCGACAACATCGTGCAGCACGCCGAGCTGCGCCGCATGACCGTGCTGGAGTATGCGCCGGAGTCCAAGCAGGCGGGCGAATACCGCACCCTGGCCCAGAAGGTGCACAACAACGCCGGCAACGGCACCATCCCCACGCCCATCACCATGGACCAGCTGGAAGACCTGCTGATGGAGCACGGGATCATGAAGACCATCGACGAGTCCCAAGTCGGCAAGACCGCTGCCGAACTGGCCGCCTGATCGCCCCCCGGCCCGCCCGGCGGCGCGCCTTTGCAGCGCACCGCCGGGGCGGGGCCACGTGTCATCCCCATCCACTGGAGTTTCCCCATGACCGCCACCGTTGAAGAGCGCAAGGCCGCCAACAAGGCCTTGATTGATGAAGTGCTCAAGGCCTATCCCGAGAAGATGGCCAAGCGCCGCGCCAAGCACCTGAGCACGTTTGAAGAAGGCAAGCCCGACTGCGGCGTGAAGTCCAACATCAAGTCGCTGCCGGGCGTGATGACCATCCGGGGCTGCGCCTACGCGGGCTCCAAGGGTGTGGTCTGGGGCCCCATCAAGGACATGGTCCACATCTCCCACGGCCCCGTGGGATGCGGCCAGTACAGCTGGGCCGCGCGCCGCAACTACTACATCGGCATGACCGGTGTGGACACCTTCGTGACGATGCAGTTCACCTCCGACTTCCAGGAGAAGGACATCGTCTTCGGCGGCGACAAGAAGCTCGACAAGATCATCGACGAAGTCCAGGAGTTGTTCCCCTTGAACAAGGGCATCTCCATCCAATCGGAGTGCCCCATCGGCCTGATCGGCGACGACATCGAAGCCGTGTCCAAGAAGAAGAGCAAGGAGTACGAAGGCAAGACCATCGTGCCCGTGCGCTGCGAAGGCTTCCGCGGTGTGAGCCAGTCGCTGGGCCACCACCTGGCCAACGACGCCATCCGCGACTGGGTGTTCGACAAGACGGACCCCAACAAGCGCCCGGACTTCGTCTCCACTCCCTACGACGTGGCCATCATCGGCGACTACAACATCGGTGGCGACGCCTGGTCCAGCCGCATCCTGCTCGAAGAAATGGGCCTGCGCGTGATCGCGCAATGGTCCGGTGACGGCACGATTGCCGAGCTGGAGAACACCCCCAAGGCCAAACTCAACGTGCTGCACTGCTACCGCTCGATGAACTACATCAGCCGGCACATGGAAGAGAAATATGGCATCCCATGGTGCGAGTACAACTTCTTCGGGCCGACCCAGATCGAGAAGAGCCTGCGCGAAATCGCCAGCCACTTCGACGATGCCATCAAGGCCAAGGCCGAAGAAGTGATTGCCAAATACAAGCCACTGATGCAGGCCGTCATCGACAAGTACAAGCCGCGCCTGCAGGGCAAAAAGGTCATGCTGTATGTGGGCGGCCTGCGTCCGCGCCACGTGATCGGCGCCTACGAGGACCTGGGCATGGAAGTGGTGGGCACCGGCTACGAGTTCGGCCACAACGACGACTACCAGCGCACCACGCACTACATCAAGGACAGCACGCTGATCTACGACGACGTGACGGGCTATGAGTTTGAGCAGTTTGTCGACAAGGTCAAGCCGGACCTGATCGGCTCGGGCATCAAGGAGAAGTACGTGTTCCAGAAGATGGGCGTGCCGTTCCGCCAGATGCACAGCTGGGACTACAGCGGCCCCTACCACGGCTACGACGGCTTTGCCATATTCGCCCGTGACATGGACATGGCGATCAGCTCGCCGATCTGGGGCCTCACGAAAGCCCCCTGGAAGAACTGACCCCACCCCCGTTTCAAGGAGAGCGCCATGCCCCAATCCGCCGACAAGATCCTCGACCACGAACTGCTGTTCCGTGAGCCCGAGTACCAGGAACTGTTCAAGAACAAGAAGGAACAGTTCGAATACAACCACAGCGACGAGAAGATCGGCCAGGTCATCGAATGGACCAAGACCGAGGACTACAAGGCCAAGAACTTCGCCCGTGAATCGCTGACCGTGAACCCGGCCAAGGCCTGCCAGCCCCTGGGCGCGGTCTATGTGGCCAACGGTTTCCACAAGACCCTGAGCTTCGTGCACGGTTCGCAGGGCTGCGTGGCCTACTACCGCTCGCATTTCTCGCGCCACTTCAAGGAGCCAACGTCCTGCGTGTCCTCGTCCATGACGGAAGACGCAGCCGTGTTCGGCGGCCTGAACAACATGGTCGACGGCCTGGCCAATGCGTACAGCTTGTACAAGCCCGACATGATCGCGGTGTCCACCACCTGCATGGCCGAGGTGATCGGTGATGACCTGAACGCTTTCATCAAGACGTCCAAGGAAAAAGGCTCGGTCCCCGCCGAGTTCGACGTGCCGTTTGCCCACACTCCGGCGTTCGTCGGCAGCCACATCACCGGCTACGACAACGCCCTGCTGGGCGTGCTGCAGCACTTCTGGGATGGCAAGGCCGGCACAGCCGAGAAGCTGGAGCGTGTGCCCGACGACAGTATCAACTTCATCGCCGGTTTCGATGGCTTCGTCGTCGGGAACATGAAGGAGATGCGCCGCATCTTCGGCCTGTTTGGCGTGAAGGTGAACGTGCTGTGCGACCCTTCGGGCTCGTGGAGTACGCCGACCGACGGCGAGTTCCGCATGTACGAAGGCGGTACCACCAAGGAAGAGGTGATTGCGGGCCTGCACGCCAAGGCCACCATCGTGTTCCAGGAGTTCTGCTGCGAGAAGACCAGCAAGTATCTTGCAGAAAAGGGCCAGGAAGTGGTGGTGCTGAACGCTCCCGTGGGCGTGGCTGGCACCGACGAATTCCTGATGGCCATCAGCCGCCTGACCGGCAAGCCGATCCCGGCCGAGCTGGAGCTGGAGCGCGGTTTGCTGGTCGACGCCATGGCCGACAGCCAGGCACACCTGCACGGCAAGCGCTACGCGTTGTACGGTGACCCCGACCAGATGCTGGGCTACACACGGTTCCTGCTGGAGCTGGGCGCCGAGCCTGCCCATGTGCTGGCCACCAACGGCAACGACGCCTGGGCCGAGAAAGTGCAGAAGCTCTTCGATAGCTCCCCTTATGGCGCCGGCTGCAAGGCCTACCCCAAGCGCGACCTGTGGCACCTGCGGTCGCTGCTGTTCACCGAGCCGGTGGACTTTCTGATCGGCAACACGTACGGCAAGTACCTGGAGCGCGATACCAAGACGCCGCTGGTGCGCATGGTGTTTCCCATCTTCGACCGCCATCACTACCACCGCTTTCCCACCTGGGGCTACGAGGGCGGCATGCGCGTGCTGGTCAACCTGCTGGACGAGTTCTTCGAAGCGCTGGACGCGAACACCATCGTGGCGGGCAAGACGGACTATTCGTACGACATCATCCGTTGACCCTGGGGCCACGCCGCGTGCGTCACCCCTGCATGGGGTGGCGCGGGGTGGCCTGGCGATCTGGATTCATCGCATCCTCTGCCGGGCTTCCCCTCGGTCGTGGGGTTTCCTTTTTACTTGGGGGCATCTTCATGAGCGCGATCCTGGTCAAGCACACGCTGGATGGGCGGGCGGTCGAGGTGATGGAGGGGTGGGTGTGTCTGGCGGGGTTGAAGGAGGCCGACACGCTGGTGCCGGTGACCGAGCATCCGAACCGGCAGGCCATCCTGGCGGCGGTGCCCGGCGCCACGCACATGGCCGGGCGCCTGCCGCTGACGCACGAGGAGGCCGCCATCGCCCAAGGTGCCATGGCGGCCTCGCAGCGTAGCGTTGACACCCGCCCGGCGGCGATCGCGCAGCGCCTGCGCCGCACCATGTGGGCCAAAGCCGTGGCCGAGGGCGTGGAATGAGCGTGCGGACATGATCTACGTGATCGAGTGCCCGCCCTCGGGCGAACCCATCGCCTGGTTCGCCTACCACCTGACCGACCTTGCACGCAAGGTGGCCGCGCGTGATCCGCTGGAGGCCTGGGAGATTCATGACGAGGTGACGCCGCGCGCCCTGCTGGAGGCGCTGGGCCACGAGCGGGTGGACGTCGCCGTGCGCGCTGCATTCCCCTCGGTCTGTGCGCTCGGCGAACAATACGGCTGGGACACCACGCTCTACCGCGCCGATCACCTGCTGGGCCGCGGTGTGCTCAGCGCGGACGTGGTGAGCGTGCGCGATGCTCTACTGGCTGCGCTCCAGGCGCGGCCCGGGGAGTGCCGCGTTTACTGGAGCGACCAGGAGGCGGTGCTGGCGGCTGAAGGTGCCGACCACTGGCTGTGCGCGAAGCCGCGCTGGCGCGCCCGCCATGCGCTGCACCAGCAACTGCTGTCGCTGGAAGTGCTGGCGGACGATCTTTGAAGGGGTGCCATGCTCCACCGCATGCAGTGCGACATCGTCCGCATGGCTGGCGCGACCATCGGTTCCCTGCTGGCCGAGCTGCAGACCGAGGATGAGCTCTTCGAGAGCGCGGCCACGCTGCACGCCGTGGAGGCGCAGTTGCTGGTGATGTCCCAGACCCTGGCGCATCTGGCGCCGGAGCTGCGCGCCCGGCTGCACCGCATCGACTGGCAGGGCTGGGGGCAGCTGCACCACCTGCTGGAAACCGGCGGCCAGCCCCGGCGCGAAGCGGTCTGGTATGCCGTGCGTTCGCTGGTGCCGGCCACGCTGGAACTGGTTGCCGACCTGCAAAAGCGCGAACCGTGGTGGTTCGGTATCGACTACTGATGGCTACCCCCTTGCGCCGCTTCGCGTCATCCCCCTGGTAGGGGGACCCCACCAGCGGCCCGGCAAACCCGGTTCCGCGGCGTGTGCTGAACAAGGCACGCTCTCAGCGAGCACCACTGATGAAGGAACTGTATGAACTCCGTTGAAGAATTCCTGGCTCACGCGATCCGCATCGAGCAGGAGGCAGCCCTGCGTTTCGGCCAGCTGGCCGATGCGATGGCCACCCAGGGCAACCGCGAAGTGGGGCGCCTGTTCCGCCAACTGGCGGACTATTCGAAGCTGCACCTGGCCGACGCGCGTGAGCGCGCCGGCTATCGCAATCTGCCGCCGCTGCGCCCCGAGGACTACACCTGGCCCGACATCGAGAGCCCCGAGGCAGCCGCGATCTGGGCGGCCGACCCCCTGCTGGGACGCGAGCAGGCCCTGCAGGTGGCGCTGGAGGCCGAACAGGGCGGGCTGGACTACTACACCGGTGTCATGCAGACCACCATCGACCCCGAGCTGCGCGCCCTGGCGAAGGAGTTTGCCGACGAAGAGGCCGGTCACGTGGCTGAGCTGCAGCGCTGGATCGCGTTGCACTACGAAGGCAAGCCGCTCCCAACGGACGTGTGACCGGCTCTGTCGCAAACCATCCGTCGGTATTGCTCCAAACCCTTCACAAAAGCCCTCAAAAACCGCCCGAACGCCCTGGCATCAAACCTGCAGAGAGCCCCTCAACCACGTTGACAGGAGCTCGCCATGTCGGTATCGCTGAAGGCCAAGATCGCTGAGGTGTTCGAGGAGCCCGGGTGCGACATCAACCAGAGCAAGAGCGCGAAGGAACGCAAGAAGGGCTGCACCAAGCAGCTCTCGCCCGGCGCGGCGGCGGGCGGTTGTGCGTTTGACGGTGCCAAGATCGCGCTGCAGCCGGTGGCTGACGTGGCCCATCTGGTACACGGCCCCATCGCCTGCGAGGGCAACAGCTGGGACAACCGCCACAGCGCGTCATCGCACTCGCAGATCTACCGCACCGGCTTTACCACCGACATCAACGAACTCGACGTGATCTATGGTGGCGAGAAGCGCCTGTTCAAGTCGATCCGCGAAGTCATTGAGAAGTACGACCCGCCGGCGGTCTTCGTTTATCAGACCTGTGTCACCGCGCTGACCGGGGACGACATCGAGGCGGTGTGCAAGCGCGCAGCGGAGAAGTTTGGCAAGCCGGTGATCCCGGTCAATGCGCCGGGCTTCGCCGGCCCCAAGAACCTGGGCAACAAGCTGGGCGCGGAGGCCCTCCTGGACTACGTGATCGGCACCGTGGAGCCCGAGTTCACCACGCCGTATGACATCAACATCATCGGCGAGTACAACCTGGTCGGCGAGCTGTGGCAGGTCAAGCCGCTGCTGGACGCGCTGGGCATCCGCATCCTTTCCTGCATCAGTGGCGACGGCAAGTACAACGAGATCGCCTCGGCCCACCGTGCCAAGGTCAACATGATGGTCTGTAGCAAGTCGATGATCAACATCGCGACCAAGATGCAGCAGCGCTATGGCATCCCGTACTTCGAGGGCTCGTTCTACGGCATCGGAGACATGAGTGACACGCTGCGCCAGATTTCGGCCCTGCTGGTGCAGCAGGGTGCCGACGCGGAGTTGCTGGAGCGCACTGAGCGCCTCATTGAGGTGGAAGAGGCGCGCGCGTTCAAGCGCATCGCCAGCTACAGGGAACGCCTGGCCGGCAAGCGCGTGCTGCTGATCACCGGCGGTGTGAAGTCGTGGTCAGTGGTGGCTGCGCTGCAGGAAGGCGGCATGGAGATTGTCGGCACCAGCATCAAGAAGAGCACCAAGGAAGACAAGGAGAAGCTCAAGGAGATCCTGGGCGAGGGTGCTGACGCCCACATGATCGACGACATGACGCCGCGCGAGATGTACGCCCTGCTGCGCGACGCGCGCGCCGACATCATGCTCAGCGGCGGCCGCTCGCAGTTCGTGGCGCTGAAGGCCCGCATGCCCTGGCTGGACATCAACCAGGAACGCTATTACGCCTACGCCGGCTATGAGGGCATGGTGGAACTGGTGCACCAGATTGATCGCACGCTGTCCAACCCCGTCTGGCAAAGGGTCCGTATCGCTGCACCTTGGGGGGACGACGGGGAGACGCTGGGCGCATTTGCGCCCTCACCCGGCCCGGCCACTGCGACGGCGCACTTGGCCGCCGTGGCAGCCCACGCCATGGGGCTGGACGTCGAAGAAGTCCCTGTCTGACCGGAGCACGCCATGGCCACCGTCGTCGAATCGAAGAAAGCTTGCGCCGTCAATCCCCTCAAGATGAGCCAGCCGCTGGGCGCGAGTCTGGCGTTTCTGGGCCTGGACCGGTGCATGCCGGTGATGCACGGCTCCCAGGGTTGCACCTCGTTCGGGCTGGTGCTGCTGGTGCGGCACTTCAAGGAGGCCATCCCGCTGCAGACCACGGCCATGAACGAGGTGACCACCATCCTGGGCGGCTACGAGAACATCGAGGCGGCGCTGCTCAACATCCGCAAGCGCGCGGCGCCCCAGCTGATCGCGATCTGCTCGACCGGCCTGACCGAAACCAAGGGCGACGACGTGCACGGCTTCCTGGCGCTGGCGCGGCAGAAGCACCCGGAGCTGGCCGACACCGAAATCATCTACGTCTCGACACCCGACTACGTCGGTGCGTTTGAAGACGGCTTCAAGCACGCGATCACCGGCATCGTGAACTCGCTCGTGAAGCCGCTGCCGCCACAGCAGGGTCAGGTGACGCTGCTGCCGGGCAGCCACCTCAGCCCTGGCGACATCGACGAGCTGCGCGAAATCATCGAAGCCTTCGGCCTCAAGGCCATCGTGCTGCCCGACCTGTCGGGTTCCCTGGACGGCCATATCCCGCCCGACTGGCGTGGCACCACGCTGGGAGGTACCTCGCTCGACGAGATCCGCGCGGCCGGGGCGTCGTCCTGGACCATCGGTGTGGGCGAGCAGACCCGCGAAGGCGCCGAAGCGCTGCAAGCCATTAGTGGTGCGCCGTTCGAGATCTTCGAGCGCCTGACTGGCATCGAGGCCAACGACCGTTTGCTGATGCGCCTGTCGCAGCACAGCGGCCGGCCCGTGCCGGCCAAGTACCGGCGCCAGCGCAGCCAGTTGCTGGACGCGATGCTCGATGGTCACTTCTACACCGGCGGCATGGCGGTAGCCATCGGCGCCGAACCCGATCTGTTGCTGGCCATCGGTGCATTGCTGCACGAGATGGGCGCCGAACTGCGCTGCTGCGTCAGCACCACGCAGTCCGCATCGCACGCGCTATTGCCGGCCGAGACGGTGCTGCTCGGTGATCTGGAAGATCTGGAACAAGGCGCGACGGAGTGCGACCTGATTGTCACCCATGCGCACGGCCGGCAGGCTGCGCAGCGGCTGGGCAAGCCGCTGCTGCGGATGGGCTTTCCGGTGTTCGACCGGGTGGGCAACGCGCACCGTGTGCAGGTGGGCTACCGCGGCACCATGAACCTGGTGTTCGAGGTCGCCAACCTGATGATCAAGCAGATCCCGCACCACCACGAAGGCGACTGGCCTCTCGTTCCCGAGTCGCGCCGCGCCGCCGCATCCCGGTTCGCAGCCCCGCAGCCCCACCCCCCCAACCCGCTGGCCGAAGCCAGCGCCTGAACCATCCAGCACCAGGAGCCCGACATGAAGATAGCCTTCGCCACCCAGGACAAAGAAAACGTCAACGCGCATTTCGGCTGGGCCAAACACATCGTGGTGTACGAACTCAGTGCCGACGGCCACCGGCTGGTGCAGAGCTTCGACTTCGGCGACAAGCTGGAGGAGGATGGTGACGAGGACAAGCTGGCGCCCAAGCTGGCCGTCATCCATGACTGCGCCATCGTCTACGTCGCTGCCATCGGCGGCTCGGCCGCTGCGCGCGTGGTCGCCAGCAAGATTCACCCGATCAAGGTGCCCGAGCCGGAACCCATCGCCGAGATCCTGGGCAAGCTGCAGGACGTTCTCAAGGGCACACCCCCACCTTGGCTGCGCAAGGCCCTGCACAAGGACAGCGCCCCTTCCTTTGCCTTTGAAGAAGACGAGGTGACCCATGGTTGAAACCGCCAGCCCTGAAACCGATGCACCCACCGACGAGGCCATGCTGGCTACGCCGTTCGTGCAGCAGCTGGTCAAGCAGATGCGCGCACAGGACACCCATGGCCAGTGGGAGGGCAAGAGCGATTTGAAGATCCTCAAGCCCTTCATCCTCACGCCCGAGGAGCGACGCGCGATCCCCATCATGGGCGACCCGGACCCCGAGACGTTGTGGCACCTGGAGATTTTCTACAACGCCATCGCCGTGGCCATAGAGCGCGAAACCGGCCAGATGGTTTCACCCATGATGAAGATGAGCCATGAGGGCTTTGGCCGCATGGTGCTGCTCGCCGGGCGCCTGGTCGTGGTCAACAAGCAGTTGCGTGACGTGCACCGCTTCGGCTTCCCCTCGCTGGCCAAGCTGGCCGAAGCGGGCGGCAAGTTTTTCGACGAAGCTGTGACCATGATCCGCACCTACCCCGATGTGGCGAACTACGGTGCCTGACCCCCGGAGAACCCCATGAGCGAAACCGCCGACGAACTCAAGCAACGCCTCAAGAAGCTCAATGCCCAGGCCACGCAGGCCAAGATGGATTTGCACGACCTGTCTGAAGAGCTGCCCACGAACTGGGAAAACATTCTCCCGGTGGCGCAACGTTGCCACGACGCCCACGCCGCCCTGGCCGCCGCCCGCAAGGCCGCAGCCGCTTGACCCGGAGCACGGCATGAACACCGCTTTTTCCGTCACCCTGCCCAGCGGCGCCACCTGGACGCCAGCTTTCGTCGCCAAGCTCGACGAGGAGAAATGCATCGGCTGCGGCCGCTGTTTCAAGGTCTGCCCGCGTGGGGTGCTTGAGCTAGTTGGCCTGAACGACGAGGGCGAGCGCATCACGGTCGACCTGGATGGGGATGACGACGATGAGTACGAAAAAAAGGTCATGACGATTGCACACCGGGAGCTGTGCATTGGCTGCACTGCGTGCTCGCGCATCTGCCCCAAAAAGTGCTACACCCATGCGCCGGCGGATGCCTGAGGACCCGTCCGTGGTTCCAGCCGCCTTTCCGCATCTCGACTGGGCCGCGTTGGCGGTGCGCATGCGCGCCCGCAGCGACGAGATCGACAGCCTGATGGCGCTGTTGATCGCTCATGCCGACTTTTCGGCGGGATCCAAGGCAGAGATTTACCACGCGGCTTGGCTTGTTTCGTGCGCGAGTCTGGGCGATGGGCATCTTTGGCAGGACATGGGACTGCCCTCTCGCGATGCGCTCAGTGCGTTCATCCGCCAGTGGTTTCCCTCGTTGTCCGCGCTCAACGCGAATCACATGAAGTGGAAGAAATTTCTCTACAGGCAGCTGTGCCTGCAAGAGGGGGTCCTCATCTGCAGATCGCCGAGCTGTGCGGATTGTGCGGATCACGGCGAGTGTTTCGGCTCCGAAGATCCCTACAGGCCGCGTGGCAAGGCGGCGGGAGCGAGCGATTGGGCTTCTGCCGCTGCACGGGTGGCATGACTGGGCCGATCGCTTGTGTGCGCTCGTAGAGCGCTCTCGGTGTTCAAGGCCACAGGCTTCGCTCGGCCTATCGCGGCACTCGCGTGCAATAATCAAGGGCTGTGGGCCGTTAGCTCAGTTGGTTAGAGCAGAGGACTTAATGGGTGACTTCCTAAATCCGGGCGACCAGCGCTCGGGCAGGGAACGATCCGTTTGGGTTGCTCAAGGCAAGTTCACTCTGCCTTGAAGTAGAACTTCTCAAATTCGGTGAACGCTAAAGCGTGCGCGCTATGCCAACGCCGAGCGAAGCTCCCGAAAGGGAGAACGTGTAGAGACTCGACGGGAAGGCCGAAAGGCAAGACAGAGTCCAGACCACGAACCGGAAACGGGCGGCGAAAGCCGAAGTGGTACGCATAATCCTTTGGTCGTTGGTTCAAGTCCAACACGGCCTACCACTTTGTTGGCAGTGGCGCTGGCAACCTGCCCGCGCCAGCCGCTGGCTGGCGTGCAGCCAGTCGCGGGTCCTTCGAGCTCTCGTCCCTTCCTTCGAGCGCCCCTCCCAGGCCGTGAGGGAGCCCGTGATTTTTCTGCTTGAAACTTGGTGCTTTCGCTTTTGGAGCGCTCGAAGTGCATTACAATCCTGGCTTGCGTTGAGTTGATCGTTTGTTGAGCCGGTACCTCCGGGTGCTTGAACAAACTATCAGGAATGATTTCAAGTTGAGCAAGAAATCATGCTATAATTCAAAGCTTAGCGGCTGTAGCTCAGCTGGATAGAGTACTTGGCTACGAACCAAGGGGTCGTGGGTTCGATTCCTGCCAGCCGCACCAATAGGTAAGCCCTGCAAGTCTATGATTTGCAGGGCTTTTTCCTTTGTGGGTCGCGTTCGTCACGCTACCCGCTCCAGTGCCCTTGTGGGGACTTTTGGGGGACTTGCTTCCCCGGCCTTGCGCGCCTGGTGCTCCGCGCGCAGTGTGGCCAGCGACTTGTTCCATGCTCCGCTGTCGGCCGTGATCTTCTCCAGCGCCCCGTGCAGCTCCACGATCTGCGCCGTGCTGTAGTGCTGGGTCATGCTCCGGGTGCTGTGCCACAGCACATCCGCCACAGTGCTCTCGGGCACTCCGGCCTCGCGCAGGCGCATGCCCACGGTGTGGCGCAGGTCGTGCACGTGCAGATCGCCCAGGCCGGCGCGCTCCCGCGCGTTTTGCCAGCCCGTGTTGTTCATGGTCTGGATGCGGCGGTATTTCATCAGCGGGGCCTTGTCGGTGTTCGTTTTGCGCTCGCGGCGGTAGACAAACACGAAGCGCGGGTGCTGGCCCCGTGCGGCCTCGATCACCGATTGGGCGACCGAGTTGCACACGACCAGGCGACCGCGCTTCTTGCCCTTGACGTGCTCGCGCGGCACATCGAACACGGAAATGCCCAGCTCGGGGATCTGGATCTCCCAATCCCATTCCAGGCTGCAGACCACATCGTCGCGCACTCCGGTGTTCAGGACGAACAGGGCCATGCGCGCGAGGTGATCTGGCAGCAGGGGCAGCAGCTTGCGCTGCTGGCCCCAACTGATGGGGAATGGTTCGCGTTGGTGGCCCACCAGGGGCAGCGTGGTGATCTTGGGCGCGGCGTCGAGCCACGTCCGGCCATCTTGATCGCGCCAGACCGTGGCTGCCAGATTGAGAATCCGGCGCACCACGCCCAAGGCGAGGTTGATGGTCTTGTTGGCGCGGCCTTCCTTCTTGCGCGCAGCGACATACGGCGCCAGGGTGGCGTCGTGGATCTGCGGCAGTTCCAGGCGACCGATGAAAGGCATGACCGATTCGAGCATGTAGGCCTCGGTTTCGAGCGAGGCTTTGTCCTGGTGGGTCAGCAGGTAGTGGGCCGCCACGCTATCGAAGATGCGCGCCTGGCGGACTCCATGGAGCACCACCTCGCGCTTGTCGGCCAGCTGCTTGATCAGCCAGCGTTCCGCCTCTTCATAACTAACGAGACCGCGCTGGCGAAATCGCTCACCGCGCCACCACTTGTCGACTTCCCAGGTGTTGTTGCTTTTGTTGGGGTAGATACCCCGCGTGCTTTGGCCCATGTGTTCCTTCCTTTCTCTTGACTGGGCCGTCCGTTCCTGGCCGCATTGTGCGCGCTGTCGTTGGCCGCGTCTTGTTCCTCGGGTTGCTGCTCGCCTGCCGCCTCGGCCTTGATGGCGTCGAACAGCTTGTCCAGATCCTGCCGGTCGTAGATGAGGCACACGCCTTGGTGTATGCCGGTGAGGCGGGGCGCCCAGTTGGCCTCCCAGGTGCGGCGCTTGACGCCGACGTAGGCCATGGCTTCTTGTTGGGTGAGGCCGCGCTTCATAGTGGGAACCCGTCCCAGGTGCGGCCGTCCAGCAGGCGGCCTGCGGCTTTCTTGCCGATTCGCACCATTGCCTTGCCATGGAGGAACGTCTGCACCAAGCTGTTGCGCTCGGCCTCGTTGCGGCTGTTCCACCACGCGCTCGGCGTGTGCTCGAAGTCGGTCCACTCTCCCCATTGCTTGAACAAGAAGGGCACGCCGGCCGCATTGCACTGGTCCCGCAGGCTGCGCGGCCAGTCGGGATGCATCGGCCGCGCGCCGGGGCCGCTCTCGCCGCCGACGATGACCCAGTGAATCCCAGCGCCGGCCGCCGTGGTGATGTGCGTACACCAGCCGTCCATGTCCTGGCGGTCGTCCTCACGCGCAGGGCGCTGCAGGCGCGGATCCACCGAACCCAGTAGCGGCTCCATGCTCAGGAACCGCACGCGCGCGGGCACCTCCAGCAGCTTAGGGATGTCGCGGTCGGCATCGGCCTGGTTCACGATGGTGGCGCCCAGCCATACCCGACTGCCGATCATTTCAAACATCAGACTGTCGCCGGAGCACATGGGCATGACGTTGCCAATGCGCTTTGTGAGAATGAGCCAGTCGAGATTAGGGGTGTCTGCGATCAGCTCGAACAGATCCATGCGCCACTGCATCGGTACCGCGTTGTCGAAAACATCGGCCAGCGAAGCGCAGAACACTCGCTGGCGGCGGCCGTGCTGGGCCATGAATGCGTCTGCCTGGGCATTCCAGCGCAGAGGGATCTTCCAGTTGGCTGGCTTGGTGCGAACGCGCTCGGCGCCCGGGCTCCACGAGGCCACGCCCATGCGCTTGTCCATGAGGTTTTCGGCGTAGCAGTGATCGCATCCAGGCGAGATCTTGGTACATCCGATCCAGGGGTTAAAGGTGTGGTCGCACCACTCGATCTTGGTGTTTTCGCTCATGGTGTGACCGTCTCCTTCGGCACGTTGAAGAACCCCAAGCGCCCCTTGAACGGCACAAAGGGAATAGGGCTGCTGTCGCGCAGCACGAAGCCATGGGAGCCGTCTTGCTTCCAGGGCGAAGGGTGGTCCTGGCGGCAGTCGATGACGTGCGTCCAGCCCACGAAGCCGCCGCGGGGCATGTCTTCGTATGCGGGCACGCCGGCCGGCAAAAGGCCCATGCGCAGCAGCTCTTCGCAGGTGTCGTCGTAGTAGCGGCGGGCCATGGTCTGGCCCGCGTGCACTAGCAGGCGGCCCCGGAAGTTGGTGGGCCAATCGCGGTTCTCGATGTCTTTGTGGCCGTTGACGATGAGCCAGGCCCACGGCTGGCGAATGCTGAGGGCGGGGGTCATTCAAAATCCTCCGCGCTTGCAAACGCTTGCCACATACGCATTGACGCGAGTCGAGCGATCTCGATCAGAGACTCATGGCTGAGTTTGTCGGCGCCGGTGTTGGGCTGCGCATGGCGCACCACATCAACGATGACGGGTAGACTGTCGGCGTACCGGCTGTTTGCTACGGCTCCAAGCTCTGTGTAGCGTGGAGGGTTTTCTGTGAGTAGCAGCACACCTGATTGCTTGGATGGAAGTGTGTCCAGCAACTCTCGTTTCCACAGCAGCTTAGGTACCGCGTAGTAATGCTTCCAGACATGCGATGGCCACTTGCAGCTAGACGCCCATTTGCCTTTGAGCGCGTCTCGCACCATGTCCTGACGCGCCACCTTGATTTCCACGTCGATTAGATACAGATCGGGAGTGACCACCAGTAGGTCACTCTCGAAGCCGGGCCAAGTGGAGTTGGGTAGCAGCACCAAGTTTTGATGGAACACCGTCTTTGCCAAAGAGCGGCCAATTTTTGCTTCGCTCCAGATCACGTCAGTCTCCCATTGAGTGGCGCCGAACGCCCGTAATTCCTGGCGGAAAGGGGTTGTTCGCGCTCGGGGTAATAGTCGTCGTGGTCGAACCAGTTGTGATCTGTGCAGGCTCTTCGAGGAAGCCGGCGCGTGTCTGGTTGGTGGCGCGCAGGTAGTCGACTTCAACTTTTGCCGTATCGACCAGCACGGAGGCGACCTCCGCGATGGCTCGGGCTCTGTGTGGATCCATCGGATTTTCGCGGCTGCGCAGGTCTGAGAGGGTATCTAGCAAGTGCTTACGCAGCTGGCTGATGTGGGGGTCCGCGTTCGTGTTTGTGACGGTGCTCATGCTCATGCTGATGCTCCTTGCGCCCGTTCCAGGGCCTCGCGATTGATACGGTTGACCTGGCGGGTGATGGCACCCTTGAGTTGCACCAGGCGGCCAAGCTCAGGGCTCTTTGTGCGTGGGTGATTGCGGCGTGCGTTCTCAGCCATGCTGATGCACTCGACACGGTCTAGCGTGATCTCTTCGAGAACGGTAGTTCGCATTCCGGGCTTGAAAACTACGATGTGCTTGGCTGGCAGTGGGCCGTACTCTCCTACCCAAACCAACTCAGCAACACAGCGCCAGCGCTTGCTTTTGCTGCCAGAAGCCTCGCCGATCTTGCGCTGCAGGTGCCCGTCTCTGTTGATGCGGTAGCTGCCTACGGGCAATGTGGTGTGAGGCTTGCTGCCTGGTTTGAACTGTGTGGAGCGGGTGTTTGCGTGCGTGCCTGTGCTGCCTTTTACGCCTTTGTTCCAGGGTGTCATGCCCTTCTGGAAGCGCGTGGCAACGTTGTTGGCCGCACGCAGCTGGCCTTGGGCGGCCCTGAACTCAGCTGACTTTTTGAGGCCCAGCGCGAAAGCCTTGTTGTACACAGAGCTGACAGGGCGGCCCACCTCCCTTGCGATGGTTTCGGCCTGTACGTCTGAATACAGCTTGCGCAGCATAGATACCTGCTGATCTGTCCACTCAGACCGCGCACGCGCCACTTTTTTACCGCGGCTCATAGTGCGCACTCCATACCCAGATCGGACGGTGCTGCGTTCACCAGCTCGCCGCCGCCCTGGCTTTGCATGTGGGCGATGACGCGCTTGGTCGCGGTGTGCAACTCTGCGGCGGACAGCTGGCGCAGCTGGTGGTCGTGCAGGTCCACCATGCAGGTGATGGCGTCCAGCTCGTAGTAGTGCAGCGGGGTTGGGCACCACTCGCCTGTTTCGCTGTTGCGATCCAGCACGGACTTGATGGCGACCAGCGCGGCCTCGATGTGGCCGGCCATGCCGCGCACGTAGCCCAGGCGCTCGATCTCGAGCGCGATGAGCATGGTGGTGCGCAGGGTTTGCACCTGCAGCTCGGTGGCGACGCCCTCACGCACGCGGGTGGCGCAGTGGTGGACGGCAGCCATGGTCTCGCGGATCTCGGCCTCGGTGAGGCGGGTGGCGCGCTGCAGGGCTTTGTGCATGGGGTTGACCGGCACGGCCTGGCGGCGCTGGGGGATGCGGTAGCGGGGGAGACCCATCACGCACCTCCTTTCAGAGTTGCACGGTCGTATGCAGCTTCTAGTTTTTTGACTACCGCGCCCGGGCTATCTGATGCGAGGATGCCTGCTGCATTGACTAGATCGGTGGGCCGAAGGCCCCTCGCCACCGATGGTGGCTGGTGTTCGATCGCGGCTTGAACGATGGTCGTTAGCTCGGCGCGGAATTCCGTGCCGGTTAGGGTGTGTTGGTTCGAGAGCAGACGCCTCAGAAGATACAGTGTGTCAGCGCTCGGAGGTGACGATGGTGCGCGCCGATTCCAGCGTTCGGTGACCTCGGCTTGGGTGCCGCCGATCAATCCGCTGTTACACGCGCAATTGCCCTCAATGACGTAGCTGCCAGAGTGGTCGGGGATGCCAAGGGCTTTGAGTGGCCCTGAGTGCGTGTGCGCTTCTATAGCGTACCCGGTGGCGCTGGCGCCGCAGAAGGGACAGGGCAGGAGCGTGTCATTCTTCGACATCAGCGGCCTCCAGTTCGGTGTAGTCGGCGATCAAGTCATTGGCTCCCGGGAGATCGGGCACGTTGAGCATCCAGGCGCGGTCTCCAGCCTTGCTGGTGATGACGCCCTTGGCGCCCTTGGTGAGCATCAGCTTGCCCTTGGCGTTCTTGAGGTCGATGCGTACGCGCACGTCCTGGCCGGGCTCGAAGTTGTTGCTGGCGGGCGGTTGGGCTGCGGTCATTGCTTGGGCGATGCCCGCCATCACCTCGGCCTGGCTGGTCTTGCCGGTGCCGTCTACTGCGCCCTTGCCTTTGGCCTTGGGCTTGAGGGCGGGTTTGGCCTTGTCGGCGGGTGCTGCTGTCTCGGCGTCGGCCTCGGCTGCGCGCTCGACGGCTTCGGCGTTCATGGCCTGCTGCACCTCGCGCTTGATCGCGCCAATATCGACCTTAGCGATGGGTGCAACAGACTCCAGGTGCAGCGCTTCATCGGCTGGGCGGTTGTACAGGCGCCCCCAGTCGAATGCGGCGGCCAGCATGAGCAGCACCATGTTCTGCAGTCGGGGGGCACCCTGTGCGGCGCTGCGCACAGCGGCTTCCAGCGCATCGTCGTCGAAGTGCGCGGGCAGCTGGAAGATGGCGCGCAGGGCGGAGTCGTCTGTCTCGCGTGCCAGGGTGAGGATCACGCGGTAGGCGGCCTGCTCAGGCAGGTGGTCCAAGGATTCGGGCTCCGCATCCACCCGCAGGCCCTCGATAGTGGCGCGCACGGCGGCGCTGCGCCAGCGCTGCTGGTATTCATCCTCCAGCTCTTCCTTGGTGCGCGTGGGGGTCTTTTTCTCGGGCTTGCCTGCGGCCCCTTTGGCCTGCAGGGCCTCGCCAGCAGCGCGCACGGGTACGGCTTCCACCACCCCGCCCGTGGGCGTCTCGATCAGCACCACTTTGCCCTGGGGAACTTCCTGGCCCAGCACCTCGCGCATGGGCTCTGTGCTGCCCTTCTTGGGCTTGTCCAGCAGGATGTAGCCCTTGGGCGTGGCGCCCTCGGTGGGCATCAGTTCGCGCGCCTCGCGGCCGGTGATGATCTGGCGGCCTTTGGCGTGGGCATCGGCCTTCAGGGCTTCGTAGTGCGCCTCTTTCTTGTCTGCAAAGCAGGCGGTGTCTGTACAGACGTCTGTACCCGCCTTGTCCCACAGCTCGGGGTTGTTGCCAGTGCGCTTGGGGCACTGGGTGCAGGCGCCTACCTTGGGTAGCAGCTGGGCGTTGTCGAGCGCGAAGGGCGCGCGCGTCAGGTCCGTCATGTAGTTGCGCTGGGCCAGGTCCTTGGCGCTGCGGTAGCTCATGGGGCCGCCCTCGGGGCCGCCTGTGAGCACCTTTTTGGTGAACTCGACCTGCAGGGCTGGCGTGGGGCGCTGGGCCACCAGCAGTGCGATGCTGCGCTTGAGCGTGCCGGCCTTGATGGCGGCCGTGGCCTCGGGGCACAGGTTGAGCAGGCGCAGGCTCTCGAACACGTGGCTGCGGCTCTTCTTGAGCGCGTCTGCCACGGCGTCGCGGGTCAGCTCGAAATCCTCCACCAGCAGCTGGATGCCGTGCGCTTCGTCCAGGGGGTTGAGGTCTTCGCGGTGCAGGTTCTCGATGAGCTGCATCACGACTGCCGTGGTGTTGTCGGCGTCCTTCATGAGCACAGGAACCTGGCGCAGGCCTGCGATGCGTGCGGCGGCAAAGCGACGTTCGCCCGCAATGATTTCGTGTGTGGCGTGGCGTGTGGCTTCGTTCTCAAACGTGTCCTGCAGGCGCTCGGCGGGCAGGCGGCGCACCAGCAGCGGCTGCAGCACGCCGTAGAGCTTCATGGTGGCGGCCATCTCCATCAGGGCGTCGTCTTCGACGATCTGCCGGTTGGTTTTGCTGCGCGCCAGTGCGCTGAGCGGGAGGGTGCTCTCGCTGGGCGCGGTTTCAATCGCGTCAAGCACGACGAAATCGGCCATGGGCAGGTTGATCAGCACGTCGCCGCACTGCAGCTGGTACTGGCGCCCGCCGGGGGTTTTGCCGATGATTTGTGCGCGCATGCCGGCGTGCGGGTGTGGCGCGCCCTTTAGGGTGGTGGCGTCTTGCTTGACGCGGGCCTCGCGGCCGATGAGTGGGTCTTTGGTGGCCATGGGTTAGGCGGGCTGTGGGTTGCGGAAGCTGGTGCGGCTGGGCAGAAGGTAGGCGTCTGTCGAGCCCGCACGGTAGGGGGCGGTGCGCAGCTCGGGGCAGGTGTATGGATCGCCGCCGCGCACGGTGCTGTTGCGCACGGGCGCGTCTGCGCTGGCTATCTCCAGGCGCTCGCTCTTGCGGCGCGCAGCAATCTCGGCTGCCGTAGGCACCGGGCTTTGAAAAGGTGCGCGGTGGCCTTTGTCGGAGACTGCGCCTGTCTGGATCGGTTGCAAGCCGGCTTGGCGTTTGCGAGCGGTCATACGGCCTCGCTTTCATGCCGAACGTGCTCAATGGCCTTGCCGGGTGCGGCTGTTCGCCAATCGGGCCATGTGCGCGCTTCGTTCTTGGCCTGCTTTGCGGCGATAGCGTCTGCAATTTGAGCGGGCGTGTTGCCGGCGCGCCATGCGCCATCCAACGCCAGCAGCACCACATCTACCCATTCGGACAGTGCGCCCCCGCTTTGCTCGACCTCGATCAGTTCCTTGCGGAGGTGATCGAGAACGCCCTGAAGTCGATTCCCGGGGCCGAAGGTGCGCAGGCTGAAAGCGGCCTGACGACGGAGGTGGCTCACCAGGTCAAACTGGAGCGGCAGGTGCAAAACCTTCATGCCGAGGCGGTGCGCCACGTGCAGCTCCAGGTGCGCACCTTTGCTGCCCTCCCAACCGGGCATGAGGGCGATGCCGTCGCAGGTGCATAGTTCGCGCAGGTCATTGCGGAGACACAGCTCCCATGTTCCGGCTTCCTCGATCTCGGCAGGGTTCACTACCTCATAGCCCTGACTGCGAAGAGCCGTTGCCCATTCGTGAAAGGCGGGGAAGTTGTTGTCTGCGATACCGGACATGGGGCCGCTCAGATAGAGGCGTTTTGGGGTGGTGGCGTTCACGCGAGATCCTTTCGGGTAGAAGCTGTTTCGTAGGGAAGGCTGATGTGCGCGGCCTCGCAGTCGAGGCGGCTGGAGCGGAAGCGGGGATTGGTGGCGTCCAGCTCGGCTACCTGGCCCACGAGGCGGCGGGCGAGGTTGCTGGCGGCGTAGTGGCTGGCGGCGCTGGAGTCGGGGTAGGCGTGGCTGGCACGCACCTCTTGGCCGCTGGCCTTGTCTTGCATGCGCACCACCAGCAGGGGCACGCCCTGCGTGGTGGTGCGCTTTTCGCAGCTGCTGACCACGCCGCGCACGCGCAGGTGCATGCCCGCGGTCATGGCTTGCTCCGAGCGTTGCGTTGCTGCCGGCGCAGTTGGTGCAGGCGCACGTCCGCGCGGGCAAGGGCCGCTGCCACTGCGTGGCGGCAGTCCACGCCGGGCAGGGCGCGCAGGTAGTAGGCGGCGAAGAGGAGGCGGTGCCACATGCCTTAGCCCTCCAACGACTGCGCCAGCAGGCCGGCGATGTGTGGCGCGGCGAGCAGCAAGGCTGCCAGTACCGCCAGGGCGGCCACACGCAACCGGGCGCAGCGCAGCGCGCGGCGGCTGTGGTGCGGCCCGTCGATGGTGATGGGCGGGCGGCTCATGGCGTGGCTCCGTCGTTCGCCTCGTATGCCGAGTGAACGATGCGATCAGAAAGAGGCGTTCCAAGGACCTCGGTCAAGCATCTGCGAAGCTGGTCGGTTTGGGCTGGACTTAGAACGCGAATCCTGATGCCGTCGGGAAACACCTGCCCGAACAGGCTCCCGCCTTCCAGAAGGTGCTTGTGCTGCAGATCCTGAATGAGCTGCCGTTGTTGCAGCGTGGTGACCATCGTCTTGGTCGATTCGTGGGGTTGCTTCATCGCGGCGACCTCACGACGACAGAGCGGGCCATGGGCGCGCGCATGAAGGCGTGCTGCATCGCGGCCTGCTGGGTGGTGGCCTGGTGGTCTTCGTAGCGCTTGCCGTCGATCTTGACGGCGAAGAAGCGGCGGTCGCCCTGGCCGGTGGTTGGTGGGATTGCATGCACGTGGCCTGTGCAGTGCACCAGCGTGAGGGTGCGGCCGTCGCGGGTGGTGAGGTGGCTGGTTACCATGGGAGCGCCTCCCCGGCAAAGCCGCGTTCGTACTGGTGCTTGGCTTGCACCTGCACCATGTCTTCGGGCCAGTTGGGCTGGTTGAGACGGATCTTTGTCTGGAGGCCCTCGATGCCCGGGCGTCGAACTGGGAGGTAGTCCGTCAGGTCGATGACGCGGTCGCCTTGCATGTAGTGCGGCGGAGTGCCCCCCGGCAGCGTCTTGTTGTCCTCGATCATGAGTACCGTCAGGCCGGGGTAGTGGTCGGCTATGCGCTCGGAATTGGCGCTGTACCCGCGCTGGAAGGCGTACGAATCCATCCAGACGCCAAGACCGCCCAGTTTGTGGATCGCCGCGATACAGGCTTCGGCATATCGCGTCTTGCCGCAGCCCTGGGGGCCGATGAGGTGCCATACCACGTAGGTTGCGGGCTTGCGCAGGCCGAAGACGGCAAGGCCCGCCTCTGTCGGCTTCAGGTCTGGATCTAGCAATCCGCGCGATTCCAGGGCGCGGCGGGTGGCGGCATGCTTGAGGGCGCCACCTGCCAAACCTTTCGTGCTGGGTTGGCCGCTGATCACATTGCGCAGCATGTTGCGCATAGCGGGGGAGAGGCGCGGGTGGCTCATGATGGGCGCACCTCCACCAGCGTGCCGAAGTCATCGGGGACGTAGTAGCGCGTATCGCTGTACCACTTGTCGAGCCCCAGCGCGGCTTTACGCGTTTCGCACCCCCACCAATAGGGCGCACTAGCACCCGAGTGCTGACGCTCCAAGTAGTAGTGGGCAGAGCGATACGCGTTTTCCTCCCCGAACCAGCGCACGGGAGACGAGACGGGAGGCAGAAGCAGAACCGCTTGCGGGTCGATCTCCACCTCCAGAACGTGCGGCCACGCCTCAAACTTGAGTGAGGCTTCGTGCTGCTGGCGCAGTTCTTCAAGGTTGAGCCCGTTCGCGGCGGCAGCTTCCTCGGTCAGCAGTTCATATGTGCGACTGCCTGACCCAATCAGCCATGCGAGACGGGCATCGCGCTGCATCTGGCGCAGGATGTGGTGGACGGCGGCGCTCATGCTGCACTGCCTTTCCAGGCCAGGCGCCCGCAGATCAGCGCCTGCGACAGCGCTACTTCCAGCCGCGCACGCACGCGCGGCGTGCAGAAGAAGTCGACTTCGTGCAGGGGCACGTGCTTGGTGCCCTCGCTACCGCCCCATTCGCACTCGAACAGCGCGGTGTCGTCGTCGGCGTCGCCTTGAGCGATCAGCTGGCTGGCCTCGGCGACGTTGTAAATGAAGCCGCGATCACACCACCCCGTGGTGTCGATGTTCCAGGCTAGGGCCAGCAGGGCCTCCAGGCGCGAACCTGGCTGAGCGGCGGTGGGGCAGTCGAAGAACACCCAGCGCTCTTGCAGCGGCCGGTCGCGCTCGCACATCGATTCGGGCAGCGAAACGATGGCGCGGAACAGGCGGCCGTGGGCTTGGTAGTGGGCGGGGTGAGGACGGGTCCGGGGTGGCCGGGGCGATGCGGCCTGATCTAGACTGGGCCGATGACCGTTG
>NZ_JAJTBB010000080.1 GCF_021287135.1 Acidovorax sp.
CGCTGGCCCATGCACACCGGACAGCTCGAGGGGATCAACAACCGCATCAAGGTCATCAAGCGCATGGCTTATGGCTACCGTGACTGCGAGTACTTCTTCCTCAAGATCAAGGCAGCGTTCCCCGGGAATGCGTGAAGAACCTTTTTTATCCCGCACGTTTCCTTGGCCGCAGTCGTCCGTGCGGCCAAGGCGGGGCCATCAGGGTATTCCTTTGCCAACATGGCGCTGGAGCCTCCCTAGAATGTGCTGCACCGCAATACATGGGCCCCGCGCCCGAGGAGTCGTTGTGTCCGAACAGAAAAGTGCCGCATCCAAGCCGGCGCAGCGCGTCATCAAGAAGTACCCCAACCGCCGTCTGTACGACACGGACACCTCCACCTACATCACCCTGGCCGAAGTGCGCCAGCTGGTGATGGAGCACCAGCACGTGGTGGTGCGGGATGCCAAGACGGGCGAAGACCTCACGCGCAGCATCCTGCTGCAGATCATTCTGGAAGAAGAGGCGGGCGGCGCGCCCATGTTCTCCGAGGCCGTGCTGGCCAACATCATCCGTTTCTACGGGCACGCGATGCAGGGCTTCATGGGCGCTTACCTCGAGAAGAACGTGCAGGCCTTCACCGACTTCCAGTCCAAGATGGCCGAGCAGTCGCAGAACGTCACGCCCGAGATGTGGTCCCAGTTCATGAACCTGCAGTCGCCCCTGCTCAAGGGCATGATGGGCAACTACATGGAGCAATCGCAATCGATGCTGACGCAGATGCAGGAGCAGATGCAAAAGCAGACGGAGCAGATGCTGGGGGCGTTCGGAATAAAGAGGTAAGCCCCCCTGAGCGGCTTTGCCGCGTCCCCCCAGGGGGACGCCGCCAGCGCGGCGGGGCGGCCCTTGCGCGGCGGCTGCTGGCGTTGAAGGCGCGCCAGTTTTCAAGGCCATGGCGATTCGCAGGCCTTGCCGTGAACCCGCACGGAAACCCTTGCGGCCCGGGACCTGGGACAATACGGGGTTATGAGCGAAGCAATTGCCCCCACAAGAACCCCCAAAGTCGGGTTCGTATCCCTCGGATGCCCGAAGGCACTCACCGACTCCGAACTCATCCTCACGCAACTGAGCGCCGAGGGCTACGAGACGTCCAAGACCTTCCAGGGCGCGGACCTGGTCATTGTCAATACCTGCGGCTTCATTGACGACGCGGTGAAGGAAAGCCTGGACACGATTGGCGAGGCCCTGGCCGAGAACGGCAAGGTCATCGTCACCGGCTGCCTGGGCGCGCGCGCGGGCGAGGCGGGCGGCAACCTGGTGAAGGACGTGCACCCCAGCGTGCTGGCCGTGACTGGCCCGCATGCCACGCAAGAGGTGATGGAGGCTGTGCACACGCACCTGCCCAAGCCGCACGACCCCTTCCTCGACCTGGTGCCCGGCGCGTTTGGCGAGGCGGGCATCAAGCTCACGCCGCGCCACTATGCCTACCTCAAGATCAGCGAGGGCTGCAACCACCGCTGCACCTTCTGCATCATCCCCTCGATGCGCGGCGACCTGGTGTCGCGGCCTATTGGCGATGTGCTCAAGGAGGCCAAGGCGCTGTTTGAAGGCGGCGTGAAGGAACTGCTGGTCATCAGCCAGGACACCTCGGCCTATGGCGTGGACGTGAAGTACCGCACGGGCTTCTGGGACGGCAAGCCCGTCAAGACCCGCATGCTGGAACTGGTGCAGACCTTGGGCGAAATTGCCGAGCCCTATGGCGCCTGGGTGCGCCTGCACTACGTGTACCCGTACCCCAGCGTGGACGAGGTGATTCCGCTGATGGCCACGGGCCGCGTGCTGCCGTACCTGGACGTGCCCTTCCAGCACAGCCACCCCGATGTGCTCAAGCGCATGAAGCGCCCGGCCAGCGGCGAGCGCAACCTGGAGCGCATCCAGCGCTGGCGCGAGGCCTGCCCCGAGATCGTCATCCGCAGCACCTTCATTGCGGGCTTTCCGGGCGAGACGGAAGAAGAGTTCCAGCACTTGCTGGACTTCGTGCGCGAGGCGCAAATTGATCGCGCGGGCTGCTTTGCCTACAGCGACGTGACGGGCGCCGCCGCCAACGAGCTGCCCGGCATGCTGCCGCTGGGGGTGCGCGAGGAGCGCCGTGCGCGCTTCATGGCCGTGGCCGAAGAGGTGTCCATTGCCAAGCTGCAGCGCCGCGTGGGCGCCACCATGCAGGTGCTGGTGGACCACGCGCCGGCCCTGGGCCGCAAGGGCGGCGTGGGCCGCACCTATGCCGATGCGCCCGAGATCGATGGCACGGTGCAGCTGCTGCCGCCCGAAAAGATCAGCAAGACCATGAAGGTGGGCGAATTCACCCGCGCGCGCATCGTGGGCGTGCAGGGGCACGACCTGATCGCGCAGCCCATCTGAAGCACATCAAAAATGTGAGCGCCTTGCGCTTTCTGGGCCTTTATTTCAGAAGGTTTTGTTTCTGAAAACAAGGCTGGACAAGCGTAAGCAGCTCATATTTCGATAGCGTCCCCCGCGGCGGTGGCGCACAAAAAAAGGCTTCCCGTGGGAAGCCTTTTGTCTTTCGGCACAGGCACCGCGGGGTGCCTTGCGGGGTTTACACGCGCTTGCGGTATTCGCCCGTGCGGGTGTCGATTTCGATCTTGTCGCCCTGGTTCACGAACAGGGGCACGGCCACTTCGAAGCCGGTGGCGATCTTGGCGGGCTTGAGCACCTTGCCGGACGTGTCGCCCTTGACGGCGGGTTCCGTCCAGGTGATTTCGCGTTCGATGCTGGTGGGCAGTTCCACGGAGATGGCCTTGCCGTCGTAGAACACCACTTCCAGGGCCATGCCGTCTTCCAGGTAGTTCAGCGCGTCGCCCATGTTTTCGGCTTCGACTTCGTACTGGTTGTAGTCGGCGTCCATGCACACGTACATGGGGTCGGCAAAGTAGGAGTAGGTGCAATCCTTCTTGTCCAGGATCACGTTGTCGATCTTGTCGTCGGCCTTGAACACGACTTCGGTGCCGAAGTTGGCGATCAGGCTCTTGAGCTTCATGCGCACGGTGGCTGCACCGCGGCCGCCGCGGGCGTATTCGGTCTTCAGGACCACCATGGGGTCCTTGCCGTGCATGATGACGTTGCCGGCGCGGATTTCTTGAGCGATTTTCATAGCAAGTTGCTTGGGTTGGGGCCGCTCAACGTGCGGGCGGGCAAACCTGCTGAAGGAATCGGCGGGTTGCGCGCCGCTGCATGTACCGCGGCGGGAGTGCGCTGGGCGAGGGCACGGGGTGCCGCGCCTGTTTTGCGCAAAGCCCTGTATTTTACCGTTTTTCGGTGACAAAGCCCAAAAGTTGTGTGACGAGGCTGTCCTGCGTCAACAGCCGGCTGCGCGCGTGCTGGATGCAAAGCGTCCATTCCGCCAGGGTGGCGTCGTCGGGCCACTGCAGCGGGGCGGTGTCCAGGCCGTTCCAGGTGGCGTGGAATCGGCGCAGCGAGGCGGGCGCCTGCAGCCAGTCCAGAAACGCGTGCAGCTTGTCGTGGTGGGCGTTGTCGTGCTGCGGGTAGATGTGCCACACCAGGGCCTGGCCCGCCCACAGCGCCCGCACCAGCGAATCTTCGCCGCGCACGGCGTTGAAGTCGCAGGCCCACAGCATGGCGTCAAAGGCGGGCTGCGGGCGGTGCGGGAGGTATGAAATCGATAGCTGCCCGTGCTGGGTGGAGGAGCACTGCGGAGCAGCTTGACCCGCATTCCCGTCCCTGCCTTGCAACGCCGCACGCACGGCGGCGGCCGGGCGGCCGGGCGTGACCAGCAGCCGGGTGGGCTCGGCCTCGCAGCGTTGCAGCAGTTCGGGCAGGGCGGCCGGCTCGTAGCAGAACAGCGAGGCCCAGCGGGTGCCCGGCGCGTCTTCGCCCAGGGCAAAGGCCGTGCGGTGGTCTGCCCGCCAGGCGTCGCGGTCGAACGCCTCGCGCCGGGCCATCAGGTCGCTCTCGCGCAGCAGGCCGCCCGTGGCCGGGGTGAAGCCGGGGTAGAAGAACCAGCGCGTCCAGCCCGCAGCCGGGCCCGACAGGATGGGCGAGGGCAGGCCGTGGGTGCGCTCCACATAGCCCTCGGCCGACAGGTACTCCAGGTTGATCCATACGGGTCTGGGGTGTTTTGGGCCTCTGGCGCTTGCCTGGCGAGCGCTATAAGCTATGAATTCAGGAGCAATTTCGCAGCCGAAGGCCTCCACCATCACATCGGGCGGCGGCTCGTCCGCGCCCGGCGGCGGCGCATGCCAGGGGCGCACGTCCACACCTGTGCAGCCCTCAGGCGCCATCCACTGCAGGGCCGAGGCGTCGTCCACCCACAGCCGCACGCGCTGGCCCCGCGCGGCCAGCTGCGCCACCAGGCGCCAGCACACGCCGATGTCGCCAAAGTTGTCGATCACGCGGCAGAACACGTCCCATTGCAGGGACAGGGCGGGGAGCTTGGCGGTCATGGGGTGGAGGGCTGCGCCCGCAAGTGGTCCACCAGCAGGCGCGCCACGCTGGAGAGGGATTCTTCAGACCGCACGCACAGCACCAGCTGCCGGTGCGCCCAGGGTTCGTTCAGCGTGACCACGCGGATGGGTTGCGAGCCCTTGTACAGCGCGGCGCTGCCCCGCGGCATCACGCCCACGCCCAGGCCGGCGGCCACCATCAGGCACAGCGCGTCGTAGCTGGTGACCTGCATGCGCAGGCGCAGCGGCAGGCCGGCTTCGGCGGCGGCGCGGGTCAGCTGGTTGTTGATGGCGCTGCCTGGGTGCGCACCCACAAAGTCGTAGGGCAGGGCATCGGCCAGCCGGGCGGCCTTGCGCCGCGCCAGCGCGTGGCCCGTGGGCACCACCAGCACCAGCTCGTCCTGGCGGTAGGGCAGTTGCACCACCCGCTCGCCGTAGTGGCCCTGGTTGAGGATGCCCACGTCGGCCGCGTTCTCGGCCACCGATTGGGCGATGGCCGTGCTGATCTGCTCCTGCAGCCGCACATCCACCTGCGGGTGCAGCGCCATGAAGCTCTGCAGCTGCGCGGGCAAGAACTGCGTGATGGCCGAGATGTTGGCCACCACCCGCACATGGCCGCGCACGCCGGCGCCGTACTCGCGCATCTGGCTGGCGATGCCGTCCAGGTCGTTGAGCACGCCGCGCGCCAGGTTCAGCAGCGCGTAGGCGGCGGCCGTGGGCTCGGTGCCCTTGTTGCTGCGGGTGAACAGCGCCACGTGCAGGGCGTCTTCCAGGTCGGCCAGGCGGCGGCTCACGGCCGAGGCGGCCAGGTGCTCGCGCGCGGCGGCGGCGGCGATGGTGCTTTCCTCCATCACGGCCACGAACAGGCGCAGGGAGACGGGGTCGAGTTTCATGGGGTGCTGATGGTAGCAAGCCGCCGCAGCTGCCATGCCGGTTTGCGATGGCATCTTGTTGCTTGAGCGATTTACGGCCCCGCGGGCGCTGCGCATCATTCGCCCCGAGCCGCCCCGGCGTGGGGCGGGCCGCAGGAGACAACCCCACCCATGGATTCCATTGCTTCCCCCGCCGCCTTGCAAGGCGTGCGCGTCATCGAAATGGGCCAGCTCATCGCCGGGCCGTTCTGCGGCAAGACGCTGGGCGAGTTTGGCGCGGACGTGATCAAGATCGAAGCCCCCGAGACGGGCGACCCGCTGCGCAATTGGCGCCTGATCAAGGAGGGCACCTCCGTCTGGTGGCAGGTGCAGTCGCGCAACAAGCGCTCCGTGGCGCTGGACCTGCGCCAAAAGGAAGGCCAAACAATAGCCCGCCAGCTGATTGCCGAGGCCGATGTGCTGGTCGAGAACTTCCGCCCCGGCACGCTGGAGGGCTGGGGCATGTCGCCCGAAGAGCTGCACGCGCTCAACCCCGGCCTGGTGATGCTGCGCATCTCCGGCTACGGCCAGACCGGCCCCTACCGCGACCTGCCGGGCTTTGGCGCCATTGGCGAGGCCATGGGCGGCCTGCGCCACCTGACGGGCGAGCCCGGCCGGGTGCCGGTGCGTGTTGGCGTGTCGATTGGCGACACGCTGGCCGCGTTGCACGGCACCATCGGCGTACTCACGGCGCTGTACCACCGCAAGGTCAATGGCGGCCAGGGGCAGGTGATTGACGTGGCGCTGCACGAGGCCGTGTTCAACGTGATGGAAAGCCTGATCCCCGAATACAGCGCCTTTGGTGCCGTGCGCGAGGCGGCGGGCAGCGCGCTGCCGGGGATTGCCCCCAGCAACGCCTACCCCTGCACGGACGGTTGGGTGCTGGTGGCGGGCAATGGCGACAGCATCTTCAAGCGGCTGATGGACGCCATCGGCCGGCCCGACCTGGGCGCCGCGCCGGACCTGGCCAACAACACCGGCCGCGTCGCCCGCGTGGACGAGATCGACGCCGCCATCGGCGCCTGGAGCGCGCAGCGCACCGTGCAGCAGGTGCTGGATGCCTTGGGCGCCGCGCGCGTGCCCGCGGGCAAGGTCTACACCGCCAAGGACATTGCCGAAGACCCGCACTACCGCGCCCGCGACATGCTGCTCACGCAGCAGACGCGCGACGGCTACAGCGTGGAAGTGCCCGGCATCGTGCCCAAGCTCTCGGCCACGCCCGGCACCATCCGCAGCAGTGCGCCGCACCTGGGCGATGACACCGATGCCGTGCTGGCAGAAATGGGGCTCAATGCCGAGCAGATTGCGCTGCTGCGGAGCAAGGGGGTGATTCAATGAGTGCCTTTCAGGCGGTATGGCAGGGCGCGGGCCGCCGCATCCACTTGCAGGAAGTCGGCCTGCGCGATGGCCTGCAGATGGAGGCGGCGTTCGTCCCCACGGCCGACAAGATCGCGCTGTGCAACGCGCTCTCGGCCACGGGCGTGGCCAAGATCGAGGTGACCTCGTTCACCTCGCCCACGGCCATTCCCGCGCTCAAGGACGCAGAGATAGTGATGCGCGAGATCACGCGCCGCCCCGGCACCGTGTACACCGCGCTGGTGCCCAACCTGCGCGGCGCCGAGCGCGCCATCGAGTCGCGCACCGACGAGCTGAACCTCGTGATGTCGGTGAGCAGCACGCACAACATCGCCAACCTGCGCATGACGCAGGCGCAGTCCTTCGATGCGCTGGCCCAGGTGGTGGCGCGGGCGCAGTCGGCGCAGGTGGCGGTGAACGTGTCGCTCTCGTGCGTGTTCGGCTGCCCCATGGAGGGCGACGTTCCCCAGGCCCAGGTCTTCGACTGGGTGCAGCGCTTTGTGGACCTGGGCGTGCGCGGCATCACGCTGTGCGACACCACCGGCATGGCCTACCCCACGCAGGTGCACCAGCTCACCGCGGCGGCGCGTGCGCGCTGGCCGGGCGTGGCGTTCACGCTGCACTTCCACAACACGCGCGGCATGGGGCTGGCCAACGTGCTGGCCGCCATCGACGCGGGGGCGGACCGGTTCGACGCCTCGCTGGGCGGCCTGGGCGGCTGCCCCTACGCGCCCGGCGCCAGCGGCAACGTGTGCAGCGAAGAGATTGCGCACGCCCTGGCGCTGATGGGCTATGCCACCGGGGTGGATCTGGACGGGCTGCTGGCCGCCGCGCGGCAGCTGCCCGCGCTCATCGGGCACGACATCCCCAGCCAGATCGCCAAGGCCGGTCCCCGCCTGGCGCTGCACCCGGTGCCGGCGGATTTCGACGCCATCCGCGCGCGGGCGCTGGCGCGCTGAAGCTGCGCAAGACCTGATTCCTCACCCAGAACAAACGGAGACAACACCATGGCCTTTTCCACCCCGCTGTCCCGCCGCGTCGTCACCGCGGCCGTGCTGTGCTCTGCCGCGCTGGCGGCGCTCGCGCAGGACAAGTACCCGTCCAAGCCCATCACCGTGGTCGTGCCCCAGGCCGCAGGCGGCGCCAATGACGCCATTGCGCGCGTGGTGGCGCAGAAGCTGGGCGAGCAGCTGGGCCAGAGCGTCATCGTGGACAACCGTCCCGGTGCGGGCGGCACCCTGGCCACCGCCGCCACGGCCCGTGCGCGCAACGATGGCTACACGCTGCTGCTCACGGCCGACAGCGCGCACGTGATCGGCCCCGCGCTGTACAAGAACCCGGGCTTCGACCCCGTGAAGGATTTCGTGCCGGTGGCCCCCGTCGCCACGGCGGGCTATGTGCTGGTGGCGCACCCGTCCTTTCCTGCGAACAACGTGGCCGAGCTGGTCAAGCTGGCCAAGCTCCATCCCGGCCAATATGCGATCGCGTCGGCCGGCAACGGCACGCTGAATCACCTCATCGGTGAGATGCTGCAAAAGGCTGCGGGCATTCAGCTGCAGCACATTCCCTACAAGGGCTCTGCGGCAGCCGCGACCGACGTGGTGGGCGGGCAGGTGCCGCTGTCGGTGCAGAGCCTGCCGTCGGTCATTGCGTTCATCAAGGCGGGCAAGCTCAAGGTGCTGGGTGTGGTCAACGAAAAGCGTGTGGCGGCGCTGCCCGATGCGCCCACGATCGGCGAGACCCTGAAAGGCTTTGGCCAGGCGCCCTGGTATGCGCTGTTCGCCCCGGCCGGCACGCCCGCGCCCATCGTTGCGCAGCTGCAGGCCGAGGTGGCCCGTGCGCTGGAGCACAAGGACGTGGTGGACAAGCTGGCAACGGTGGGCTGCGAGCCCTTCAAGGGCACAGCCGCGCAACTGGGCGCGCTGGTGCAGTCCGACCTGCCCAAGTGGAGCCGCGTGGTCAAGGAGACCGGCGCCACGGTGGATTGAGCGGAGCCTTTTCTTTCCTTTCCCTTTATTCCCATTCCATTCAACGACACAACAAACCGGAGACACCGCGTGAACCTGAACCGCAAACATTTCAACGCCCTGGCCCTGGCGGCCCTGGCCGCCGCCTTTGCCGGCACGGCCGCCGCCCAGGCCGCCTACCCCAGCAAGACCGTGACCATGGTGGTGCCCACAGCCGCCGGCGGCACCACCGATCTCTCGGCCCGCATGCTGGCGCAGGCCCTGGGCCCGGTGCTGGGCCAGACGGTGGTGGTGGACAACAAGGGCGGCGGCAACGGCAACATCGCCGCCAGCATCGTCAAGCGTGCCGAGGCAGACGGCCACACCGTGCTCATGCAGTACTCGGGCTACCACGTCATCTCGCCCCACATTACCAAGCAAAAGCAGTGGGAGCAGGCTGACTTCCAGCCCGTGGCCAATGTCATCTCGGCCCCGCAGATCATCGTGGTGCGGGCCGACCTGCCGGTGAAGACGCTGCCCGAGCTGATCGCCTACGCCAAGGCCAACCCCGGCAAGCTCAACTACGCCTCGTCGGGCAACGGCTCGCTGCAGCACGTGACCGGCGCCATGCTGGAACAGCAGGGCGGCATCAAGATGGTGCACGTGCCCTACAAGGGCACCGGCCCCGCGCTGCAGGATCTGCTGGGCGGCCAGGTGGACCTGACCTTCGGCACGGCACCGCCCTTCATGCCCCACATCGCCAGCGGCAAGCTGCGCGTGCTGGCCGTGACGGGCAAGGAGCGCCTGGCCAGCCTGCCCGACGTGCCCACCACGGCCGAGGCGGGCTACCCCAAGGTCGATGCCACTTCGTGGTTCGCCGTGTTCGCGCCCGCTGGCGTGCCTAAGCCGGTGGTGGACAAGCTCACGGCCGACATCCGCACCGTGGTGCAAAGCGCCGCCTTCAAACAGAAGGCGCAGGAGCAGGGCGCCACGGCCGACTACCAGACTCCAGCACAGCTGGGCGACAAGGTGAAGGCGGACCTGGCCAACTGGGCGGCCGTGGTGAAGACCTCGAAGATCGAAGCAGAGTAAGCATCAAAATGGCCTCCAGCGCTTGATGGATAAGCGCTGGCAGCTATTGTTTTAGGAGCTTCATCGGCCGGCGGTGCCTGCCGCCACAATACGCGCCATGTCCCATTCCGATGAACTTCTGGCGCAAGTGGCTGCGCTGCCCGCGCTGCCGGGCGTCTACCGCTATTTCGACGCCCAGGGCGCGCTGCTCTACGTGGGCAAGGCGCGGCACCTCAAGCGCCGCGTGTCCAGCTACTTCACCAAGAACCATGGCGGCACGCGCATCGGCCACATGGTCAGCAAGATCGCGCGGCTGGAGACCACGGTGGTGCGCTCGGAGGCCGAGGCGCTGCTGCTGGAAAACAACCTCATCAAGACGTTGAACCCCAAGTTCAACATCCTGTTCCGCGACGACAAGAGTTACCCCTATCTCAAGATCACCGGCACGCCGGGCGCCCACACGCGCGGCGACGCGCCCGGGCAGGTCTTCCCGCGCATGGCGTACTACCGTGGTGCCGTGGACAAGAAGCACCGCTACTTCGGCCCCTACCCCAGCGCCTGGGCCGTGAAGGAATCCATCCAGCTGCTGCAAAAGGTGTTCCGCCTGCGCACCTGCGAGGACACGGTGTTTGCCAACCGCACGCGGCCGTGCCTGCTATACCAGATCAAGCGCTGCACCGGCCCGTGCGTGGACCTGATCTCGCCGGAGGCTTATGCGGTGGACGTGCAAAACGCCGAAGCGATGCTGCGCGGCGAGACCCAGGAGCTGCTGCAGGCGCTGGAGCAGCGGATGATGGCGCACTCCGAAAAGCTCGAATTCGAGCAGGCCGCCGAGGTGCGCAACCAGATCCAGGCCCTGTCGCGCGTGCTGCACCAGCAGTCCATCGAGATCGCCGACGACAAGGACGTGGACATCCTCGCCGTGCGGGTGCAGGGCGGCCGCGCCTGCGTGAACCTGGCCATGGTGCGCGGCGGGCGGCACCTGGGCGACCGGCCGTACTTTCCGGTGCATGTGGAGGACGCCGCGGCCGTGTTCGAGGAAGAGGGAGAGGAGACCCTGGGCGACGGCAGCTCGCCCCGGCCCGTGGAGGCACAGGTGCTGGAAGCCTTCATTGCCCAGCACTACATCGGCGTGCCCGTGCCCCCGGTGCTGGTGACCAGCGTGCCGGTGGACAGGGCGCTGATGGAGGCCTTGTCCGATCAGGCCGGCCTGCGCGTGACCGCCATCCACCAGCCCCGCGAGCAGCGCCGCGCCTGGCTGGACATGGCGCAGAAGAACGCCGACCTGCAGCTGGCGCGCCTGCTGGCCGAAGAAGGCTCGCAGCAGGCCCGCACGCGCGCACTGGCCGAGGCGCTGGACCTGCCGCCCGAAGACCTGGACCAGCTCACCATCGAGTGCTTCGACATCTCGCACACGGCAGGCGAATCCACGCAGGCGTCGTGCGTCGTGTTCCACCACCACAAGATGCAAAGCAGCGAATACCGCCGCTACAAGATCGAAGGCATCACCGGTGGCGACGACTACGCCGCCATGCGCCAGGTGCTCACGCGCCGCTACAGCAAGGTGGCCGAGGCCGCGCGCGAGGCCGGCGGCATCGACTTTGCCGCGCCGCCGCCGCCCGATACCGAGGCGGCGGCAGGGGCCGTCAAACCCAAGGGCGTGGCGCGCCTGCCCGACCTGGTGCTGATCGACGGCGGCAAGGGCCAGGTGGGCATTGCGCGCGAAGTGTTCACCGCGCTGGGCCTGGACCTCACGCGCATCGTCGGCGTGGAAAAAGGCGAGGGCCGCAAGGTGGGCCTCGAAGAGCTGGTGTTTGCCGATGGCCGCGAGAAGATCTACCTGGGCAAGGACTCGGCCGCGCTGATGCTGGTGGCGCAGATCCGCGACGAGGCGCACCGCTTTGCCATCACCGGCATGCGCGCTGCACGCGCCAAGGTGCGGGTGGGCGGCGGGCAGCTGGAGGAAATCCCCGGCGTGGGCCCCAAGAAGCGCGCGCGGCTGCTGCAGCGCTTTGGCGGCGTGCGCGGCGTGGCCGCGGCCAGCGTGGAGGACCTGGCCACCGTGGAGGGCATCTCGCGCGACCTGGCCGAAGAGATCTACCGCGCGCTGCGCTGAAACGAGACCCCCTCGGGGGGCAGGAAGCTCCATGCACTGAGCGACCGCGGGGGCTATCCCGTGACACAATCGCCGCCATGTTCTGGACGATCCCCACCCTGATGACCTGGACGCGCATCGTCGCGATACCTCTGCTTGTGGGGGTCTTCTATGCGCCGCTGGAGCCGGCCACGCGCAACCTCATCGCCACGGCGATGTTCGTGGTGTTCGCCGCCACGGATTGGCTGGACGGCTTCCTGGCCCGCAAGCTCAACCAGACGTCGTCCTTCGGGGCTTTTCTGGACCCGGTGGCTGACAAGTTCCTGGTGTGCGCGGCGCTGCTCGTGCTGGTGGACCTGCAGCGCGCGGATGTCTTTGTGGCGCTCATCATCATCGGGCGCGAAATCGCCATCTCGGCGCTGCGCGAATGGATGGCGCAGATCGGCGCGAGCAAGAGCGTGGCCGTGCACATGATCGGCAAGGTGAAGACCACCGTGCAGATGCTGGCCATTCCCTTCCTGCTGTACGACGGCCAGCTGTTCGGCGTGATCGATACCGGTGTGTGGGGACGCTGGCTCATCTGGGCCTCGGCGGTGCTGACCGTCTGGTCGATGGTCTACTACCTGCGCAAGGCGCTGCCGGAGATCCGCGCGCGGGTGAAGAAATAAACAGCCCCAAACCCGTCGCGGGCGTGCACCCAACAGGGCGCTGCGCAAGGGCTGGCGGCGGTCCGGAGAAATGCGCAGACGGGTGTCAATACGGAGTGCTGCCCATACGGCGTGTTTGAGACAAAACGCCTCGCAAGCCCTGTCGCAGCGTGAAATACGACTAGAATTCGGTGCAACGCTGCGCCAAAACAGCGTGTTGTATTGACACCCGGAAACTCGATCGCTTTAATCTGATGCAGCAGCCGCTGCTGTGTATGCCAGTCCTTCCCCCGTCTGTTTTGCAACCCGGCCCCTGGGCTGGGTTTTCGGACGTGTGAAGACCAGATCTCCGCGAGACATTCCTTCAACTCTTTTCCGAGAGGCTTCTTGTGAACAAAACCGAACTGATTGAGCACATTGCTACCAACGCCGACATCTCCAAGGCTGCCGCTGCTCGTGCCCTGGAATCCACGATCGAGGCCGTCAAGAAGACCCTGAAGAAGGGCGGAACCGTGTCGCTCGTCGGTTTCGGTACCTTTGCGGTGGGCAAGCGTGCCGCCCGCACGGGCCGCAATCCCCGCACCGGCGCTACGATTAAAATCAAAGCTGCTAAAGTTCCAAAGTTCCGTCCTGGCAAGGCAT
Source organism: Acidovorax sp. (assembly GCF_021287135.1). Taxonomy (GTDB): domain Bacteria; phylum Pseudomonadota; class Gammaproteobacteria; order Burkholderiales; family Burkholderiaceae_C; genus Acidovorax. Next base: position 13,124 of record NZ_JAJTBB010000080.1, read on the forward strand.
TGAAAGACGCCTTGAACTGAGGATCAGTTTAGGTGGGGTCCTTAGCTCAGTTGGTAGAGCGGCTCCTTTACACGGAGTAGGTCGGCGGTTCGAGACCGTCAGGACCCACCATCACCGAACAAAGGCGAACGCAAGTTCGCCTTTTGTTTTTTGTCTTCTGAAAGATCGACCATGTTTGAATCCATCCGCAAGCACTCCAAGATCGTCATGATCTTATTGTTCTTGCTGGTCATTCCATCGTTTGTGCTGGTAGGCATCGACCGCAATTACTTTTCCGAGAAGAGTCCTGTGGTTGCGCGGGTCGATGGTGAAAAGATCAATCAGTCCGACTGGGACAACGCCCACCGCATGGAGTCGGACCGGGTGCGCGCGCAGTCTCCCTCGGTGGACCCCAAGCTGCTGGACTCGCCCCAGGCGCGCTATGCAACGCTGGAGCGCCTGGTGCGCGACCGTGTGCTGGCCGCTGCCGCCAAGGACATGCACCTGGTGACGAGCGACACCCGCCTGGCCCGGGCCCTGCAGGAAATCCCCGCGATCGCCGGCCTGCGCCGCGCGGATGGCACGCTGGACGCCGAGGCCTACCGCGCACTGGTGGGCTCCCAGGGGCTGACGCCCGCCGGTTTTGAAGCCAATGTGCGCCGTGACCTGTCGATCAACCAGGTCATCGGCGGCGTGATGGGCAGCACGTTCAGCACCAACGCCCAGGTGCGCCTGGCGCTGGACCCGCTGTACCAGCAGCGTGAAATCCAGGTCGCGCGCTTCAAGTCCTCGGACTATGCGTCCAAAGTTTCCCCCACCGACGCTGATCTGCAGGCGTACTACCAGGCGCATCCCGCGCAGTTCCAGCAGCTCGAGCAGGCCAGCATCGAATACGTGGTGCTGGATCTCGACAGCGTGCGCGCCGGCATCGTCCTGAACGAAGACGATCTGCGCACCTACTACCAGGAGAACGTGGCGCGCATGGCCGGCAAGGAAGAACGCCGTGCCAGCCACATCCTGGTGAATGCCCCCAAGGACGCTTCCGCCGCTGACCGCGAGAAGGCCAAGGCGCGGGCCCAGGAGCTGCTGGCCCAGGTGCGCAAGGCGCCGGCCTCGTTCGCCGAAGTGGCCAAGAAGTCCTCGGACGACAAGGGGTCGGCCGCCGCTGGCGGTGACCTGAACTTCTTCGGCCGTGGCGCCATGGTCAAGCCTTTTGAAGAGGCGGCCTTCGCACTCAAGAAGGGCGAAATCAGCGACCTGGTGGAAACCGATTTCGGCTACCACATCATTCAGCTGACCGACATCAAGGCCCCGCGCCAGCCCTCGTTTGAAGAACTGCGCCCGACCCTGGAGGCTGAACTCAAGCAGCAGCAGGCGCAGCGCAAGTTTGCCGAGGTCGCGGAAGCCTTCACGAACAGCGTGTACGAGCAGGCCGACAGCCTCAAGCCCGTGGCCGACAAGCTCAAGCTCAAGGTGCAAACGGCCACGGGCGTGACCCGCACGCCGGCCGCTGGCGCCACCGGCCCCCTGGCCAGCCCGAAGTTCCTGGAAGCGTTGTTCTCCACCGATTCGCTGCAGAACAAGCGCAACACCGAAGCCGTTGAGGTGGGCCCCAGCCAGGTGGCCGCAGGCCGCGTCGTGCAGTACACCCCCGCCAAGACCTTGCCGCTGGAAGAGGTGCGTGCCCGCGTGCGCGAGCTCTACGTCGGCCAGAAGGCTTCCGAGCTGGCCCGCAAGGACGGCGAGGCCAAGCTGGCCGCCTGGAAGGCAACGCCCGCCAGCGCCTCCGGCCTGGCGGCGCCTGTCCAGGTCTCGCGCGAACAAACGCAGAACCTGCCCCGCGCGGTGATCGATGCAGCCCTGCACGCGCCGGTGGACACGTTGCCCGGCTGGGTGGGTGTGGACCTGGGGTCGGACGGCTATGCGGTGGTCAAGCTGGCCCGCGTGGTGCCCCGCACGGCGCCGGACGCGCAACGTGCCCAGCAGGAGCGCCAGCAGTATCAGCAGTGGTGGTCGGCGGCCGAAGGCTTGGCCTATTACGAAATGCTCAAAAAACGTTACAAGGCCGAAATCAAGGTGCCCCGGCCTTCCACCAGCCTCCAGGCGCTGGCAGAAAATTGAACGTGAAGCCTGGGAAGGGGGCAATCCCAGGCTATAATACAAAGCTACGGTGGCTGTAGCTCAGTTGGTAGAGTCCAGGATTGTGATTCCTGTCGTCGTGGGTTCGAGTCCCATCAGCCACCCCAGATCAGCAAAGCCGCTGCAGCTATCAAGGTTGCAGCGGCTTTTGTCTTTTGTTCCCGCCGTGGGAAGCCGGCACGGTGCATGGCATGGCACCGCGCAGACACTCCTCCCAAAAGCCCCGGTGCCGTCAACTGGTCGCTGCATCGGCAGGATGCGTTGCTCCTAAATTCGTAGCTGCTCGCGCTTGCAAGGCAAGCGCCAAGGCCCGATTTCTCTGAAAAATCAGATACGGTTTTGCAGCGGCGCCGGGCGGCTGGCGTGGGCCTGGCGGTCCGCGTTGCGCTGCAGTATGTGCTGCGCAATGGCCTGGGCCAGAGCCTCCTCGGCCACGAACACCGTGCACTCGGCTGCTTGCGCGATACGGCGGCCCTCTTCGGCGCTGGGGCTGCGCACGGCCACTTCGATCTGTGGATTCAGGGTGCGGGCCGCAGTGATGATCTGGTGCACGTGCAGGGTGTCCGGTAGGGCAATCACCAGCATGGCGGCGCGGGCGATGTGGGCCTGGATGAGAACGGCCGGGTCCGTGGCGTTCCCGAAAACTGCGGCCTTGCCGGCTTTGCGCAGCGATTCCACCAGTTCCCGGTTGTGCTCGGCAATCACCAACGGCACGTCCTGCGTGGCCAGCAGGTTCGCCACGCGGCGGCCCACCCGGCCGTACCCCACCAGCACCACCTGCCGCGCCAGGTACCGGGCATCGGTGCTCATGGGCAGTTCGGCCAGCGGGTCGTCCCGCTGTTCCAGGCGGCGCGCCCACGCCGAATGGGCGAGCAGCCATGCCCGCAGCGGCGCAAGCGCCAGAAAGAGCAGCGGGTTCAGGGCCATGGAGATCAGTGAGCCCGCCAGCACTAGGCTGGCGCCCTCGGAGGGCAGCATCTTGAGCGAGGTGCCCAGCGCGACCAGGATGAACGAGAACTCGCCGATCTGCGCCAAGCTGGCCGACACCGTGAGCGCCGTGTTGAGCGGATAGCGAAACGCCAGCACCAGGGCCGCGGCCGCGAGGGTCTTGCCCACCAGGATGATGGCGACCACCGCGGCGACCTGCAAGGGACGGTCCCACAGCACGGCGGGATTGAAGAGCATCCCGACGGACACGAAGAACAGCACGGCAAACGCGTCCCGCAGCGGCAGGGATTCCTGCGCGGCCCGGTGGCTGAGGGTGGATTCGCGCATCACCATGCCCGCGAAAAACGCGCCCAGCGCGAAGGACACGCCAAACAGCACCGCAGATCCAAACGCGATGCCGATGGCCGTGGCCACGACGCACAGCGTGAACAGCTCGCGGGAACCGGTGCGCGCCACCTGCCAGAGCAGCCAGGGGAACAGGCGCCGCCCCACCAGGAGCATGAGCGCGACGAAGGCCCCCACCTGCACCAGTTTCCATGCCAGGGCCCAGCCCAGGGCCGCGCCGTGCACCGGCGGGGCGGGAGGGTGCTGGACTGCGCCGCCCAGCCAGCCCGCCAAGGGCGGCAACAGCACCAGCACCAGCACCATGAGCAGGTCTTCCACCACCAGCCAACCCACCGCAATGCGACCGGTGTGGCTCTCGAGAATGCCCTGCGCTTCCAGCGCCCGCAGCAGTACCACCGTGCTGGCGACCGAGAGCGACAGGCCGAACACCAGCGCACCGCCCAGCGGCCACCCCCACCACACGGCCAGCCCGGTGCCCAACGCGGTCGCCACCATCATCTGCACCGCAGCGCCCGGCACCGCGATCTTTCGCACGGCCAAAAGGTCGTCCCACGAGAAGTGCAGGCCCACCCCGAACATCAGCAGCATCACACCGATTTCCGCGAGCTGGCTGGCCAGTTCGGCATCGGCAATGAAACCGGGGGTGAAAGGGCCGATCACCACGCCGGCGATCAGATAGCCCACCAGAGGCGGCAAGCGCAAGCGCGCGGCCCCAAAGCCCAGCACAAGCGCCAGTCCGAACGCCGCAGCGATGGTGTTGATGAGCATCACACTGTGCGGCATGGGCAACTCCGGGAAGAAAGGGCGGGGCGGATGCGGCAGAAGCGAACTGCGCGTGGCGCAGTCCGCAGCAGATTCTGTTGCCGTTATAACCGCCACCGCCTGCCGCCCGACAAGGCCCGCATCGGCGAGAGGGCGCCGCCTCGGCGCACCCGCTGCGCGGGTTATGATTCGCAGTCTGCACTCGCCAAGCGCAGTGCATGCCAACAGCAGACCGGCCGCGCGCCGCCCGACGTCTGTTCACTGCCCGTAGCTCAACTGGATAGAGCAATAGCCTTCTAAGCTATAGGTCGGGGGTTCGAGTCCCTCCGGGCAGGCCAAATCAGCATTTCAAGACACCTCGCAACATCGCAAAACCCGCTCTCCTCCTAGGGAAGCGGGTTTTTCTTTGTCTCACTACATGCCAGAATGCGCCACAAGATACCGCCACTTTGGCGGTATTTCTGGCGGTATCTCTGTGTACCGCCAAGCCAGATACCGCCAAACTGGAGACGCCGCCATGCCCCGAGTCACTGCGCCACTGACAGATACCTTCGTCCGCCAGGTCAAGCATTCTGGCGGGAGCAGTGATGACAAGCATCGCGACGGCGGCGGCTTGTACTTGCAGGTCGCGCCGGCCGGGGGAAAGTACTGGCGCCTGGACTACCGTTACGCAGGCAAGCGCAAAACCCTTGCTGTCGGGGTCTATCCCGCCGTGACGCTGGCCCAAGCCCGCAAGAAGCGCGAGCAGGCGCGCGAGCTGCTGGCGCAGGACATTGACCCCGGAGTGACCAAGCAGGCTGAGAAGGTGGCCAAGCGGTCGTCAGCGGCCAATACCTTTGAAGCCATCGCAAGGGAGTTCTACGAAACCAAGCGCAGCGGCTGGAGCGGGAGCTATGCCGAGAAGTGGATAGGCCGCATGGAAAAGGATCTGTTCCCTCCGCTGGGGCGGATGGCACTGGCGGACATTACCGCGCCGCTGCTGCTGGCCCAGCTGCGTCGGGTGGAGAAGCGCGGTGCCAAGGAAACCGCGCACACTCTGCGCCAGACCACCGGGCAGGTCTTCCGCTACGGCATTCAGACGGGGCGATGCGAGCGCAACCCGGTGGCCGACCTGCAGGGAGCGCTTGAGCCGCTCACCGTCAAGCACATGGCCGCAGTCTTGGAGCCTGCCAAGGCTGGCGAGTTGCTGCGGGCCATTGAGGGGTACACGGGCCAGCCCATCACCCGCGCCGCGTTGCAGCTTTCCGCCCTGCTCTTTCAGCGGCCGGGCAACATCCGGGCGATGGAGTGGACTTGGGTGGACTTCGACCGCGCCCTATTGACCATCCCAGCCCAAGCGATGAAGCGCACGATTCACGGCAAGGTCAACGGCCGCCCGCACTTCGTGCCACTGGCCCCCCAGGCCGTAGCCGTGCTGCAGGAGCTGCAGACCCTGACCGGGCACGGGCGATACGTGTTCCCAGGCTTGCGCACGAGGGAGCGTCCCATGAGCGACAACACGGTGAACGCTGCCCTTCGGCGGATGGGGTTCACCTCGGAGGAAATGAGCGCCCATGGTTTCCGAGCCATGGCGCGCACTCTGATGGTGGAGCGGATGCCAGGCGTTTCTGCCGACGTGATCGAGGCACAGCTGGCCCACGGCAAAAGTGGCCCGCTGGGTGCAGCCTACGACCGTGCAGAGTTCATGGAGCAGCGCCGCAGGATGATGAACGAGTGGGCGGGCTACCTGGACAAACTGCGGGCCGGCGGCGAGGTGATTTCGCTGCGGGCGTGATCGTCGGCTGAGTTTTCAGCCGCGGGCGTGGCCGGATCAGATTGCAGCCGGTTGGCCGAAACGGCCTGAAAACACAGGACGAACCCAACGGGAATCAATGGGGGTTCTGCAAGCGACTATCAGTACGTCCGCATCGACGACGTACAGAAAATGCACGAGCAGATAAATCAAAAAATGATAGCAAAAAGTGCTTTGCGGTAAAGGGCTGTAGGCCTTTCATCATCCAGGAAGTTGACAGGCTGCGCCTTCCGAAAAACCGCCTGGCTCAGTATTCGCTGCCGCGGCAAATACACCATTGAGCCCGTCAACGCTTGGCCGCAATGACTTCAAGGGGCGCATAATCGCGCTACCAGCAGAGCCCAGCGCTCTTGTTCTCCAGGTTCAGAAATGAATCATTGCGGCCAAGCAGGGGGACAAGAGCACTGGGCTTTTTTGTCTCCGTCGTCAGGGCGCGTATTGACGTAGCTGATGGGCCGCAAGTGGGGCCGCACCCAAGGAACCGCGACACGGTAAGGGGCCTCAAGGCCGCCCGGTGCAAATCCGAAAGAACCCGTGGGGCTGGCCGAACGTCGAAGCCTGGGGCTTGGAAGGGTCACAACGATCCAAGCATGCGACGTGCCCAATGCGGGCGGTGAAACCCTCCTGTCACCCCTCATGGGGTAGGGGGGCCTTCGGGTGAAATCCCCCGATTTCTATCCGAACAATCCCAGTGCCCAGGTGGTGCTCACAGCCTGATCACGCTCTCGATCCTCGCGGGCGCCCCGCTGAAGATGGGCCGCTGCGAGATTGCGCCCCTGGTAGGCAGCCTTTTCCGGGAAGCGCGCCCGGATTTTGGAGGCGCTCAGCTGATCCAAGGACGAAAAGCCGTTGGCAGCACAGGCTACTCCCGCTACACTGCAGGCAAGCCGAGAGGCCCGGTGCTAGTCACACCATTGGTTCAGAGGTTGCTGCCCCCACCTTAGCGGGGCTTTGTCACGCCCAAGATTTACCGCAGCCGGGTTTCCGGCATCGGCATGGTTTCGGGGGTGGGAGTGCCTACCCGTAAGGATGGCAGCATGGCTGAACCCATGTGACTATCCCCACCCCCACCAGACAGGTCTAGTCAACCGGCTGGTGTTCCTAAAGTCTCGTTCAGGAGCCAAGACCATGACGGCAACCACGGTGCGCAAACCCGCGCCCATCAAGTCCACTCCGGACACCTTCCCCACCACGAACCTGACCGCAGTTCTCGCGGCTTTCAATGCGGCAAACCTTGCCAGCAGCTACATCGAGCGCGGCAATTTCGCCGCCGCCCGGCGCAAGCTGGTGCAGGCGCTGGCATCCATCGGCCAACTGCAATCGGAGGGCTGACCATGAGCAGCCCCAACCACACCGCCCACCCCCAGGGCGAAGCTGCCGCATTGCACGAAGCACTGCGCCTGACGCTGGCCGCACTGGAGAAAGCCCTTGATGACGGCTGCGCCATCGAGGCGCACGACCGGATGGTTATTGACGGCGACACCTGGACCATCGGCGGCGTCTGCGCCCTGGCCCATGACGCCCTGACCGGCAAGGGGGATTGAGCCATGGCCTACTTCGTCCCAGCAGATACCCCAATCCACCCGGCCGAGGTCATGGCCCCCGCAGCGCCCGCCGCTGGACCATGGACACCGGCTCGCCACATCACCGAAGGAGTGACCAAACCCACTCGCTTGCTGGGGCTGGGCACAGGCGAGTACGGAAAGACCGCGCTACTGGAGTTCCCCGGGGGCTGGCAGCGCACGATTGACCTGCCCACCGAGGCAGATGCCTGGCACCCGCTGCTCTCGGATCTGCCCGAGGAAGACGTGCAACGCCTGCGCGAGCATGTGGCCCATCCCATCGTCCGCCACCCGGACGGCACGCGCACACGCCGGGGGGCGCTCTCCTTTATCACCCAGGAAATCGGCCGAGGGGGTTGGTGGAAGGGCGAACGCTGCTTTGATGTTCCTGCCGAGGATTGCTCTGCAGGTAGCGTCACGGGCTACCGCTGTGCCGCCGAGCTGCTGGAGGCTCTGGCGCGTGACTACGGGCCGTACATCCCCGTGCAACACGTCATCAAGGCGGCATTGCAGGCCTGTGATGAGCCCCGCGGTAGTAAATCCCGCCTCAGCGCCGGCTTTGCCTTCATGGAGGTTGTCGGGCATGCCCTCACCTTCATGGCGAAGCATTCTCTGCACAGGGAGTTCATGGCCAAGAAGATTGCTGAGGCCGAGCGCGTGCAGGCATATATGGCGGAGTTGGACGCCAAAGAGAAAACCGCATTCGTGGAGCGCATGAAGGCAGCCAAAGCAGCCAAGCGCAGCAAGGCCCAGCACTCGGACGCCTGAGCCATGGCGAACGGACGAAACAAGCTGCGCCGGGGCGCGGACTTGAGGCCGCCACCAAGATCCTGGACGTGTCTGGCTACGGTTTGGGCAGGCTTTGCAAGTGGTTGATTTGGAAGGATATTTATCTAATTCCGTCGCACATCATCACAAGCCGCCCAGTATAGGGCGGAGGGTTTGGAGCTTTCGCGTAGAAATTTCTGCGTTGCGCGCAATCGCAAGAAACCGCGCAACATCCCTCCGAAGGCCAAGGCGGGCTTGTTGCGCACTCGTTTGGAGATGCAACATGGCAAAACGCCAACCCAAGACCCAGTCGCCCGTGGTGGAGAACCCCGGTCAGCCCTATCGCCCTCCGTCGTTCGACGATCTGCCCGATTCGGCGCTGGTGCGCCAAGCCCAGCTTGTCCCCAACCGCAAGAAACCTGGCGTACCCGTGCTGCTGTCGATTTCGGCCGCATCGCTGTGGCGCAAGGTGGCGGGGGGGACTTTCCCCAAGCCGATCCGGCTGGGCGCGCGCACCACTGCCTGGCGCGTTGGCGATGTGCGTGCCTGGCTGGCCGCCCAGCAAGAAGGGCGGCAGTGATGGCCTGCAAGCCTCCCGCCCGCTCTACTGCGGCCGAAGCCCAGCGCGCCCGCGTCCTCGTGGCCCTGCGGGCCGCTCCAAAGACCAGCTACGACCTGCGCCGCCTGGGCATTTACCAGGCTCCGGCCCGCATTCTTGAACTGCGCCGCCGTGGCTTTCGCATCTCCACTGATCTCGTGTCGCTGGTGGATGCGGATGGCTACACCCATCAGGGCGTGGCCCTGTACACGCTCCTCGCCGAACCCCACAAGAAGGAGGCAACCCATGCCCCAAAAAAATAACGCCCACCCCGCCGAAGCAAAGGTGAGCGCCATTCAGAACGGTGTCGATTCTCCCACCATCACGGCAGAAAGCAAGGCTTTTGCCACGCTGCAGGCGCGGTTTGCTCTGTGCGGCCATGCACTGCATCGCGTGAATAACCCGAACGGTACGCAAACCTTCTGGGCGGAGCGCTGGGGCCTGGTCCGCTACCTGCCGAGCCTGCAGGATGCCACGCTGTTCCTGGCGCGGATTGGGGGGCGGGTATGAGCTTTGATCGTGACGCACTGCCCAGCCCGGAGGGCTACTACGAAACTCAGGGCCTCCAATTCCTGCAGCGCCGTGGCAAATGGCGCACCACTGCCTGCGTATTTCATGGCGGAAGCGATTCCATGCGGGTCAATTTGCAGACCGGTGCTTTCGTGTGCATGGCGGGCTGTGGTGCCAGTGGTGGCGACGTGCTGGCCTACCACATGGCTCTGCACGGCCTGGACTTCGCTGCAGCCGCGAAAGAGCTTGGTGCATGGGTAGAAGACGGCAAGCCCGCACCCGCGCGGCCCACGCCATTCCCTGCCCGCGACGCGCTGGCGGTGCTGGCCACTGAGTCCAACCTGGTCGCCGTGGCAGCGGCCAATGAGGCCCACGGCGTGGCGCTGTCGCGGGATGAGTTGTCCCGTCTGCTGCAAGCCGCTGGCCGCATCCAGAAGATCGCGGAGATGTTCGCATGAACGACCGATTGCACGCCCCCAACGCGGCATTGGACGACATGATGACCAAGGAGCAGGTGGTAGCCTATCGCCCGCCGCCGCGCGCCACCCCCCAGGAGACGGTTTTCCCGCCGCTGGAGGATGCCGCCGACGTTCTTTCTCCTCCCAGGCAGCAGTGGCGCGCCGTGGTGCTGGCCTGTGGCGCAGACCTGAACCCCACGCCCATCCGCTGGCTGTGGCCCGGCTGGCTGGCGCTGGGCAAGCTGCACATACTGGCTGGTGCACCTGGTCAGGGCAAGACCACCATTGCGCTGGCGATGGCCACGACAGTGACCTTGGGCGGGAGCTGGCCAGACGGTGAACGCAGCACCCTGGGCAATGTCCTGATCTGGAGTGGCGAGGATGATCCGGCTGACACCCTGTTGCCGCGTCTGCTCGCGATGGGGGCGGACCGCCAGCGCTGCCACTTCATCAAGGGCACGCGAGGGGAGGATGGCAGCATCAACCCGTTCGACCCGGCCACTGATCTGCCAGGACTCCACGATGCCATTCAAGCCATCGGCGGCATCAGCCTGCTGATCGTGGACCCCGTGGTTTCTGCCGTGACGGGTGACAGCCACAAGAACACCGAAGTCCGCCGCGCCCTGCAACCGCTGGTGGACATGGCAGATGCTTGCAATTGCGCCGTGCTGGGCATTACGCACTTTGCCAAGGGTGGCCAGGGGGGCGACCCGGCGCAGCGCGTGGTGGGCAGCGTGGCCTTCACCGCAGTTGCCCGCGTGGTGATGGTGGCCGCCAAGGTCCAAGGCGAGGAAGGTCAGGACACCCGCGTCCTGGCGCGCGGAAAATCCAACATCGGCCCGGACGACGGCGGATTTGAGTACCACCTGGAACAGCGTGAGCCGATACCCGGCATCCATGCGTCGTGCATTGCATGGGGCAAGGCGGTGGAAGGCAGCGCCCGCGATCTGCTGACCAACCCGGATGATGAGGTTGATACCGAAGCCCAGGACGCAGCCGGGTTCCTGCGGGGCTTGCTGACGGATGGCCCGATGCCTGCCAAGGCGGTTTTCTCCGATGCGACCGGGGCAGGGTACTCACGCGACCAGGTTCAACGCGCTGCCCGGAAGCTGGGTGTCGAGCGCCGCAAGACCGGAATGAATGGCGGCTGGGTGTGGGCGCTGTGCTCCGAAGATGGCACGAAGGTGGCGAAGGTGGCGAAGGTGGCGAAGATGGCACGTTGGAAAGAATCGCTACCTTCGGCGCCACCTTCGGCAGCACCCTTCCCCGAAGATGGCGCTAAGGTTGCAGAAGGTTGCACGTTTCAAAAAGCCGCCACCTTCGCCACCTTCGGCGAAAAACCGCCACCTTCGGCGCAGGACGAAGGCGACGACACGCCTACTGCACCAGCTCTCAGGGAGGTGCTATGACCGTCGCCGCCATCCTTGCCGAACTGATCGAGTGCGGCATAACACCTGGACTCACCCCTGACGGCCGCGGTATCGAAGTGCCGGCCGGCCGTCTCACCGACGCCCAACGCACCGCCATCAAAGCGCACAAGCCCGAGTTGATCGCCAGCATTCAGGCTTCGGTCCGAATGGCCTCTGAGTTGCTGGCCGCCGCCATGCGGGCGTGTGACGCACATGGCGACAGCCCCCAAGCGCGGGAGCAGATGCGTCTCGACTGCCTGGAGACGCCGCCCCATCTGCGCGCCGATCTGCTGCAGCACCTGCGCGCCACCTACCCTGCATCGAGCCGCGTCAAGCGACACCCCAACACCTGAAGGAGCAACACCATGACCACCGCCGACACCCAACGCCTCGACCGTTTGAAAACCGCCCTCAGTGCAATTGAGCCGTACCTCAAGGACGGCACCTTTGCAGAAGCCCCGGCCGCACTGGCAGACGAATACGCCGATGCCATCCTGGACGCGCCCGCCACCTATTGGGTTGAGGTTGAGCGCCTGGAACCCGGCACGGGGTTTGCTCTCCTTGGCTGGGCACAAGACCGCAGCGATCGACGCGACTACCCGGAGTTCTTCGCCATGTTGGCAGAGCTGGGCCGCATCCGTGACGAACAGGGCGAGGAGGCCGCTGCAGCATCGGGGCATGCCGAGCTTTGCGTGAAGATGATGAGCGCCGCTCCGCCGCGCTACTGGGACGAAGCGGAAACCATCCTGGCTGAAGCGCTGCCGACCGCCACCCATGTGACCGAGGACGGCCAGCCCGTGTACAGCGCCCAGCAGCTCGCCGACAAGCTGAGGGTCACCATCGAGGACGTGGAGGCGGGCATTCAGCGTCTGGAGGACATGGGGCTCCTGGACTGCCGCCACACCGGCCCGGTGCATCCGGTGCAGTAGTGCCCCAAACAGCGATTGCCTCCGGATACCGCGCCTGCACGGCCACGAGCAAGGCGCGCAGCCCTTAGCAAAACTTAGTGCACAGCCCGCCCAGAGCGGGCTTTTCCTTGCCCGAATCGCTATCAAAAAGATAGCCTCCAGCGCTTATCTAAAAAGCGCTGCGACCTGATTTCACTCATTTTCTGGAGCACCCATGGACCACTTCCCCCGTAATGGTCGAGGCCCTGCGCAGGCATTGGCCGCACATCGCCCGCGATACTCCGCCCACCGAGCGCAGCGCGTCGCCGCCGACCTGTCAAAACCTGTCACCAGAACCTGAAAAAACCTGAAGTTTGTGGAGCAGTACGCGCACGCGCGCGGGATAGACGACGCACTGTCCAATTTTGGACTGTGCTCTTTCCGCGCCACCAAAGCGCGACCCGCCCAGTATGGGGTTGGGCCATATCGGGCCAATTCGGGACGATAGCGGACATGAAGCCCGAACTTTTACGCCCCGCTTCGGCGGCAGCCAGGTACGACCTGAGCCGCCGCACCATCGCGCGCCGCATGCGCGATGACCCCGACTTTCCCAAACCCATCCGCGTGAACAAGCGCTTGCTGCTTTTCAAGTGCTCCGAGCTTGACGCCTATTTCGACGGCAAGCGCACGCCCACCCGCAAGGAGGACCACTGTGTCTGATGAAACCCTTTCGACCCTTGAGCGCCGTTGGGCGGCTGACGAAGAACGCCGCCGCGTGGGGGCGTCCATCGGTACACCGCAAGCGCGCCCTGTGCTGAGTGCCGAGGAACTCCGGCAGGCCGCACGCCTGGAGGCCGCCCGCGCCCTGCCCGATTCCCTGTTTATGGAGGATGCGCAGGTGCAGATCCTCCGTGCCGCCTACGACTCCCGCCTTTTGGTCAGTGCCAATCGGGGCAGCATCAAGCGGTGGTTGATGGAAGAGCGCGAGCGCCTGGCCAATGAAATCGCCTCGCTGGAAAAGTCCCTGGCCTGGGCGGCTCTCGCCGATGGTGCGGGCAAGGATGCCTCCTTTGCCCTGGCCCGCGGTGAGCTGGCAGCCTTGGCGTCGGACAAGGCGCTGGTGCAGACCATTGACTCGGCCCTGGCACTGCTCGCCCTCCCGCCCGGAGGAAACGGCCGCATCGCGGATGAAGTGGGCCGCGCCCAACAAGCCCTGAATGAGCGTCTTTTTGAACTGAAGCTGTCGCACATCGATAGCGTGAAGGAATAACCCATGCGTGGATTTCGGACAATGAAAGAGCGCGAGGCTATCGAGTCCGCACGGAGCCCCAGCGTTCGCGGCTTTGCCCCGGGCCGTGGTGCAGCTTTCGCCCAGGCGCAGAACCAAGCGCCCGACAGCATCCCGGCCATGATGAAACCCGGCGAGTTTGTGCTTCCGCCCGACACGGTGCACGCCATGGGCGGCCCGCAGGCGCTGCAGGACGTGGTGAATGCGACGCACGCACCCGTGGCGCGCGGCTTTGCCCCACGGGCTATGCGCGAGGAACCGCGCCAGTTCTTCGCCAATGGCGGACTGGTGGAGGACGAGAACCCCAAGCGCCCAAACAGCTTTGGCGATGCTGCTGCAGCGGCCCAGGACGCTGGTGTAACGCGGGTTGGCGGCCTTGCAAACGGCGACGCCAGTGCAAACCGTATCGAGCAGGTTCCGGCAGCCGTTGGAATGCAGCCGGACCCGGCGGCCCCGCCACCGCCCGCACGCGGGTTGGCCCCGAACGTTCAACCGGCGCAGCCCGCGGAGCAGCCCACCACCTCCAGCGCAGTGCGGGGCTTCGCACCAGCCTCTCTGTCCACTGCTGCGCCCGGCGAGCCAGCCGCTGCTCCCACATCGGGAAACGTGACCCGTGTGGGCAACAGCTACTCCGGCGGAAACGTGGGCGGCGAAATCACCGTGAACGGCAACACGCCGGGCGGGGGCTCCGTGGTGGCCGATGGCCAGAAAACGCGCGGTTTCACCCCCGCATCGGGCGGTGCTGCCGCAGCCCCCAACAACTGGAACGACACCATTGCGAAGGTGGAGGCCATGGGTTTCAAGCAGCGCCCTGCTCAGCCACTGGGGGAGCCCGGGGTTGCAACTGCGGTCGCCGAAGGCGGCGCAGGTGCCGGCCGGGGCTTTGTCAATCCTGCGCCCGCCCAGCCCGGAACGGCGCAGGCCCAGCAGGCAGCGGCCGACGCGGGCAAACAGACAATTCCCGGTGTGTACCAGCATGGCCGTGGGCAGTACAGCGATAACGCCTCTGGCATGGGCCTGCCGGCCGGGTTCACCGGCCAGCCCAGCGCGCAGAACCAGGCCGCGGCCGACAACCTCGTGCGCGGCTTCACGCCGGGCGGTGGCGCGGCGCCGGCCCCCTCGACCGACACGGTGCGCGGCTTCGTGCCCGCGGGCATCAGCGCGCCCACGGTGCGGCACAGCGGCAACGACTGGCAGGCCCGCAACGACCTGCGCAATGCCCAGGTGTCGGCCAGCTCGATCACCCAGTCCGACAAATGGGGCAAGGGGCGCGACCGCACAGCCACGGCGAACTATGCGGCGCTGCTCCGCGCCGACCAGGCCGCACGCGGCGCCCAGCCGGGCCTGGACCAGGAAGCCATGCGCCAAAACGGAGGCCTCCAGCGCGAAGCCATGCAGCAGACTGGAGAAACCTCCCGCACCCGGTTGCAACAGGCGCTTGCTGATATCCGGGAGCGTCGTGCAGCCGGGCAACAGGCCACGCAGAACGACCTGGCCCGCCAGCGCCTTGCCCTCGACACCGCGCGCGCAAGCCGCGATGGCGTGCCCACCGGCTACCGCCCCAGATCGGACGGCGCAGGGCTTGAGGCCATCCCTGGCGGGCCGGCTGACAAACCGCGAGACGCCAAGCTGACCGAGGACCAAGCCAAGGCCGCAGGCTATGCCGTGCGCATGCAAAACGCGCTGTCTCAGCTTGACTCCATCGGCAAGGAAAACCCAGGCGCCACGCGGCCAGGGGCTGGAACTGCATTGCTGAACATGCTTCCCGAAGGGGCTGCAAACATGATGCGCCCCGAAGGTCGGCAGCGTGTCGAGGCCGCGCAGCTTGACGCCTTGGATGCTGCATTGACCCTCAACACGGGCGCGGCCTACACGCGCGAGCAGTTGCAGGGGCTGTCCCGCTCTTACTTCGCGCAACCTGGCGACAGCGACAAGGTTGCAGCAGAAAAGCAGCTGCGATTGGGCAGCCTCATTGAAACCGCCCGGTTGCGTGCTGGCCCCCAGGGCGGACAGATGGCAGACGCAGCAATAGGACGCGCGCAACAGGGCATGGCCACGCCCGGGCAGCAGCGCATTGTGACGCGTACCGGCGCCCTCAATGGGCGCCGTGTGGTGCAGTACAGCGACGGGAGCATCAGCTATGCAGATTGACCCCAACAAGGTGCAGTGGGACAGCCCCTCTCAATCCGCGGAAAGCCCCAGCGGCACCGCCGACATCGACGCTAGCAAGGTGACGTGGGACGGCCCTGCCGCCGCCAGCCCGTCGGTATCCGGAGCGGCATCCAGCGAAACCGCCCCGGGCATCGCGCAGCGCGTGGTGAACGGCGGCAAGGAGCTGGCCCGACAGGCAGGATTGGCCGTGCGCTACGGTATGGAGGGCATGGGCCAGGCGGCGGAAGTCGTGACCGAGCCCGTGCGCCATCTCGTGACCGACCCCGCCATGCGCGCCTTTGGAGCCCCAGAAGGCAAGCCCCTGGGCAAGACCGCGGAGGGTTTCGCCGATGCCGTCGGCCTACCCAAGCCAGCGAACGAGACTGAGCGCGTGGTGGGAGATGCGACGCGCTTCATGGCTGGCGGCGCTGGCATGGCCGGTGCGGCCCGCCAGGTGGCACGGGTGGCAGCGGCGGGACCGCTCCAAGCCGCCGCCGAACTGATGGCGGCCAATCCTGGAACACAGATTGCCAGCGCGGCAGGAGCTGGCGCTGGTTCTGGCATTGCACGCGAAGCGGGCGGCGGCGATGGCTGGCAGATCGCGGCGGGCCTCGCAGGCGGGTTTGCCGGTGCTGGCGCGGCGCAGGCCGCCCGCTCTGCCGCCGGGGCCGTGAGCCGCATGCTGCCCGCCGGTGCGCAGGCGGTTGACCAGCAGATTGAGCAGGCCCTGGGCCGCGCCGGTGTGAACTGGCAGGACGTGCCCGAGCGCATCCGCCAGAGTCTGCGGGCCGAGGCTGGGCGGGCCATGGGGCCGGGCGATTCGCTGGACGCTGGGGCGCTTTCTCGCCTGCTGGACTTCCACCGGGTGGGGGCTGCGCCCACGCGCGGCACGCTGTCGCTTGACCCGGTGCAGATTACCCGCGAGCAGAACCTTGCCCGCATGGGCGCGAACGCCAGCGACGCCGGATTGCACGGGCTGGCAAGGGTGCAGAACGAGAACAACGCCACGCTGATAGAAGGGATGAACCGCCTGGGCGCTGGTGGTGCTGACGATGCTCATGCAGTGGGGGCGCGCGCCATCGGTGCTCTGCAGCGTGGCCTCGATTCCGACCGGGCGGCCGTCGATACCCTGTACAGCCAGGCGCGGGACAGCGCGGGCCGCTCGTTCCCCTTGGATGGCCGCGCTTTCACCGCGCAGGCCAGCAAGCTGCTGGACGATGCGCTGCTGGGTGGTGCGCTGCCGCCGTCGGTCAGCCAGCACCTGAACCGCATTGCTGCCGGCGAAGTGCCGTTCACGGTGGACTATGCGGAACAGCTCAAGACGGCCATGGGCAGGCTGCAACGCGGCACCAACGACGGGCAGGCCCGCATGGCCCTGGGGCTGGTGCGGCAGGCATTGGACGATACCCCGGTTTTGGAGCTGGGGCGGGGGAGCCCCGCCGCTGGTGCGCGGGCCGTGGGAGGCGGGCAGCCTTACGCGGGAGGTGTGGAGTTGGGCGAGCAGGCGCGGCAGGCATTCGACCGCGCTCGCCTGTCCAACCGCGACATGATGCAGCGTGTGGAGCGTATCCCCGGCCTGCGCGCCGTGTACGAGGGCAGCGCCGCGCCGGATGACTTCATTCGGCGGTATGTCCTCGACCGCAGCGCGAAGACAGAAGACACCGGGCGGCTGGCGGAAGAACTGCGCCGCAGCGACCCCGCCGCCCTGGACGCTGTGCGGGGCAGCATCGCGGCGCACCTGAAAGCGGCCGCTATCGGTGCGGCATCCGATGAAACCGGGCGGTTCAGCGCCAGCGGCTACAACCGTGCCTTGCTGGCCCTGGGGCCGCGCAAGCTGGGGCAGTTTTTCAGCCCCGAAGAAATCGCCCAGCTCAAGGCCGTGGGCAAGGTGGCGCAGTACACCACGGTGCAGCCTGTGGGATCGGCCGTGAACAACAGCAACTCCGGCGCGCTGCTGATGGGCCGGGGGCTGGACTTCCTTGACCGCCTGGCATCCAAGGTGCCGCTGCTCGGGATCGGCCCCACGGTGTCCACAGTGACCCGGGGCGTGCAGCAGCGCCAAGCGCAGGACGTGGGCGCGGCCCTGGTGCGCCGCGCTGCGCAGGATGGACGCCGGGCGCCCTCCATGACGTTTGGGGCCTTGATGGCTGTGGAGGGCGGCCAGTGAACACGCCTGCACCTACCAGCACCCAGCGCATCTACGACGCAGTGTGCGAGCTGCATGCCTTGGAGCAGGTGGCCACGCGCGAGACGGTGGCCGATCTGACCGGGCTCAAGCTGGCCATCGTCGACGACCGCCTGCGTGCCCTGATGGATGACGGCCGGGTTAAGCGCGTGCTGCGCGGCGTGTACGTGCCCGTGGAGGTGCATCCGCCAGCGCGCAGCATCAGCAAAACCGTGCTGACGGACGGGACGGTGAAGATTGAGATTGGCGACGAGGTTTTGACCCTGACGCCGCGCGAGGACCGGGCACTGGCGATGCTGCAGGCCGGGGCAGTTATGCAGGTGCTGGGGATTGCCACGGGTAGAGCCGCCACCTGACGAAGCCCAGTCCCTTCCTCCACGAGCATCGTGGGCGCAGTTTTGAGCCCAGGTCTACTGGGTTCCCGCGTCCCGACTCGAAGCACGTCCGCATGTTCCCCCCCAGGCTGTGATCCTGGCCGGAGCACGGCAACATGCTGCCGAAAATGAGGAGACTTTGAGTTTTGGCGGTATTTTTGGCGGTACTTTTCAGAAATAGAAACTCAATCGCAAGCGTTCATGGGGCTTGGAGCAATTGACTCGATACCCTCCGGGGCCAAGCCGCCACCCCTGCACGCCTTCCCCCTTCACGCCGTCACGCCGTCACGCCGTCACGCCTTTGCAGCGTGTCCCACGCCCGGTAAACGCACGGCGGTCGCCCGCGCGCGCGTGCCGGCCGCGGGCCTCAATCGGTTTCTTCAAACACCAGCGATGGCGGGGCCATGATGCGCGCGGTGTCTCCCAGGGCTTCCAGCAGGTGGTTTGCGAAGTAGCTGTTTTGCGTGTCGGGTTCCAGCGCGGCCACGGCCAGGTTGGCCCGGGGCTGGTTCAGCGGCACGTAAAAGCTGCCTGCCGGGACGTCGATGGCGCTGCGCACCGGCGATACCTCCACCCGCACGATGCCGGTTCCTCCCGCGATGGTGCCGATCACATCTTGGCGGCTGCCGGCTTCCCGGGCGGTCTCGCGGTAGATGTCGGCCAGGGCCGAGCCGGGCTCGGCCACGCGCATGACCTGCAGCCCCAGAAGCCGCAGGCGCTCGACCGCGGTGGTCGACTGGGCTGACAGCCAGTAGCCGCAGGGCCGTGCGCGGGTCTTGGTCGGCCGCAGGGCCAGCGAGGAGTTCCATTCCACGCGAAGGGGGCGGTCGGCGCCGGTCTGGGGATCGAGGAAATCCAGTTCCCGCTGGGTGGGCGTGGCCTCGGCTTCGACGACCACCTGGTCCCGGCAAGCCTGCGCGCTGATGTCGCGCGCGACGAAGGAGCGAACCTGCTCCAGGCTGCTGGCGCGCTCGGCCGTGCTGCGCAGGGCGCTGGCGATGGCCGTGACCTGTGCGTGCACGCGGCGCTGGATGTGCATGCGCCCGATGCCGACGCCGCGGGTCTCGATCAGCAGGCTGACGGTGTTCTTCAGCCCGTTCACGTTCCGTCCGGTGTCGGGCTGCGTGCCGCCCATGGAGATGCGCTTGTCTTCCAGGTTGGTCGAGGTGGTGTAGTACCAGTCGCTGGTCAGGCCCTGGGCCTTGAGCGCGGCGACCATGGGCGGGTGGTACCACTCCTGCGAGGCCTTGGTCAGGAACTCGGGGTAGTTGGCGGTGGTGGCGTATTGCAGCAGCGCGTCATAGCGCTGGATGGCGTTGAATTTCTGGAGGTAGCGCCCCACGACGGTGTATTCGTGAGCGTCCACGACCAGAATGGGGCGGTAGTCGTTTACCACCTGGGCCAGCGCGCGGGCTTCGGGCGTGTGCAGCAGCAAATGGTCGCGGTTCATGTCCACGCCGTTGGCCGTGACGCGGGTGCCGGCAGAGGCGCCGTCCGGGTTGGCCCGGGGCACTATCACCACATTGATGCGGTCCAGCAGGGGCTCCAGCAGGCCCTGGACCAGTTCGCGGCTGATCACCAGCAAGGCTTCGCTGCCTGCGGGCTCGTCACCGTGCTGCTGGCCGATGAGCACCACCGTGGGGCGGCCGCTTGTGTCCAGTTGCGCAGGCTCCGTGCCGCCAGCGCGGGTGGCGAGCAGGCCGAGGAGGGGCTCGCCCCGTTGCGACATGCCCAGATTGAGCAGCTTGGTACGGGTGGGGCCCTTGGGGGCAGGGTCGGTCAATGACCGCAGCCATTGCCCGAGTTCGGCATTGGTGGTGAAGGCCCTGCGGTCCGCGCCCAGGCCGGGGGTGCTGTACGCCACCGGCGGATCGGGAAACCGGGCCGCCACGGCGGCGGAGTAGGGAGGCGCCATCGGCGCTTCGTCCTGCACCACCAGCGGTGTGGGGGGCGCCAGCGGACGGGTGACCGCGCCGGTGCGGGGCTGCTGGGGCGTCTGGCCCAGCGGTGCCGGGACCACCGTGCCGGGTTGCGAACGCGGCAGCGGTGCCGGCGCGCCCGCAGTGCGTGCGGCCGACGAGGAAGAGGAGGGCCAGGGGGGCAGCGGGGTACTGGAGCACGCCGCGAGCAGCGCCGCCGCCAGCAGCGTTGCGGCTTTCCAGGGAGCGCGCCCTGCGGCGGAAACCGGCAGGCCTGGGGCGGCTGCGGCTGGCGGCTGGTGCGAAAGGGGTTGCTTGTTCATCGTGGTTGTACCCTTGAAGGCCTTGAAAGGGGCGCGTTGCGACGGCGATGTTACCTGCCCGCTTCTGCGGGACAGCCGCGCCGTACATTCAGTTGCAAACGTGCGGGACGGGGCTGCACCCCGGATGGCGCAGGAGGTGCTTCACGCTCCGGGCAGGGCGGGTTCCGCAGCCTGGGCCGGGCCTCCCGGTAGCGCCTGCTGGGGTTCCATGGCCAGGCGCAGCAGCGCCCGCACGAAGCCGTGGTCCGAGCGGGTGCGGTCGCGGCCTTCGTGCAGGTGGTCGTTGAAATAGTCCACGCGCCGGACGTCGCCAATGCTGTTGCGGCCGTTGCGCACGAACTCTTCGCTCACGAGAATCTGGTCCAGCACGCTGGGCGTGCCTTGGTGGATGTGGGAGAAGGCCACGTCTTTCTTGAGCGCCGAGTCCCCCTGCAGCTCGTAGGCGTTGAACAGCGCCACGTCACGTGCCGAGCGGTCGTAGGCCACCTCGTTGGTGGCGCACAGCAGTTGGGTGGTCACGCTGTCGGGCGTGTCGTTGAAGTCGCCCAGCACCACCAGCGGCACGCTGGTGCGGTGCAGCAGGTCGATCACCAGGCACCGCAGGGCCATGGCCTCGGCCCCGCGCATGATCAGTGCGCGCAGCGACGCCAGCGCCATGATCTTGTGGTCGTCGCGGTCTTCCAGCGGGTTGCCCAGCGCGTCCTGCAGGAATTTCGGGCGTTTGGATTTGAGATGGGCCGTCAGCACATTCAGGCGCTGGCCGTGCTTCATGCGCAGTGTCGCCACCAGGGGCGGGCGCTCAAACCGGGTGTGGCGGCCGAGGCCAGGCACTGCCACCTCAAAGCCGGGGGGAAAGTCGGCAAACGACTGCAAGGCTTCCACCTTGAGCCGTGTGGCAATGCCGACCCGTGGCGTGCCTTGGGCGCCGTGCTGCGTGGCGTTGTTTTCCGCACCGGGCACGGCCACGAAGCCGTAGCGCAGGCCGCTGCGTGCCAGTGCGCCCTTGAGCGCCGCTTCGTCCCACACCTCCTGCACGGCGAGCACGTCCGCATTCAGCACCCGGAAACGCTCGCCCAGCCAACTGAGCTTGCGCTCAAACTCCGTGGCTGTGTAGGCGTCCTGGTTGGGATAGAACATGCGCCCGGCATTGGCCAGGTTGAGCACGTTGCAGGTGGCCACCATCAGGGTGGCCAACGGGAGAAGCGGGTCGTTGGGGCGCATGGGCCCAAGCATCGCACAACGGGCAGCGGCGCCTGCCGCGCTCGCCCATGGCCGGCTCAGCGGTTGAAGGAGCCGCCGCGCGAGCCGCCGTTGCCGCGGGATCCGTTGCCCCGCCCGCCACCGTAGCCGCCGGTGCCGCCACCACCGCCGCCACCGCTGCGGTAGCCCCCGCCGCCGCCACGGCGGCCACGGTCGGCCATGCTGTCTACGCTGGTGCGCATCGGGTCCGGTTGGCCGCCGCCGCTGTGGCCGGCGTTGCGGTGCACGGGCGTGCTGTGCCCCAGGTGCGTGCCCAGGTGGGCGTTGGCGCGGGGCGGCTGGGCGTCATCGTTGCGGTAGCCGCCGCCGTCCTGGCGGGCCGGGCGCTGGCGCGCCGCGGCTTGCGGCTGAGGGGCACCGCGTCCGCCGCGCCCGCCGTTGCCCTGGCCTTGGCCTTGGGAATTGCCGCGGGACGCACCGCCGGAGGCGCGCCCGCCACCGCCGCCTGCATTGCCGCCACCGCCCTGGCCCTGGCGTCCGGAGCGCTCGCCTTGCGTGGCCTTGTTGGTGCGGATGCGCTCCATCATTTCGCTGCGGGCTGCCTTGGCAGCGGCCTGCATCACTTCGCGGCTGGGGGGCTTGCCGGCACCGCCCCAGATGGTCTGGCGGCCCATGGCAATGGGCTCGGCCTTCTCGCCGGGTTCGGGGCCGAAGCCATCGATGACCTGCACGGGGATCTGCTGCTTGGTGAAGCGCTCGATCTCCATCATGAAGCCTTCCTCGTCCATGCAGACCAGGCTCACCGCCTCGCCGGTGGCGCCGGCCCGGCCGGTGCGGCCGATGCGGTGCACATAGTCTTCGGGGACGTTGGGGATTTCGTAGTTGACGACGTGCGGCAGGTCGTCAATGTCGATGCCGCGGGCGGCGATGTCGGTGGCCACCAGGGCGCGAATGTCGCCGCTCTTGAAGCCGGCCAGCGCCTGCGTGCGGGCGCTCTGGCTCTTGTTGCCGTGCAGGGCCATGGCCTGCACACCGTTCTTGGTCAGGAACTCGGCCACGTTGTTGGCGCCGAACTTGGTGCGCGTGAACACGAGCACCTGGCTCCAGTTGTGCTGCTGGATGATGTGCAGCAGCACCTGCTTTTTCTTGCCGCGGCCCACGGGGTGGATGACCTGCGTGATGCGCTGGACGGTGGTGTTGCGGGGGGTGACCTGGATGCTCTGGGGGTTCTTGAGCAGCGTGCCGGCCAGTTCGCGGATCTCGTCGCTGAACGTGGCCGAGAACAGCAGGCTCTGCTTGTCCTTGGGCACCAGGGCCAGCACCTTCTTCACGTCATGGATGAAGCCCATGTCGAGCATGCGGTCGGCTTCGTCCAGCACCAGCACCTGCACGGTGGAGAGGTCCAGGAAACCTTGCTGCTGCAGGTCCAGCAGCCGGCCCGGGGTGGCTACCAGCACGTCCACACCGCGCTTGATGCGGTCGATCTGCGGGTTCATGCCCACGCCGCCAAAGACCACGGTGGAGTTAAGGTCGAGGTACTTGCCGTATTCGCGCACCGATTCTTCCACCTGCGCGGCCAGTTCGCGGGTCGGAGTCAGCACCAGGGCGCGCACGCCCTTGCCGCCAAACTTGCTCTTGGGTGCGACGCCCTGGGCAAGGCGGTGCAGCATGGGCAGGGTGAACGCGGCGGTCTTGCCGGTGCCGGTCTGTGCGCCGGCAAGGAGGTCGTGGCCTTCCAGCACGGCGGGAATGGCCTGTGCCTGGATGGGCGTGGGGGTTTCGTAGCCCGTTTCGTGCACGGCCTTCAGAATGGCAGGAGCCAGGTTCAGTTCATCAAATGTCATGTCGTCGGATGCGCCCGTCCGGGGCGCTGGGTATCGGCCTGTCGTGCAACCCGGAGGTTGTCGAGCCAGTCTCTCAGGCTGATGAGGTTCAGGATTGGGAGCCTGGAAGCATGGCTTCCGTCGTCCCCAGCAGAGTGCTGATGCGGCGGGCAACTGGAGTCCGCAGCGCCGGGTATTGTCGCATGCCCCGATAATTGCGGTTTGCTGGCGGAAATTCCGCGCTTCTTTTTCCTAGAAACGACACCAATGGCCCAATACGTTTATTCGATGAACCGTGTCTCCAAGACCGTGCCGCCCAAGCGGCAGATCTTGAAGGACATCTCCCTGAGTTTCTTCCCCGGCGCCAAGATCGGCGTGCTGGGCCTGAACGGCTCGGGCAAGTCCACCTTGCTCAAGATCATGGCCGGGGTGGACAAGGAGATCGAGGGCGAAGCCATCCCCATGCCGGGCATCAAGATCGGCTACCTGCCGCAGGAGCCGCAGCTCAACCCCGAGCACACCGTGCGCGAGAGCGTCGAGGAGGCCATGGGCGAGGTGTTCGCCGCCAAGGCCAAGCTCGAAGAGGTGTATGCGGCCTATGCCGAGCCCGACGCCGACTTTGACGCCCTGGCCGCCGAACAGGCGCGGCTGGAAGCCATCATCGCCACCGCAGGCACCGACTCCGAGCACCAGCTGGAGATCGCCGCGGACGCGTTGCGCCTGCCCCCCTGGGATGCCAAGATCGGCGTGCTCTCCGGCGGTGAAAAGCGCCGCATCGCGCTGTGCCGCCTGCTGCTGTCCAAGCCCGACATGCTGCTGCTGGACGAGCCCACGAACCACTTGGACGCCGAGTCCGTGGATTGGCTGGAGCAGTTCCTGCACCGCTTTCCTGGCACCGTGGTGGCCATCACCCACGACCGCTACTTCCTGGACAACGCGGCCGAGTGGATTCTGGAACTGGACCGCGGCCACGGCATTCCTTACAAGGGCAACTATTCCGAGTGGCTGCTGCAAAAGCAAAACCGCCTGGAGGCCGAGCAAAAGGGCGAGGAAGCCCGCGCCAAGGCCCTGAAGAAGGAACTGGAGTGGGTGCGCCAGAACGCCAAGGGCCGCCAGGCCAAGAGCAAGGCGCGTATCGCCCGCTTCGAGGAACTGAGCGACTACGAATACCAGCGCCGCAACGAGACGCAGGAAATCTTCATTCCTGTGGCCGAGCGCCTGGGCACCCAGGTCATCGAATTCAAGAACGTCACCAAGTCGTTTGGCGACCGTGTGCTGATCGACAACCTGACGTTCAACGTCCCTGCGGGCGCCATCGTGGGGATCATCGGCCCCAACGGCGCCGGCAAGTCCACGCTGTTCAAGCTGATTGCGGGCAAGGAGCAGCCCGACAGCGGCGAGGTGGTGATCGGCTCCACCGTGAAGATGGCCTTCGTGGACCAGCACCGCGATGCCTTGTCCGACGAGAAGACCGTGTGGGAAGACATCTCGGGCGGCCTGGACATGATCAACATCGGCAAGTTCACCATGGCCAGCCGGGCCTACGCAGGGCGCTTCAACTTCAACGGCGGCGACCAGCAAAAGAAGGTGGGCATGCTGTCGGGCGGTGAACGCGGCCGCCTGCACCTGGCCAAGACGCTGATCCAGGGCGGCAACGTGCTGCTGCTGGACGAGCCCTCCAACGACCTGGACGTGGAAACCCTGCGCGCCCTGGAAGACGCGCTGCTGGAATATGCGGGTACGGTGTTGGTTATCAGCCACGACCGCTGGTTCCTCGACCGGATCGCCACGCACATCCTGGCCGCCGAAGGTGATAGCCAATGGACGTTTTTTGACGGCAATTACCAGGAATACGAAGCCGACAAGAAAAAGCGTCTGGGCGAAGAGGGTGCCAAGCCCAAGCGCATGCGCTACAAAGCCCTCAAATAAGGCGCCGAGTCCGGTACGATTGCAACCGGAAGTAATTCGCTCGACCGCCTCCTCCCCACCATGCCTTCGCCCGCGTCCCGTTCGCGAACAGTTTTTCGCGCCTGCGTCGTCAATGCGGTGCGTGGCGGCGAAGCGCTGATGCAGGAGCTCGTCAAGGTCACGCAGTCGGCCTTGACGGAGGAGGAGGCGGCCGTGCGCAACATCCAGCAGCGCAATCTGGTCAGTGATGGCCTGCGCCTGCTGAACCAGCACGAGGCCGCGCTGGTCAAGGGTTATTCCATGGCCCTGCTGGAGATCTTTGCCGAAGGTCCGTCGGCCGCCCGGGGGCGCACAGCCGCCGAAGAAACCGGCATGGACTTTGGCGAGCTCTCGCTCATGGACGACAACGAGATGCAGGCCCAGGTGGAGCTGTCCAAGGCCCAGCAGTCGGCACTCCATGCCACCGATGCCGTCCTGGCGGAACTCAACACCCTGGTCAGCTCCGCCCAGGGGCTGCGCAGCGTGCAGCCCGAGCGCAATCCCCTGCGGCCGGAGAGCTATATCCGGGCGCTCCAGCGGGTGGTGGCCGACACTGGCGTGCCGGCCGAGGTGCGCCAGCTGTGGATGCAGCACATGCGCGACCTGCTGGGCAAACTGCTGGTGGCTGAATACAAGAAGGCGGCGGACAGCCTGCGCGAACACGGGGTGCAGCCGGTCGGTTACGCCGTGCTGGGAACGCCTTCCGGAAACTCCGGGCGCGGCACGGGGGGCTACGGCGGGGGCGCGCCGCACACGGGCATGGGCACGGGTTACGGCGGTGCATATTCCGGCTACGGACATTCGATGAGCGCCCCGATGGGGAGCGACTATGGCCCTGCGGGCTACGGCCGCCCCACCGGCCCCGCCACGGGGTGGAGTGGAGAGTCCCTGCAGCCCGGCATTGCACCCGATGCGGAAGAAGCGCTGCTGACGGTAGGCATCCTGCGCCAGATGCTGGCGGGCGGGGATCCTTTTGACCCCCGGCCTTATGGCGCCATGCCGTCGCAGCCCGTGGCGCTGCAGCCGGGCGCTGCGGCGGTCGTTGGCGCCGTGCCGGCGGCGGTGCCTGCGGGTGGTTACTTCCCCGCCGGTGCGGCCGCGGAGGCGCTGGAAGACATGGCGCAGCTGGAGCGCCTGGTGGGGCGTCTTGCGGGCAGCGTGTCCGCCACGGCCTCGCTGCAGGCGCCGCTGTCGAGCTGGCGCGGCCCGGGCGTGACGCCCGTGGTGTACGCCGCCATGCCCATGGAGGCGGCGGCGCAGTCGACGGCGATGGCCGTCGAGGTGGTCGGCCGCATGATGGACAACATTGCCCAGGACGCCCGCCTGCTGCCGCCGGTGCAGCAGGCCCTCCGGCGCCTGGAGCCGCCGCTCAAGCAGCTGGTGGTGAACGACGGGCGGTTCTTCACCGACGCCAACCACCCGGCGCGCCGGCTGCTGGACGAGCTGACCCAGCGTGCGCTGGTCTTCACCGCAGAGTCCGCGCCAGGGTTCGGCAGCTTCATGCGGCTGGTGCAGGGCGCCGTCGAGCACCTGACCACCCACGAGATCAAGGACGCTGCGCCCTTCAACATGGTCCTCAAGGCCCTGATGGCCGCCTGGGAAACCCAGGAGCAGAAGATCAAGGCCCACCAGCAGGCGCAGCAGCAGGCCGCACTGCAGGCGGAGCAGCGGCTGATGCTGGCAGAGAAGACCGCGGCAGACATCCGGCGGCTGCCGGACGTGGAGAACGTGCCTGCCGACGTGCTGGATTTCGCGGCCGGTCCGTGGTCCGACGTGATCGCCCTGGCGCAGGTGCTCAAGGGCGGCGACGGCCAGAACGAGGATCCGGGCGGCTATCTGGCGCTGGTGCCTGTGCTGCTGTGGAGCGCACAGCCTGAACTCACGCGGCAGGAACCGGACCGCCTGAACGAAGCCATTCCCGGCCTGCTGGCCAAGTTGCGCAAGGGGCTCAAGACGATTGACTACCCCCCGGTGCAGACCAGCGCCTTCCTGCAGCGGCTGGTGGGCTTGCACCAGGCGGCCTTCGAGAAGCCGGCCCCCGCGGCAGCGCCGAAGCCCGAGCCCGAGTACGAGCCCGAATCCGTGGTGGAGGCTGAAGCCGCGTCCACACCGGCTGCGGAGCCTGATGTGCCCGCTGCCTCGTCGGAATTGGTGCCCGTGGATGCAGGCCCGTCGGTGGCCGGGTCGGTGGAAGAGGTTCCCGACCCGTTCGCGGATTTCGTCATTGGTGCGTGGGTGGAACTCGTCACCAATGGCCGGGTGGTGCGCACGCAGCTGACCTGGGCCAGCCCGCACGGCACGCTGTTCCTCTTCACCGCCGCCGATGCGAGCACGCAGTCCATGACCCGGCGCATGCGCGACAAGCTCGCGGCAGAAGGCTCCCTGCGCGTGGTGCCACCCGAAACCCTGGCCGCTGGCGCCGGGAGTGCGTCGGCAGCGGACCCGTCGCGCAGGTCGTCCTCCCGGAAACCCGCGTCCACCGCCCGGTCCTCCAAGGCCCGCTGAGCGGCTGGCGCCGCCGCCGGGCACCGGGGCCCCGGCAGGACTTGGCCCGGGCTGTCAGGCGCGCAGCAGCTTCTTGCGCACCAGGTGGATGTGGTTGCGCAGCGCGTAGAGCTCGTCCGCGTAGGACAGGGGCACGCTCACCTTTTCCACCTGGGCTTCCAGCGCGTTGAGCGCCTGGACCGTTGCGTCCGTGTCGGCCTTGCCGGCTTCCACCGCGTTCTCGATCTCGCGCAGGCGCCCGTACCAGCGGAAGACCCGCGAGCGCACGCGGAACTGGTACAGCGGCGGGACCACGCGCGACAACGGCAGCATGACCGCCAGCAAGATGCCCAGCACCAGCCACATGCGTTCGATCAGGTTGGCCAGCCAGAACGGCAGGTAGCGCTGCAGCATGGGCACCGGCTCGTTCATGGCGCGGTCGCCTTCCTTGGCGATGGGCAGTTCGCTGTTGCGCGAGTTGGGAAACTCCCGGGCGCGGTTGAACCAGCCTGCGCCGCCGTGCATCTTTTGCGCGTTCTGCGCAAACAGCGTGAGCAAGGCGGGGTGGGTGCCGTCGCGGGCCAGCAGGGACGTGGTCGATGCCACCAGGCGCACATCGCGCTGGGGCACGTTGCTGGCCAGGTCCACCACGCCGCGCGGCAGCGTCACCGGGCTCAGGAAGGGGAAGCGCCGCGCATAGGCTTCGTGCTGGGCAAAGTCCAGCAGCTGAACACCGGGCGTCTGCAGCAGCATCTGCACCATTAGTGATTCGGGGGCCGAGGCGAACACCAGCGCGTCCAGCCGGCCCGCCAGGAACTCCACGGTGGCGGGTGTCTGCTCCAGGCGGGTCATCTTGACGGCGCCCGGCGGCACCTTGTTGGCGTCCAGCAGGCGTTCCATGAGCTTGGGCACGCCGCTGCCGCCCGAGCCCACGTTGACCCGCCAGCCGCGCAGCTGGCGCAGGCTGTCGATGTGCGGGGCCCTGGCCAGGCGCTGGGCGGTTTCCGTGCGGTAGAACAGCCACACGGGCTCGACAAACAGGCTGCCCAGGGACACGAGCGTGTCCGCGTCGTCGGGTTGCAGCTCGGCCGTGCCGCCCTGGACAAAGGCGACATCGGCCTGGCCGTCGCGCAGCAGTTGCAGGTTGTGGGACGAGCCTTCACTGGGCAGCAGCCGCACCTGGATGCCGTCCACGGCCAGGGCGCTCTGGTAGCGCTTGCCGAATTCCTCGTAGGCGCTTTGCGCGGGGCCCGTGGCCAGCGTGACGGTGGCGGGCGGCGTCGGGTTCAGCCACCAATAGGCGAGCAGCAGCAGGCCCACGGCCAGAAAGGCAAGGGGGCCGGCCGACACGATCAGGTCGCGCAGGGTGAGCAGGGTGTTGCGAAAAGCCTGGGGCATGGGAGGATGGTATCTGTCACGGAAGAGGCCCCGGCGCCATCAGGCACGCCGGGGTGCGGGGGGCGCCCGCGGAGGCCGGGTCAGCCCGCGGAGGCCGGGTAGCCCGCGCGGGCGGTGCCGCCCTGGAGATCCTGCGCGCCCGGCAGGTACAGGCCCTCTGCCGTGGTGAGGCCGCGTGCGGCCAGCGCAGCGCGGGCCGTGGCGCGGGCCACGGCCTCGGCGGCCATGGTGGCCAGCACCATCATGCCGGGGTTGTGGCCGGCCCGGCCGGTGCCCAGGCTGAAGAGGGTGTCGCCGTCGGACTGGGTGTGCACCGGGTTGATGCTGCGCGCCAGCCCGTCGTGCGCCGCGATGGCCAGGCGGTGGGCCTGTGCCTTGGTGATGGCGGCGTCCGTCGCCACCACGCCGATGGTGGTGTTGGTTCCGGCGAGCAGGGGCTGGGGCGCGTCGCCGCGCAGCAGGGCGCGGCGGGTATCGCGCAGGTGCAGGCCGTCGTCCGTGCGGGCGCCGGCAATCACCTGGGCGGTGTCGGGGTCGATGACGTCGCCCAGGGCATTGCAGGCAATCAGCGCGCCCACGGTGACGCCGGCCACCGTGACGGAGGCGGTGCCGATGCCGCCCTTCATCGCGCGCTGGATGCCGAAGATCTTGCCCAGCGCGGCTCCCGTGCCCGCACCCACGTTGCCCTCGGCCGGGTCGGCGGTGGAGGCGGCCTGGCAGGCCGCGTAGCCGGCGGCCGCGTCGGGGCGGATGCGCATGTCTCCCACCAGCAGGTCGAACAGGACGGCCGCCGGCACGATGGGCAGGCGGCCCACGGCCACGTCGAATCCGACGCCCCGCTCCTCCAGCCAGCGCACCGCGCCGGTGGCCGCGTCCAGGCCCCAGGCGCTGCCGCCAGCCAGCATCACGGCGTGCACCTGCTCCACCAGGTTGGAGGGGTGCAGCAGGTCGGTCTCGCGGGTGCCGGGCGCAGCGCCGCGCACGTCCACGCCGGCCACAGCCCCGTCGCGGGCCAGGACCACGGTACAGCCGGTGGGCCGGCGCGTGTCGGTGAAGTGGCCCACTTCAATGCCGGCCACGCGGGTGATGCTGCCGGCGTCGGCGGCAGGGGAGGAATGGGGGACGTTCATGGCCGCCCATTATCGGCGGCGGCCCGGGGCGCTTCAGGGCGCTTTCTCGATCCGGGTCACGTAGTACCCGCCCTGGATCTGCTCGGCCCGAAAGCGCACCCGGTCGCCCACGTTGAGCGCTGCCAGCAGCGCGGCGTCCTGCACGCGGAACACCATGGTCATGGGAGGCATGTTCAGGTTCTTCAGCTCGCCATGGCGCAGGGTCAGCTTGAGGGCCTTGGCGTCAAGGCGGGTGATCTCGCCCTCGCTCAGCTCGGACGCGGCCTCGCCCGGAGCGGTGGTGTGGTGGTCGGCATGGGTGTCGGCGGCCGTGGCCGGGGCCTGGGCAAAGGCGGGGAGTGCGCCGGCAAGCAGGCAGGCGCTAACGAGGGGGTGCAAGGGATTTTTCATGCGGAGGCCTTGGTGTGGTTGTAGCGCTTGAACACGCGGGTGCTGCCGTCGTGCGCGACCAGCAGCACGTCGTACGGATCGCGGCGGCCGCCGTACACGGGGCCGTCCATCCCGGGGGAACCCACCGGCATGCCGGGCACGGCCAGGCCCAGGGCCTTGGGCTTTTGCTGCAGCAAGGCGCGCACGTCGCTGGCGGGAACGTGGCCTTCCACCACGTAGCCGCCCACCAGCGCGGTGTGGCAGGACCCGAGCTTCTGGGGCAGGCCCAGGCGGGCCCGCACGGCGTTGTTGCCTGTGGCATGAACGGTCACCTGGAAGCCGTGGGCCTCCATGTGGTCCACCCAGTCCTTGCAGCAGCCGCAGCTGGGGTCTTTCCAGACCTCCACCGGCACGGCACTGGGCGTGGCGGCCGGGGACCAGCGCGGGGCCAGGGCGGCGGCCAGGCCGGCGCCCAGCAGGGGCAGGGTGGTGGCCAGCCATTGGCGGCGGCGCAGGGGGGCGGGGGTTGCAGTCATGGTGTTGCTCCTGAAAAAGGGATCACGGCTTGCGGGGGTGCACCGTGAGGGTGCCGGTCATGCCCGCCTGGTAATGGCCGGCCACCAGGCACGCAAAGGCGAAGGTGCCCGGGCGGTTGAACTGCCACACGATCTCGCCGCGCTGGCCGGGCGGGACGTGGGCCATGTCGGGTTCGTCGTGCTCCATGCCGGGGTGCTTTTGCATCATTTCGGCGTGCTGTTCCAGCGCATCCGGGGTGCCGATGACGATCTCGTGCAGCACCTGGCCCCGGTTCTCTGCCCGCAGGCGCACGGTTTCGCCTTCGCGCACTTCGATGTGGCGGGGGGCAAAGCGCATGTCGTCGGTCATGCGGACGGTGATGGTGCGGGTTGCAGCGGGGGCGTCGCCAGCGATGCCCCACGCCTTTTGCTCCTTCACCACCGCGGCACGGTGGCCGGCGTGCGGCGAATTTTCATGGCCAAAACTGCCTCCAGCGCTTATCAATAAAGCGCAAGCAGCTATCAATTTGATAGTTTTCAAGAACCTCTCCTTGTCAATGCTGGTGGCCGCCGTCGGCCGGTTTGCGCGCGCTGGGCGCTGCCGGGGCGGTGCCGGGCGTGTCGGTGCGCGCGGGGCGGGGCGTGCTGGCTGCAGGGCCATCCCATTCGTAGGCCTGGGTGCCCGGCGGGTGGCGGAAGTCGCCGGGATCGCGGTAGTCCCCGGTGGCCAGGTCTGCGCGCACCTTGAGCGTGGTGAACATGCCGCCCATCTCCAGCGGGCCGAACGGCCCCGTGCCCGTCATCATGGGGAAGGTGTTCTCGGGCAGGGGCATTTCCATGGCGCCCATGTCGGCCATGCCCCGCTCGCCCATCACCATGTAGTCGGGCACGATCTTCTGGATCTTGCCCACCAGGCCCCGGTGGTCCACGCCGATCATGGTGGGCACGTTGTGGCCCATGGCGCCCATGGTGTGGTGGCTCTTGTGGCAGTGCAGCGCCCAGTCGCCCAGCTCGTCGGCAATGAACTCGATCTGCCGCACCTGGCCCACCGCCACGTCGGTGGTCACCTCGGGCCAGCGGGCGCCTGGGGGCACGGGGCCGCCGTCGGTGCCGGTCACTTCAAACTCGTGCCCGTGGATGTGGATGGGGTGGTTGGTCATGGTGAGGTTGCCGATGCGGATGCGCACGCGCTCGCCGCGCCGCGCCACTAGCGGGCTGATGGCGGGAAAGACGCGGCTGTTCCAGCACCAGATGTTGTGCTCCAGCATGGTGTTGACCTTGGGCGTCATGCTGCCGGGCTCCACGTCAAAGGCGTTGATGAGGAACGCGTAGTCGCGCTGCACCTTGGCAATGTGCGGATGCTGGCCCTTGGGGTGGGTGATCCACAGGCCCATCATGCCCATAGCCATCTGCACCATCTCGTCCGCATGGGGGTGGTACATGAAGGTGCCCGGGCGGCGCGCCACAAACTCGTACACATAGGTCTTGCCGGGCTGGATGGCGGGCTGGGTGAGGCCGCCCACGCCGTCCATGCCGTTGGGCAGGCGCTGGCCGTGCCAGTGGATGGTGGTGTGTTCGGGCAGCCGGTTGGTGACGAAGATGCGCACGCGGTCGCCTTCCACCACCTCGATGGTCGGGCCGGGGCTTTGCCCGTTGTAGCCCCACAGGTTCACGAAAAACCCGGGCGCCACCTCGCGCACCACGGGCTCGGCCACCAGGTGGAACTCCTTCACGCCGGCGTTCATACGCCAGGGCGTGGTCCAGCCGTTCAGGGTGACCACCGGCGTGTAGGGGCGCCCGGTGGGCGGGTGCAGCGGCGGCGCGGTGTCGGCGCTGGCCTGGGAGGCCGGTTCGGGGAGCGCGGCCAGGGCCGCGCGGCTGACGGAGGCGGCGGCCACGGCCGTGGCGGCGCCAGAGAAGAAATTGCGGCGGTTCATGTCAGTGGCCTTGCACAGTGGGGGTGGCGGAGGTGCCGGGGGCGATGCCTTGCAGGCTGCCGGGCGAGGTGCCGGTAACCGCGAGTTGCAGGTCGGTCTCGGCCAGCCAGAAGTCGCGCTGCGCCTCGATGGCGCCGGCTACGGCCTGGGTGCTGTTGCGGGCTTCGGCCAGCAGCTCCCACACGCTGGCAAGCATGCCGTTGTAGCGCCAAGTGGTTTCCTCGCTGATGAGCTGGCGCAGGGGCACCACCTCGGCCTGCTGCTGGCGCGCCAGGTCCAGCGCCGTGCGGTAGGTGGCCCAGGCGGCGCGCACTTCGCTGCGGGCCTGCACGGCGGTGTCCTGCAATTGGGCTGCGGCCTGCTCCACCTGGGCCTGGGCACGGGTGCGCGCCGCGCCGCCCCAGTCGAACAGGGGCAGGGGCAGCTCCAGCTCCCAGCCGCGCCGGATGTCGCGCTGACCGCTGTCCCGCGCGGTGGTGGTGTTGCGGCTGTACGCGAGGCCGATGTCGCCAAACACGGCGCCGGCGCCGCTCCAGCCCTGGCGGGCCGCCTGGGTGTCGAGCTGGCGGCGGGCCGCCTGCACGTCCAGCCGTTCGCGCAGGGCGGTGGCTTCCAGGCCCTCGGCCGGCAGCGGCTCAGCCGGCAGCGGCGGCAGCTGCAGCGCCAGCTGGTACTGCGTCTGCGTGCCCCACAGCCCCAGTTGGCGGTGCAGTGCCTCGCGTGCGGTGGTAGCCGCCAGCCGGGCACGCGCCTGCTGGGCGCGGGCGTCGTGCAGCACGGCCTGTTCCCGGGCCCATTGCAGGCGGCTCCAGTTGCCCACGCCGACCATACGGCGGGCGAGTTCGGCGCCCGCTTGCGCGGCCTCCACCATGCGGTCGTTGGCGGCCGCCACCTGTTCGGCCGCCACGGCGCGCAGCCAGGCGCGGCGCGCCTCGGCGGCAAGCGCCACCACATCCTGCGCGGCCTGCAGGGTGGCAACCTGCAGGTGCTCGGCCTCGCGATCGGTGCGCCAGGGCAGGGTGACCAGGTCGAGCAGGCCGAAGGCCAGGCTGCGTTCGATTTCCCGCTCGTGCGTATTGGCGAAGCGGCCCAGGGTCAGATGCGGGTTGGGCAGGGTCAGGGCCTGCACGCGCTCGGCGTCTGCAATGCCCAGGGCCGCCAGCCGGGCGCGCAAGCCCGGGTTGTTCAGGAGCGCAATGCGCACGGCGGTGTCTTGGGTGAGCGGCTCGGCCAGCCAGCGCTGCAGAGATTCCTGCTCCGCAGCACGGGCCGCCGCGCTGGTGCCGGGCAGCACTGGCGTCACGCCGCCGGTGCGCCCGGCGGCGAGGTGGGCCACGTCGCCACGCAGCCCGTCGGGCGCAACGCTGGCACACCCGGCCAGCAGGGCCGCGGCAGCGGCCAGGCTGGCCGCGCGGTATCGCAGGGCGCCGCTCATGGCCGTGCTCCCGGCGCCATGCGGCGGTGGGCGTGTTCCGGCGGGTGGCCAGGATGGTGCGCCGCCGCGTGCCCGGTGTGGCCGGACGCCGCGGCTTGGGGGGCTGGGGCGGCTGGACTGCCGGTGTGCGATTGTTCCCAGGCCAGGATGTCGGCATGGCCGCGGGGAAACGCGGCGACCGCGCTGTTGGCTGCGTGCCAGGCGTGCGGCGCGCTGGGCGTGCCAGGCGCGGGGGGAAGGGCCACTGGCGGGGTATACGCCAGCGGGGCAGTGGGCGCGCTGGCCATGGCGGCAGGCGCGGCCAGGTCGTGCGACAGGGGTTCGCTGGGTTGGGCAGCGGCCGGCAGCGGGGCGGCCCAGGCCAGCCAACCGCTGCACAGCAGGGCTGCGGCGCGGGCGGCCGACGGGTGTTGGGGGGCGCGGGGGCGCATGGTGTCAATCTCCAGAGATCGGATGGGAGGCAAGGTGCCGGGCCGGCTCCGCGGGGGGGGCGGGGCACGGCGCAGCGCGGCGTGGCGTGGCGTCAACGGCGTCAAGGGCGTCAAGGGCGGCACCGTGGCCGGCGCAGTGCGCGCGGCATCGGTGCTGGGCCTGTGGCGCAGGCGCTCAGCGGCCCGTCACCCGGGCGGTCCAGGGAACGCGAGGGGCGTGGGTGGCCTGTGGCAGGGGCGTCTTGCAACGCTTGCAGATGGCCGCACGCAGCCCAGGCGGTCCGCCAAAGACCGGGGGACGGGCTCTGGGCTCAGCCGATGGGCGGTTTGATGGCCTGGGCGGAAAGGGCGCTGTCGAAGCGCGTACGTGCCGCGGGCAGCGCACAGGACGGCAGGCTTTGCGCTCCAACCGTCGCTGCCACGGTGCCCAGCATGGCAGCGTGGCAGATCTCGCAGGCGGAGCAGGTGCTGGACTGGTGGTCGTGCACGGAGCAGCCGCCGGCACCGCCTTCGTCCGCGCACCCGGGGGCCGCAGCCAACGGCTCGGCAGGATGCTGGGCTGAAGGGCCCGCATCCTGCTGATGAAGAGGCTGGTGGGCGTGGCCCTGGTGGTGATCGTGGTCTTGGTCTTGGTCTTGGTCTTGGTCGTGCGCGTGCTGCACCGTAGCGGGCGCCTGCGGAAGCACGGGCGGGAGCACGCCGGCTGCCATGGCGGTGCCGACCAGTCCCCGAAGGACCAGCACCACCATCAGAACCAGAGCCAAGCCGCGACGCATGCCGTGAATGATACGGCGCGGGCGCATCGGTTCCCTTGGCCTGGCGCAAACCGTCCCCGCGGTGAGGGTAAATAAGGGATGCCGGGCGGATGGGGAAGGCGATACGATGCGGCACGGTGTTCGGTGAGTAGCCGCGTCCGCAGCAGCGGGATCTGGCGGAATACTTTGGCAAGACGAGAGGGGCGGTATGCCTTCATGGCTTGTAGGAACCTGGAGTACCTTGTCGGCCCGCATCCGTTGGCTGGTGCTGGTGGCCACGCTGCCTGCCGTGCTGTTGGCGGTCTACCAGGCGCGCGTGCACCGCATGGACGCCATCGCGGCGGCGCAAACCCAGGCGCAGGGCACCCTGCGCGCGGTGGCCGCCACCCAGCAGCGCCTGGTCCAGAACACACGCAGCTTCTTGTTCCAGCTGGCCTCGATGCCCCCGGTGCACCGCCCGGCAGACCCGCAGTGCGGCAAATACCTGGCCGAGGCGCTCGCCCTCAATGCCATCTACGTCAACCTGGGCGTGCCGCAGTCCAATGGCGAGCTGCTGTGCAACGCCCGACCCCTGAAAGGGCCGGTGAACGTGGCGAACCGCCCGTATTTCCAGGAGGCGATCACCCAGCGGAGTTTTGCAGTGGGCGCCTTCCAGATCGATCGCGCGGCCCAGGTGGCCAGCCTGAACTTCGCGGTGCCGGTGATTCCCGCGGGTGGGCAGGAGGTGGTCGGCGCCGCGGTGGCGGTGGTCTCGCTGGAGTGGTGGAGCGCGCGTCTGGCCGATCTGCGCCTGCCGGAGGGCGCGGTAGCCCGGGTGACGGACGCGCAAGGGCTGGTCGTAGCCCGCTTTCCGCCGGACGCGCAGGAGCTGGGCAGCCGCTGGATCGATGGGGACCTCCGTCTGGCGCTGCAGCGTTCGGGCGAAGGCGTGGTGCACCGCCGCGATGCGCAGGGCCTGCGGCAGATGGTGGCGTTTCAGCCGTTGATCGAATCCGGCGGGAAGACGGTGGCCACCATGAGTCTTGCCGTGCCGCTGGACCAGCTGCATGCCGCGGCCGACCGCCTGCTGTGGACGGAGATGGCCTTCCTGCTGGCTGGTCTGGCGTTGTCTTTCTTGCTCGCGCAGCAGGGCGTGCAGCGCGGCGTCATGCGGCCGCTGCAGCGGCTGCTGCAGGCCACCGACGCACTGGCCCAGGGCCGCTATGCGCCCCAGGCGCTGGGAACCGGCCTGGCGGAGCTGACCGAACTGGGCCAGCGCTTTGACCGCATGGCCCGGACGCGGCAGGACGCCGAGGCGCAATTGCGCCAGAGCGAGGAAAACCTGGCCATCACGCTGCATTCCATCGGCGATGCCGTGGTGGCCACCGATGCGCAGGGCCGGGTCACGCGCATGAACCCTGTGGCGGAACGCCTGACCGGGTGGCCTTTGCACGAGGCCGCGGGCCGGCCGCTGGGGGAGGTTTTTCGCATCGTCAACGCGTCGACGCGGCTGCCCCAGGTAGACCCGGTCCGGCTGGCGATGGAACGTGGCGACGTGGTCGCGCTCAGCAACCACACCACCTTGCTCGCCCGGGACGGTTCCGAGTACCAGATCGCCGACAGCGCCGCCCCCATCCGCAATGCCCACGGAACCATCGTCGGTGTCGTGCTGGTGTTCAGCGACGTGACCGAGGCCTACCGGGTGCGCCGCAGTCTGGAAGCCAACGAGGCGCGGTTTCGCACGCTGGCGGCCCTGTCGTCGGATTGGTATTGGGAGCAGGACGCGCAGTTCCGGCTGAGCTGGATCGAGGGCAGTTCGGAAAACCTGCCCGTGCAGGAAGCATCGCAGCTCATGGGCAAGACCCGCTGGGAGATCGCATCGCCCGGCATGGACGCGGCACAGTGGGAGGCGCACCGTGCCCAGCTGGCCCGCCACGAGCCCTTCCGCGACTTCGAGTTTCCGCGCTCCGACCGCACGGGGCAGGTGCATTGGATGTGCATCAGCGGCACGCCGATCTTTGACGAAGACGGCGTGTTTTGCGGCTACCGCGGCGTGGGCAAGGACATCACCCTGCGCAAGCGCGACGAGCACGAGTTGCGCATCGCCGCCATTGCGTTCGAATCGCAAGAGGGCATGATCGTGACGGACGCCCAGACCGTGATCCTGCGCACCAATCGGGCCTTCAGCCGCATCACCGGCTACAGCCCCGAGGACGTGGTGGGCCGCCGCGCCAGCCTGCTGGCCTCGGGCCACCACGACAAGGCCTTCTTCGATGCCCTGTGGGCCAGTCTGGCCGCCACCGGCGAGTGGAAGGGCGAGGTGTGGAACCGCTGCCAGAGCGGAGCGGTCGCCCTGCACGCCGTGGTTGTCAGCGCGGTGAAGGATGCGCGCGGCGCGGTCACCCACTACGTGGCCACGCTCCGCGACGTGACGGCCCAGGCCGAGGCCGCGCGGGAGATCGAGGCCCTGGCCTTCTACGACCCTCTGACGCACCTGCCCAACCGCCGACTCATGCTGGACCGGCTGCAGCGGGCCTTTGCCACCAGCACGCGCACGGGCATGCAAGGGGCGCTGCTGTGCCTGGACCTGGACCACTTCAAGACCCTGAATGACACCCTGGGCCACGACATGGGCGACGTGCTGCTGCAGCAGGTGGCCCAGCGGCTACAGGCCTGCGTGGGGGAGGGCGATACCGTGGCGCGCCTGGGCGGCGACGAATTCCTGGTATTGCTGGAAGACCTGGACGCCCAGGCCACCGAGGCCGCCGAGAAGGTGCAAGACGTGGGCGAAAGGATCCTGGCGGCGCTCAACCGGCCGTACCAGCTGGCCTCCCACCACGTGCACAGCACCACCAGCGTGGGCGCCGTGCTCTTCAGCGGTCAGGGGCAGACGGTGGAGGACGTGGTCAAGCACGCCGACCTGGCCATGTATGCCGCCAAGACCGCGGGGCGCAATGGCATCCGCTTCTTCGACCCCCGGATGCAGGCCGCCGTGACGGCACGGGCCGCCCTGGAGAACGACTTGCGGCAGGCGCTGGAGCAGGGCCAGTTCACGCTGCACTACCAGGCGCAGGTGGGCTGCGGCGTGCGGGTGGTGGGCGCCGAGGCGCTGATCCGCTGGAACCACCCGGCGCGGGGCATGGTGCCGCCGTCCGACTTCATCCCGTTGGCCGAGGAGACCGGCCTCATCGTGCCCCTGGGGGCCTGGGTGCTGCGCACGGCCTGCGAGCAGCTGCGGCGCTGGCAGGACCATCCCGTCACCGCCGATCTGCAGCTGGCCGTGAACGTGAGTGCGCGCCAGTTCCGCCAGGCTGACTTCATCGAGCAGGTCGTCACGGTGCTGCGGCAGACCGGGGCCCGGCCCGAGCGGCTGAAGCTGGAACTCACGGAGAGCCTGGCGCTGGACAACGTGGACGACACCATCGCCAAGATGAACGGGCTGCGGGCCCTGGGGCTGCGGTTTTCGATGGACGACTTCGGCACCGGGCAGTCGTCGCTGTCCTACCTCACGCGCCTGCCGCTGGACCAGCTCAAGATTGACCAGAGCTTTGTGCGCAACATCGGCATCCAGCGCACGGACGCGCTCATCGTGCAGACCATCATTGGCATGGCGCAGAGTCTGGGAATCGACGTGATCGCCGAGGGTGTGGAGACGGAGGCGCAGCGCGCCTTCCTGGAGCACCACGGCTGCACGCTGTGGCAGGGCTACCTGTTCAGCCGGCCCGTGCCGGTGGAGGTGCTGGAGGAGCGCCTGCGCAGCGGGCTGGGCTGGCAGGCGCCTGTGTAGAAGCCTGCCGCCCACCGCCCGCGGTCACACCGCCATGTAGCGGCCCGGGCGGTGGTTCATGGCCAGCACCAGGTTCAGCGCTACGGCCCCGGCGATGGACCACACCACGCGCAGGGGTTCCACCATCCACAGCGCCAGCAGCACGATGCAGCAGTCCACGGCCATCTGCACCTTGCCGGCGCGCCATCCATAGCGGTCCTGCAGGTACAGCGCCGCGATGCCCACGCCGCCCAGGCTGCAGCGGTGGCGGAACAGCACCAGGAACCCGGTGCCCGTGATCAGCCCGCCCGCGATGGCGGCGTACAGCGGTTGCAGGCGGGCAAACTGCAGAAACTGCGACTGCCACTCGGTCACCACCGACAGCAACAGCACGGCGGCAAAGGTCTTGAGCGTGAACGCCCGGCCCAGCTTGCGCAGCGCGAGCCAATAGAACGGCAGGTTCAGCACGAAAAAGATCTTGCCGAAGCCAATGCCCGTGGCGTAGTGCAGCAGAAACGCCAGGCCTGCCGTGCCGCCTGTCAGCAAGCCGGCACTGGAGAAGAACGCGATCCCCACCGAGATCAGCAGCACCCCGGTGAAGATGGCCACCGCATCTTCGGTCAGCGTATGAGGCACGGCCAGCGGGGCGGCAGGAGCGCCGGCAACAGCGGCGGACGGGGCAGGGGCGGCGGGAGCGTTCGGCATGGCGGCAAGGGGTGGGCGCGGGCGTGAAAGCGGCGATTGGAGCATGCGCGCCCCTGGCAGGGCTTGTCCCCGGTCAAGAAAACGCGGGCAGCGGAGGGGGGCGGAGTCTGCTGCGCGCCCGGCGCACTGAAGATGTAACACGTGCAACGCCAGGCTGCGGAAGTTGGGGGCCTGGCGCTTCCTGCGAAAATAGCGGGTTTTGCCCGTTTCAGGGTCCGCCCGTTGCGCCTTGGCGCTGCGGGCAGGGCGCGGAACGGGGCGATGCATGCACCAGCACCACCGGCTTCACCGTTCACGACTCGTACGCCTGCTCCAGCAATGGACGCAGGTGCAGGCTGCGCCTGGGCGTGCGGACCGTGGGGACCTTGCGGAGCAGCTCAGCCAATGGCTCAGCACCGTGGATGCCGTCAAACTCGGCCGGTGGCTGCACCAGTTGGAGTCCGCAGACGGGTTCGACGGCGACGCTGCGGACCCGGTGCCGGCCCTCGACGTGCCTGCGCTGCAGGCCGGGCTGGACGCGGCGCGGGCCGAATTGTCCGCACTGGTGGTGGCGCCCCCCACCCGGGCCCGGGCGCCGCGCGAGCGGGCCGACCACACCCCGGTACCGGGGCCGGACCCCGAGACGGAAGCCGACTTTGCCACGCACGCGGCCCGTTACCTGGCCACGCAAAAGCAGATGGAGCTGCGGCTGGCCACGCTGCGGGGGGACATGCGGCAGCACCTCTCGGGCGGCCCGGCGGCGCTGCGGCGCCTGGCGGCCCTGGACGCCGCCATGGAGCAGATGCTGGCCGCGCGCGAGCAAAAGCTGTGGGCATCGCTGCCGGGCCACTTGGAGCGGCGCATGGCGCACCGGCGCACGCGCTACCAGCAGCAACTGGAGGCCGCAGGGCAGGACGACGACCCGCAGCGCTGGCGTGTGCCCGGCGGCTGGCTGCACGGCTTTGAGCAGGACCTGCGCGCGCTGCTGCAGGCCGAGCTGGAGGTGCGGCTTCAGCCGCTGGAGGGCCTGCTGGAGGCCGCCCGGGCCGCGCCTGGAGGCAACGGCCCGCCCGCGGGCGCCGGAAATGAAACCGCCACAGAAACAGTGACAGATTGGTAATTTGGGAATGAACAGCAACAAGCATGGGATGACAGCCGCCTTCGCAGTCGGCATGGCGGTGGTGGCCTGGGTGGGGTGGGGGTTCTGGGGCTCCAGCCCGCTGGCGCTGGGCATGACGGTGGTGATCGCTGCTGCCTATGGCCTGGGCGGCGCGGAACTGCTGCGTTTTCGCGGCGCGACCGCGTCGCTGTCCGCCGCGCTGGCGGCGCTGCCGCAGCCACCAGCGGTTCTGGACGATCTGGAGGCCTGGCTGGACCGCCTGCCGGCCGCGCTGCGCGCGCCGGTGCGCCGGCGCATGGACGGCGAACGCGCGGCCCTGCCCGGGCCGGCGCTGGCACCTTTTCTGGTGGGGCTGCTGGTCATGCTGGGCATGCTGGGCACGTTCCTGGGCATGGTGCTCACGTTCAAGGGCGCCGTGTTTGCGCTGGAGGCATCGTCCAGCCTGGAGTCCATTCGCGCTGCGCTGGCGGCGCCCATCAAGGGCCTGGGCCTGTCCTTTGGCACCTCGGTTGCGGGGGTGGCTGCCTCCGCCATGCTGGGACTGATGCTCGCGCTGGCCCGCCGCGAGCGGCTGGCCGCGCTGCAGTTGCTGGACGCGCGCACCGCCACGGCGCTGCGCCCGTTCTCAGCGGCCCACCGCCGCGAGGCCATGTGGGAGGCCCTGCAGGCCCAGGCCCAGGCTATGCCCCGGATCGCCGAGCGCTTGCAGGGGCTGGCCGACGGGCTGGAGCACCGCCAGGCCCAGCTGGCCGGCGCGCTGCAGGAGCAGCAGCGGGCGTTTCACCAGGAGGCCACGGCGGCCTATACCCAGTTGGCCGACGCCGTGGGCGCATCGCTGCGCGGCAGCCTGGACACCGCCGCCCGCACCGCGGGCGAGACCATCCGGCCCGTGGTGGAGCACGCCATGGCCAGCCTGACCCAGGAGGCCGAGCGTTCGCACCAGCGGCTGCGCGACGCCACCGATCGGCAGATGCAGGCCCTGTCGGCGCAGTGGGAATCCACCGCCCGCCAGGTGGCCGGCACCTGGACGGAGGCGGCGCTGCGCCACGTGCAGCAGCAGGACGAACAGGCGGTGCGCCTGGAGGCGGCGCTCCAGTCCATCACGCAGGCGGTGGAGCAGCGCACGCTGGCCGTGCTGGCCGCACAGCAGGACGCGCTCGGTCAGGTGCATTCGGCCCAGGCCGCTGCTGACCAGCAGCGGCTGGCGCTGTGGAGCCGTTCCGTGGACGACTTGGCAGGGCGGGTGGCCGCGCA
Organism: Acidovorax sp.; assembly: GCF_021287135.1. Classification (GTDB taxonomy): domain Bacteria; phylum Pseudomonadota; class Gammaproteobacteria; order Burkholderiales; family Burkholderiaceae_C; genus Acidovorax. The sequence goes on from NZ_JAJTBB010000080.1 coordinate 55,748, forward strand.
ATGGGAGCACGCGGGCACCCAGGCCGCCCAGCAGCACACGGCGCTGTGCCATGCGCTGGAGGGCGCGGCGGCGCAGCTGGACCAATCGCTGCGCACCGCCTCGCAGGCGCTGGAAGAGCGGACCGCGGCGGTGCTGGAGTCGCTGCACCAGGCGGCTGTGCAGTCGCAGGCGTCGCAGGCCGTGGCGGACCAGGAGCGCCTGGCCCACTGGCGCCAGTCGCTGGACGGCCTGGCCGACAGCCTGGCCACCCCGTGGCAGCGCGCCGCAGAACAGGCTGCGCAGCAGCAGCTTGCGGCCAGCCGTGCGCTGGAAGCCTCGGCCGCCCAGCTGGGCGAGCGCATGGCCACGCAGGTCCAGCAGGCCTTGGGCAGCGCGGCGCAGTTGATGGAGCAGTCGGACCGGCTGCTGCACCGCCGCACCGAGGCCGAGGCACGGTGGGTCGAGTCGCAGGCGCAGCGCATGGACGCGCTGGCCGGGGTGTGGCGAACGGAGCTGGCCGCGCTGCGGGACGCCGAAGCCGTGCGCGGGCAGGCGGCCGTGGACCGGCTGGAAGCGCTGCAGGGCGCGGTGGCGGGCCACCTGGCCACCCTGGGGGCCGCGCTGGAGGCCCCGCTCACGCGCCTGCTGCAGACGGCCTCGGACGTGCCCCAGGCCGCCGCGGAAGTGATTACCCAGCTGCGCGGCGAGATGGCGCACCTGAGCGAGCGCGACAACGCCGCCCTGACCGAGCGGGCCGCGATGATGGAGCAGCTGGGCACGCTGCTGCAGGCCGTGAGCGAGGCCACGGCCCAGCAGCGCGCGGCCATCGAGTCCCTGGTCGGGTCGGCCGCCTCCGTGCTGGAGAAGGCCGGGCAGGAATTCGCGCAGGCGCTGGGGGCGCAGGCGGGCAAGGTTGACGAGGTTTCGGCGCATGTCGCGGCCAGCGCGGTGGAGCTGTCCAGCCTGGGCGAATCGTTCGGCCATGGCGTGGGGCTGTTCACGGCCAGCAGCGAGAAGTTGATGGAGAGCTTGCAGCGCATCGAGAGCGCCATCGGCCAGTCCCTGAGCCGCAGCGATGAGCAGCTGGCCTACTACGTGTCCCAGGCCCGCGAGGTCATCGACCTGAGCATTGCGTCGCAACAGGGCATTGTGGAAGACCTGCGCCGGCTCAACGGCCAGATGGCCGCCTCGGTGCAAGGGGTGGCCGCGTGACGGGCCTGGACGAACCGCTGGACGAGAGCGCCGGCGCCACCGCGCCCGTATGGGCCGTGTTTGGCGACCTGATGGCCGGCCTGCTGGGCGCCTTTGTGCTGATCCTGGTGGGGGTGCTGGTGGTGCAGATCGATCTGGTGGCCAGCCTCAAGCAGGAAGTGGAAAAGCGCCAGCTCGAGGAAAAGCGCCGCATGGCTCTGGAAAAAGCGCTTGCCATTCCACTCGCCAGCGGGCGCGTGACGGTGAACGAGGGCCGCATCGGCATCAGCGGCAGCGTGCTGTTTGCTCCCGGCTCTGCCGAGCTGCGGGCCGAGGGCCGCCAGCTGCTGCGCAGCCTGGTGCAGCCGCTGCGCGTGTACCTGCGCGAGCGCGACGAGATGCTCATGGTCAGCGGCTTCACGGACAACACCGCGCTGGTGCAAGGGCGCCACCAGCGGTTTGCCGACAACCTTGAGCTCTCGGCCCAGCGCGCGCTCACAGTGACGCGCGCCCTGGTGGAAGAAGACATGCCCTCGTCGCAGGTGTTTGCCGCCGCCTTTGGCGCCGAGCAGCCCGTGGCCGACAACGCCGACGAAAAGGGGCGGGCGCAGAACCGCCGGGTGGAAATGGCCCCGGTGCCCCGGGCCGCCAAAGTGTCCCCGCCGCGTGATGAGTGAGCCAACCCTGGAGTCCCTGCGCGCCGCGGGCGCCCAGCACTGCGATCCCGTGCGCTTTCGCTACCTGGAGGTGCTGGCCGCCCGGCTGCCGGGCCAGCCGCCCGCCGTGCAGCAGGTGCTGGCGGCGCGGCTGCAGGCGGCCGTGGAGGACTATGCGCGGCGCGCGCAGTCCACTCCCGCCCGACAGCCGCCGCAAGCGCTGCCGGGGGCATCGCCGTCCCCGCTGGCGCTGCTGAACCATGCGCTGCAGGCCCGCGCGCAGGCGGATGCCGATCCGGCGCTGGGAGAGGATGCCGACACCCCGGCCGAGCTGCCCAGCGTGCGCCGCTTCGGCGAGGTCTGGGCCAAGATTGCCGCGGAGCAGCAGGTGGACCGGGCTTTCACGCGCGGCCCCGAGAACGCCGGCCCGCTCAACCCCCATCGGCTCATGCTGCGCTCGCTGGCGCTGATGCGCACGCTCTCGCCCGACTATCTGCGGCACTTCGTGGCGCAGGTGGACAGCTTGCTGTGGCTGGAGCAGGCATCTGCGCGGCCGGTGCGGGCGCCGGCCCGATCGGGGCGGGGCGCGCGCACCAAGTCCTGACGCGAGTCGGCCGCGCGGGCCGTGCGGGGCCGCCTGGGCGGCGCGGTGGCATGATGGCCGCTCCCGCGTTCTGAGGAAGCCCGTTCCCCATGCCCCCGTCCCTTGTGCAGTCCCCGCAGTACCGCATCGGCGACGTGGCGCGCCAGGCGGGCGTGTCTGCGGCCAACATCCGGTATTACGAAAAGGAAGGCCTGTTGACCCCCGCCGCGCGGGAGGACAACAGCTACCGGCTGTACAGCGCCGACGATGTGCACCGCCTGCGGTTCATCCGCCTGTGCCGTGCCATGGACATGTCCCTGGCCGAGGTGCGCACGCTGCTGGAGCTGGACTGGAGCCGCAAGGCCGACTGCGAGGCTGCACGCGTCACGCTGGACGAGCACTTGCAGCACGTGCGCAGCCGCCTGGCCGAGCTGCACAGCCTGGAAGCCGACCTGCTGGCGCTGCGCAACCGGTGCGATGGCACGGACGCCCATTGCCGCATCATCGAGGCGCTGCACGCGCGGGCCGATGCGCAGCCGCTCACGGCACCCGCGGGCAGCGCCGGCAAGCGCCATGTGTGAGTTGTGCCGGTCGCGCGCAGCGCCGGTTGTGAGCAGCTGTTTCCCTGGGGTGCTTTTTGCTATAAATACAATAGCTGCTTGCGCTTTATTTTAGGGCGCTAGAGGCCAAAAACGCTTGAATTCTGCGAAGCCGGCTTGCCCCTTCGGCCGGCCGGGAGGGCGCCGCTATGATGCGGCCATGGCCCCCTCCCTCCCCGGTCTCTTCCTGCCCGAACGGTTGTGGCGCACCGCGCGGCGCTGGGCGATCGCGTGGTGGCGCATCCTGTACCTGGGCGCGGTGGTGCTGGTGCTCGTGCTGTCGCCGTCCAGCTACGGCAAGGGCACCCGCAGGGCGCTGGCGCGCCACATCTATCTCGACACGGCGCCGGTGCTGGTGGGCTTCACGGTGCTGGCCGCGTTGATCAGCCTGGTCATCACCCGCATCGTGGTGGTCACGGCACTGAGCTACGGGCTGTCGCGCTATGCGCTGGAGATGGTGATCCGCGTGCTGGTGCTGGAGCTGATCCCCCTCACGGCGGCGCTGTTCGTGGCCATGCGCTGCACCATCCCCAACGGCACGCAGATCACGCGGCTGCGCGATGGCGGCCGGTTCTCGGCGCTGCGCCGCCAGGGGGCCGACCCCGTGCGCATGGAACTGCTGCCCCGCGTGGTGGCCGGCGTGTTTGCCTGCATCACCCTGGCGGCCCTCAGCTGCGTGGTGGCGCTGGTGCTGGTGTACGTGGGCGTCTATGGATTCAACCTCGCGGGCCTGCCCAGCTACACCCGCATGTTCGGCCAGGTGTTCTCGCCCGGCGTGACGCTGGTGTTCGTGCTCAAGACCGTGTTCTTCAGCCTGGCCGTGGCGTTGATCCCCATGGCTGCAGGCCTGTACGACGCGGGCGACCGCACCCAGCCCGATTCCGAGCTGGGCGGCCTGGCCCGCATGTTTGCCGTGCTGCTGATGATCGAGATCGCCTCGCTCATGGGCAACTATTACTGACCCGCACGGCCGCTTGCCTTTTCCATTGCTTGTCCGCCCCCATCCTCCCCGCGATCACGCCACGGCACCCATGAACGACGACGAGAAGCCTCCCCGCCCGCACACCACCCCGCCGCCTGCGGCCGAGGTACCGCCTGTCGAGGTCCTGCGCCCGGTGGCGTATCTGGAGGTCAAGGCGGCGGCGCTGCTGCTGTTCACGCTGGCGCTTATCGTGGGCTCCGGCCTGTACCTGCTGTATGCGCGTGGCGCGTTCGAGCCGACGCAAACGCTGGTGCTCACGGCCGAAGACTCCGAAGGCGTGGTGGTCGGCATGGACATGACCTTCTCCGGCTTTCCCATCGGGCGCGTGCGGCGCATCGAGCTGGCCGCCTCGGGCAACGCCCGCATCATCGTGGACGTGCCGCGCAAGGATGCGCACTGGCTGCGGGAGTCCAGCGTGTTCACGCTGGTGCGCGGAATCGTGGGGGGGACCAACATCCGGGCCTATTCCGGCATGCTCAATGACCCGCCGCTGCCCGATGGCGCCGAGCGCACGGTGCTGCGCGGCGACGCCACCGCCGAGATTCCCCAGCTCATGGCGTCCGCCCGCGAGTTGCTGGCCAACCTCAACGCCCTGACCGCGCAGGACGCCGCCCTGGGCGGCAGCCTGGCGAACGTGCGCGCGCTCACGGAACGCCTCAACGGCCCCGGCGGTGCGCTCGGGGTGTTGATGGGCAATGAGGCCGATGCCCGCAAGATCGTGGCGACCCTGGAGCGCACCAATGCCCTGTTGGCGCGCCTGGACGGCATGGCGGCGCGGGCCGACCGCCAGGTGTTCGGCGCCGAGGGCAGCAAGGATGCGCTGGTGCCGGAGGTGCGCGCGGCCGTGGGGCAGCTCAACGGCTTGCTGGCCGACACGCGCACCAGCCTGCGCAAGGTCGACGCCGTGCTGGCCGAAGCCCAGGCCATCGGCGCCAACGCCCGCGAGGCCACCACCGACCTGGGCGCCTTGCGCGCCGAGGTCGAGAGCAACCTGCGCAAGGTGGAAAGCCTGGTGAACGAGATCAACCGCAAATGGCCCTTTGCGCGGGACACGGAACTCAAACTGCCATGAAGATCCCCGCCGTTGACCCATCCCGCGCGCCCGTGGCGCGCCGCCTGGCCGCCTGCCCGGGGCGCGCCGCACTCGCCTTGGCCGCGGCCCTGGCGGCCACCACGCTCTTGCCGGCATGCTCCAGCGGCCCGCGCGTTCCCGACTGGCAGATGAATGCCCAGGGCGCTGCGCAAAAGGCCCTGGAGGCGCAACTGTCCGGCAACACCCGGGTGGAGCGGCTGGAGTGGGACCGTGCCCGCGCCGAGGTCGCCCGCACCGGCCGCCCCGACCTGATGGCCCGCCTGGAGCTGATGCGTTGCGCGGCACAGGCCGCGAGCCTGGAGCCGCCGGGCTGCGAGCGGTTCGAACCGCTGCGCGCCGACGCAGCGACCGGGGAGCGGGCCTACGCCGATTACCTCGCCGGCCGGCCCCTCGCGCCGGAGCAGGCGGCGCTGCTGCCGCAGGCGCAGCGCAAAGTCGTTGCGGCGGGGGGCGCGGCCTTGCCGTCCGTAGAAGATCCGCTGTCGCGCCTGGTGGCGGCGTCGGTGCTGCTGCAATCCGGCCGGGCCACGCCGGAGGTGCTGGCGGTGGCCGCGGAGACCGCCTCTGCCCAAGGGTGGCGCAGGCCCTTGATCGCCTGGCTCACGCTTCAGGCGCGCAGGGCCGAGTCCGCGGGGGATGCACAGGCGGCCGCGACGCTGCGCCGGCGCCTGGACCTGGTGGAGCAGGGCGGCGCACCGTCCCGTTGATGGCCCCCCGCCCGCACGGCGGGACCAACGGCCAGTTCAGCGCAAGCGGGCTTGCAGCTGGGTTTCGATGTGATCGCGCTCGGTAGCGAACTGCTGTGCGCTGATCTCATGCGCTTCAAACTTGCGTGCGGTGGACAGCAGCAGCACGGTGTTTTCCAGTCGCGTGTCCTGCTGCAGCGACGGCGGCAGGGCGGTCAGGCGGTCAAAGCTCTGCTTGTACAGCTCGCTCCAGCTCAGGAGCCCCGCCTCGGCCTCCGCCCGGGCGTTGTCGTGCCACCGGGCAAATTCTTCAAGGGTGCCGTCCCGCGGGTGGGCGCAGCCGCTGAGCGCGCCTGCCAGTGCCGCCGCCCACAGGAAAGAAGAGAAGTGTGCAGGAATGCGAATACGTGGGATCACGGTCGTCCTCCATTCTTTGTGCGCCGCACCGCCTTGTGCGCGGCGCTGAATGGTACTGCGATGCTATGCTTTTTGCTACAGCCCGCTGCGCAGCGGTGCGCTGGAGCGAGTCGGCGATCCCGCGGTGCCTTCCGGGCCTCTGCAGCCAGGGTCATTCAAACAGGCCCGCTGTGAGCATCTGGTCGAGCCCGCTCGGCAGCAGGGGCATGGAGTCCACCGACTGCACGGCCACGTCGGGCATCAGCAACGATGCGGCGGCCAGCACTGCAAGCACAACCGTGCCGGCAAACGCCGCAAGGGCGCGGGTTCCGGGAGTCGAGGGTGGGCGCTTCATGGTGGATTCCTTTGTTCGGAGGGCAGGGGCCCCAATGACCCCCAAACCAGCCGCAATGGCCAGTGAAAAAGATTTCACCAAACGGGGTGTGCAGCGTCTGTCAGACAAAGGCGACAGGCAACCTCCGGCGCTCTCCCGCAAGCCCTGGCAGGCCCCCCGCGGCCCGCGGCCTTCAGGAATCGAGCGTGGTCTTGCCCGTGTCGCGCTCCAGCCGGTAGCTGCCATCGGAGGCGGGCCAATCCGACCTGCCGACGGCCGAGGCCAGCACAGCAGGGCCGAAATGGAAGTCGTGGTGGGGATAGGCCTTCACCAGCGCTGCGCGCCCTTGGGCCGAAATCGCAAGTACCTCCGCGGTCTGCTCTGCGGCGCCCACTTCGGGAAGCCGGGCCTCCACCAACTGCGCTGCCGCAATGACGCGGAGCTTGTCGATGTCACAAGGTTTGTCGATGGTGACGGGCAGAGGGCTCTGGGCGAGGCTGAAGAGTAGCTCCATGGGCATTGCGGGCGCTCCTGAAGGACGGGCGTGTGCAATTTTTATCCAGGTGGCAAAACGGTGACAACAAGCCGAACGAATGGCAACAAATTGATGTGTTTTGTCGCATTTGCGCGGACCGCAACGGGACCGCGCCGGGCGCTGTCGGAGAGCTGGCGATTTGTCCTACAGCAGAGCCGTGCACGGTTCGCTACGTTGGAGTGCGTTGCAGGCGCGCGACGATTCTCTCAGCGCATTCCTCGAGCCCAAGGAGTAGAACATGAGCGACAACAAGGCCGAAACGGCCCACGACCGGAATTTCATCAACCTGAGCGAGCCCTACGAGGTGCGCGACTGGACCAACAGCCTGGGCGTGACCGAAACCCAGTTGCGCGAGGCGGTGGCGGCCGTGGGGTCGTCGGCGGACAAGGTGCGCCAGTACCTGGCCGCCCAGCAGTGACGTTTGCAGAGGACCCCGCCATGGCCGACGAGCAGGGCAAGGCGCCGACGTCCACCCGCACGTTGTGGAAGGGCGCGATCAGTTTTGGTCTGGTCCACATCCCGGTGGGCCTGTACTCCGCCACCGCCAGTTCGGGCATCGACTTCGATTGGCTCGACAAGCGGTCCATGCAGCCGGTGGGGTACAAGCGGGTGAACAAGGTGACCGGCAAGGAAATCGCGGCCGCCGATATCGTCAAGGGCGTGGAGTACGAAGACGGCCGCTATGTGGTCCTGTCGCCGGAGGAGATCGCTGCTGCGTTTCCGAAGGTGACCCAGACCATCGAGATCGAGGCCTTTCTCGACGCGGACGAGATCCCGTTCGTCTACCTGGAGCGGCCTTACTACACCGCACCGCTCAAGCGCGGCGAGAAGGTGTACGCCCTGCTGCGCGAAGCCCTGCGCAAGAGCAACAAGGTGGGCGTGGCCAAGGTGGTGATCCAGTCCAAGCAGCATCTGGCCGTCCTGATCCCGTGCGGCCGGGCGCTGGTGCTCAACCTGCTGCGCTGGGGCGGCGAAATCCGCTCGTTTGAGCAACTGAATCTGCCGCCGCTTGATGCGCGGGCGGCCGGAATCAAGGACGCTGAGCTGTCCATGGCCGTCCAGCTCATCGACGACATGACGCAGGCATGGAAGGCCGACAGCTTCCGCAACTCGTTCGCCGACGAGATCCACAAGCTCGTTGAACAGAAAGCGTCGGCCGGCGAAATCGCCGAGGTGGCGCCGGTGGAGAACGCTCCCTCTGCGCCGGCGGGCGCCGAGGTGCTGGACCTGACGGCGCTGCTGCGGCGCAGCCTCGAAGGAAAAACGCCGCCCCGCCCGGACCGGAAGGCGTCCGGTTCGGTGACCCGGCTACCGTCCAAGTCTGCAAAATCCCCTGTGGCTGCCAAGCCCGCGGCCGCCAGCAAAAAGGCGCCGGCCAAGAAGGCGGCTGCGGCCAAGCGGGCGCCCGCAGCCGCCAAGAAGCCCGGTCGGCGGGCTGCGGCCTGAGGACGTGCCGCCATGGGCGATTCGCTGGCGCAATACCGCAAGAAGCGCAACTTTGCGGTCACGCCAGAGCCCTCCGAGGGCGGGGCGCCGGGCCAGCACGCCCGGCAGTTCGTCATTCAAAAGCACTGGGCCACCCGCCTGCACTACGACTTTCGCCTGGAGCTGAACGGCACGATGAAAAGCTGGGCCGTGCCCAAGGGGCCCAGCTTCGATCCCGCGGACAAGCGCATGGCCGTGCAGGTGGAGGACCACCCGATTTCGTACAACCGCTTCGAGGGGCAGATTCCGCCCAAGCAGTACGGGGCCGGGCGGGTGATCATCTGGGACAGCGGCTATTGGGTGCCGGAGGGCGACCCGGACGCGGGCTACCGCCAGGGCAAGCTCAAGTTTCAGATCTACGGCCACAAGCTGCAGGGCCATTGGACCCTGGTGCGCATGCACGGCCGGGGCGATGAACGCCAGCCGCCCTGGCTGTTGATCAAGGAGCGCGACGGCCTGGAGCGGCCTGCCCACGAATTCAATGTGGTCGAGGAACTCCCCGACAGCGTGGCGACTGCGCCGCCCGTCCCCTGGCCGCCCGCGGCGGTCGGGGCGGCCGCG
>NZ_JAJTBB010000035.1 GCF_021287135.1 Acidovorax sp.
AGGTCCAGCCAGCCTGTATTCTTATGCATGCAGCGGTGCTCTGAAGTTTGATGATTGGTCGCACAACCATCTTGCTTGAGATGTCACCGCTGTTTTTTTGCCTCTGGGGTGGCTTACCCCGCTAATCCGTGAAGAACCAAAGAAAAGGCGGCCGAAAGGGCCGCCTGGTTGCCAGTCTGGGGCGCGCCCCCAGGTCAGCGGCCGACTTTCAGCAGTTCCACATCGAACTTCAGCGTGGCGTTGGGCGGGATGACGCCGCCCGCGCCGCGCGCGCCGTAGCCCAGGGCTGCGGGGATGATCAGAGTGCGCTGGCCGCCCACCTTCATCCCTTGCACGCCTTCGTCCCAACCCTTGATGACCATGCCGGCACCCAGCGCGAACTGGAACGGATCGTTGCGGTCGCGGCTGGAGTCGAACTTGGCTCCCTGCTCACCGTTGTTGTAGAGCCAGCCGGTGTAGTGCACCGACACGTTCTGGCCCTTGGTGGCCTCTGCGCCTTCGCCCACGGTGGTGTCTTCGTACTGCAGGCCGGACGGGGTGGTGGTCAGTGCCATGAAAATGCTCCTCGATTGCTATTAAAAATATAGCTTCTAGCGCTGTTGCGGTGAGCGGTAGAAGCTATTGGAGGCGAAATTCTAGCGGCCGTGCCGCGGGGCAGGGGCTGCGCCAGCGCGGTAGGCGCGGACGGCTCAGGGCTTTTTGGCGCGGCCGGCCACCCAGCGGGTGGCGAACGCCTGTACGTCCGACAGGCGCTTGAGCAGGTCGGCGCCCGACGGCGTGACCGTGTAGCCGTCACTGCCATGGTCCACGAAGCCGGCCTCGCGCAGTTCCTTGATGCGGGTGTTGAGCGTGTTGGGGGTGATGCCGCCCACGCTGTCCTGCAACAGGCGGAACGTCTGGGGATGGCCGTCCTTCAGCGCCCACAGCACGCGCAGCGCATAACGGCATTCAAGGCGCTCGAACAACTGGTTGATGGCGGCATTTTCTTTGGAGCTCATGGACGCTTCTCCTCGCGCAAGTGTTGGATCGGTTCGATTCAGTCAGGTCGGGCGGGCGCGGTCCGGGCCCGCCGATGCGCTGCGACTATAGCGCGGAACCTGTTTTGCTACAAGTTTAGTAGCTCAGAACGTACACCACGTATGCGCTAGCCCCGGAAAAACGCCCGGCGGTACAGAAACTGTTGCAATCCGGCCACGGTTCCCGGGAGCGGTCGACGCAACGGGCTTCGGGGCTTGCCGCCGCGCCCCCAGCGCGTGGAACCACCGGCCACTGCTGCGGGGGATGCCCTGCGTGGCAGCCCGCCGCAGGCCGGGGTGCCGCAAAATGCCACACCCATGGCGCTGCGCGCGGCAGCGACTTCCGGACCTTCTTTCTCTTCACCAGACGCTCTGACCATGCACGACACACCCGCAGCTCCTTCCACCGCCCGCCTGCCGCTTGAAGGCCTGCGGGTGGTGGAGTTCACCCACATGGTCATGGGCCCCACCTGCGGCATGGTGCTGGCCGATCTGGGGGCGGAAGTCATCAAGGTCGAGCCCGTGGATGGCGACCGCACGCGCCACCTGCTGGGCGCCGGGGCGGGGTTTTTCCCCATGTTCAACCGCAACAAGAAGAGCATCGCCATCGACCTGCGCAGCCCGCAGGGGCTCACGGTGGCGCGCAAGCTCGCGGCCTCGGCCGACGTGGTGGCGCAGAACTTCAAGCCCGGCGTGATGGCCAAGTACGGCCTGGACTACGCCGCGCTGAGCCAGGCCAACCCGCGCCTCATCTATGTGAACCACACCGGCTTTCTGCCCGGCCCGTATGAGCACCGCACCGCGCTCGATGAAGTGGTGCAGATGATGGGCGGCCTGGCCTACATGACCGGCCGCCCCGGCGACCCGCTGCGCGCGGGCAGCAGCGTGAACGACATCATGGGCGGCATGTTCGGCGCCATTGGCGCCATGGCCGCGCTGATGCAGCGCGGCATCACCGGGCGCGGGCAGGAGGTGGACTCGGCCCTGTTCGAGAACAACGTCTTCCTGGTCGGCCAGCACATGATGCAGTACGCCGTCACCGGCAAGCCCGCCGCGCCCATGCCCGACCGCATCTCGTCCTGGGCCGTGTACGACGTGTTCAGCGTGAAGGACGGCGGGCAGATCTTTCTGGCCGCCGTGAGCGACGCGCAGTGGCAAACCTTCTGCGATGCCATGGGCTATGCCGACCTGAAGGCGGATGCCCGCCTGGCCACCAACAACGACCGCGTGCGCGCCCGCCCCACGCTGATGCCCGTGCTGCGCGAGCGCCTGGCGCAGCACACGGCCGATGAGCTGGCGGCCGTCTTCGAGCGCCACGGCCTGCCGTTTGCTCCCATCCGCCGGCCCGAGGAGCTGTTTGACGACCCGCACCTGCAGGCCACGGGCGGCCTGGCGGACATCACGCTGCCCGACGGCGAGCGTGCCGGCCAGTCGGCCCAGGTCACGCTGATGCCGCTGCGCATGGCCGGCAAGCGGCTGGATGTGCGCAGCGATCCGCCCCGCCTGGGCCAGCACACGGCCGAGCTGCTGCAGGGCCTGGGCTACACGGCCGATGACGTGGCCGCGCTGCAGGCTGCCGGGGCCATCGCTTGACGGCTGTTGGACGGCGGCGAGGGCAGGCGGCGCGAGCCCCTGGTGCCGGGCGCATGCCGGGGTGCGCTGCGCTCACCCGACCTGCGGTTTGAAGTGTTTTAGGGCTCTAGCGCTTATCTGGCAAGCGCTGGCAGCTACTATTTTGATAGCAATCATCCCGCCCGCGGTGGCGGCAGCGCTGCCTGCCCGGCAGATGGATGCTGCTGTTGCCGCAGCCGGAACACCGCTACCGCCTCCACCAGCTGGCGGGCCTGACCGCTCAGGCTGCCGGCCGCGGCGGCGCTTTCCTCCACCAGCGCGGCATTCTGCTGGGTGGCTTCGTCCATGCGGACGATGGCCTGCGTCACCCGCAGCATGTCCTGGGTCTGGGCGGCGCTGGCTTGGCTGATGTCTTGCATCAGCGCGCTCACGCCCTGGATGGAATCCACCACCTCGGCCATGGTGGCGCCTGCGCTGCCCGCCAGGTCGGAGCCGGCCTGCACGCGCTCCACGCTGGTCTGGATCAGGGCCTTGATCTCGCGCGCGGCGCTGGCGCTGCGGGTGGCCAGGCTGCGCACCTCGCTGGCCACCACCGCAAACCCGCGGCCCTGCTCGCCGGCCCGCGCGGCCTCCACGGCGGCGTTCAGCGCCAGGATGTTGGTCTGAAAGGCGATGCCGTCGATCACGCCAATGATGTCGGCAATGCGGCGCGAGCTTTCCTGAATGCCCTGCACCACGTCCACCATCTGCGTCACCACCTCGCCGCCGCGTCGGGCCACCGCCGTGCCGTTGCGGGCCAGCTCGCTCGCGCGCTGCGCGTTGGCTGCGTTTTGCTGCACGGTGGACTGCAGCTGCTGCATGGACGACGTGGTCTCGTCCAGCGACGAAGCCTGCTGCTCGGTGCGTGCGCTCAGGTCGGCATTGCCCTGGGCGATCTCGGCGCTGGCGTTGGCCACACCCTCGGCGTTGCTGCGCACGCCGGCCACCACGGCCTCCAGGTTGTCCTGCATGGCGCGCAGGGCCTCCAGCAGCCGTGCGGGCTCGTCGCGCCCCTCGGCGTGGATTGCGGTGGTCAGGTCGCCCGCCGCCACCTTGTGCGCGAGCGACACCGCCACCCCCAGCGGGCGCACCACCGAGCGGGTCAGCAGCCAGCCCGCGCACACGCCCAGGGCCGTGACCAGGGCCAGTGCCGCCAGGCTGCTCACGAGCGCGCCGCGCGCCTCTTGCGCCGCGGCCTGTGCAATGGCGGCACTGCTGGCGGCCACCTGCTGGCTGAGCGCGGTCAGCAGCTGGGCCGGGCCCTGGTCGATGTCGGCCACATCGGCATCGCCGGCCGAAGGCACGAAGCCCAGCGACTGGAACACCTCGAACCCCTTGCGGTAGCCCTGCGCCATCTGGGTGTGCGCCTGCGTGAACTTCTGCAGCGCGGCCTTTTCCTGCGCGTCGGTCAGCTGGGGCTCCAGCGCGCGGGCGGCGTCGGCCACGCGCTTTTCACTGGCCTGGAAGGCGGCCCAATGCAGCTCGCGCTTGCGCGAATCCTCGCCGCGCAGCAGCGTGTTCTTCCATTCCAGCACCTGGGACTTGAAGTCGTTTTCCATGCGGCTCACGGCGCGCTCCTGCGCCATGCGCTCCTGCACGGTGGTCTCGTAGGTGCCCACGGCCCGGTACAGCGCCGCGATGCCGAACAGTGCGGCGCCCAGCAGCAGCGCCAGCACCAGGCCCAGCGCCGTGGCCATGCGCACGCCAATGGAGTGGTCGGACATCTTCATCGGCGGCTCCCTCCAGTCGTTGTGCAACAAAGCCCAGGCGGGGCAGGGGCCCGCCGCTTCAGGGCTTGAGCTTGAGCAGGTACACCATGACGCGCGCCGTGGTGAGGTCCAGTTCCATGAACTCTGACAAATCCTTGCCCGCGAGCCAAGAGGGTTCCCACCGATTCTGCTTGAGCGTGCGCTGCCAGGACTCGTGCCCAGTGGCGGCTTCCACAGCTGCCAGCATCTCGGCGGCGCGTGCGGCCGGCACGCCCTTGCCCGTGAACACGCCGCGCCAGTTGGCCATGGTGGCGTCCAGCCCCTGTTCGCGGAAGGCCGGCAGGCCAAACGCGCTGCGCCGGGCCGACACGCCAATGGGCCGCAGCTTGCCCGCCGCGATGGCGTCGCTGAACTCGCTGTAGCCCGACAGGCCCACGGCCGCGTTGCCGGCCACCAGGGCGTCCACCACTTCGGTGCCGCTGGCAAACGGCTTGTAGGCCAGGTCTTCCGGATTGGCCTTGCACGCGCGGGCCAGCACGCCCGCAAAGATGTGGTCCACCCCGCCGGCCGAACCGCCGGCCACCGGCAGCGTGCGCAGGTGGGTGCGCATCGCATCGGCCAGGTCTTTGGTGGTCTTGAGGGGCGAGTTGGCCGCCACGGCCGCCACCAGGTAGTCGCTGGTCAGCCGGGCCAGCGGCTGGATGTGCGACATGTCCACGGCGGGCTTTTGCAGGGCCACCGCGCCCACCATGACCATGCCGCCCATCAGCAACGTGTTGGCGTCGTTGCCGTACTTCTCGGCATATTTGGCGAGGCCGATGGTGCCGCCCTTGCCGCCGATGTTCTCGTAGTCAATCTGGTCCGCCGCGCCCACGGCCACCAGGGCCGCGCCCAGCGCGCGGCCCGTCTGGTCCCACCCGCCGCCCGGGTTGGCGGGGATCACGATGCGCAGCGTGCCGGCCAGCTTGCCGGCCTTGGCGTGGGGCTGCGCGCCCCGCGCCGCCGCGCCGGCGGCCTGTGCCCATGTGGGCAGGGTGGCAGATGCGCCCAGCGTGGCCACAGCAGTGGCGGCGGCGCGGGCGAGGAGCTGGCGGCGGTGCAAGAAGGTCATACGGTGTCTCGCAAAAGGTGGGCGGATCGTGGAGCGGGCGCAGAAGGCGCTGGGCCGGCCCCGGCCCCGGCCTTGCAGAGGGCCGCGTGGCGCTGCAGTCTCTCTCCGCAGTGTGCAATGGTTACGTTACAAACTGTCAATTTGCTGTCGATGGCGTCGGGGTAAACGCGGGGCGCCTGGCCCGCGCGGCACCCACAAAAAAGCCCTGCGCCGCAGAGCGGGGCAGGGCCGTGGTGGGCAGGCCGCTGGCGGCCTGGCGCAGGGTGTGGTTTACAGCGAGTCGATGAAGCTGCGCAGCTTGTCCGAGCGCGAGGGGTGCTTGAGCTTGCGCAGCGCCTTGGCTTCTATTTGGCGGATGCGCTCGCGCGTCACGTCAAACTGCTTGCCCACTTCTTCCAGCGTGTGGTCGCTGGTCATCTCGATGCCGAAGCGCATGCGCAGCACCTTGGCTTCGCGCGGCGTGAGGCCGTCCAGGATGTCCTTGACCACGTCGCGCAGGCCGGCCTGCATGGCGGCTTCGATAGGGGCGGTGTTGGCACCGTCCTCGATGAAGTCGCCCAGGTGGCTGTCGTCGTCGTCCCCGATGGGCGTTTCCATGGAGATTGGCTCCTTGGCGATCTTCATGATCTTGCGGATCTTGTCCTCAGGGATCTCCATCTTGGCCGCCAGGATGGACGCATCGGGCTCAAAGCCAAACTCTTGCAAGTGCTGGCGGCTGATGCGGTTCATCTTGTTGATCGTCTCGATCATGTGCACCGGAATCCGGATGGTGCGCGCCTGGTCGGCGATCGAGCGGGTGATGGCCTGGCGGATCCACCACGTGGCATACGTCGAGAACTTGTAGCCGCGGCGGTATTCGAACTTGTCCACCGCCTTCATCAGGCCGATGTTGCCTTCCTGGATCAGGTCCAGGAACTGCAGGCCGCGGTTGGTGTACTTCTTGGCGATGGAGATCACCAGGCGCAGGTTGGCCTCGATCATCTCCTTCTTCGCGTCGCGCGAGGTGGCCTCGCCCTCGTTCATGCGCTTGTTGATGTCCTTGAGCTCGGACAGCGGCACCACCACGCGCGCCTGCAGGTCCATCAGCTTTTGCTGCAGTTCCTGGATGGGCGGGATGTTGCGCGCCATCACCGTGCTCCACGGCTTGCCGGCGGCGGCCTGCTTTTCCACCCACTTCAGGTTCAGCAGGTTGGGCGGGAACTCCTTGATGAAGGTTTCCTGCGGCATGCCGCACTTGTCCACGATGATGCGGCGCAGCTCGCGCTCCTTCTTGCGCACATCGTCCACCTGGCCGCGCACCATGTCGCATAGCTTCTCGATGGTCTTGGCGGTGAAGCGGATGGTCATCAGCTCGGCCGACAGGGCATGCTGGGCCTTGACGTAGGCGGGCGTGCCGTAGCCTTCCTTGTCGTAGACCTTGTGCACCTTCTCGAACAGCTCGCGCAGCTTGTCAAAGCGCTCCAGCGCCTGCTTCTTGAGTTCTTCGAGCTTCTTGGTCAGCGCCTTGGAGCCGCCCTTGCCGTCGTCATCGTCGGCCTCGTCGAACTCGTCGAAGTCTTCCTCGGCCACGTAGTCGTCGGCCTCGTTGGGGTTGGAGAAGCCGTCCACGATGGTGGAGATGACCACCTTGCCTTCGCGGATTTCCTCGCCCATGTTCAGGATTTCGGCAATGGTGGCGGGCGATGCGCTGATCGCCTCCATCATGGCCTGCAGGCCGCCTTCGATGCGCTTGGCGATCTCGATTTCGCCTTCGCGCGTGAGCAGTTCCACCGTGCCCATTTCGCGCATGTACATGCGCACGGGGTCGGTGGTGCGGCCGAATTCCGAGTCCACGGTGGACAGGGCGGCTTCCGCGGCTTCTTCGGCTTCCTCTTCGCTGGCGCCCGTGGGGGCGTTGTCGGTGATGATCAGCGCCTCGGCATCGGGGGTCTGTTCATACACCGCCACGCCCAGGTCGTTCAGCGTGGTGATGACGGCTTCCAGCGTTTCGGCATCGACCAGCTTGTCGGGCAGGTGGTCGTTGATTTCCACGTGCGTGAGGTAGCCGCGCGTCTTGCCCAGCTTGATCAGGGCCTTCAGGCGCGAGCGGCGCTTGGCCAGGTCTTCCTCGGACAGGACGGTCTCGTCCAGGCCGAATTCCTTCATCAAGGCCCGCTCCTTGGCCTTGCTGATCTTCATGCGCAGGGGCTTGACCTTTTCCACCGTGGCGGCAGCCTCGGGCACCTCTTCAACCTCGCCTTCCAGGTCGGCTTCGATGTCGGACAGGTCGGTGTCGTCGCCTTCTTCGCTGGCGGCAGCGGCCTTGGGCTTGCGGCCCCGCTTGGCGGGGGCCTTGCCTTCCGCGGCGGTGGCGGCCTTGGCGGGGCGGCCGGGGCGTTTCTTGGGGGCTTCTTCGGCGTCGGCTTCGGCGGCAGCGGCCGGCGCGGCCTTGGCGCGGGTGGGCTTCTTCTTCAGCAACTCATCGGCAGCTTTGATCAGCTCGGCAGTACTTTTTGCGGACACGGTCTTCACTTTCTTGGCAGCCGGTGCAGGGGCTGCAGCCGCCGCCTTTTTGGCGGGAGCGGCTTTGGCCGGTGCTTTGGCAGCGGTTTTGGAGGCAGCCTTGGCGGCGGCGCCGGGAGCAGACTTGAGTGGCTTCGCGGACTTTTGAGCGGGCATGGGCAACCTCAGGTTCAAAAACGGACACAAAGAAAACGCAAGCGCCACAGGTTCCCGGCGCGGGTGACAACGCGAAAATGCAAGGTTTTCGCGCTTTGAGGGAGGCCCTCAGGGGCAAGATGTCTGGGCGATCATTTGGTGTGCAGTCCTTGCGATAAGTGGGCCCATCAGCGCATAGATACGCTGTTTCGCGGTGGCCCGGCTCGGAGGTGCTGCTGTCGCTCTTGCCGCTAACTAACCTTACATTATAGCGCCTTGGCGAATTTCAAGCGGCCTTGGCGGCCACGCCCAGAAGAACCTTGCGCTTTTGCTCCAGCGCGCGGTAGCGCTCCAAAGCCGTCGGGTCCTGGGCGGCCTGGAGCATCAGCAGCTTTTGCTGTTCCTCGATGTCTTCGATCTGCATGCGGTTGAGCAGATCGCGCAGTTCTGCGCGCAGCTCGTGCAGGTCGCCCTCGGTTTGCGCGTGCGAGCCCGTCATCACCTTCACTGCCAGCGCTTCGCACTCGTGGTCGCGCAGGCTTTCGCGCAGCACCGCCCAGGGTAGCGGGCCGTGTTCGTGGAACTGCGCTTCCAGCCAGCTGAACAGCGGGCCGTGCGGCGACGGCCGGGCGCACAGGGCGCTGTGGTCGTCGTGGGTCAGCTCCTCCAGAAATCCCATGTGCGACAGCAGCAGCCGCGCCGCGTGGTCGGTGCGGCTGGCCGTCGGGGTGCGCGGCAGGCGAGGCTGGGGCGGCCAGGGCGCGTCCTTGTCCCGCCGTTTCCAGCTGCCTTTCCAGTCGCCCGACTTGCGAAATGGCGGCTTGCCGCCATAGCTGCTTCCCCCGTATCCGCCCCCGGCGGGTTCGCCCTGCGCTGCCCAGTGGGGGGCGGCATCGGGCGGGTTTTCCCAGGGCGGTGCTTCCTGCTCATGGGCGGGGGCGGCGTGCCGGGCCGATGCGCTGCCATGGCCGGCCGGTGGCGCCGCGCGGGGGGCTTCGTGGCTGTTGGCCTGCCCCCACAGGTCCGACAGGTCCTGCGCTGGCAGCTGGGTCAGGTCCGCCAGCTCGCCCAGCACCTGCCGCTTGAGCACCCCGTCCGGCAGGGCTGTCCACAGCGGCCGGGCGTGCGCAGCCATCAGGGCGCGGCCTTCGGCGGTGGTCAGGTCGCAACCGTCGCTGGCAGCGTCCACCAGGAAGCGGCTCAGCGGCACGGCCTCGGCCACGGCGCGGGCGAAGGCGTCGGTCCCCTGCTCGCGGATGAAGCTGTCGGGGTCGTGCTCGGCCGGCAGGAAGAGGAACTTGATGCTGCGCGTGTCGCTGGCGTGGGGCAGGGCGCCTTCCAGCGCCTTGCGCGCCGCGCGGCGGCCGGCGGCGTCGCCGTCAAAGCTGAACACCACCGCGTCGGTAAAGCGCAGCAGCTTGTGCACATGCTCGGGCGTGCAGGCCGTGCCCAGCGTGGCCACGGCGTTCGGAAACCCGAGCTGCGCCAGCGCCACCACGTCCATGTAGCCCTCGGCCACCAGCGCGTAGCCGTGCTCGCGGATGGCGGTGCGGGCCTCGAACAGCCCGTATAGCTCGCGCCCCTTGTGGAACACCGGGGTTTCGGGGGAGTTGAGGTATTTGGGCTTCTCGTCGCCCAGCACACGCCCGCCAAAGCCGATGCACTCGCCCTTGACGTTGCGGATGGGGAACATCACCCGGTCGCGGAACCGGTCGTAGCGCTTGTCCTGCCCGTCTTCGCCCACGATGACCAGGCCGCTTTCTTCCAGCAGCGGGTCGTCGTAGCTGGGGAACACGCTGGCCAGGCTGCGCCAGCCCTCCGGCGCATAGCCCAGCCCGTAGCGCTTGGCGATGGCGCCCGAGACGCCCCGGCCCTTGAAGTAGCCGATGGCCCTCTGGGATGTGCGCAGGTGGCGCTGGTAGGCGGCGGCGGCTTTCTCCAGCACGTCGGTCAGGGTGGCCTGCTTCTGCCGCGCGGCCGCGGCGCGCTCGCGCTCGTGGGGCGACACGTCGTCGTCCGGCACCTGCAGGCCCACCTGCTGGGCCAGGTCCTGCACGGCCTCCACAAAGCCCATGCCCGCGTGGTCCATCAGGAAGCCGATCGCATTGCCGTTCTTGCCGCAGCCGAAGCAGTGGTAGAACTGCTTGGACGGACTGACGCTGAACGACGGCGACTTCTCGCCATGGAAGGGGCACAGCCCCATGAAATTGGCCCCGCCCTTCTTGAGCTGCACGTAGCGGCCCACCACCTCCACCACATCCACGCGGGCAAGCAGTTCCTGAATGAAAGACTGTGGGATGGTCACCTGCCTATTGTCCGCGTAAACTGTTTGTTACCAGATATTTCAGACGCGGAGCTTTCGGCATGGCGGTCACGGCGCAACGGCAGGCGGCAGGCGGTGCCAGCACCGGGGGCCGGCCTGGGCTGCGGCGGCGCGACGTGGCGGGCTTGGCGCTGGCGGGGGCCTGGCTGCCGGCGGCGCGGGCAGCCCCAGTGCTGCGGGTGTTGTCCTGGCCGGGCTATGCCGACCCGGATGTCGTCGCCCGGTTCGAGCGGCGCCACAACGCCCGGGTGGAAATCACCACGGTGTCGTCCGACGACGTGCTGCGGGCCCGGGTGGCCAGCCCGCAGGATGGAGGGTTTGACCTGGTGGCCGCCAACACGGCGGAGATCGCCCGGCTGGCCGGCCAGCAGCTGCTGGCACCGTTGCCTCTCCAGCAGATTCCCAACACGCAGCGGCAGCTGCCGCGCTTTCAGAACCTGGGCTCGATCGCCGGCCTCACCGCAGGCGATCAGGTGTACGGCATGCCCTATACGTACTCCGAGATGGGGCTCATCTACGACCGGCAGCAGTTTGCCGCCGCGCCCCGGTCCATCGGCGTGCTGTGGGAGCCGCGCTGGCAGGGGCGGGTGCTGGCGTTTGACGGCAGCAGCCATGCGTTCTCCCTGGCGGCGATGCGCCGGGGCATGCCGCCCTTTCACATCCAGGACGCGCAGTTTGCAGACCTGGCGCGCGACCTGGTCGCGCTGCGCCGCAATGTGCGCGCGTTCTACAGCCTGCCCGAAGAATCGCTGGAGCTGTTTCGCAAGCACCACATCGCCGTGATGCACGCCAACTACGGGCAGCAGCAGCTCAAGCAGCTGCGGGACGCCGGGCTGGATGTGGGCTACGTGGTGCCGCGCGAGGGGGCGCTGGCCTGGCTGGACTGCTGGGCCATCACCCGCCGGTGCACACAGCTGCCGCTGGCCGCCGCGTGGATCAACTTCATGCTGGACCCCGGGGTGAGCCGCGGGCTCACGCAGCGCCAGGGCTTGGCCAACACGCTCGACGAGCCGCCCGCGCTGTCCGACGACGCACCCATGGGCGCCATCGTGTGGCTGGAGCCGGTGGAGGACGAGGCGCTCCGGGCCCAGCTGTGGCAGCGCATTTTGTCGGGCGACCGGCCGTCCAGGTTCTGACGCATGGCCCGCCTGCTCGCGCCAACCCCGGGGCCGTGCCGCTGCGCCGCGCCCGCGCGGGGCGGAGGACGCTGATGCGGCAACGCGTTCCCTGGGGCATTGCGCAGCGCCTGGCAGTGCTGCTCGCGTCGTTCAGCGTGCTGGCGGCCTTGCTGGCGGGGTACTACAGCTTTGACTCGAGCCGGGCCCGGCTGCAGGGGCGCGCGGAGCAGGCGCTGCTGGCCACCACACAGGTGCTGGCGCGGCACATGCAGGCGGGGTTTTCCACCGTGGCGCGGGACACGGCGTTTCTGGCCAGCGTGGCGGCCATCGAGCAGGACCGGGAGGCGCTGGCCGAGGTGTTCCGGGCCAGCCTGCGCAACCACCCAAGTTACTTGCAGGTGCGGCTCATCGGCGTGCAGGACTATGGCCTGGAGCGGGTCCGCATGGACCGGGAGGGCGGTGCCCCCGTGCGCGCTCCCGAGGAGGCTCTGCAGGAGAAATCCCACTTTCCCTTCTTCTTTGAAACTCTGGCGCTGGGGCAGGATGAGGTCTACGTGTCGGAGTTCGGCATCAACCACGAGGGCGGCGAGCAGCACGCGGTGCAGCCCGTGTTCAGCATGGCATCTCCCGTCGTGCGGGGCGGCCAGGTGCGCGGTGTGGTGGTGGTGCGCGTGGCGGCGCAGCAGTTCTTGCGCAATTTCAATGCCGCGCTGCCCGCGTCGTACGGTTTCTTCCTCAGCAACCGCTGGGGGGATTTTCTGGTGCACCCGGACCCCGCCCAGGCGTTCGGTTTTGACCGCGGGCAGCGCATCCTGATCCAGGACAGCTACCCCCCGGTGGCGGCGCTTGTCCAGGGGCAGGCGGAACAGGTGGTGCTCAGCCAGGCCGCCGAGAACGGGGACGAACCCCGCGTTTTCTCTTTCGTGCGCATGCCCTACGGGCGCGAAGGCGAGGGGCGTTTTCTGGTGGTCGGGCTGTCGCAGCCGCTGGCGGCCGTGCAGGGCGAAGTGGCCAACCTGGGGCGCAGCATCCTGAAGATCCTGCTGGTGCTGTGCACCGTGGGGGTGGTGCTGGCCGCGGCGGTGTCGCGGCTGGTGACGCAGCCGCTCAAGGCCATGGTCCGGGCCACGCAGGCGCTGCCGCAGGGGCGGCCCCACGGTGCGCTGCCCGTGCACCGCGCCGACGAGGTGGGCGAACTGGCGCGCAGCTTTGACGAAATGGAGCAGCAGATTCGCCGGCAGATGGCGGAACTCAACGCCAGCCGCGACGCCATGGCACATCTGGCGCACCACGATGGGCTCACGGGCCTGCCCAACCGGCGCATGTTCGAGCAGCGGCTGGTGCAGGCGCTGGAGCTGTCGCGCCGCAGCGGGCGCAGCTGTGCGCTGCTGTTCGTGGACCTGGACGACTTCAAGTCCATCAATGACCACAGCGGCCATGCGGTGGGCGATCTGGTGCTGCAGGCCGTGGCCCGCACCATCGTCGGCGCCGTGCGCCAGTCCGACACCGTGGCGCGCCTGGCCGGCGACGAGTTCACCGTGCTGTGCGAGAACGTGGACTCCGAGGAGGCTGCGCTGCAGGTGGCCGCCAAGCTGGAGCAGGCGTTCGATGCCCCCCAGTGGATCAACGGAGCGCCGCTGCCGGTGCGCGTGAGCATCGGGATGAGCCTGTTCCCGCGCGACGCACAGGATGCGCAAACGCTGCTGGCCAGCGCCGACGCGGCGATGTACCGTGTCAAGCAGCTGCGCCGCCGAAGGGTTTGAGTCAGCCTGGCGCGGTAGGCTGCGTCTTTGTCCTGTTCAATGTGCCTGTGACCATGACCTCTATCTACGACCAAGATCTGCCCCGCACCGAAGCCAACTTTGCCCCCCTGTCGCCCCTGTCGTTCATCGAACGCACGGCCGAGGTCTACCCCGACCGCCTGGCCATCGTGCATGGCACGTTGCGCCAGACCTGGGCCCAGACCTACGCGCGCTGCCGCCAGCTGGCCAGCGCGCTCACCCGCGCAGGCATCGGCAAGAACGACACCGTGGCCGTGATGCTGCCCAACACCCCGCCCATGGTCGAGGCGCACTTTGGCGTGCCCATGGCCGGCGCGGTGCTCAACACGCTCAACACCCGGCTGGACCCGGAGGCGATTGCCTTCATGCTGGACCACGGCGAGGCCAAGGCCGTGATCGTGGACCCGGAGTTCACCGGCACCCTGGCCAAGGCGCTGGCCCTGCGCACCGCCACCACACCCATCCGTGTGATCGAGGTGCAGGACGCGCTCTACGGCCCCGCCGCCCAAAGCCTGGGCGGCACCGACTACGAGGCCTTCCTGGCCAGCGGCGACGCCGCCTTTGCCTGGAGCCTGCCCGCTGACGAGTGGGACGCCATTGCGCTCAACTACACCAGTGGCACCACCGGCAACCCCAAGGGCGTGGTCTACCACCACCGCGGCGCCGCCACCAACGCCATCAGCAACGTGCTGGAGTGGGACATGCCCAAGCACGCCGTCTACCTGTGGACGCTGCCCATGTTTCACTGCAACGGCTGGTGCTTCCCCTGGACCCTTGCCGCGCGTGCGGGCGTCAACGTCTGCCTGCGGCGCGTGGAGGCGCAGGCCATCTTCGACGCCATCCGCAGCCAGGGCGTCACGCACTACTGCGGCGCGCCCATCGTGCACGGCCTGCTGGTCAACGCGCCCGAGGCGATGAAGACGGGCATCCCCGCCGGCGTCAAAGCCATGGTGGCTGGCGCCGCGCCCCCGGCGTCGATGATCGAAGGCATGGAGAAGATGGGCTTTGACCTGACCCACGTCTACGGGCTGACCGAGGTGTACGGCCCGGCCACGGTGTGCGCCAAGCACCCTGCGTGGGACCAGCTCGACATTGGCGAGCGTGCGCGCCTCAACGCGCGCCAGGGCGTGCGCTACCACCTGGAGCGCGACGTGCGCGTGCTCGACCCCGAGACGATGCAAGCCGTGCCGCACGACGGCGAGACCATGGGCGAGATCATGTTCCGCGGCAACATCGCCATGAAGGGCTACCTGAAGAACCCCAAGGCCACCGACGAAGCGTTTGCGGGCGGCTGGTTCCACAGCGGCGACCTGGCCGTGCAGTACCCCGACGGCTACATCAAGATCAAGGACCGCAGCAAGGACATCATCATCTCGGGCGGCGAAAACATCTCCTCCATCGAGGTCGAAGACGTGCTCTACCGCCACCCCGACGTGTTGGCCGCCGCCGTGGTGGCCAAGCCCGACCCCAAGTGGGGCGAGACGCCTTGCGCGTTTGTGGAGCTGAAGGCCGGTGCGCAGACCACGCCCGAAGACATCGTGGCGCACTGCAAGAAGCACCTGGCGGGCTTCAAGGTGCCGCGCGCCGTGGTGTTTGGCGAGCTGCCCAAGACCAGCACCGGCAAGATCCAGAAGTTCGAGCTGCGCAAGCAGGCCGGGTCGGCAGCGGCCATCAACGTCTGAGAAGGCGTGACGCGCCTCGTGGAGGGGGGCAGCGCGGTGGGTGGCTATTTGCTATGTAATTAATAGCTGCTTGCGCATATTCCACTAGCGCATCCGCCGCTTTTGGCTTGAAAACCGGGGCCAGGGGCTCCTGGGTGCCCCGGCGGCGCTGCCTGGGCTGGGTGTCAGCGCCCTTCGTCCACCGCCTCCCGCCAGTCCCGCGCTGACATCCCCAGCTTTTGCGCAAACACGCGCGACAGCGC
>NZ_JAJTBB010000040.1 GCF_021287135.1 Acidovorax sp.
CAAGGAAGAGACCGAGACCGACCTGTTCGGCGAACAGGCCGTGCTGTGCGGCGGTGCCGTCGAGCTGATCAAGATGGGCTACGAAACCCTGGTCGAAGCCGGCTACGCTCCT
The DNA here is from genome assembly GCF_021287135.1 of Acidovorax sp. GTDB lineage: Bacteria > Pseudomonadota > Gammaproteobacteria > Burkholderiales > Burkholderiaceae_C > Acidovorax. The sequence goes on from NZ_JAJTBB010000040.1 coordinate 113, forward strand.
GAAATGGCCTACTTCGAGTGCCTGCACGAGCTCAAGCTCATCGTGGACCTGATCTACGAAGGCGGCATCGCCAACATGAACTACTCGATCTCGAACAATGCCGAGTTCGGCGAGTACGTGACGGGCCCCGAAGTCATCAACGAGCAGTCCCGCGCCGCCATGCGCAACGCCCTGAAGCGCATCCAGAACGGCGACTACGCCAAGATGTTCATCCAGGAAGGTCGCCTGAACTACCCGAGCATGACGGCCCGCCGCCGCAACACCGCCGACCATTCCATCGAGAAGGTGGGCGGCCAGCTGCGCGCCATGATGCCCTGGATCGCCAAGAACAAGCTGGTGGACCAGACTCGCAACTGAGGCGCTGCGTTCGACGCATCCCAAGGCCACTTCGGTGGCCTTTTTCATTGGCGCGGCGCGGTGTTGGCAGGCGCTACACTGCCTCCTTCGCCTGCAGGGCGAGCCGCCACCGGCCGGCAGGGCGGGCGGTGGTTGAAATACTATAAATTTAATAGCTGCTTGCGCAGTAACAGCAAGCGCTGGAGGTTCTTTTGATGCATGATGGCAATGAGGCCACCGACACCCCGGGCGTGGTGGTGCGCAAGCGCCGCAAGGGCATCTACATCCTGCCCAACCTGTTCACGCTGGCGGCGTTGTTTGGCGGTTTCTACGCGATCGTGATGGCGATGAACGGCCGGTTCGACATGGCGGCCGTGGGCGTCTTCTGCGCCATGGTGCTCGACAGCCTGGACGGTCGCGTGGCGCGCATGACCAATACCCAGAGCGCGTTTGGCGAGCAGATGGATTCGCTCTCCGACATGGTTTCCTTCGGGGCGGCGCCTGCGCTGATCGCCTACGTGTGGGCGCTGCATGGCTTGGGCCGCTGGGGGTGGATCGCGGCTTTTGTGTACTGCGCCTGCGCCGCCTTGCGCCTGGCCCGTTTCAACGTGAACACGGGCGTGGTGGACAAGCGCTATTTCCAGGGGCTGCCGTCGCCGGCCGCTGCTGCGCTGGTGGCTGGCTTCATCTGGCTGATGACGGAGCTGGGGCAGCGCCCCGGCGAAGACCTGTGGCTCACCTGGAACGAGACGGCCTGGACCATGTTCGGCTTCACGCTGTATGCGGGCCTCACCATGGTGACCAACGTGCCGTTCTACAGCTTCAAGGACGTGCAGATGAAAAAGAGCGTGCCGTTCGCCGTCATCGTGCTGATCGCCCTGGGCATTGCCATCATCAACATCCACCCGCCCATCGTGTTGTTCGGCGTGTTCGTGTGCTACGGCCTGAGCGGCTATGGCGTCTATGCGTGGCGCAAGGCCAAGGGGCAGCACACCAGCGTCATCAGCACCTCCACCGATGAGCCCGACGAGCGCGGCTTGCACCAGTGATGCCTGCAACCGCGGTGCCGGACGAGTTGTGCTACATTGCACCGCATGAAGACGTTTGCCCTGGCTCTACTGCTACCTCCCCACGGGCGGAGGCAGTAGGCGCACGCGCACACTTTTTCCACAAAGGCCCGTATGCACCCGCAACGGGCCTTTTGTTTTGGGCGCCGGACTTTTAAGAAGGTTGCGGGGCCCCACCCACCGATACCAGGAGAACTGACATGGCTGACAAGCTCATTATTTTTGACACCACCTTGCGCGATGGCGAGCAGTCCCCCGGCGCGTCCATGACCAAGGACGAGAAGCTGCGCATTGCACGCCAGCTCGAGCGTTTGAAGGTGGATGTCATCGAGGCCGGGTTTGCTGCCAGCTCCAATGGTGACTTCGAGGCGGTGCAGTCCATTGCCAATGCGATCAAGGACTCGACCATCTGCTCGCTGTCGCGTGCCAACGACCGCGACATTTCGCGTGCGGCTGAGGCCCTGAAGGGCGCCAACAGCGCCCGCATCCACACCTTCATTGCGACCAGCCCCCTGCACATGGAGAAGAAGCTGCGCATGACGCCCGAACAGGTGCTGGAGCAGGCCAAGCAGGCGGTGCGCTTCGCCCGCAACCTGGTGAGCGACATCGAATTCAGCCCCGAGGACGGCTACCGCAGCGAGCCCGATTTCCTGTGCCGCGTGCTTGAAGCCGTGATTGCCGAGGGTGCCACCACCATCAACGTGCCCGACACGGTGGGGTATGCGATTCCCGAGCTGTACGGCCACTTCATCAAGAACCTGCGCGAGCGCATTCCCAACAGCGACAAGGCCATCTGGTCGGTGCACTGCCACAATGACCTGGGCATGGCGGTCGCCAACTCGCTGGCCGGCGTGAAGATCGGTGGCGCGCGCCAGGTGGAATGCACCATCAACGGACTGGGCGAGCGCGCGGGCAACTGCTCGCTGGAAGAAGTCGTGATGGCGGTCAAGACGCGGCGCGACTACTTCAACCTGGACCTGGGCATCGACACCCGCCACATCGTGGCCGCCAGCCGCATGGTCAGCCAGACCACCGGCTTCGTGGTGCAGCCCAACAAGGCGGTGGTGGGGGCCAACGCCTTTGCCCACGCCAGCGGCATCCACCAGGACGGCGTGCTCAAGGCCCGCGACACCTACGAAATCATGCGCGCAGAAGACGTGGGCTGGTCGGCCAACAAGATCGTGCTGGGCAAGCTCAGCGGCCGCAACGCCTTCAAGCAGCGCCTGCAGGAACTGGGCGTGCAGCTGGAAAGCGAAAGCGAAATCAACGTCGCCTTCACCAAGTTCAAGGAGCTGGCCGACCGCAAGAGCGAGATCTTTGACGAGGACATCCTGGCCCTGGTGAGTGACGAGAGCGTGACGGCCGAAAAAGAGCAGTACGGGTTTGTCTCGCTGTTTCAGCAAAGCGAAACCGGCGAGCTGCCCCGTGCGCGGATCGTCTTCACGGTGGATGGGCAGGAAGTGCGCAGCGAGTCCGAAGGCAACGGACCGGTGGATGCTTCGCTCAAGGCCATCGAGGCGCATGTGAAGAGCGGTGCGGAAATGGTGCTGTACTCGGTGAACGCCATCAGCGGCTCCACCGAGAGCCAGGGCGAAGTGACGGTGCGCCTGCAAAACAGCGGCCGCGTGGTCAATGGCGTGGGCGCCGACCCGGACATCGTCGTGGCTTCTGCCAAGGCCTACCTGAGCGCCCTGAACAAATTACAAAGTAAAGCTGATCGGGTGGCCGCACAGGGTTGAGCAGAGCATCTATAATTCACTCACTTTCTCGAAGAATCGCGCAAGCCATTGATCTTGCGCGATTTTTTTGATTCGGTACACTGCTCAACACTTATTACCGTTTGGAGCGCTTTGATGCACCACCGCCACCGCGCTGCAGTGAGTCGTTTTCTAGGGCTTTTGGGTCTGGTTGTCGTCAGCACGGCGATGGCCCTGCCAGCCGCGCAGGCTGGCGAGCGCACCAAGGCTCCCGCCAAAAAGCACCACGCCAGTTCCTCCGCCTCCAAACGCGCTGTCCCAGCGCGCAAGGTGGCCGCCCATACCAAGGCCGTGCGGGTCACCGCCAAAACCGCGAAGGCTCCCACGCGGGTCGCTTTCGTGCCGGCCCCGCAATCGTTCGGGCAACTGGCCGGCTTGCACGAGGTCAGCGATCCGCTGGACCTGAAGTCCAGCGTGGCCCTGGTCATCGACCAGGACACGAAGGAAGTGCTGCTCAGCAAGAACGACCATGCCGTGCTGCCCATTGCTTCGCTGACCAAGCTCATGACCGGGCTGCTCATCTCGCAGGCCAAGCTGCCCATGGAGGAGCCCATCACCATCACCCAGGACGACGTGGACACGGAAAAGGGCAGCCGCTCGCGCTTGACCGTGGGCACCACCCTGACCCGGGGTGAGCTGCTGCACCTGGCGCTCATGTCGAGCGAAAACCGGGCCGCCCATGCACTGGGGCGCACCTACCCCGGCGGTCTGGAGACCTTTGTGGGCCTGATGAACAACAAGGCGCGGCAGCTGGGCATGGCGGATACGCGCTATGTTGAGCCGACCGGCCTGTCCAGCCGCAACCAGTCGAGCGCCCGGGATCTGGCCACCTTGGTGAATGTTGCGCATGGCGATCCGCTGCTGCGCGAGCTGTCCACGTCGCCCAGCTACGAAGTTGCCGTGGGCGCCCGGACACTGCAGTACAACAACACGAACGGCTTGGTGAAGAACCCTACCTGGGACATCGGCCTGCAGAAGACCGGCTACATCTCCGAGGCCGGCCGTTGCTTGGTGATGCAGGCCCAGGTGGCGGGCCGCAAGCTGATCATGGTGTTCCTGGACTCGGCCGGCAAGTTCAGCCGCCTGGGCGACGCCGAGCGCGTGCGCCACTGGGTGGAGTCCAAGGCTTCCCTGGGTGCCCCGCTGCACGCGCGCGCCAACACCAACGGCTAGCGCAACGCATTGCGCGGTCCAAGCCGCCGCGCACAACAAAAAACCGGTCTGGCCGCGATGCCACACCGGTTTTTTTATGGGATCGTGGGTGTCTGTTGTGCCCCGTGTCCAGCTGTTGGCCCCTTCTGGCGCCTGGCTGCGCCTGCGTAGGGCCGGTTCGCTCGCTGCGGGCGCCCAAGGCGCTCAGCGCCAGTGCTGAGGCGGGCAGCAGCGCCAGCGGCGGCGCTAGCGGAGTGCCGAATGCAGGCCGTCCTCGGCGGAGGAGCCCGTTGCTTCCATGCCCGGCGTATAGCCCAGCGCCAGCGAGATCTCGTGGGCCGTGGCCTGCAGCTTGGGCAACCAGCCCTCGTCCAGCCGGTCTGCGGGGGCAGAAATGGACAGGCCGGCCACGAGCTTCCCTTGGTCGTCGTAGACGCCGGCAGCCATGCAGCGCACGCCCAGTTCCAGTTCTTCGTTGTCGCGGGCAATGCCGTACTGGCGGGCCTTGGCGAGTTCGCGTTCCAGGACTGGCAGCTGCGTGATGCTGTTGCGCGTGTGGCCGGCCAGCCCTGTGCGGGTGGCGTAGGCGCGCACGCGCTGCGGATCGTCCAGCGCCAGGAAGAGCTTGCCTGTGGAGGTGAGGTGCAAAGGCGCGCGGCCACCAATGGCGCGCACCACCTGCATGCCGGAGCGCTCGCTGTAGGCGCGCTCCACGTACACGATTTCGTCGCCCTGGCGCATGCTCAGGTTGACAGGCTGCTGGATCAGCTTGTGCAGGTTGCGCATGGGGCCGAATGCTGCGTCGCGCACGCTCAGGCGGGCCTTCACCAGGTTGCCCAGCTCCAGCAGCCGCATGCCCAGGCGGTAGCTGCCGGACTCAGGCCGGTCCACGAAGCGCCCGATCGTGAGGTCGTTCAGGATGCGGTGGGTGGTGGAGGGGTGCAGCCCGGTTTTTTCGCTGATCTCCTTGAGGGAGATGGCTTCCTCGCGCGACGCCAGCACATCGATCAGCATGAACATGCGTTCCAGCACCTGAACGCTGGGTTTCGTGGAAGTGCTGGGGTCGGGCTTTTTCATGGCGGCAGGGCAGTGGAGGCCGCCATATTTTATCTTGTGAAATGCCGTTCCGCCGGTCACGCCTGCGCCAGGCTGGCGCACGCGCCGCGGCGCCATTCGCCGTCGGTGCGGATTTCGTGGGGATGGAAGCGGGCCTTGTAGCGCATCTTGGTGCTGGCCTCGATCCAGTAGCCCAGGTACACATGGGGCAGCCCCAGCGACTGGGCCTGCGCGATCTGCCACAGCACGTTGTAGGTGCCATAGCTGCAGTGGGGCTCGGGTTCGTAGAAGGTGTACACGGCCGAAAGGCCGTCGTCCAGCACGTCCAGGATGGACACCATCTTGAGCGCGCCGGGTTCACCCGTCGCGCTGTCGGTTTCGCGAAACTCCACCAGCCGCGAGTTCACCCGGCTTTGCAGCAAAAACTGCGTGTACTGGTCGATGCTGTCGTGGTCCATGCCGCCGCCCGCGTGGCGGCCATTCTGGTAGCGCAGGTAGAGCTGGTAGTGCTCGGGCACGAAACACAGGCGCAGCACCCGCGCCTGCAGGTTGCCGTGGCGCGTGGCGGCGCGCCGCTGGCTGCGGTCTGGCCGGAATTCACCGGCTAGCACCCGCAGCGGCGTGCACGCCTGGCAGCCGTCGCAGTACGGGCGGTAGGTGAACATGCCGCTGCGGCGGAAGCCCTTGGCCACCAGCTCGGAGTACACGTCGTTCTGGATCAGGTGGCTGGGCGTGGCGACCTGCGAGCGCGCTTGCCGGTCCGGCAGGTAGCTGCAGGGGTAGGGCGCTGTCGCGTAGAACTGCAGGGTTTGCAGTGGGAGGTCGTTAAGTTGCGTCATGCCGGGGGCTCGTTGCGGGGCAGCAGCGCGGTCCAGTATACGGGGTCGAACTGCCACCGAAGCGGCGGCTGCCGCTGCGCGCCATCCATGTGCTGCAGGAACTGTGCCCGCGGGATCTCGCGGCCGCCCAGCGAGGCCAGGTGCCGGGTGTTCTGCTGGCAGTCGATCAGGGCCACGCCCTGGTGGCGGCACAGGCCGACCAGCGCGGCCAGGGCGATTTTCGAGGCATCGGTGGCATGGGCAAACATCGACTCGCCAAACACGGCCTGGCCCAGGGCCACGCAGTACAGCCCGCCCACCAGCCGGCCGTCCACCCAGGTCTCCACGCTGTGGGCCAGCCCCGCGGCATGGAGCTGGGTGTAGGCCTCCACCATGGCGGGCACGATCCAGGTGCCCGCTTGGCCCTCGCGCTCCTTGGTGGCGCAGGCCGTGATGACGCTGCGGAAATCCGTGTCCACGCGGATCTCGCAGTCCGGGCGTGCGCGGAAGGCTTGCAGGGTCCGGCGCAAGGACCGGTGCAGCTTGAACTCTGCCACGGGCAGGACCATGCGCGGGTCGGGCGCCCACCACAGGATGGGCTGCCCGGGGCTGAACCACGGGAACGTGCCCTGGGCATAGGCGGCCCGCAGGTGGCGCACGTCCAGCGCGCCGCCGGCGGCCAGCAGCCCGGGCGCGGGGTCGTCCGGCCCCCAGGCGCAGGAGGGTGGGGGAAAGGGATCGTGGGGTTCCAGCCAGGGAATTTGGGCAGGCATCGGAGAAGGTGGCGCGGGGTCCGTGCGCAGGGCATGAAGACAATGCCGCCGATTGTCCGGCACCGGTGCACCCGGCGTGGTGCCGGTCAGCGCAAGGGCAACAAAAAACCCACCATGCGTGAACATGGTGGGTTTGTGTGGCTCCTCAACCTGGGCTCGAACCAGGGACCTACGGATTAACAGTCCGGCGCTCTACCGACTGAGCTATTGAGGAATGATCGGTATGCAAAAGGCCCCGCTCAACTCCTGCAGGGCCTGCAAAAAACTTGGCTCCTCGACCTGGGCTCGAACCAGGGACCTACGGATTAACAGTCCGGCGCTCTACCGACTGAGCTATCGAGGAACAAGACTTAGATTATATACACAAAAACAACCCGCCAGAAAGTCAGCCGGCAGGTTTTGTCGTTGCGGGCGGTTCGGGGCGCCGCCACAGCCAGGCCAGCACGCAGGCCATGCACAGCGTGGCCAGGATGGCTGCCCAGCGCGGGGTCGGCGCCAGCCAGAGAATGGCGGTGCTCAGGGACATGACCAGAGCCGCGCTCCATTTGGCCCGGCGGCTCACACAGCGCCCCTGCGCCCAGTTGCGCAGCAGGGGACCGAACAGGCGGTGGTTCCACAGCCAGCGGTACAGGCGGGGCGAGCTGCGCGCCGCCGCCCAGGCGGCCATCAGGATGAACACCGTGGTGGGCAGCCCGGGCACGATGACGCCCAGGATGCCCAGGCCCAGGCACAGCAGGGCAAACAGCTGCAGCAGCGCGCGCACCGGCCAGGGCAGGGGGCGCAGGGGGGGATCGGCGGGGGCGTCGTCCTGCTGCGGAAGGTCGTCGGGGCGCGGCGCGGGCATGGTGGCTATTGTCTGGCATCCACGGCGGGCGCACTGGCCGCGTTATGCTGGCAGAGGGCCGGCAATCCGTGCCGGCCCGGCGTTCGCCACCCCTTGCGTTGTTGTCCTTGCCCTGCTGCTTCCATGACCGTTCACACCATCCTGAAAATGGGCGACCCCCGCCTGCTGCGCGTGGCCCAGCCCGTGGCGGAGTTCGATACCGATGCCTTGCACCTGCTGGTGCGGGACCTGTTCGACACCATGCGCGCGGTGAACGGTGCCGGGCTGGCGGCGCCGCAGATCGGGGTGGACTTGCAACTGGTCATCTTCGGTTCCAACGAGCGCAATCCACGCTACCCGGACCGCCCGCAGGTCCCGCCCACGGTGCTCATCAACCCCGTGATCACTCCGCTGGGGGATGCCGAGGAAGAGGACTGGGAAGGCTGCCTGTCCGTGCCGGGCCTGCGGGGCAAGGTGCCGCGCTGGTCGCGCATCCGCTACACGGGCTTCGACCCCTATGGCGATCCCATCGACCGGACGGTGGAGGGCTTTCACGCCCGGGTGGTGCAGCATGAGTGCGACCACCTGATCGGCAAGCTCTACCCCATGCGTGTGCGGGACTTCACGCAGTTCGGCTTCACCGAGGTGCTGTTTCCGGACATCGGCGCGGCGGAAGATGACTGATTGGGCACAAAACAGGCTTCTGCGCCCGTCCAGCGGGCGCTAGCAGCTCTTGTTTTGATAGCGGTCGGACTCAGTCCGACAGCGCTTGCAGCAGCTCCGTCTCGATCTCGATCTGGCGCGCGTTGTTCTGCAGCTCGGGGCCTTGCACCAGGAAGGTGTCTTCCACCCGCTCGCCCAGGGTGCTGACCTTGGCCAGCTGCACATTCAGATGGTGCTGCGCCAGGATGCGTGCCACCAGGTAGAGCAGGCCGGCGCGGTCGCTGGCGGAAATGGCCAGCAGCCAGCGCTGGGCTTTTTCGTCCGGACGCAAGGTCACGCGCGGCGCCACCGGAAAACTCTTCACCCGCCGCGACACGCGCTTGCGGGCGGGCTCGGGCAGCGGCCCGCCGGCCTCGATGACGCGCATCAGGTCACTCTCGACCATGTGCGTGAGTTCCCGGTAGTGCCCGGGCTGGGAGGAGGCCACGACCTGGAACGTGTCCAGCGCGTAGCCGTTGTTGGCCGTGTGCACCCGCGCGTCCAGGATGGAAAAGCCCGCGCGGTCGAAATAGCCGCAGATGCGTGCGAACAAATCGGCCTGGTCGGCCGCGTACACCATGACCTGCAGGCCTTCGCCGGCCAGGGACTGGCGTGCGCGCACCACGGGCTTGGCCGTGCCCACCTGGCGCGAGAGGTGGCGCGTGTGCCAGGCTATGTCGGCCGCTTCGTGCCGCATGAAGTAGCTCACGTCCAGCGTGTCCCACAGGGCCTTGTGCGCCTGGTGGGGCAGGGCATTGAGGGCCAGCAGCACCAGGGCTTCGCGCTTGCGGGCCTCGATCTCGGCGGCGGCGTCGGGCGCGCGGCCGCCCAGCGTGCGCAGCGTGGCGCGGTACAGGTCTTCCAGCAGCTTGCCCTTCCAGGCGTTCCACACTTTGGGGCTGGTGCCGCGGATGTCGGCCACCGTCAGCAGGTACAGCGCGGTGAGGTAGCGCTCGTTGCCCACGCGCCGGGCGAAGGCGCCGATCACGTCCGGGTCCGACAGGTCTTCCTTCTGCGCGATGCGGCTCATTGACAGGTGCTCGCTGACGAGGAACTCGATGAGCTGCGCGTCCTCGCGCGCCACGCCGTGCTCGCGGCAAAAGCGCCGCACTTCCTGCGCGCCGATGACCGAATGGTCGCCGCCCCGGCCCTTGCCGATGTCGTGGAACAGCGCTGCCAGGTACAGGATCCAGGGCTTGTCCCAGCCGCCGGCCAGCTGCGAGCAGAACGGGTATTCGTGCGCGTGTTCGGCCATGAAGAAGCGGCGCACGTTGCGCAGCACCATCAGGATGTGCTGGTCCACGGTGTAGACGTGGAACAGGTCGTGCTGCATCTGGCCCACGATGCGCCGGAAGGGCCACAGGTAGCGGCCCAGCACCGAGGTCTGGTTCATCAGCCGCATGGCGTGCGTGATGCCCGAGGGCTGCTGCACGATGCGCATGAAGTTGGCCCGGTTCACCGGGTCGCGGCGGAAGGCGCTGTCCATCACGCCGCGCGCGTTGTACAGGGCGCGCAGCGTGCGGGCCGACAGGTCCTTGAGGCCCACCGTGGTCTGGTAGAGCAGGAAGGTCTCCAGGATGGCGTGCGGCTCGCGCTGGTACAGGTCGTCGCTGGCCACCTCGATGAGTCCGGCCTTCTCGAAAAAGCGCTCGTTGAGGGGGCGCGGCTCGTGCGTGGAGGGGTTCAGCCGCTCTTCAATATTGAGCAGCAGGATCTGGCTGAGCTGCGATACGGCCTTGGCCGCCCAGTAGTAGCGGCGCATCAGCGTCTCGCTGGCGCGCATGGGCAGGCGCGCGCCGTCGGGCGAGAGCGAGCGGTAGCCGAACGATTCGGCCACGGCGGTCTGCAGGTCGAACACCAGCCGGTCTTCGTGCCGGCCGGCGGCGGCGTGCAGGCGCGCGCGGATCAGGCACAGCAGGGCTTCGTTGCGCTCGATCTGCTGCACCTCGAAGGCCGTCGCCATGCCGCTGGCGGCCAGTTCCTTCCAGGTGCTGCCCAGGCCCGCGGCGCGGGCCACCCACAGGATCATCTGCAGGTCGCGCAGGCCGCCGGGGGATTCCTTGCAGTTGGGCTCCAGGGCGTAGGGCGTGTTCTCGTACTTGGTGTGGCGCTGGCGCATCTCCAGCGTCTTGGCCACCAGGAAGGCCTGCGGGTCCATCTGCGCGCGGTACTGGCGCTGGAACTCGTCGAACAGCGCCGCGCTGCCGCACACCTGGCGGGCTTCCAGCAGCGAGGTCTGCACGGTGACATCGCCCGCGCTTTCGGCCAGACACTCCGCCACGGTGCGCACGCTGGAGCCGATCTCCAGGCCCGCGTCCCAGCAGCTGCCGATGAAGCCCTCGATCTGGGTGCGCAGCGCGCTGCCCGCCTGCGGCGCCATGTCCTCGGGCAGCAGCAGCAGCACGTCGACGTCGGAGTGGGGAAAGAGCTGGTCGCGCCCGAAGCCGCCCACGGCCACCAGGGCCATGTCCTGCGGCAGTTCGGCGCGCCGCCACAGCGTCTGCAGCAGACCGCCCGCCAGCGCGGAGAGCTTGCGCAGCAGCTGGTGGATGCCGCGGGTGGAGGCTCCGGTGGCCTGCAGGGCGGCCAGCAGGGCGGCTTTGTCGCTGCGGTAGGTGTCCCGCAGGGCATGGAGGTCTGTCATGGTCGTGGTGCGCGCAGGTAAGGGGCCATGAAAATTGCCATGCAAGAGTTGTGCTGGGCTGCGCCCGCCCGGGGGGCGGCGGGGGCGGGCCGGCCCCGGGTCAGGTGGCCGTGGCCTTCACGAAAGCCGGCAGCGGCGGCGAACCGGCGGACAGGGTCATGACCTCGTACCCCGTCGGGGTGACGAGCACGGTGTGTTCCCACTGGGCCGACAGGCTGTGGTCCTTGGTCACGATGGTCCAGCCATCGTTGCCGAATTCCTTCACCTCGCGGCGGCCGGCGTTGATCATGGGCTCGATGGTGAACACCATGCCGGGCTGGAGCTCTTCCAGCGTGCCGGGGCGGCCGTAGTGCAGCACCTGCGGCTCTTCATGGAACTTGCGGCCGATGCCGTGGCCGCAGAACTCGCGCACGATGGAAAAGCCGTGGCCTTCCGCGAACTTCTGGATCGCGTGGCCGATGTCGCCCAGGCGGGCGCCGGGCTTGACCTGCAGGATGCCGTGCCACATGGCCTCGAAAGTGATGGAGGACAGCCGCTTGGCGGCGATGGAGCATTCGCCGATCAGGTACATGCGGCTGTTGTCCCCGTACCACCCGTCCTGGGTGATGACGGTGACGTCCACGTTGACGATGTCGCCCTTCTTCAGTGGCTTGTCGTTGGGGATGCCGTGGCACACCACGTGGTTGACCGAGGTGCACAGCGAGGCCGGATAGGGCGGGTAGCCGGGCGGCTGGTAGCCCACGGTGGCGGACACGGTGCCCTGCTGGGCCATGCATTCCGCGCCCAGGCGGTCGATTTCCTTGGTGGTGATGCCGGGCTTGATGTGCGGTGCGATGTAGTCCAGCACTTCGGAGGCCAGACGGCAGGCAACGCGCATGCCCTCGATGTCCTCGGCGCTTTTGATGTTGATGCTCATGCCCCAATTATCCCATTGGGCCTGCAAGCGCGCAGGGGCGGCCGGACAGCCCGGTAAAATGCGGGGTTGCCCCCGCAGTGGCCCCCCCGGGCCTTTCTTGCGGTGCGGCGCATCCACGTACCCCTCACTCCCCAACAGGCCGCTACCGTGACCTTGCACATCACCACGCTGGCGGGCGGCAACGCCCTCAGCGCCTTCCGCGCTCAGCAACTTCAACCCGCCCTGGAGGCGATCCACCCCAAGATCAGCGGCATTGCAGCGCGTTTCGTGCACCTGGTCGCCACCGATGCGGCGCCCGCCCCGGCCGAGCAGGAGCGGCTGACCGCGCTGCTGACCTATGGCGACCCCTACCAGGGGCCTGCCGACGGCGCGGCGCTGGTCGTGACGCCCCGCCTGGGCACGCTCTCGCCGTGGGCGTCCAAGGCCACGGACATCGCGCGCAACTGCGGCCTGGCCATCCGCCGGGTGGAGCGCATCACGGAATACCGCGTCAGCCTCAAGAGCGGCCTGCTGGGCAAGGCGCCCGAGCTCACCGCAGAGCAGCTGGCCCAGGTGGCCGCCCTGCTGCACGACCGCATGACCGAATCCGTGGTGGCGGACCGCGCGGCCGCGGCAGCCCTGTTCACCGAACTGCAGCCCGCGCCCATGGAGCACGTGAACGTGCTGGGCGGCGGCCGCCAGGCACTGGAAGAGGCCAACGCCCGCTTCGGCCTGGCGCTGGCCGATGACGAGATCGACTACCTGGTCAACGCCTTCACGGGCCTGGCGCGCAACCCCACCGATGTGGAGCTGATGATGTTCGCGCAGGCCAACAGCGAGCACTGCCGCCACAAGATCTTCAACGCCCAGTTCACCATCGACGGCGTGGCGCAAGAAAAATCGCTGTTCGGCATGATCCGCAACACCCACCAGCTGGCGCCCCAGCACACGGTGGTGGCGTACTCCGACAACGCCTCCATCATGGAAGGCCATGCGGTGGAGCGATTTGTGGCAAAAATAGCCTCTGGCGCTGATGTGGAAAGCGCTAGCAGCTATCAAAAAAGCAGCGCTACCCACCATGTGCTGATGAAGGTGGAAACGCACAACCACCCCACGGCCATCTCGCCGTTCCCCGGCGCCTCCACCGGCGCGGGCGGCGAGATCCGCGACGAGGGCGCCACCGGCCGCGGCTCCAAGCCCAAGGCCGGCCTCACGGGCTTCACCGTGTCCAAGCTCTGGGGCTCTGCCGTGGGCAAGCCCGAGCACATCGCCAGCCCGCTGCAGATCATGGTCGAAGGGCCGCTGGGCGGCGCCGCTTTCAACAACGAATTCGGCCGCCCCAACCTGAACGGCTACTTCCGCGAATACGAGCAGAACGTGGGCGGCGTGCAGCGCGGCTACCACAAGCCCATCATGATCGCGGGCGGCGTGGGCATCATCGATGCCGAGCTGACGAAGAAGATCGAATTCCCCGCCGGCTCGCTGCTCATCCAGCTGGGCGGCCCCGGCATGCGCATCGGCATGGGCGGCAGCGCGGCCAGTTCCATGGCCACGGGCACCAATGCGGCCGAGCTGGACTTTGACTCCGTGCAGCGCGGCAACCCCGAGATCGAGCGCCGTGCGCAAGAGGTCATCAACCACTGCTGGGCGCAGGGCAGCAACAACCCCATCCTGGCGATCCACGACGTGGGCGCGGGCGGCCTGTCCAACGCCTTCCCCGAGTTGACCAACGATGCAGGGCGGGGCGCACGCTTCGACCTGCGCGCCGTGCCGCTGGAAGAGTCGGGCATGAGCCCGAAGGAAATCTGGAGCAACGAAAGCCAGGAGCGCTATGTGCTGGCCATCGCGCCCGGGTCGCTGCCGCTGTTCCAGGCCTTCTGCGAGCGCGAGCGCTGCCCCTTCGCCGTGATCGGCACGGCCACCGAGCAGCGCCAGCTGGTGCTGGAAGACACCGCCGTGGTGGCGGGCGACCAGAAGCTGCCCGTGGACATGCCCATGGACGTGCTGCTGGGCAAGCCGCCCAAGATGCACCGCGACGTGACCACCGTGGCCCGCGAGTTCGCCCCCATGGATCTGACCGGCGTGCCGCTGCAAAAGGCCGTGATCGACGTGCTGGCCCACCCCACGGTGGCGTCCAAGCGCTTCCTCATCACCATTGGCGACCGCACGGTGGGCGGCCTCAGCCACCGCGACCAGATGGTCGGCCCCTGGCAGGTGCCCGTGGCCGACTGCGCCGTGACGCTGGCCGATTACAAGGGCTTTGCGGGTGAAGCGATGAGCATGGGCGAGCGCACGCCGCTGGCCGCCATCAACGCCCCCGCGTCGGGCCGCATGGCGGTGGCAGAAGCCATCACCAACCTGCTGGCCGCGCCCATCGAGCTGCCCCGCGTGAAGCTGTCCGCCAACTGGATGGCCGCCTGCGGCGAACCCGGCGAGGACGCCGCGCTGTACGAGACCGTGAAGGCCGTGGGCATGGAGCTGTGCCCCGCGTTGGGCATCAGCATCCCGGTCGGCAAGGATTCGCTGTCGATGCGCACGCAGTGGAGCGACGGGGCCGAGAAGAAAAAAGTCACCTCGCCCGTCAGCCTGATCGTGAGCGCGTTCGCCTCGCTCGCCGATGTGCGCGGCACGCTCACGCCCCAGCTCGACGCCACCGAGGACGACACCACCCTGGTGCTGATCGATCTGGGCAAGGGCCAGAACCGCATGGGCGGCAGCATCCTGGGCCAGACGCTGGAGCAAAGCGGCGACGTGGTGCCCGATGTGGACGACCCGCAGGACCTGGTGAACCTGGTCAACGCCGTGAACGCGCTGCGCGCCCAGGGCCGCATCCTGGCCTACCACGACCGCAGCGACGGCGGCCTGCTGGCAGCGGCGGCCGAAATGGCCTTTGCCGGCCATGTGGGTGTGGCGCTGAACGTGGACATGCTGGTGACCGAAGGCGACGGCGTGAGCGACAGCCGCATGGACACCGGCGACGCCAAGAATTGGGCGCAGCAAGTCAGCGCCCGCCGCGAGGAACTCACGCTCAAGGCGCTGTTCAACGAAGAACTGGGCGTGCTGCTGCAGGTGCGCACGGCCGAGCGCAACGAGGTGATGCAGGTGCTGCGCGAGCACGGCCTGTCCAAGTTCAGCCACTTCGTGGGCAAGACGCGGCCCCAGTCGTCCACCATCGACGCGGGCAAGGGCGAGCTGCAGGTCTGGCGCGACGCCAAGGCCGTGTTCAGCGCCCAGCTCACGGACCTGCACCAGGTGTGGGACGCCGTGAGCTGGAAGATCTGCCAGCAGCGCGACAACCCCGCCAATGCCGACGCCGAGCACGCCGCAGCGGGCGAGGCCGCCGACCCGGGCCTGCACGTGCACCTCACCTTCGACGCGGCGGAGGACGTGGCGGCTCCCTACGTGAACCTGTCGCGACCCAAGGTCGCCATCCTGCGCGAGCAGGGCGTGAACTCGCACATCGAGATGGCCTACGCTTTCACCGAGGCGGGCTTCGAGGCCTTTGACGTGCACATGACCGACCTGCAGACCGGCCGCGTCAAGCTGGAGGACTTCAAGGGCGTGGTGGCCTGCGGCGGCTTCAGCTACGGTGACACGCTGGGCGCGGGCATCGGCTGGGCGCGGTCCATCACCTTCAACCCGGTGCTGTCCGCGCAGTTTCAGGGCTTCTTCGGCCGCGCCGACACGTTCGGCCTGGGCGTGTGCAACGGCTGCCAGATGTTTGCCGAGCTGGCCGACATCATCCCCGGCGCGCAGGACTGGCCGCGCTTCACCACCAACCAGAGCGAGCGCTTCGAGGCCCGCCTGTCGCTGGTGGAAGTGCTGGAGTCGCCCAGCCTGTTCCTGCAGGGCATGGCGGGCAGCCGCCTGCCGATTGCCGTGGCGCACGGCGAGGGCTACGCCAACTTCAAGTACCGCGGCAACGCCGACAAGGCCATTGCGGCCATGCGCTTCGTGGACCACCATGGCCGCGCCACCGAGCAGTACCCGTTCAACCCCAACGGCAGCGCCGGCGGCCTCACGGCCGTGACCACGGCGGACGGCCGCTTCACGGCCATGATGCCGCACCCCGAGCGCGTGTTCCGCAACGTGCAGATGAGCTGGACCAGCGAGGACAAGTCGCAGTTCAGCGGCTGGATGCGCATCTGGCGCAATGCGCGCAAGTGGGTGGGGTAGCAGGGCGATCCCCCTGAGGCGCTGTGCCGCTCGGTGCTGGTCGCCAGAGGCGACAGCTCTTCGGGCTGTCCAAGCCTGCGCAGGCAGGCTCGGAGCCGCGGCCCTCAGCCCCTTCTCTCGAATCGCTGGCGCGATTCGGGAAGGGGGACGCAGCCCTCGCTGCGGGGCGGCCCTTGCTTGGCTGCCCTGGCGTTGGGGCTGCGCGCTTTTGACGGACGTGGCGGCGCTTGGCACCGCGAGGCTTGCGCCACCTCGGGCACCACGGCGGTGGTTCGGTTTCAACGGGGCTTCGGCCCCGTTTTTCATGCGGTGTTGTCTGGCGCGGGCCTGTCTTGGTGCGTTGCTATAGTCAGCGTTTTTCATTGATCCCGAGGACATCCCATGGCCGCTGGCAGCTTGCTTGCCCTGCTTGACGACATTGCCACCATCCTGGATGACGTGGCCCTGATGACCAAGGTGGCGGCCAAGAAGAGCGTGGCCATGGCGGACGATGTGTCGGTCATGACCAAGGTGGCTGCGCAGAAGACGGCGGGGGTGCTGGGGGACGATCTGGCGCTGAACGCCCAGCAGGTCACGGGCGTGCGGGCCGAACGCGAGATCCCGGTGGTGTGGGCCGTGGCCAAGGGGTCGCTGCTCAACAAGGTCATCCTGGTGCCGTTGGCACTGTTGATCAGCGCGTTCGCCCCCTGGGCCGTCACGCCCTTGCTGATGGTGGGGGGCGCCTTCCTGTGCTTCGAAGGCTTTGAAAAGGTGATGCACAAGGTGCTGCATACCGCGCACGAGGATGCCGCCGAGCGCGAAAGCCACGCCCAGGCCAATGCCAACCCGGCCGTGGACCTGGTGGCATTTGAAAAGGAAAAGATCAAAGGGGCTGTGCGCACCGACTTCGTGCTGTCGGCCGAGATCATTGCCATCACGCTGGGCACGGTGGCCACGGCGCCGTTCCTGCAGCAGCTCACGGTGCTGGCGGGCATTGCCGTCATCATGACGATGGGTGTCTATGGCCTGGTGGCCGGCATCGTCAAGCTGGACGACCTGGGCGTGTGGCTGCGTGGCAAGGGCAGCCGTGCGGCCCAGGCCATTGGCGCGGGCATCCTGCGCGCGGCGCCGGGGCTCATGAAGGCCCTGTCCGTGGCGGGCACGGCGGCCATGTTCCTGGTGGGTGGCGGAATCCTGGTGCACGGCATCCCTGTGCTGCACCACGCCGTGGAAGGCGCCGGTGCGGCCGCGGCCGCTTGGCCGGCCGGGGCCGTGTGGCATGTGCTCGTGCCCAATCTGCTCAATGCCGTGGCCGGCGTCCTGGCGGGAGCCCTCGTGCTGGCGGCTGTTGCGTTGTTGCAACGTCTGCGGGGCAAATCCACGGTTTCCTGAGGGGTATGTGCCCCAGGGGTGCGCAGACCTTGAGGTAAGGCAAGGTCGGCGGGGTGAGGGCGCAGTCCAATGCATGCACGGGGGCCGTCCCCGTCCAACCGATGCGAAATCACCATGAAAAAAACTCTGCTGGCTGTAGCCGCTCTGTGTGTTCTGTCTTCTGGCGCTGCGATGGCGCAACAAGCAGAAGGTCCCTGGATGGTCCGCGCGCGCGCTGTGAACCTGGACAGCGCCAACAAGGACAGCACGGGCCTGGGTCTGACGATCAATGACAAGACCATCCCCGAAGTCGACATCACCTACTTCTTCAACAAGAACATCGCTGCCGAGCTGATCCTGACGGTGCCCCAGAAGCACACGCTGCGCGCTGGCGGCACGGCCATCGGTTCCCTCAAGCACCTGCCCCCGACCCTCACGGTGCAGTACCACTTTGACCTGGGCGGCTTCAAGCCCTACGTCGGTGCCGGCCTGAACTACACCCGCTTCTCCAGCGTGAACCTGCCTGCTGGCGTGGACATCGACCGCAACAGCTTCGGCCCCGCCCTGCAAGCCGGCGTGGACATCCCCCTGTCCAAGAACCTGTACCTGAACTTCGACGTGAAGAAGGTCTACATCAAGACCGACGTGAGCGCTGCTGGCGTCAAGGCTGGCACCTTCAAGGTGGATCCCGTTCTGGTGGGCGTGGGTCTGGGCTGGCGCTTCTAAGGATGCCGGGGCCGGGTGGGCCCCTGCATTCGCGGATAGCAAGAGTTCTTCCAAGGGGAAAAGGCTGGCGCCTGCGCCAGCCTTTTTTTTATGGCCAGCCGCCCGGAGGCGGGCACTGGGCACTGCGCACGGGACACTGGACACTGGGCATTGGCCTACAAGCGGGCACGAGGCAAATCCCGCACAATGGCCGCGGTGGCACGGCGTGCCGCTGGCGCCGTTGATCTCCGATGACCACCCCGCCGCTTGACCGGCGCTTGACCACCCATGCTCCTGCCTCGCTACACCGACATCACGCACGGGCTTGCCCAGCGGCCCGCACACCTCTCACCCAAGTACTTCTACGACCAGCGGGGCTCCGAATTGTTCGAGGCCATCACCCGCCTGCCCGAGTACTACCCCACCCGCACCGAAGCCGCGCTCATGCGCCAGCATGCGCAGGCCATTGCGCACGCCGTGGGGCCGGGGCGTGTCCTGGTGGAGCTGGGTGCGGGCAACTGCCAGAAGGCCCGGGCGCTGTGCGCGCTGATCCGGCCGGCCTGCTTTGTGGGCGTGGACATCTCCGACGACTTTCTGGAAGAGGCCGTGGCCGGACTGCGCGCGGCGTTTCCCGGCCTGGATGCGCGTGCGCTGGCGGGGGACCTGACCCAGGGCGTGGACCTGCCCCGCGACATTCCGCGCGCCGGCCGCCTGATCTTCTACCCCGGGTCGTCCATCGGCAATTTCGACCCGCCCCAGGCGGTGGAGCTGCTCACCCACATGCGCGAGCTGGTCGATGCGGACGGCGGCCTGCTGATCGGCATCGACCTGCCCAAGGACATCGCGGTGCTGGAGGCCGCCTACGACGACGCGGCCGGGGTGACCGCTGCGTTCAACCTCAACATGCTGCGGCACATCAACCGGCTCATCGGCAGCGATTTCGACACGGACCAGTGGCAGCACCGCGCGTTCTTCAATGCCCGGGATTCGCGCATCGAGATGCACCTGGAGGCCCGCGAAGACCTGCAGGTGCGCTGGTCCGGGGGCGGACGGTTCTTTGAGCGGGGCGAGCGCATCCATACGGAGAACAGCTACAAAGTCCCCTTGCCCGTGTTCACCGACATGCTGGCGCGCGCGGGGTTCTCGCAGGCACAGGCGTGGACCGACGAGCGCGGCTGGTTTGCCGTGGTCCATGCCCGCCCGTGAGCGGCCGTTGCCCATGACGGAAACCGATCTGCTGTCCCGCTACGCCGCCGTGCGCGGCCGCTCGCTCGCCCTGGTCCAGCCCCTCTCGGCGGAGGACTGCTGCGCGCAGTCCATGCCCGACGCCAGCCCGGCCAAATGGCACCTGGCGCACACCACCTGGTTTTTCGAGACCTTTGTGCTGGAAGCCCACGAGCCCGGGTTTGCGCCGTTCGCGCCCGCGTTCCGGGTGCTGTTCAACTCCTACTACAACGGCGTGGGCGCCAAGCACCCGCGCCCGCAACGGGGCTTGCTCACGCGGCCCGGGCTGCAGGAGGTGCTGGCCTACCGGGCCGACGTGGACGCCCGCATGGAGCGCCTGATGCCCCGCGTGGCCCGCGACCCCGCCCTGGGCGCGCTGGTCGAACTGGGCCTGCAGCACGAGCAGCAGCACCAGGAGCTGCTGCTCACCGACGTGCTGCACCTGCTGTCCTGCAACCCGCTGTTGCCGGCCTATGCCCCAAGCCCGCAGGCGCCGCAGATGCCGTCCGCCCACGGTGCGCTGGAATGGACCGCGTGGGACGGCGGCTTGGTCGACACCGGCCACGCCGGCGCGGGGTTTGCCTTTGACAACGAAGGCCCGCGCCACCGGGTGTACCTGCAGCCTTACGCGCTGGCCTCTCGCCTGGTCACCCAGGCCGAGTACCTGGCGTTTGTGGAGGCCGGGGGCTACCACGACCCCGCCCATTGGCTCGCCGAAGGCTGGGATTGGCGCACGGCCCAGGGGCTGGAGCATCCCTTGTACTGGCAGCGCGGGCCGGGCGCGGCGTGGCAGGTGTTCACCCTGGACGGTGTGCAGCCCCTGCAGGCCGAGCGGCCCGCGGTGCACCTGTCGTACTACGAGGCCGATGCCTATGCGCGCTGGGCGGGCGCACGGCTGCCCACCGAGGCCGAATGGGAGCACGCCGCGGCCCGCAGCGGGCCCGAGGGCGGCGCGCTGCAGCAGCTTTTTGGCGCGGCCTGGCAGTGGACGCAGTCCAGCTACGCGCCGTACCCGGGTTTTCGCCCGGCCGCTGGCGCGGTGGGCGAATACAACGGCAAGTTCATGGTCAACCAGTACGTGCTGCGCGGCAGCTCGTGCGCCACGCCGCCGGGGCATGCGCGCAGCACCTACCGCAACTTCTTTCCGGCCACGGCGCGGTGGCAGTTCACCGGCGTGCGGCTGGCGCGCGACGCCTGATTTGCTATTGTTTTAATAGCTTATTGCGCTTGCTGGAAGCGCGCTAGAGGCCAAAAAGACCTGTGATTCCGCGCGCCCCCAGAGCCGCTCAGCGGATCACACCTTCTCCAGTGCCTGCGCCAGGTCGGCCCGCAGGTCGTCGATGTGCTCGATGCCCACCGACAGGCGCACCATGCTCTCGCTCACGCCGGCCTTGGCGAGTTCCTCGGGGTTGAGCTGGCGGTGCGTGGTGGAGGCGGGGTGCGTGGCCAGCGACTTGGCGTCGCCGATGTTCACCAGGCGCGTGAAGAGCTGCAGCGCATCCAGGAAGCGCGCTCCGGCTGCGCGCGGGTCGGCGTCGCTGCCCTTGAGGCCGAAGCTCAGGATGCCCGAGGCGCGGCCGCCCAGCTGGCGCTGCACGATGGCGTGGTCGGGGTGGTCGGGCAGGCCCGCGTAGCGCACCCATTCCACCTTGGGGTGGCTTCGCAGGTACTGGGCCAGCGCCAGCGTGTTGTCGCAGATGCGGTCCATGCGCAGCGCCAGAGTCTCGATGCCTTGCAGGATCAAAAACGCGCTTTGCGGCGACAGCGCCGCCCCCGTGTTGCGCAGCGGCACCACGCGCGCGCGGCCGATGAAGGCGGCGGGGCCCAGGGCTTCGGTGTAGACCACGCCGTGGTAGCTCACGTCGGGCTCGTTCAGGCGCGGGAAGCGCGCCTTGTGCTGCGCCCACGGGAACTTGCCGCTGTCCACGATGGCGCCGCCCACGCTGTTGCCGTGGCCGCCCAGGTACTTGGTGAGTGAGTGCACCACGATGTCGGCCCCGTGCTCGATGGGGCGCAGCAGGTAGGGGCTGGGCACGGTGTTGTCCACGATCAGAGGCACGCCGTGGTCGTGCGCCACCTTGGCGATGGCCGCGATGTCGGTCACGTTGCCCAGCGGGTTGCCGATGGATTCGACAAAGATGGCCTTGGTGCGCGCGTCGATGTGCTGCGCAAAGCTGGCCGGGTCGCGCGGGTCGGCAAAGCGGGTGGTGATGCCTTGCTGGGGCAGCGTGTGGGCAAACAGGTTGTAGGTGCCGCCGTAGAGCGTGCTGGCCGACACGATGTTGTCGCCCGCCTCGGCAATGGTCTGGATGGCGTAGGTGATGGCCGCCATGCCCGAGGCCACGGCCAGCGCGGCAATGCCGCCTTCCAGCGCCGCGACGCGCTTTTCCAGCACGTCGGTCGTGGGGTTCATGATGCGGGTGTAGATGTTGCCCGGCACCTTCAGGTCGAACAGGTCCGCGCCGTGCTGGGCGCTGTCGAAGGCATAGGCCACCGTCTGGTAGATGGGCACGGCCACCGCCTTGGTGGTGGGGTCGGGGCTGTAGCCAGCGTGGACGGCCAGGGTCTCGATCTTCATGGTGCAAGGGTCCTTCTCAGGTTGAATGGAGGCGCGGCGGGTGCCGCAGCGGGGCCATTCTTGCACCGGATGGCGGCCGGGCCATCCAATCCTTCGTGATGAGCTTATGCAGGCAGCGCCTGGCCAGCGGGTGCCGCACGGCGGCCGCCGGGTTCGGCCCAGGTGTGCTCGGCCAGCCGCGCAGCATCGGGGATATGGATGTCGCGCTTGTCCATGCGGATCAGGCCGGCGTCTTCCAGCTCGTGCAGCACGCGTGAGAAGTATTCGGGCGTGAGCGACAGGCGCGAGGCAATGGTGGCCTTGCTCACCGGCAGCGTGATGCTCTGGCCCCCCGGGGCGTGCCGCTGGCCGTGGCCCGCGCAGGCCAGCGCCATGGCGGCGGCGTCGTTCGCGCCCTCGGGCAGCTCGTGCAGCAGGTAGCTGATGACGCGCTGCATGCCGCTGTGCAGCGTGTAGGTCTGCACGTCATGCACCAGCCCGTGCAGCCGGCGCGAGATGCCCGCCAGCATGCGCATGGCAAAGCGCGGGTCGGCCTCAATCTCGCGCTCCACCGTGGCCTTGTCCACACTCAGCAGCAGGGTGTCGGACAGCGCCTGGGCGTTGATGATGTAGGGCTTGCCGGTGAACATCAGCGCTTCGGCAAAGCTCATGCCGGGGCCCACCAGCTCGATCACCTTCTCCTGCCCCGCGGGCGAGAGGGCAAACAGCTTCACCTGGCCCAGCACCGTGACGTGGAACTCCTCGCACGGCGTGCCCACGCGAAAGACGCTGTCGCCGCGCGCGAACCGCCGCAGCCGGCAGCCGGTGGCCAGGCGCACCAGTTCCTCGGGGGTGGATTCCTGAAACAGCGGCAGGGCCGAGAGGTAGCGGGGGATGTCGAACTGCCGGATGTCCATGGCGCAGGCTCGTGGGTCGGTGGGGATGCGCCATTAAACAAGAATATTGAATGCATCTTCATGACTTCAGTCAATAAACTTCCGGCGGTGCAACCTGTGGACAGGTGCTCAGGCCCCCCTTTTACTGCTGCCGGGTGATCTGGCTGTACACCGCCGCCAACCGCTGCGCCAGGTCGCGCGGGCGGTGCACCAGCGCATAGCCCTGCTGGCCGAAGAGGTAGGGCAGGTAGTCGTGGCCCGCGTCGTCGATGGTCACCGCGAAGGGCGTGAGGCCTTGCGCGCGCGCCTCCTGCACCGCATGGCGCGTGTCCTCCAGCCCGTAGCGGCCTTCGTACACGTCCAGGTCGTTGGGCTTGCCATCGGTCAGCAGCAGCAGCAGGCGCTGGCGCTCGGGCCGCGCGGCCAGGCGCGCCGTGGCGTGGCGGATGGCGGCGCCCATGCGCGTGTAGTAGCCGGGTTTGATGGCGCCGACCCGGGCCTGGGCGGTGCCGGTCCAGGCTTCGTCAAAGCCCTTGAGGTGCTGGATGCGCACGTTCTGGCGCCGCACGGAGCTGAAACCCAGCATCTCGAAGGTATCGCCACCGGCGGCCAGTGCCTCGCCAAACACATACAGCGCATCGCGGATCACGTCCACCACGCGCATGGGCTGGCCCGCGCCCGCCACGTGCGCGTCGGTGGAGAGCGACAGGTCGGCCAGTAGCAGGGTGGCCAGGCTGCGCTCGGCCCGCACGCGGCGCTGCCACACGGCGGGGGATTCGCTGCGCCAGGCGGCCGCGTCGGCGGCGTGGCGCACCCAGGCGTCCACGTCCAGTTCATCGCCGTCGGCCTGGGCGTGCGCGCGCAAGGGGGCTGCGCGCAGCACTTCCAGGCGCCGGCGCACCTGGCGCACGGTGGTGCGCAGCTGGGCAGGGGGCGTGAACGGTGCCGCGTCGCGCGCCACGCGGCATTGCACGGCGCAGTGCGCAGGCCGCAGCACGCCGGCCTTCCAGTCCCACTCGGGCAGGTGTTCGCCGGGGCCCAGGGCCACGTCGTCGGCCGCGGCGCTGGGCAGGTCCAAGTCGAAGCGCACGCGCGCGGCCAGGCGGTTGGCGTTGCCCGGGTCGTCGGCAATGGCGAGCACGTCCATGTCGCGGGCGGCTTCCAGTGCGTTGCCATCGTCGCTGTCGTCGTCGGCGCGCTGCACCTTGGTGAACTCGCCCCAGGAGAGGATGGACTCGGCGCGGAAGAACAGCATCAGCGGCGCGGCGTGGCGCTCGTCGCGCACCCGCTCGGCCTTGCGGCGCGTGCGGTCTTCCGGGGCGGGCGCTGCCGCAGCGTCTGGCGCAGCCTGCGGTGCTGGCGGTTGCGCCTTGCGCACGGCCGCGGACTCGCCCGCCGTGCCGTCGCCGCCGTCGAGCCACAGCCACACGGGCGCCACGGCGGCGGGGCCGAGCCCTGCGGGCCAGAGCGGGCCCGATGGCAAGAGGTCTTCCAGTTCACCCCGCAAGGCGCGCTGCACCCAGCCCTCGGCCTCGGCGGCGGGCCCGCGCAGCGTGGCGAGCGCAGGCCGCAGCGCCAGCTGGGCCTGGAGGAGCTGCGCGTAGGGACCGGCCAGGCCCGGAAAGGTGCCCAGCGTGGCGCGTGCGGCGGCCAGGTTGTGCCCCAGCCAGCCGCTGCCCTGCGGCGGGTTCGCCGTGCCCCACTGCGAGGCGAGGGCGGCCAGCCAGAGGTAGAGCGATCGATTCAGCGCCTTGTCTGCAAACACCGCCACCGTGGGCGGCAGGGCCAGCAGGTCGCTGTGCAGCTCCGGCAGGGCCGCACGCGTGCCGCTGCCGGCCACGCGCTGCGCCCAGCCGCGCGGGCCGCCGTGGCCGCGGGCGGCGGCGGCCCCGATGCGCAGGCCCGCCGGGCCGCCGCCGCAGCGCAG